>DATNBL010000001.1:0-30062 GCA_035571935.1 Pseudolabrys sp.
CCATCCGCGCCAAAGGCGGGCCGCGCGAGAATACGACGATCGCTGTTATCGCCACCGACGCGAAGCTGAACAAGGCGCAGGCAAACCGCCTCGCCGTCATGGCCCAGGACGGCTTTGCGCGCGCCATTTATCCGGTGCACACGCCCCTCGACGGCGACGTGATCTTCTCCGCCGCGACCGGCGCGATCGAGCTTCCCGATCCGCATTACGGCATGGCCGAGCTCGGCATGATCGCCGGCAATGTGATGGCCCGCGCCGTCGCGCGCGGCGTCTACGCAGCGACCGCCCTGTCCTTCCCCGGCGCGCTGCCCAGCTGGCAGGATCGCTTCGGCCGTTAGCGAACCAAGACGGCGGCACTGCGTTGTTCCGGCGAGGACCGCAGCATGCCGTCGAGCGTGATATCCAGCTTCACCTACCAGCCCGAGCGGCGGCGGCTCGTCGTCACCTTCGTGACCGGCCGCGTCTACGAATATGACGCCGTGCCGCCGAACGTCGCGACCAATTTCCGCGCCTCGTTCTCGAAGGGCGTCTATTTCAACAGCCACATCCGCGACCAGTACGCCTGTCGCGAAATCAAGACCGAACGGAAGGCGACGCCGAGCCGCACCTAATCCCGACCGCTCACGCGTCGCAGGAGTGCTTCGGCATCTGCGGGCAGCACATCGCCGGCGAAGACGACGAACTGGTCCGGCCGCACCAGCACGAATTTGCAGCCATAGGCCTCGCGCCCGCCCGCCGCGGAATCGCGGATGATTTTCAGCGGAACGCCGCAGGCCTGCGCCGCGGCCGCAAAGCGGTCGACCTCGTCCGACGCCGCATCGAGCGCCAGCAGCGTGAAGCCCGCCCCCAACTCCTCGAACACGTTGCATCCGCTCGACAAAGGCTGCGGCGCCAGATGATGGCCGGCGCGCGCCGTAAAAGAATGATCGCCATGCGCGCCGCTTGTGCCGCCGGGCGGGCCAATCACAACCGGCGACCCCTCGTAATTCGGCTCGTAACGGTGCACGCGCTTGCCGAGATCGCCTTCATGCTCGTCCCACGCGCGTTCGAACGCGGTGCGGTCGCGCACCGGATCGTGGCGTTCGAGAAAATCGCCCTCCTGGCGAACCCGCGCGGCGATGAAGTCCTCGGCGACGTCGCGGAACACCGGCTGCCGCTCGGCCGAATACGAATCGAGCAGCGACTCACCGCCCCAGCCTTCCAGTTTCGCCGCCAGCTTCCAGCCGAGATTGACCGCATCCTCGAGCCCGTTGTTCAGCCCGAAGCCGCCATAGGGCGGATGCGTGTGCGCGGCGTCGCCGGCGATGAAGACGCGGCCGAAGCGATAGGTATCGGCGACCGCGTTGCGCAATTGCCAGAAGCCGGCGTAGTCGATCTCGCAGGCGAATTCGAAGCCGGCCGCCTTGCGCAGCGGTGCGCGGAAATCGAAGCCGTCGCGCTTGGTGTCGCGAGCGACCGGCGCGTGGAAGAAAAAGCCCTCGCCGACGTCGATGCGGCCGAAGAACTGCCAATAGCCCTTCAGGTCCGGATGCATCACCCGGTAGGTCGAGCGCGGCGGGAAGCGCTTGAGCTTTTCGTGCAATTCGTGCGAGCGGAACACGACGAGCACCATGAGCTGGTCGAAATCAGTGCCGCTGCGGGAAATTCCGCTCGCCTCACGCACCATCGAGCCGCCGCCGTCGCAGCCGACGGCGTAGGCCGCGGCGAGCGTCTTTGTCTCCCGCGTCGCCTCGTTCTCGATCGTCACCCGCACGCCGTCGGCATCCTGCATGAGGCCGGTCGCTTGCCAGCCGAACCTCGTCTCGACCGACGGCAGCGTCGCGAGTTTGGCCCGCAGCACCTCCTCCATCCGGTACTGCGGCAGGCGGTCGTTGTCCTGGAAGTAATAGGGCCGCACCAGTTCGCGGCCGCGCGGCGCGTGCCAGTAATCGCCGGCGAGATTGGCGTAGGCGGTGATCTCGCCGATCGGCGCGTCCGGCGGCATCACCCGCGCCCGCCGCAGACCATCCGCGATGCCCCATGACCAGAAGTGCTCCAGCGTCCGCTGCGTGAGGTTTTGACCCTTGGGGATGCGGTGCATGACCGTGCGCGGCTCGACCAGCGTGCAGACAATGCGGCGCTGTCCGAGCGTCACCGCCAGCGCTAGGCCAACCGGACCGCCGCCGACGATGACAATTCCGCTGTCCTGCATGCGACGATCCCTGTTGCGGCGGAGCGCCGCTTCGGCCAAGGAAGGAGACCGCGCCCGTCGAGAGGCGCGGCTGAAAAAGTGGCGTCGAGCCATAGCACACGGGAGGACAGCGTGAAGTCCATGCGTCTTGCGGTGGCTGCCGCAGTCGGCCTGCTAGCGGCCTTTATCGCGATACCGCCGGCCGCGCGGGCCGAGACCTACCCGGGCCGCACCATCCGCATCATCGTGCCGTTCCCGCCGGGTGGGCTCAACGACAACGTCGCGCGCATCATCCAGCCCTATCTGGCGCAGAAGCTCGGCCAGTCGGTGGTCGTGGAGAACAAGTCCGGCGCGAGCGGCATCATCGGCACCGACGCCGTCGCCAAGACTGCGCCCGACGGCTACACGCTCGCCGTAGTCGCCTCCTCGCACACGGTGACGCCGGCGACGAACGCCAACATGCCGTTCGACACCGAGCGCGACCTGACCGCCGTGAGCCTGTTGATGCGCGACCCCCTGCTGTTCGTGGCCGGTGCCAAGGTGCAGGCGAAGACGCTGAAGGACTTCGTGGCATTGGCCAAGGCCGAACCGGGCAAGCTCACTTATGCGACGCCGGGCACCGACAGCCAGTCGCATTTCGTCACGGAATTATTCGACAGCCGCGCCGGCATCACGATGGTGCAGGTGCCGTATCGCGGCGGCGCGCCGTCGCTTCTGTCACTCATTTCCGGCGAGACCGATTTCGGCGTGCTGTCGACGCAACTCTCCGGACCGCAGATCAAGGCTGGCAAGGTCAGGGCGCTCGCCTCCGGCGGCGCGGCACGCAGCCAGCACTTTCCTGACGTGCCGACGCTCGCCGAGAGCGGCTATCCGGGCTTCGAGGCGCTGCAATGGGTCGGCATGCTGGCGCCGGCGAAGACGCCGAAGGACGTCGTCGCCAAGCTCAACGGCGCGCTGCGCGAGATCCTGGCCATGCCGGAGGTAAAGGCGCGCTTCGACGCGCAGGGCATCACGGCGATGGCGAGCACGCCGGAGGAGTTCGAGACGCTGATCTCGACAGAGATCAAACAGTGGAAGGCCGTCGCCGCCGCAAGCGGCATCAAGGCGCATTGACGCTCACAAAAACCGCTCGGCCCGGTACGGCTCCGGATCGACCACTGGCGTTGCCCCCGTCACCATGTCGGCGATGAGCCGCCCGGTGATCGGCCCCAGCGTCAGGCCCCAATGCGCGTGTCCGATGCCGAGCCACAAGCCCGGCAGTTTCGGCGCGGCGCCGATGACCGGCCGCGAATCCGGGAAGCATGGGCGCGCGCCGAGCCAGGTGTCGTTGTCGGCGCGCTCGCCGAGCGGGAACAGCGCCCGCGCCCGCGGCATCAGCCGGTCGAACTGCACCGGCGTCGGCCGTGCGTCGCGCGCGGCGAACTCCGCGCCGGTGGTCAGCCGGATTCCCTGCTCCATCGGCGTGATGAGGAAGCCGTAATCGGCGTCGACCACCGGCCGCGCCAGAGTCGCGTTGCCCTCGGCGCGGAAATGCCGGTGATAGCCGCGCTTGACCGCCATCGGCAGCTTCAGGCCGAGCGGCGCCAGCACGTCCGGCGCCCACGGCCCGAGCGCGACGACGACATTCGTCGAATCGAGCACGCCCTCGTCCGTTTCGACGCGCCAGCCGCCGCCGGAGCGGTGCAGCGAGCGCGCGTCGCCAGTGACGACGACGCCACCGAGCGCCGTGAAGCGGTCCGCGTAGGCACGCGTCAGCGCCAGCGGATTGCTGATGCTCGCCGCCTTCGGCCAGAACACCGCGTGTGAAAACAGCGGCCGCAGGCTTGGCTCGAGCGCTTGCGCGCCCTTGGCGTCGAGTGCCTCGAGCGGCAGGCCGAACTCCTTTGCCAGCTCAAATTCGAGACGCAATCTCTCCAGCGCATCCTCGCGCCGGTAGAGTTTCATCCAGCCGGTCTTGCGCAGCAGCCGCGCCGCATCCGCCTCCTGCATCAGCGCCTCGTGCTCGCCGACCGCGCGCGCAAACAGCGGCCGGTTCAACCGCGCCGTCTCTGCCAGGCGCCGCGGCTGCGAATTGGCGCGGAACGCCAGGAGCCAGGGCGCGACCTGCGGCAGGAACGACAGGTGGTAATTGGCCTCGCTGGCGCGCTTGAAGGCGACACGCAAGTGCGCGGTCAGCCCCGGCGGGAACGCCGGCGGCAATATGGTGCTGCCCTCGATGACACCCGAATTGCCGTAGGAGGTCTCAAGCCCGACGCCCTTGCGGTCGACCAGCGCCACCGACAGGCCGCGCTTGGCCAGATGCAGCGCGATGGACGTGCCGACGATGCCGGCTCCCAGGACGATCGCGTCGGTGCGTGCCATTGCCTCTCCATCCTGCCTACGCCGTTTGTCCAGCGCGCTCGTTGTCCACCGCATGGCCGGGGCGGCCTGCCCGGCATAGATCGCCTCTTTGTAAGACGCTATCAAGGGCGCCGGGCCCAGCCGGGCGGCGGAGTTTTCCCCGACATGAATGCGCTCGCCGCGCTCGCGGCCGTCTTGAGCCTCCTCGGCCGCCACGGCACGTTGCTCGCCGCGCTATCGATCTTCATCGGGCTGTCGCTACCGGGGCTGGCGGCGCTGCTGAAGCCCGTGCTCGGCGCGGTGATTGTCGGCATGCTCACGCTCGCCTTCCTGCGCGTCGATCCGAAGGCGCTGCGGCGCTATTTCACGCGGCCAGGCCTGATCGCCGCGGCCACCATCTGGCTGATGCTGATCGCGCCGGCGATCACCGGCGCGATCTTCTTTTATGCGGGCTTCGGCGAGGCGATGCCCGGCCTCTACTTCATGCTGGTGCTGCAACTCTCCGCGCCTGGCCTGATGTCGGCGCCGGCGGTGGCCGCTTTGCTCGGCCTCGACGTGGCACTGACGCTCGCCGTGCTCGTCGTCTCCGTCGCCATCACGCCGTTGACCGCGGGGCTGTTCACGCACCTCTTCCTCGGCGCCGCGCTCGCCTCGCCGCTGGCGCTCGGCCTGTGGCTGGCGCTGATCATCGCCGGATCGGCGTTCGGTGCGGCGGTGATCCGGCGCTTTCTCGGCGCGGCCTTCATCGAAGCGCAGGCGCAGCGCATCGATGGGCTCAGCGTGCTGATGTTCATGAGCTTTGCGATTGCCGCGATGGACGGGGTCACGGCACATCTCGTCCACGACCCGCTGCTGGTCGGCAAACTGACCGGGCTCGCCTTCGCCCTGTCGCTCGGCATGACGATCGTGACGACGCTGGTGTTCTGGCCGGCCGGCCGCGCCCGCGCCTTCGCCATCGGACTGATGGCCGGCAACCGCAATATCGGATTGATGCTGGCGGCGACCGGCTTTGCCGTATCCGACATCGCATGGCTCTATTTCGCCGTGGCGCAGTTCCCCATCTACCTGCTGCCGCATCTCATGCGGCCGCTGGCGCGTTGGGCGACGAGGCCCTAGGCGACCGCCGAGATGGTGGCGCCCTGCTCCCCGGCGAGTTGGGCCTGAATCTTCATGAGCTGATCCATCAGGGTCGGGTTTGCCTGCGCCGTGGTCTGCGCCGCCGAGGCGCCGTCCGCATTCGCATCCCCGTGGTGATGGTGGCGGCCGTGGCCGCGGCGCGTTGCCGAGGTCAGCTCGCCCCGGTCGATGGTGCCGTCGCCGTTGCGGTCGAGCTCGGCGAACAGCGCATCGGCGCCCGAGGGATCGACACCGGATGGGCTCAGCGCCGCCTCGAAATCGCTCTGGTTGATGCCGCCGCCGGCGCCGGTGCCGCTGCCGCTGCCGTCCTTGCTCTTGAGCGCGATCAGCGCCGCCATGGCCTCGGGCGGAAGCGGGTGCGACGTCATCCCGAAGGGCCGCGCGCTCGTCGTCTGGCCGCTGGTCGGGGCCGTGCTCTTGGCGGCGTCGGCGAGGAAATCGCCGACCGGGCCGATGCCGGCCACGTTGCCGGCGGTGTTGGCGACCGACTGCAGCAGAGACTGGAGCGTGGATAGCGCGTCCGTGGAGGAACTGACCGAGATCGACATACGCAACGTCCTTCATGACCGGCCGGCATGTTTCCGGCGCTGTCGCCCGTCCGCCCTCTCGCAAGGGCCGGGCCAGTCCGGCGCGACACAAAAGTGTCGGTTTCATTGGAATTTTCGCGCACGCGTCACCGCGCCCCCGCCGCCGGGCGGCAAAAACTGCCGCCGCTGCGACGCCAATTGCCGGGGATGCCGGGGGCCTGCGCGTTGCCCGTGCTGCCCCCGCATGGTACGCGGTCGCCGTAACCGGGACCCGTCCATGCCGCGGCCGCTCCTCATTGCGCCATCGATCCTCGCCTCCGACTTCGCGCGGCTCGGCGAGGAAATCCGCGCCATCGAGGCGGCAGGCGCCGACTGGATCCATGTCGACGTCATGGACGGACATTTCGTGCCCAACATCACCATCGGTCCCGACGTGGTGAAGGCGCTGCGCCCGGTGTCGAAGAAGGTCTTCGACGTGCACCTGATGATCAGTCCTTGCGATCCCTATCTGGAAGCCTTCGCCAGGGCCGGCTCCGACATCATCACCGTGCATGTGGAGTCCGGGCCGCACGTGCACCGCTCGCTGCAGGCGATCCGCGCGCTCGGCAAGAAGGCCGGCGTGACAATGAACCCCGGCACGCCGGTGTCGACGATCGAACACGTCATCGATCTCGTCGATCTCGTACTGATCATGTCGGTCAATCCCGGTTTCGGCGGCCAGGCCTTCATCCCGGCCGCGCTCGACAAGATCGCGCAGGTGCGCGCGCTCGTGGGCGCGCGGCCCATCGATATCGAAGTCGACGGCGGCGTCACCGCCGCGAACGCGGCCGACGTCGTGCGCGCCGGCGCCAACGTGCTGGTGGCGGGCTCGGCCGTGTTCAAGGGCGGCGACTACAAGGGCAACATCGCCGCCATCCGCAACGCCGGCGCAATGGCGCGCGGCGAGGCGGCGTAATCATTTCTTGTCATGGCCGGGCTTGACCCGGCCACCCGACAAGGGACGCAGTGCAGATCTAAGCGAGATCGCCGGGACAAGCCCGGCGGTGACAACTTCAATGCAGTTTGGCAGCCAAGAATGATCCCCCGCTACTCCCGCCCGGCAATGACCGCGATCTGGTCGCCGGAGACGAAATACCGGATCTGGTTCGAGATCGAGGCACACGCGGCTGACGCGATGGCCGAGCTCGGCGTCATTCCGAAGGACGCCGCCAAGGCGATCTGGGCCAAGGGCAAGGACGCCAAATTCGACGTCGCCCGCATCGACGCCATCGAGGCCGAGGTCAGGCACGACGTCATCGCCTTCCTGACCCACGTCTCCGAGATCGTCGGACCGGAAGCGCGCTACATGCACTCCGGCATGACCTCGTCGGACGTGCTCGACACCTGCTTCAACGTGCAGCTCGTGCGTGCAGCCGACATCCTGATCGCCGATCTCGACGCGCTGCTGGCTGCGCTCAAGCGCCGCGCCTTCGAATACAAGATGACGCCGACGGTCGGCCGCTCGCACGGCATCCATGCCGAGCCGACCACGTTCGGGCTGAAGCTGGCGCAAGCCTACGCGGAATTCGCGCGCGGCCGCGAGCGCATGATTGCTGCGCGCAAGGAAGTCGCCACTTGCGCCATTTCCGGCGCGGTCGGCACCTTCGCCCAGGTTGATCCGCGCGTCGAGGCGCACGTCGCCAAGGCGATGGGCCTCACCGTCGAACCGATATCGACGCAGGTGATCCCGCGCGACCGCCACGCCATGTATTTCGCGACGCTCGGCGTCATCGCCTCGTCGATGGAGCGCCTCGCGATCGAGATCCGCCATCTGCAGCGCACCGAGGTGCTCGAGGCGGAGGAGTTTTTCTCCGAGAAGCAGAAGGGCTCCTCGGCGATGCCGCACAAGCGCAATCCCGTGCTGTCGGAGAACCTGACGGGCCTCGCCCGCATGGTCCGCGCCTATGCCCTGCCCGCGATGGAAGACGTGGCGCTTTGGCACGAACGCGACATCTCGCATTCCTCGGTCGAGCGCATGATCGGACCGGACGCGACGGTGACGCTCGATTTCGCGCTCGCGCGGCTCACCGGGCTCGTCGACAAGCTGCTGGTCTACCCGGCCAACATGCAGAAGAACATCGACCGGCTCGGCGGCCTGATCCATTCGCAGCGCGTGCTGATCGCGCTGACCAAGGCGGGCGTCGCGCGCGAGGACGCATACCGCCTCGTCCAGCGCAACGCCATGAAGGTCTGGGACGGCGAGAGCAGCGACTTCCTGGGCCTGCTCAAGGCCGACCCGGACGTGCGCAAGGCGCTCTCCGACAAGGAACTCGAGGCCAATTTCGACCTCGACCATCACTTCAAGCACGTCGACACGATCTTCAAGCGCGTGTTCGGCTAAGGCGTAAGATCGTCTCATGCCTGATTCCGCCGCGCCGACCGTCCTCGTGTTCGATTCCGGTGTCGGCGGCCTGACTGTGTTCCGCGAGGTGAAGAAGGCCCGGCCCGACGCGCGCTACATCTATCTCGCAGATGACGCCAGATTCCCTTACGGAAACCAGCCCGAAGACACGTTGATCGCCCGCATCGCCGACGTCATCGGCACAGCCATCGCGCGGCACGCGCCGGATCTGATCGTCGTTGCCTGCAACACCGCCTCCGTCATCGCGCTCGCCGACCTGCGCGCGCGCTTCGCCGTGCCTTTCGTCGGCACCGTGCCGGCGATCAAACCGGCCTGCGCGCAGTCCAGAACGAAGCACATCGCCGTCCTCGGCACGCTGGCGACCGTCGGCCGCGAATATACGCGCGCGCTGATCCGCGAATTCGCCGCCGGATGCAATATCGCGCTGGTCGGCTCGCCGCGGCTCGCCGCCTACGCCGAACAGGAACTCGCGGGCACGCCGGCGACGGACGTCGAGATCGCCGGAGAGATCCTGCCCTGCTTCCTCGACGAGGACGGCGACCGCACCGATACGGTGGTGCTCGCCTGCACCCATTATCCGCTGCTGCTCGACCGCTTCCGCCGCGTTGCGCCGTGGCCGGTGGAGTGGCTCGACCCGGCGCCGGCGATCGCACGGCGCGTCGCCGACCTGCTGCGCGGGCGGCCGCCCTCTGCCGGCGCGGGGACGCAGACGATCGCGTTCACCTCCGGCCGCTCGCCGCCGCCGGCGCTGGCGCGGGTGCTCGCCACGTTCGGCTTCTAGCCCGCCAGCGCGTGGATTTCCCAGGCGCCGCGCCAGATCATGTCGACCGACACATAGATAATGATCATCAAGCCGATATAGGCGACCCAGCGATGGCGATGAAGCGTGCGGGCGATCAGATTCGCCGCCACGCCCATCAGCACGATCGACAGCGCGAGGCCGAAAACCAGCGCCCACGGGTGCTCGCGCGCCGCGCCCGCGACCGCCAGCACATTGTCGAGCGACATCGACACGTCGGCGGCGACGATCTGCCACGCCGCCTGGGCGAAGGTCTTGCGCGGGGCGCCCTCCGCGGCGGCGCGATCGAGCTCCGATTCATGCTTGTTGGCACGGAGTTCGCGCCACATCTTCCAGCTAACCCAGAGCAGAAGGATGCCGCCGGCGAAGATCAGCCCGACGATGGCGAGGAGTTCCACGGCCACGCCGGCGAAGACGATGCGCAGCGCGGTCGCGGCGACGATGCCGACGAGGATGGCGCGGGTGCGCTCATTGCGCGGCAGGCCGGCGGCGGCAAGGCCGATGATGACGGCGTTGTCGCCGGCCAGCACCAGGTCGATGACGATGACCTGGAACAGGGCGGCGAGCGCCTCATGCGATACGGACAGCGACGGGAGGTCGATCATGGCGGGCCCGTGGACGGTTCAATCAGTCCGACATCGCAGTCCCATGACTGCCAGAGGGGCCCGGCCTGACGGTTGGAAACATGGACCCTGCCCGGACGGCCTGCAACCCCTGCTTCCGGCGGAAACGGCCGCCCGGATGGGCATGGTATAGGGTTTGACAGCGGATCGGTTCGCTCCTACAACCCGCGCGTCCTGGCGGCCCCAAAGGCCGCCAGAGACGTTTCGCGACCCGTGGCAAGGCCTTGCGCTTTCGAGGCCTTTCCTGTCGGGCCGGGGGAGACCCCGGCCAGAGGAGGGCGCGGTTCCTCAAAGATCGACAACAACGCGAGGACGCGATGACCAAGCGCCTGGAATCCAAGTACAAAATCGATCGCCGTATGGGCGAGAACATCTGGGGCCGGCCGAAGAGCCCGGTGAACCGCCGTGAGTACGGCCCCGGTCAGCACGGCCAGCGCCGTAAGGGCAAGCTATCCGACTACGGCGTGCAGTTGAAAGCCAAGCAGAAGCTGCGCGGCTATTACGGCAACATCTCCGAGAAGCAGTTCCGCGGCATCTACCACGATGCCATCCGCATGAAGGGCGACTCGGGCGCGCACCTGATCGGCCTCCTGGAGCGCCGTCTCGATGCGGTCGTGTTCCGCGCCAAGTTCGTGCCGACGGTGTTTGCCGCGCGCCAGTTCATCAACCACGGCCACGTGCTGGTGAACGGCAAGAAGGTCAACATCCCGAGCTATCGCTGCAAGGTCGGCGACGTGATCGAGGTGAAGGAGAAGTCGAAGCAGCTCCCCCTCGTCATCGAGGCGCAGGCGCTCGCCGAACGCGACGTGCCGGACTACATCGAGCTCGACGGCGCCAAGCTCAGCGCCAAGTTCGCGCGCATCCCGACGATCACCGACGTGCCCTACGCGGTCCGGATGGAACCGCATCTGGTGGTCGAATATTATTCGCGCTGATCCGCGCAGCAGCCGTTGCGCAATAAAAAATCCCCCGCCTCGCGAGAGACGGGGGATTTTCTTATCCGGTCGCGGGCGGCGGCGGCGTCAGGCGCTCTGGCCAGCCTTCACGCCCTTCTCGGTCAGCAGGCCCTGCAACTCGCCCGCCTGGAACATCTCGCGGATGATGTCGCAGCCGCCGACGAACTCGCCCTTCACGTAGAGCTGCGGAATGGTCGGCCAGTTCGAATAGGTCTTGATGCCGCTGCGGATGTCGTCCGACTCGAGCACGTTGATGCCCTTGTAGCTGACGCCGAGGTGGTCGAGGATCTGCACCACCTGGCCCGAGAAGCCGCACATCGGGAACTGCGGCGTGCCCTTCATGAACAGCACGACGTCGTTGCTTTTGACTTCATTGTCGATGAATTGCTCGATGCCCATGTGACCTTGAGATCCTGTCCTGAGGGGCGGAATCCCGCCCGCATTGACGATATATGTAGCCCAGATCGGCCTTCCAGCCCAAGGGGTCAAGTCCGCAATCCGGACAGCCCTGCCCCTCCCGAATCAGGCGCTTTCGGGCGCGGCGGTCTGGAGCGCCAGCGCGTGCAGGACGCCGCCCATCTGCCCCTTGAGCGCCTGGTAGACGAGTTGGTGCTGCTGCACGCGCGACTTGCCCTTGAACGCGGCGGACACCACCGTCGCGGCGTAATGGTCGCCGTCGCCGGCAAGATCGCGGATCGTCACCTGGGCGTCAGGGATGCTGGCCTTGATCAGCCGCTCGATTTCGCCGGCGTCCATCGCCATGGCCGGAAACTCCTCAATGTGCAGGGCGCGCGTAGCGCGAATCCGTGCCGTTTCCTAGCGGCCATTTGCGCCCAAATTTTTACCGCTGACAATATCCGCGACGGGGCTACCATCGTCTTTGCACACGCCCGCCGCGAGCGGGCGCAGAATTAAGAGGGTTCGGGGGATTTCCCAATGAAGCGATACGCCATCCTGATGGCAATTGCGGCCGGCCTGGCCGGTTCAGCCGGTACGGCCGCGCAGGCCCAGATCACGAGCGCGCAGCAGAGCGCGCTGCGCTCGAATTGCCGCTCCGATTTCATGTCGCACTGCTCCGGCGTCACGCCCGGCGGCAAGGACGCGCTGGTGTGCCTGCAGAAGAATGTCGACAAGCTTTCCGGCGGCTGCCAGGCGGCGGTGCGCGTGACCATGCCTGCTCCTGCTCCTGGGCCCGCGCCCGCCGCTGCGGCCAAGCCAGAGTCGGCGCCTGCGCCCGTTCCGGCCACGGCGGCCGCACCGCCCGCACCGGCGCCCGCCGCTGCTGCGGTCGCGCCGTTACCTGCCGCGTCCGCTCCGGCGGCGGCGCCCAAGCCGGTCCCGCCGAAGGCCAAGGTCGCCGCGCCGCGCCCGGCAGCCACGCCCGCTCCCGCCACCGTCGTGGTTGCCGCTCCGGCAGCGCCACCGCCGGCCGTGGCAATCGACCCGGCCAAGCTGAAGGCGCTGAAATACACCTGCCGCGGTGACTTCCGCCGCCTGTGCAAGAACGTGCCGGAGGGACCGGAAGCCTTCGCTTGCCTGCAGAGCCATGACGCGAAGCTGTCGGCGAATTGCCGCACAGCCGTCGCCGATCTGGCCGCGTCGATTCCGGACGGCGCCGCAATGCCGGCGGCGACCCCGGCGGCGATGAAGCCGGCAGCTGTGCCGCACAGGCCGAAGGCGCCGGCGATCGACGCCGCGGTCATGATCCGCGCCTGCAAGCTCGACATGGTCCGGCACTGCCGCGGCGTGGGCGCCGGCGGCGGCAAGCTGCTCGCTTGCCTGACAGCGCACGAGGACGACCTCACTTTCCGCTGCCGGGCGGCGATGAAGGTGTCGAGCCCGCTGCATTAGCGGGCTCTCGCCTCAGGCGTTCGTGACTTCGCCGGCCATATAGGCCGGCAGCCAGCCTTCGAACCGGCCGCGCAGGTCCGCGACCGATAGCGGCCGCTCGCCGGCAACCGACAGCGCCGCGCCGCCGGTGACCCCGAGACGCCAGACCGGAACGCTCGCGGCGCGGGCACGCTCGAGAACCGCGTCGGCCTTGCCGGCCGGCACCGTCACGACATAGCGCGCCTGGTCCTCGCCGAACCAGAAGGCGTGCGAAGGCACGTCGCCTGGGGCGGCATCGAGCACCGCGCCGATATGCGAGGCGATGGCCATTTCGGCGAGCGCGACCAGCAGCCCGCCGTCGGAGACGTCGTGCACAGCGCTCGCCGTGCCGTCGAGGATGAGCGACCGCACGAACTCACCGTTTTCGTGCTCCTCGGTCAGGTCGACCGGCGGCGGCGCGCCGTCCTCCCGCCCGCACAATTCGCGCAGGTACATCGACTGGCCGAGCCAGCCGGTGGTCTCGCCGACGATGAGGATCGCCTCGCCCTCGCGCTTGAAGGCGACCGTCGCCGATGTCGTAAAATCCTCGAGCAGGCCGACGCCGCCGATCGACGGTGTCGGCAGGATGCCCTTGCCGTTGGTCTCGTTGTAGAGCGATACGTTGCCGGACACGACCGGAAAGTCGAGCGCCTTGCAGGCCTCCGCGATGCCGCGCACACAGCCGACGAACTGGCCCATGATTTCCGGCTTCTCGGGGTTTCCGAAATTGAGATTGTCGGTGATGGCGAGCGGCCTGGCGCCGACCGCGGTCAGGTTGCGCCAGCATTCGGCGACCGCCTGCTTGCCGCCCTCGAACGGATCCGCTTCGCAATAGCGCGGCGTCACGTCGGTGGTGAGCGCCAAGGCCTTCGGCCCGTCCTCGATGCGCACCACCGCGGCGTCGCCGCCCGGCCGCTGCACCGTATTGCCGCCGATGACGTAGTCGTATTGCTCCCACACCCAGCGCTTGGAGCAAAGATCGGGCGTCGCCAGCAGCATCTCCAAGGCGTCGGCATTGGCGTGCGGCGGGGCCACCGTACGCGCGTCGATCGTCGCGGCCTTTTCGCCGGTGACGAAGGGGCGCTTGTATTGCGGCGCCTCGGTGCCGAGCTCGATGATCGGCAGGTCGGCCATCACCTCGCCGCGGTGCCTGACGATGAAGCGCTTGGTCGGCGTCGTCTCGCCGACCACCGCGAAATCGAGGCCCCATTTGCGGAAGATCGCCTCGGCTTCCTTCTCTTTTTCCGGCTTGAGCACCATGAGCATGCGCTCCTGGCTCTCCGACAGCATCATCTCGTAGGCGGTCATGCCTTCCTCGCGGCACGGCACCTTGTCGAGGTCGAGCGTGACGCCGAGCTCGCCCTTGGCGCCCATCTCGGTGGCCGACGAGGTCAGCCCCGCAGCGCCCATGTCCTGGATGGCGATGACGCAGCCTTTGGCCATGATCTCGAGGCAGGCTTCCAGCAGCAGCTTCTCGGAGAACGGATCGCCGACCTGCACCGTCGGACGCTTCTCCTCGGCGTCCGCGCCGAATTCAGCGGACGCCATGGTGGCGCCGTGGATGCCGTCGCGGCCGGTCTTGGAGCCGAGATAGACGATCGGCATGCCGACGCCCGAGGCGGCCGCGTAGAAGATCTGGTCCTTGCGGGCGATGCCGACCGCCATGGCGTTGACAAGACAATTACCGTCGTAGCGCGCGTGGAAGCGCACCGAGCCAGCGACGGTCGGCACGCCGAACGAGTTGCCGTAGCCGCCGATCCCGGCGACGACCCCGGCCACGAGATGCCGCGTCTTCGGATGCTCCGGCGCGCCGAACGAGAGCGCGTTGAGGCAGGCGATCGGCCGCGCACCCATCGTGAATACGTCGCGCAGGATGCCGCCGACGCCGGTCGCCGCACCCTGATACGGCTCAATGTAGCTCGGATGGTTATGGCTCTCCATCTTGAAGACGCAGGCGAGCCCGTCGCCGATGTCGATGACGCCTGCGTTCTCGCCCGGCCCCTGGATCACCCACGGCGCTGTCGTCGGCAGCCCGCGCAGGTGGACGCGCGAGGACTTGTACGAGCAGTGCTCGTTCCACATCGCCGAGAAGATACCGAGCTCGGTCAAGGTCGGCGCGCGGCCGATCAGATCGAGAATGCGCTGGTATTCGTCGGCCTTCAGACCGTGCTCGGCGACGAGTTCGGGCGTGATGGGCGTTGCGTTCGGAAGCACTTATGCAGCCTTGGCCAGATGATCGACGAGGCCGGCGAACACACCGCGGCCGTCGGTCGAGCCGATCGAGGCTTCGACGTGGTTCTCCGGGTGCGGCATCATGCCGAGCACGTTGCCGCGCTCGTTGAGGATGCCGGCGATGGCGTTCATGGCGCCGTTGTGATTCCAGTTTGGGTCGATCATCCCGTCCGGCGAGGCGTAGCGGAACAGCACCCGCCCCTCGCCTTCCAGCCGCGCGATGGTCTCGCCGTCGGCGATGTAATTGCCCTCGCCGTGCGCCACCGGCACTTTGACCACCTGCCCGGCGTTGTAGCCGCGCGTGAACGGCGTGTCAGAGCGCTCGACGCGCAGATAGACGTCGCGGCAGATGAACTTGAGCTGCGAGTTGCGCATCAGCACGCCGGGCAAGAGTCCCGCCTCGCACAGGATCTGGAAGCCGTTGCAGACGCCGAGCACGAGGCCGCCTTTGGCGGCAAAATCATGAACCGCGGTCATGATCGGGGAGCGCGCGGCGATGGCGCCGCAGCGCAGGTAGTCGCCGTAGGAGAAGCCGCCCGGCACGACGACGAGGTCAGTGCCCTTCGGCAGGTCGCTGTCCGCGTGCCAGACCATCGCCGGGGCATGACCCGAGGTCAGCTTTAGGGTGCGCGCCATGTCGCGCTCGCGGTTGATCCCGGGGAAGACGAGGACGGCAGCTTTCATCGCTCGGCCCTCATCCCAGAACCTCTACGCGATAATTCTCGACCACCGTGTTGGCGAGTAGCCTGTCCGCCGCCTGCTTGAGCAGCGCCTCGGCCTTGGCGCGGTCGGCGCCGCCCTCGAGCTCGATGTCGAACACCTTGCCCTGGCGCACGCTGGCGACGCCCTCGAGCCCGAGCGAGCGCAGCGCGCCCTCGATCGCCTTGCCTTGCGGGTCGAGCACGCCGGATTTCAGGGTGACGGTGACGCGGGCTTTCATCGCGGCTCCTCAAACGGCGCGGGGGCCAGACGGCCCCCGGTTAGCATCCCTGACGGTTCGGCTCAATCGGCCGGGCGCACCCGTCCTCAGCCTTTGACAAGCACCGGACCAGTGCCCTGCGGGCGCTCGCCCTCAGCCATGATGCCGAGGCGTTTGGCGACCTCGGTATAGGCCTCGAGCAGGCCGCCGAGATCGCGCCGGAATCGGTCCTTGTCGAGCTTCTCGTTCGACTTGATGTCCCAGAGGCGGCAGCTATCGGGGGAGATCTCGTCGGCGACGACGATGCGCATCGTGTCGTTCTCCCATAGCCGCCCCGTCTCCATCTTGAAGTCGACGAGACGGATGCCGACGCCGAGGAAGAGGCCGGAGAGGAAATCGTTGACGCGGATGGCCAGCGCCATGATGTCGTCGATCTCCTGCGGCGAGGCCCAGCCGAACGCCGTGATGTGCTCCTCCGACACCATCGGGTCGTTGAGCTTGTCGTTCTTGTAATAGAACTCGATGATCGAGCGCGGCAGTTGCGTGCCTTCCTCGATGCCCAGCCGCGTCGCCAGCGAGCCGGCGGCGACGTTGCGCACGCAGATCTCGAGCGGGATGATCTCCACCTCGCGGATCAGCTGCTCGCGCATGTTGAGGCGGCGGATGAAATGCGTCGGCACCCCGATGTCGTTGAGGTGCTGAAACACGTATTCCGAGATGCGGTTGTTGAGGACGCCCTTGCCTTCGATGATTTCGTGCTTCTTGGCGTTGAAGGCGGTGGCGTCGTCCTTGAAATGCTGGATCAAAGTGCCCGGCTCGGGGCCTTCATAGAGGACCTTCGCCTTGCCTTCGTAGATACGGCGACGGCGGCTCATCGGAATGTACCGTGGTTTGTGAAAGTCCATCGGATCTGCCGTGGCTCCTGTTAGAAATCGAGGTCCGCGGCGCGGATCGGAGAAATCGCGCGAATCCTGGCGCAAGTGCTCCGGACACGCTCGCAACCTAGCCGATCGATCCGCCCGGCACAATCGATCCGGATCGCGGTTTTCCACTCCGCATTTTCGCCGCAAACACGCGGCCGGATGTTGCCTTGACCCTGTTGGGGCGATATGCAAGGCGCGAAGACCTATCTGTGCACGCGAGATTGCCAACGCAAGCGCACCCTCGCTCGCCGGAACGACGCTTGAACTCGCGTTGCGCTTTATCAATCCGGCCGAGCCGGACGCGCGGTAGGATTTTTCCTGTCGCAATAGCACGAGGGGCGGAATGACCACGACGTTCGACAAGCGCGAAGAAGGCTTCGAGAAGCAGTTCGCGCACGACGAGGAACTGCGCTTCAAGGCCATGGCTCGCCGCAACAAGATGCTCGGGCTTTGGGCCGCCGGCATCCTCGGCAAGACCGGCGCCGACGCGGAGGCCTACGCCAAGGAGGTCGTGCTCGCCGACTTCGAGGAAAGCGGCGACAACGACGTGCTGCGCAAGGTGGTCAAGGACCTCGCGGACAAGGGGGTCGGCGAGGCCCAGATCCGCGCCCAGATGGGCGCCCTGCTCGCCCAGGCGGTCGACGCCATCAAGAAGAGCGGCTAGGTCTTCCCGCACAGCGGGAGACTGCCATGCCAGACGCCTTTTCCCTCGCCCGCCGGCTGCGCGCCGGCGACACCGTGTTCACCGCCTGGTGCGCGGCCGCCTCCCCGCTCGTGGCCGAGACGATTGCGCGCGCCGGCTACGAGGCGGCGATCCTCGATAGCCAGCACGGCCTGTGGGACATGGCCTCGCTCATCGCCGGGATCGGCGCCGTGCACCACGCCGGCGCGACGCCGGGCGTGCGCGTGCCGCTCAACGACTACGCCACGGTCTCGCGCGCGCTCGACTGCGGCGCCGAGGCGATCATCGCGCCGATGATCAACACCCAAGCCGACGCCCGCGCCTTCGTCGCCACCGCCAAGTATCCCCCGCTCGGCGAGCGCAGCTGGGGTCCCTTGCGCGCCATGCCGATGCAGGGCCGCACCGTCTCGACCGACTATCTACGAGAGGCGAACGACGGCACGCTGACGCTGGCGATGATCGAGACGGCGACCGCGCTCGCAAACGTCGCGGCCATCGCGGGAACGCCCGGCATCGATGCCCTGTTCATCGGCCCCTATGATCTCGCCACCGCACTCAGCAACGGCGCGGTGCAGGACATCGACGCGCCCGCGGTCGAAAAAGCGATCGACGCCATCGCCGTGGCCGCGCGCAAGGCCGGCAAGATCCCGGGCATCTATTGCCGCGATCCCGAGCGGGCGCGCGCCATGGCGCAACGCGGCTTCCGCTTCATCGCGGTCGGCAGCGACCTCGGCCTGTTGCGCGACGGCGCGCTGGCGCAGGTGAAGGCGCTGAAGGGCTGAAGCGCGCGGCTACTTCAGCTTCACGTGATAGGTGAAATTGCCGCTGGCGTTGAAGCCTTGCGGGACCTGATTGCCGTACTGGCGATTGACGTTGATGTTGATCGATTCCAGCCGGCATTCTCCGGCGATGGTCCCCCGCAACACGTCGCATTCGCGCGCGGCACTCTCGTAGATGACGCGGCGCGCCTGCTCCTGCGCCTTGACCGCCGGCTCGCTGTCGTCGGTCGGCGCCGCGACGAAGAAGCTCATGGCGACGTTGACGCGGATGTCACCCTTGGCCTCCGCAGCACTGCCGGCGCGCGGCTGAATGACGATGTTCTGCGCCAGTGCCGGCGCGGCAAGAAGAATGGCGGCGAACGCCGCCAGGCTGACGTAACGCAGCATCGGTGCCCCCTTTGTCTGCGGGCAGCACGCTAGGCGGCATCGCTTGCCATTCGGTTGTGGTGCGGTGGCGCTTGCCCGCGCGGCGGTTTACCGGCCGTCAACCATGAGGGCTCAACCGGCGCCGACGCTCGCCGCCAGCGCCGCGAGCGCCGCCGTGAGGTCGCGCTCGACGGCTTCGGCCCTCACCTCGATCACCTGGTACTCGTGCGCCGCGAGCCACGTCCGTTTCTCTTGACGGCGTATCACCGCATCCTCCGGCTCGTCCGCCGGCACGAGGTCGATCACCGTGCGCAGCGGGAACGAGACGAAGTCGGCCATGTGCGGGCCGACCGGCACCTGGCGCTTGAAGCCGCGCCCGGCGAAGCGCCGGTCGGACGTCAGCGCCTGCCACAGGACGCGCTCGGCCCCGGTCGGGTTCCGCCGCAGGAGCCTGGCCAGCCCGCGCGCCGGCGCCCGCTCGCCATCCGGCCCCTGCGCGTTGATGAGCGCGCGCAGCCGATCGGCCTCCTCGCTGTCGAGCACGCCGCCACGCGCCGAGCCCTTGCGCCCTTGCGCGATCGCGTTGAACACTCCGTGTAGCGTGCGCACGTCCTGCTGCGTCATGTCGAGGCGCTGGAAGATGTTGCGCAGGTTGACGCGCATGACGTTGCGCTTCTCCTCCGGGCGGAAGAACTCGGCCTTTTCCAGCTCGGCCTCGAGATTGGCGAAGAAGGCCGCGATCTGCTCCTTCTGCGCCGGCGGCGAGTGTTCCGCCGTCGTGAACGGCAGGCCGGGGCCGGCACGCTTGAACCACTCATAGGCGACGATCACCACCGCCTGACCCAGGTTGAGCGAGGCGAAGGCCGGATTGACAGGCAGTGTCAGGATGCGGTCAGCCTGGCCAACCTCGTCGTTTTCGAGCCCGTAGCGCTCGCGGCCGAACACAAGCGCCACCGTCTCTCCCGCGGCGATGCGCGACACCATCTCCTCCGCGGCCGTCTCGGCCGAGATCACGGGCTTGGCCTGGTCGTGCACCCGCGCGGTCGTCGCGACCACGAAAGTGCAGTCGCCGATCGCCGCGGCGAGACTGTCATGGAGGGTCGCCGCGTCGAGCACGCGGTCGGCGCCGGCGGCCATCACCTTCGCCCGGTCATTCGGCCAGCCCTGCACCGGCTTGACGAGACGCAATTGCGACAGGCCGAAATTGGCCATCGCGCGGGCGACCGCGCCGATATTCTCGCCGAGCTGCGGCTCGACCAGCACCACCACGGGCGCGGGGGTAGTGAGCCAGCGTCTGGTCTTGTCGGTGCCGGCACCCGGCATGCAAAGCTCCTGAGGCGGACAAACGCCCTCACGCAGCCCCTGCCCAAGCCGGCCACGGCCGTCAAGCGGCGGCAGCCACCGGCCGGCCGCCGGGCGCATTTATGCCGCACCGGCACATGTCTTTTGACCCCGCCGACGAGGCTTTAACCGGCCTGGGGCGGGTGCTATAGGGCGCGCACCGAATTCCCATCAATGTCCAGCTTGCGGTCGGCTTAAACGAGCGCGACCAGAGGTGTGAAGCATGCCGAATCTCGAAATCATGTGGACCAAGGTCGATGAAGCCCCGGCGCTCGCGACCTTTTCCCTGCTGCCGATCGTGAAGGCCTTCGTGGGCGCGGCGGGGGTGTCCGTGACGCTCAAGGACATCTCGCTGGCCGGGCGTATCATTGCCACCTTCCCCGAGAAGCTGAAGCCCGAGCAGCGGATCAACGACGAGCTCACCGAGCTCGGCAACCTGACGCTCAAGCCCGAAGCCAACATCATCAAGCTGCCCAACATCTCCGCGTCGATCCCGCAGCTCAAAGCCGCGATCAAGGAGCTGCAGGACAAGGGCTACGCCGTCCCGGACTACCCGGACAATCCGGCGACCGACGCCGAGAAGGAGATCAAGGCGCGCTACGGCAAGGTGTTCGGCAGCGTGGTCAACCCAATTCTCCGCGAGGGCAATTCGGACCGCCGCGCGGCCGCCGCGGTCAAGAACTACGCCCGCAAGAATCCGCACAAGATGGGCGCATGGAGCAAGGACTCCAAATCGCACGTGGCGCACATGTCGAGCGGTGACTATTTCGGCTCCGAAATCGCCACCACGGTCGACAAGGCGACCAACGTTCGCATCGAGCTGGTCGACGCGGGCGGCAAGACCACCGTGCTGAAGGCAAAGACGGCAATCGCGGATGGCGAGATCATCGATGCGGCGGTCATGAGCGCCAAGGCGCTGCGCAAATTCTTCACCGAGCAGATCGACGACGCCAAGAAGCAAGGCGTGCTGTTCTCGCTGCACGTCAAGGCGACGATGATGAAGATCGCCGATCCGATCATCTTCGGCCACGCCGTGTCCGCCTTCTTCTCCGATGTGATCGAGAAGCACACTGCCACGCTGAAGAAGCTCGGCGTCAACCTCAACAACGGCTTCGGCGACCTGCTCGCCAAGATCGAGACGCTGCCCGAAGCCGAGAAGAAGGCGATCAAGGACGACATCGCGGCCGAATACGTCAAGCGCCCTGCGCTCGCGATGGTGAACTCCGACAAGGGCATCACCGGCCTCCATGTCCCCTCGGACTTCATCATCGACGCGACTATGCCGGCCATGATTCGCGAATCCGGCCGCATGTGGGGACCCGACGGCAAGCTGCACGACACTAAGGCCGTGATCCCGGATCGCGCCTATGCCCGGCTTTACCAGGCAGTCATCGAGGATTGTCGGGCCCACGGCGCGTTCGATCCAAAGACAATGGGCACGGTGCCGAACGTCGGCCTGATGGCGCAGAAGGCCGAGGAATACGGCTCGCACGACAAGACCTTCGAGGTGCCGGCGGCCGGCACGGTCCGCGTCGTCGCGGACGATGGCAAGGTGTTCCTGGAACGTCCGGTCGAGGCCGGCGACATCTTCCGCATGTGCGAGCTCAAGGACGCAGCCGTGCGCGACTGGGTCAAGCTCGGTGTCCGCCGCGCCCGCCTGACCAACACGCCCGCGGTGTTCTGGCTCGACAAGGACCGCGCGCACGACGCACAGCTCATCGCCAAGGTCGAAAAGTACCTGAAGAGCGAAGACACGTCGGGGCTCGACATCCGCATATTGGCCCCGGTCGAGGCGATGAAATTTTCACTCGAACGGATTCGCAAGGGTCAGGACACGATTTCCGTCACCGGCAACATCCTGCGGGATTATCTGACGGACCTTTTCCCGATCATGGAGCTCGGCACCTCGGCCAAAATGCTCTCGGTCGTCCCGTTGCTGGCCGGCGGCGGCATGTTCGAGACGGGCGCCGGCGGCTCGGCGCCCAAGCACGTCGAGCAATTCCAGAAAGAGGGCTATCTGCGCTGGGATTCGCTCGGCGAATTCCTGGCCCTCGGCGCCTCGCTGGAGCATTTGGGCCATACATACAAGAACGCCATGGCGCTGGTGCTCGCCGAGACGCTCGATACCGCCATCGGCCGGTTCCTGGAGACCAACAAGAGCCCGGCGCGCAAGGTCGGCGAGATTGACAATCGCGGCAGCCATTTCTACCTGGCGCTCTATTGGGCGCAGGCGCTGGCCGCGCAGGCCAAGGACAAGGAACTCGCGGCGCGCTTCAAACCGCTGGCCGAGACGCTCGCCAAGAACGAGGCCAAGATCAATGACGAGTTGATCGGCGCGCAAGGCAAGCCGGTCGACACCGGCGGGTATTATCTGCCCGACGCCGCCAGGACATCGGCCGCGATGCGCCCAAGCGCCACACTGAACACGGCACTGGCCGCGCTCTGAGCTCGCTTTTAGACCCGGACAGCCGATGCTATAGAGCCCGCCGCGGCTTCGGCCCGGCGGGCTTTTTCATGCGCACTGATGCCGAACGTGGAAAGACGAGCTCCTGATGGCCAAGATCAAGGTGAAGAACCCTGTCGTCGAGATGGACGGCGACGAGATGACCCGCATCATCTGGCAGTTCATCAAGGACAGACTGATCCACCCCTATCTCGACATCGACCTCCTTTATTACGACCTGAGCATCCAGAAGCGCGACGAGACCGACGACCAGATCACCGTCGACGCCGCCGAGATGACGAAGAAGATCGGCGTCGCGGTCAAATGCGCCACCATCACGCCGGACGAAGGCCGCGTGAAGGAGTTCAACCTCAAGAAGATGTGGCGCTCGCCGAACGGCACCATCCGCAACATCCTCGGCGGCACCATCTTTCGCGAGCCGATCATCTGCAAGAACGTGCCGCGCCTGGTGCCGGGCTGGACCAGGCCGATCATCATCGGCCGCCACGCCTATGGCGACCAGTACCGCGCCACGGATTTCAAGTTTCCGACCGCCGGTACGATCAGCCTGAAGTTCACCGGCGCGGACGGCAAGGTGATCGAGCACGAGGTGTTCAAGGCGCCGGAGAGCGGCGTCACCATGGCGATGTACAATCTCGACGGTTCGATCCGCGACTTCGCCCGCGCCTCGATGAACTATGCGCTCGGGCGCGGCTATCCGCTCTACCTGTCGACCAAGAACACGATCCTCAAGCAGTACGACGGCCGCTTTCTCGAGCTGTTCCAGGAGGTGTTCGAGACCGAGTTCAAGGACAAGTTCGGGGCAAAGAAGATTACCTACGAGCACCGGTTGATCGACGACATGGTCGCGTCGTCGCTGAAGTGGTCGGGCGGTTATGTCTGGGCCTGCAAGAATTACGACGGCGACGTGCAGTCCGACACGGTGGCACAGGGCTTCGGCTCGCTCGGACTGATGACCTCGGTGCTGATGACGCCGGACGGCAAGACGGTCGAGGCGGAAGCCGCGCACGGCACCGTGACGCGCCACTATCGCCAGCATCAGAGGGGCGAGCAGACCTCGACCAACTCGATCGCTTCGATTTTCGCCTGGACGCGGGGGCTCGCGCACCGCGCCAAGCTCGATGACAACGCGGCGCTGGCGAAATTCTCGGTTGCGCTGGAGAAGGTCTGCGTCGAGACGGTCGAGACGGGGTTCATGACCAAGGACCTGGCGCTGCTCGTCGGCCCGGACCAGAAATGGCTGTCGACAACGGGCTTCCTCGACAAGGTCGACAAGAATTTGAAGAAGGCGATGGCCTAATTCTCTCTTAGCGCGGCGGGAGAGACGCTACTCGATCTCCTCCGTCACGATGTCGCCCTTGGGCGTCACCACCTCGTGGCCGACGCGTTTTTCGACCACGTCCTTGATGCGCGCGGCGACGCGCGGATCGCGCTGCATCAGCGCGTGCAGGTCCTGTGCGTCGAGCACCAACAGGCTCGTGCGCGACAGGGCCGTCACGGTCGCGGAACGCCGCGCGCGCCGCAAGACCGCCACCTCGCCGAAGAACTGCCCGATGCCGAGGCGCAGCCGCTCGTGCCTGACCGCGATCTCGACCTCGCCGGAGGCGATGAAATACATCGAGTGCGCGGGTTCGCCCGCACGGACGATCACCTGCCCTGCCTCGGCGACCTGCGCGCTGAGCAATTCCATCACGTCGGAGATCTCGGCCGCGTCGAGCTCGGCGAACAGCGGCACGCGCGCGATCATCGCCCAGGTGACGATGAAGTCGCGGCGGTGGATCTGCTCGGCAAAGGCCGTGGCGATAATGCCGACCGGCAGCGCGATGGTGATGAGGCCGAGGAAGATCGTGCCGGTGGCGATGAGCTTGCCGAGCGCGGTTACCGGCACAACGTCGCCGTAGCCAATCGTGCCGAGCGTGACGATCGCCCACCACAGCGCATCTGGGATGGTGCCGAGCTTGTCCGGCTGGACGCGCCCTTCCGCAAGGTGCATGAGCGCGGCCGCAACCAGCGCCGAGCCCATGGTGATGACCATGCAGCCGAACAGCGCACGCCGCTCGCGGTAGAGCACGTCGAGCAGTGAGCGCATCGCCGGCGAGTAACGCGCGATCTTTAAGAACCGCAGCACACGCAGCGCCTGCAGCACGCGCAGGTCGGCCGGCAGCAGCGGCGCGAACCAGAACGGCAGCACGGCGACGAGGTCGACGAGGCCGGCGGCGCTCACCATGTATTTCAGCCGCGCCTTCACCGGCGACATATGCTTGTGCGGCCCGTATTCGATCGCCGACCATATGCGCAGCAGGTACTCCGCCGAGAACACGACGAGCGAGACGAGCTCGATGGCGTCGAATTCCACCGCGTAGGCGGCGCGCAGCGGCGCCACCGATTCGAGCGCGACGGCGAGAAGATTGACAAGGATCAAGCCGACCAGCAGGCGGTCGACCAGAACGACGGTGTGGTCGCCAACCGGGCCCTGATCGAGCACCTGGTAGGCGCGGCGGCGCCAGTCCCTGATCTTGTTCTGTGCCATGTCGGCCGTGACGGATTCGCTTCAGCGCGATCCTAGCAAACCGGGCTCAGGCCTGCAGCTTCGCCGTCAGGATGGTCACGCCAGCATAGCCGAAGGCGGCGGCGAAAGCGGCCTCGAACCAGCGGCTGAGCTTGAGATAGCCGCGCACGACCGCCGGATTCGAGAACAAGATGGCGTAGCCGTGCAGAACAAGGGCGCTCTGGATGCCGACACAGACGACGATCAGCGCGAGATCGCCAACGGTGGCATTGGCCGGCACGCCGAACGAATACAGCGAGCCAAAAAATAGAATGGCCTTGGGATTGGTCAGATGCAGCGCCAGGCCGCGCGCATAAGCGCGCCGCGCCGTCGCCGCAGTCAGCCCCGCGGGCATCAGGCCTGCGGCGGGCTTGATCGCAGCCCGCGCCGATTTGAAGGCGAGATAGAGGAGATAGAGCGCGCCGCACCACCGGATCACCTCGATCAGCCAGGCATTGGCGAGCATCACGGCGCTGAGGCCCGCGGCCGCGCCAACCGACCAGGTCACCGAACCGGTCGAGACGCCGGAGGCGAAGGCGAGCCCGGTGCGCCGGCCGGCCCGCATCGAGGTGCCGGCAATCGCCATCACCGCGGGGCCGGGGCTCGCTGTCGCGATGAAGGCCGCAAGCATGATCAGCGAAAGGTGGAGGTGTCCAACCATGCTCAACCGCCGAGTGCCGCTTCGACGGCCTTCAAGGCCGCCTCGGCCTTGGAGCCATCCGGGCCGCCGGCCTGCGCCATGTCGGGACGGCCGCCGCCGCCTTTGCCGCCGAGCGCCTCGGCGCCCTTCTTGACAAGATCGACGGCGTTGAAGCGCCCGGTGAGATCGGCCGTGACGCCGACCGAGATGCCGGCCCTTCCTTCCTCGCTCACCGCGACGATGGCAATGACGCCGGAGCCGATCTGCTTCTTGGCCTCGTCGATCAGGCTCGGCAGTTCCTTCGGCGAGATGCCGGAGATGGCGCGGGCGATCAGCTTGACGCCGTTGACCTCGCGCGCGCCGTCGGCCGCGGCGGGACCTGCGCCGCCGCCCATGGCGATCTTCTTCTTCGCCTCGGACAGCTCGCGCTCGAGCTTCCTGCGCTCGTCGAGCAACGCCGCAACACGCGCCGGCATCTCCTCGACAGGCACTTTCATCTCGGCCGCGGTGGCTTTGAGCAACTCGTTGTGGTGGTTGGCCGCCTTGCGCGCGCCGCGCCCGGTGAGAGCCTCGATGCGGCGCACGCCGGCGGCGACGCCGGAATCCGAGAGCACCGAGATCAGGCCGATGTCGCCGGTGCGGCGCACATGCGTGCCGCCGCAGAGCTCGACCGACCAGCCCATCGCATTGCCGGGCGGCTCGCCCATCGACACGACGCGCACCTCGTCGCCGTATTTCTCACCGAACAACGCGCGCGCGCCGGACGCGATGGCGTCATCGACGGCCATCAGCCGCGTCGTCACCGGCGCATTCTGCAAGACGATGTCGTTGGCGATGTCCTCGACGCGGATCAGTTCGTCCGCGGTGATCGGCTTCGGATGCGAAATGTCGAAGCGCAGGCGGTCGGGCGAGACCAGCGAGCCCTTCTGCGCGACGTGATCGCCGAGCACCTGCCGCAGCGCCTCATGTAAGAGATGCGTCGCGGAATGGTTCTGGCGGATCGCCGCGCGGCGCGCATGATCCACTTCGAGGAGCAGCGGGTCGCCGGCCTTGACCGTGCCCTGCTCCACCGTCACGGCGTGCGCCCAGAGGTCGCCGCCCTTCTTCTGCGTGTCGGTGACGGCGAGCTTGACGCCCTCGCGGCGCATCTCGCCGGTGTCGCCGACCTGACCGCCGGACTCGCCGTAGAACGGCGTCTGGTTGACGACGACGAAACCCGTGTCGCCGGCCTTCAGTTCCTTGACCTCGCGGCCGTCCTTGACCAGGGCCGCGACCACGCCCTCGGCGCTCTCGGTCTCGTAGCCTAGGAATTCGGTGGCTCCGAGCTTCTCGCGCAGCGCAAACCACACCGTCTCCTGCGCCGTATCGCCGGAGCCGGCCCAGGAGGCCCGCGCCTTCTCGCGCTGGCGCTCCATTGCGTCGGTGAAGGAGGCAACGTCGACCGAGATGCCGCGCGAGCGCAGCGCATCCTGCGTCAGGTCAAGCGGGAATCCATAGGTGTCGTACAGCGTGAACGCGGTCTCGCCGTCGAACATGTCGCCCTTCTTCAGCGCGCCGCTCTTCTCGTCGAGGATTGCGAGGCCGCGCGCCAGCGTATTGCGGAAGCGGTTCTCCTCGAGCTTCAGCGTCTCGGTGATCAGCGCCTCGGCGCGCACCAGCTCGGGATAGGCCTGGCCCATTTCGCGGGTGAGCACCGGGACCAGCTTCCACATCAGCGGCTCTTTGGCGCCGAGCAGCTCGGCGTGGCGCATGGCGCGGCGCATGATGCGGCGGAGCACATAACCGCGGCCCTCGTTCGACGGCAGGACGCCGTCGGCGATGAGGAACGAGGAGGCACGCAGGTGGTCGGCGATGACGCGGTGCGAGGCCTTGTGCGGCCCGTCCGGCGACACCTTGGTGAGGTCGGCGATCGCCGCGATCAGCGTGCGGAACAGGTCGATGGCGTAGTTGTCGTGCGTGCCCTGGAGCACGGCGGCGATGCGCTCGAGCCCCATGCCGGTGTCGATCGACGGCCGCGGCAGGTCGAGCCGCTCACCGGGGCTGACCTGCTCGTACTGCATGAAGACGAGGTTCCAGATCTCGATGAACCGGTCGCCGTCGGCGTCGGGCGAGCCCGGCGGGCCGCCCGGAATGTGCGCGCCGTGGTCGAAGAAGATCTCCGAGCACGGGCCGCACGGGCCGGTGTCGCCCATGGCCCAGAAATTGTCTGAGCCGGCGATGCGCAGGATCTTCTTGTCGGGCAGGCCCGCGACCTTCTTCCACAGGCCGAAGGCCTCGTCGTCATCGATGTAGACGGTGACGAGCAGCTTCTCCTGCGGCAGCCCGAATTCCTTGGTGATCAGGTTCCAGGCCAGCTCGATCGCGCGCTCCTTGAAGTAATCGCCGAACGAGAAGTTGCCGAGCATCTCGAAGAAGGTGTGGTGGCGCGCGGTGTAGCCGACATTATCGAGATCGTTGTGCTTGCCGCCGGCGCGCACGCATTTCTGCGAGGTAGCGGCGCGCACGTAGGGGCGCTTTTCGAGGCCGGTGAAGACGTTCTTGAACTGCACCATGCCGGCATTGGTGAACATCAGCGTCGGGTCGTTGCGCGGCACCAGCGCCGACGAGGCCACCACCGCGTGCTGATTGGCGGCGAAGTAGTCGAGGAAGTGCTTGCGGATATCGTTGACGCCACTCATCGGATGATCGCTCTGGCCCCGGCCTTCAGGGCCTAAATCCCCGGCAGGCTTGATGTTTTCTCGGGCCTATTTAGCGGCGGGGGTGCGGAGAGTCTAGGAAGGGGACTGGTTTGGGGGGCGCGGCGCGCGCCGCAGCCGCGCTTCCCCTCTCCCCTTGGGGGAGAGGGTGCCCGAGCGGAGGCGAAGCCGAGTGAGGGCGGGAGAAGGGTAAGTCCTCGCCGAGGCAGTACCCCTCTCCCGGCTCGCTTCGCTAGCCACCCTCGCCCCCAAGGGGAGAGGGGAAAGAACACGCGGGGAGAGGTGAAGCAGACACGCCTTCGCCCCCGTCCTCGGTGGCGGCCGCTTTACGCAGCCGGGTGCCGACGGGGGCGATACGCGAGACTTGTTCGCGTGAAAAGTGACGGGCGCGGGGGGTGGCCGCGCCCGGCCGGACGGAGAGGTAGGTACGCCCTCCCCGCCCGCGGCGGCGTTTTACGCCTCCGCCGCGTCGTCTTCGTCGTCGTCCTTCTCGGACTCGCCGGTCACGATCGCCTCGGCGATCGGTCCGGAATTCTGGCGCACCGCCGCCTCGATCCTGGCGGCCATGTCGGGATTCTCCTTGAGGAACGCCTTGGCATTCTCGCGGCCCTGGCCGATGCGCTGGCTGTCATAGGAGAACCAGGCGCCCGATTTCTCGACCACGCCGGCCTTCACGCCGAGATCGATCAACTCGCCGAGCTTGGAGACGCCCTCGCCGTACATGATGTCGAACTCGACCTGCTTGAACGGCGGCGCCAGCTTGTTCTTGACCACCTTGACGCGGGTCTGGTTGCCGATGACCTCGTCGCGGTCCTTGATCGCGCCGATGCGGCGGATGTCGAGGCGCACCGAGGCGTAGAATTTCAGCGCGTTGCCGCCCGAGGTCGTCTCCGGCGAGCCGTACATCACGCCGATCTTCATGCGGATCTGGTTGATGAAGATGACCATCGTCCGCGACTTGGAGATCGAGGCCGTGAGCTTGCGCAGCGCCTGGCTCATCAACCTTGCTTGCGAGCCCGGCTGAACGTCGCCCATCTCGCCTTCGAGCTCGGAGCGCGGCACCAGCGCGGCAACCGAGTCGACCACGAGCACGTCGATCGCGCCGGAGCGCACGAGCGTGTCGGCGATCTCGAGCGCCTGCTCGCCGGCGTCCGGCTGCGAGATCAGGAGGTCGTCGGTGGAAACGCCGAGCTTGCGGGCATAGACCACGTCGAGCGCGTGCTCGGCGTCGACGAAGGCGCAGATGCCGCCCTTCTTCTGGGCCTCGGCCACCGTGTGCAGCGCCAAAGTCGTCTTGCCCGAGGACTCCGGCCCGTAGATTTCAACGATGCGGCCGCGCGGCAGGCCACCGATGCCGAGCGCGATATCCAGCCCGAGCGAGCCGCTCGAAATCGACTCGACGTCCATGGTCTTGTCGTTCTTGCCGAGCTTCATGATCGAGCCCTTGCCGAACTGCCGCTCAATCTGGCTGAGCGCGGCTGACAGGGCTTTCGACTTGTCCATGGACGATCCTTCGACGATACGCAGGGCAGGCTGACTCATGTCGCGCTCCTTATGGCCGGGATTCGACCTAGCGACAACGCGAGCCAGAAAGGGTGCCCGCCGCCGCCGGAATCGGCTGATGGAACACACTGTACCCTATTTGTTCTC
>DATNBL010000002.1:0-2749 GCA_035571935.1 Pseudolabrys sp.
CCGACCGTCACCGACGAGATCACCGAGGAACTGCTGAAGCAGCCCGACTGCAAGCTGAAGATGATCGCCAATTTCGGCAACGGCGTCGACAATATCGACGTCACGGCGGCGCATGCGCGCGGCATCACCGTGACCAACACGCCGAAGGTGCTGACCGAGGACACCGCCGACATGACCATGGCGCTGATCCTCGCCGTGCCGCGCCGGCTGGTCGAAGGCACCTCGATCCTGACCGAGGGCAAGAACTGGCCCGGCTGGTCGCCGACCTGGATGCTCGGCCATCGCATCGGCGGCAAACGCCTCGGCATCATCGGCATGGGCCGCATCGGACAGGCGGTTGCGCGCCGTGCCCGCGCCTTCGGCCTGCAGATCCACTATCACAACCGCCGCCCGGTCGCCCCCGTGATCGCCGAGGAGTTGGGGGCCACCTATTGGGAAAGCCTCGACCAGATGCTGGTGCGTATGGACATCATCTCGGTGAATTGTCCGCACACGCCGGCGACGTTCCATCTGCTCTCGGCGCGGCGGCTGAAGCTGATCCGCAAGGACGCCTATATCGTCAACACCGCCCGCGGCGAAGTGATCGACGAGGACACGCTGACCAGGCTGATCGAGACCGGCGACATCGGCGGCGCGGGCCTCGACGTGTACGAGAACGAGCCCGCGATCAATCCGAAACTGGTGCGGCTTGCGAAACAGGGCAAGGTAGCGCTGTTGCCGCACATGGGATCGGCCACCATCGAAGGCCGTGTCGAGATGGGAGAGAAGGTGATCATCAACATCCGCACCTTCCTCGACAACCACAAGCCGCCGGATCGCGTATTGCCGAGCATGTTGTGATGGATGCGCAGGGTAGGCAAAGGCGCGCTTACGCCGTGCCCGCCATCCATCAGCGGTGCCCGCTGAGGTCGGTGATGGTCAACGCATCGCCGTTCAAGGGATTGAGCGGATCGCGGGCGTAGCGAAGTGTCTCGAAGCGCATGCTGCGCGCGTCCACCATCAGGAGCTTGCCGACCAGACCCTCGCCGAAGCCGACAATCTCGCGGATCGCTTCCATCGCCATCATCGAGCCGAGCACGCCGGCTAGCGCGCCCAGCACGCCGGCTTCCGCGCAGGTCGGCACGGTGCCCGGCGGCGGCGGCTCGGGAAACAGGCAGCGATAGGTCGGGTTGAACTCTCCCTTCTCGTTCCTCTCATGCGCGCGGATGGTGGTGAGCGAGCCGTCGAAGGTGCCGAGCGAAGCCGTGATCAGCGGACGCGCGGCGAGGAAGCACGCATCGGAGACGAGATAGCGCGTCTCGAAATTGTCGGAGCCGTCGAGCACGAGATCGTAGGCGCCGATCAGCGACATCGCATTATCGGCCTTCAACCGCGTGGCGTGCGCTGCGAAGCGGACATGCGGATTGAGCGCATGCACGCGCTCGGCGGCGGTATCTGCCTTGCGCCGGCCGATATCGGGCGTGGTGTGAATGATCTGGCGCTGCAGATTGCTGAGCGACACGTGATCGTCATCGACGACGCCGAGCTCGCCGATGCCTGCCGCGGCGAGATACATCAGGGCCGGTGCGCCGAGACCGCCGGCGCCGATCACCAGCACGGACGCCTCCTTCAGCGCCTGCTGGCCGGGGCCGCCGACCTCGTGCAGCACGATGTGCCGGGCATAGCGTTCGAGTTCGTCGCCGCTTAGCATCCTCTTACCTGTCGCGCTCCATGAACCACAGCCCGGCTGTTACCGACCAAGCAGATGTGCTTGAATTGCTCCTGTTCAATCTCCCCCGGGATTTGTCATGAGATCGTGGCTGGCAGCAACAGTGATATTCGCGGCCGGGACCTCCGTGCAGGCGCAGTCGACCACGCCGGGCATCCCGGGCGTGAAGCCGAAATCGGTCGCGACCGTCCCGATCCGGCCTCCGGCGCTGCAGACGCCGGCCGATACCGCCAATGCGATGGCGCAGGGCGAACGGCTGGCGCTGCAATCGGACCTCGCCTGGGTCGGGGAATATAACGGCGCGATCACCGGCGACGTCAGCGAGCGCATGGTCGCCGCGATCAAGGAATATCAGAAGAACAAGGGCGGCAAGCAGACCGGCGTGCTCAATCCGCAGGAGCGCGCCGTGCTCGCCGAGACCGCGCGGCGGCGGCAGGAAAGTGTCGGCTGGAAGATCGTCACGGATGCCGGCACCGGCGTCCGGCTCGGCGTTCCGGCCAAGCTCGTGCCGCAGCAGACCAGCGACGCCAACGGCACCAAATGGAGCTCGCCGACCGGCACCACCCAGGTGCTGCTCGCCCGGCGCAAGGAAGCGGGACCGACCACGGCGAAACTCGCCGACCGCGAGAAAAAGGAGCCCGGCCGGACGGTCGACTACACCGTGGTGAAGCCAGACTTTTTCGTGCTGTCGGGCCTGCAGGGGCTGAAGAAATTCTATATGCGCGGCACCTTCAAGGGCGACGAAGTCCGCATCATGACCATCCTGTACGACCAGGCGGTGGAGAACACGGTCGAGCCGATCGTGATCGCGATGTCGAGCGCGTTCAATGCGTTTCCCGCCGGCGCGCAGGGACCGGCGCCGCGCAAGACCGTCGAATATTCCACAGGCATCGTCGTGACCGAGAACGGCGCCATCGTCGCCGACCGCGAGGCCACCGACGGCTGCCAGGCCGTGGCGGTGCAGGGCTTTGGCAATGTCGATCGTATCGCCGAGGACAGGGATCGCGGGCTGGCGCTGCTGCGCACCTACGGCGCGCGCGG
>DATNBL010000003.1:0-31776 GCA_035571935.1 Pseudolabrys sp.
TCGACACCTGGTTCTCCTCGGCGCTGTGGCCGTTCTCGACGCTCGGCTGGCCCGACGACACCAGGGAGCTGAAACGCTTCTATCCGACCTCGGCTTTGGTCACCGGCTTCGACATCATCTTCTTCTGGGTCGCGCGCATGATGATGATGGGCATGCACTTCATGCCCAACGTGCCGTTCAAGGACGTCTACATCCACCGCCTCGTGCGCGACGAGCGCGGGCAGAAGATGTCGAAGTCGAAGGGCAACGTCGTCGACCCGCTCGGCATCATCGACGAATACGGCGCCGATGCGCTGCGTTTCACGCTGATGCGCGCGGTGGCGCCGAGCCACGACATCCGCCTCGGGCCGCAGGACGTCGAGAACAACCGCAACTTCGCGACCAAGCTTTGGAACGCGGCGCGCTTCGTCGAGTTCAACGGCGCCAGGCGCGTCGCCGGCTTCGATCCGAAGGGCGCGAAGGAAGTCTTGAACCGCTGGATCGCGCACGAGACGCAGAAGGCGGTGGGCGAGATCACGGCGGCGATCGAGGCCTATGCCTTCAGCGAGGCCGCCGGCGCTGCCTATCGTTTCGTCTGGAACGTCTATTGCGACTGGTACGTGGAACTGTCGAAACCGCTGCTGACCGGCCCGGACGGCGCGGCCAAGGATGAGACGCGCGCCACCGCGGCCTGGGTGCTCGACGAGATATTGAAGCTACTGCACCCGTTCATGCCCTTCGTCACCGAGGAATTGTGGGCGGTGACGGCCGAGCACGGGCCCAGGCGCGACGCGCTTCTGGCGCTGAGCGAATGGCCGAGGCTCGAAGGGCTGACAGACGACAAGGCCGAGGCCGAGATCGGCTGGGTCATCGACTTGATCACCGCGATCCGTTCGATCCGTGCCGAGATGAACCTCAACGCCGTCATTCCGGTCGTGCTCGCGGGCGCGTCGGCTGAGACGCAGGCGCTGGCCGCGCGCTGGGTCGACGTCATCAAGCGGCTGGCGCGCGTGTCGGAGATTTCTCACGCACCGAGCGCGCCCGCGGGCTCGGTGCAACTCGTCGTGCGCGGCGAGGTGGCGGCGCTGCCCTTGAAGGGCGTCATCGATCTTGCCGCCGAGCGCGCGCGCCTCGCCAAGGAGATGCAGAGAGCCGATGCCGATATCGCGCGCTGCGACGCCAAGCTCAACAATCCGAAGTTCATGGAGCGCGCGGCCGAAGAGGTGGTGGAGGAGGAGAAAGAGAAGCGCGGGGAAGCCGTGACCCGCAAGGCCAGGATCGCCGAGGCGCTGGAGCGCCTCAAGGGCGCGGAGTAGTTGTTCTTTATCCCTCCCCCGCTTGCGGGGGAGGGTGGCCGGCGAAGCCGGCCGGGTGGGGGCTTTCACCAGGTTCCGACCCCACCCCGGCTCGCTTCGCTCGCCGACCCTCCCCTGAAAGGGGAGGGATAAGAAAGTGAGGTTCTCGATGCGCATCTTTCTGGCCGGAGCGGGTGGGGCGATCGGGCGGCGGTTGACGCCGCTGCTGGTGAAGTCGGGCCATCAGGTCGCCGGCACGACGCGGTCGGCGGAGAAGGCCGATGCGATCCGCGCGCTCGGCGCCGAGCCGGTTGTCGTCGACGTGTTCGACGCCGAAGCCTTGAAGCGCGCGGTCGTTGCCGCAAAGCCCGACGCCGTGATCCATCAATTGACCGATCTCGCCTTTGCGCCGGGCACGCCGCAATACGCCGAGGGCTTGAAGCGCAACGCGCGCATCCGCGTCGAGGGCACGCCGAACCTTGCCGCGGCGGCGCGCGCGGCCGGCGTGCGCCGATTGATCGCGCAGAGCATCGCCTTCATCTACGCCGACGGTCCCGGAGCCCGCGTCGAGACCGATCCGATGGCGAAGGCGGAGGGCGCGATGGCCGGGACGATCCCGGCGGTGAAGGCGCTCGAGGACGCGGTGCTGGCGCTGCCGGAGGGCATCGTGCTGCGCTACGGTTATTTCTACGGGCCGGGCACCTGGTCGCCGGACGGCCCGACCAAGCGGCCGTGTGTCCACGTCGATGCGGCGGCGCAGGCCTGCGCGGCGGCGCTCATCCGCGGCGAGCCGGGCCTCTACAACGTGGCCGAAGACGACCCGACTTTGTCGAGCGAAAAAGCCAAGCGGCTCCTCGGCTTCGAGCCGGATTTTCGCCTTACGCTTTGAACGGCTTGCTCAAGAACGGCGAGCCCTTCAGCCCATAGCGCCAGGGCAGCGCGGCCGCCTTGGTGATGCCGATGCGCGGGCCGGTGACGATCTCCGGCGCGCCCGGCCGCGCCCGGACCTCGATGGGCGCCCGGTCGACGGCCATGCCGTTGTGCCGGATCGTGACGGCCAGCGCCTCGCACAGCTTGCCCGGTCCCGAACACAGCGCGCGCAGATCCTTGAACCCGCGCCGGCGCTGCATTGCAGCAATTCCGGCCCTCGGCTCGATGGCCCTGACCAGCACGGCGCTGGCCGATCCAGCCTCCTCGCACACAAAATTCATGCACCAGTGGATGCCGTAGGACCGGTAGACATAGAGAAAGCCCGGCGGGCCGAACATCACGGCGTTGCGGGGCGTCATGCCGCCGTAACTGTGCGCTGCGGGATCGGTGTGGTGATAGGCCTCGACCTCGACGATGACGCCTCCGGCGCCGCCGACCAGAAGCGTCGCGCCGATCAAGTCCGGCGCCACCTCGTGCACCGAACGGGCGAAAAACGAGCGGCGAAGGCGGGGCAAACGGGCCATGCCGCTGGTCTTGCCCGGCTTTGCATCAAATTTCTGTGTCCCCGCGGCCACACCCCCCCGACATTCAAATCCCGGCCACACCGTAGCTCTGGCCACGCCGCGATTTGGCCATAGGCTGCCGCGACATCATTGCCGTGTAGGGCGTTGCAAGGCGTTGTCGGACTTTAAGGTTTTGCTGCCACACAGGCTTTTTGAAGAAAACCGGAGCCGGCACCAACCGGCAGACGTTGTACGGGGCGGGGGCCCGAGTGCTTAATGGACGCCAAGAATAATCTGAAATCGAAACTGCCGAGCCGCCACGCCACCGAAGGCGCGGAGCGGGCGCCGCATCGGGCCTTCTACTACGCGATGGGCCTGACCACCGAACAGATCCACGCGCCCTTCGTCGGCGTCGCCACCTGCTGGAACGAGGCCGCCCCCTGCAACATCGCCCTGATGCGCCAGGCGCAGGCGGTCAAGAAGGGCGTCTCGGCCGGCGGCGCCACGCCGCGCGAGTTCTGCACCATCACCGTCACCGACGGCATCGCCATGGGCCATGCCGGCATGAAGGCCTCGCTGCCGTCGCGCGAGGTCATCGCCGATTCCGTGGAATTGACCGTGCGCGGTCACGCCTATGACGCGCTGATCGGGCTCGCCGGCTGCGACAAGTCGCAGCCCGGCATGATGATGGCGATGTGCCGTCTCAACGTGCCGTCGATCTACATCTACGGCGGCTCGATCCTGCCCGGCACCTTCAAGGGCAAGCCGGTCACCATTCAGGACGTCTACGAGGCGGTCGGCCGTCATTCGGTCGGCGCCATGTCGGACGAAGACCTCGACATCCTCGAGCAGAACGCCTGCCCCTCGGCCGGCGCCTGCGGCGCGCAGTTCACCGCCAACACGATGGCCACCGTCTCGGAAGCCATCGGCCTGGCGCTGCCGTACTCCGCCGGCGCGCCTGCGCCTTACGAGATCCGCGACAAGTTCTGCATGCTCGCCGGCGAGATGATCATCGACCTGATCCGCTCGAATTTGCGCCCGCGCGACATCGTCACCCGCAAGGCGCTGGAGAATGCCTGCGCCGTCGTCGCCGCCTCCGGCGGCTCGACCAACGCCGCGCTGCATCTGCCGGCGATCGCCAACGAATGCGGCATCGAGTTCACATTGTTCGACGTCGCCGAAATCTTCAAAAAGACACCGTATATCGCGGATTTGAAACCGGGCGGCCGTTATGTCGCCAAGGACATGTTCGAGGCTGGCGGCGTGCCGCTCCTGATGAAGACGCTGCTCGACCACGGTTTCCTGCATGGCGACTGCATCACCGTCACCGGCCGCACCATCGCCGAGAATCTCAAGAACGTGCAGTGGAACCCCGATCAGGACGTCGTGCGCCCGGCGAACAAGCCGATCACCGCGACCGGCGGCGTCGTCGGCCTGAAGGGCAATCTCGCGCCGAACGGCGGCATCGTGAAGGTCGCCGGCATGAAGACCCTGAAGTTCACGGGTCCCGCGCGCTGCTTCGACGGCGAGGAGGCCTGCTTCGAGGCGGTCAAGAAGCGCACCTACAAGGAAGGCGAGGTTCTCGTCATCCGCTACGAGGGCCCGCGCGGCGGCCCCGGCATGCGCGAAATGCTCTCGACCACCGCGGCGCTCTACGGCCAGGGCATGGGCGAGAAGGTGGCGCTGATCACCGACGGCCGCTTCTCCGGCGCGACGCGCGGTTTCTGCATCGGCCATGTCGGTCCGGAAGCGGCGATCGGCGGCCCGATCGGGCTCCTGAAGGACGGCGACATCATCGAGATCGACGCCGTCGCCGGCACGCTCAACGTCAAGCTGTCCGACGAGGAATTGGCCAAGCGCAAGACGGCCTGGAAGCCGCGCGAGAACGACGCGTCCTCCGGCTATCTGTGGAAGTACGCCCAGCAGGTCGGCCCCGCCGTCAACGGCGCGGTGACCCATCCGGGCGGCGCGGCGGAGAAGGAGTGCTATGCGGACAGCTAAGGCCCTTCTCGCCGGGATTGTGATCGGCGCCGGCCTGATGGCCGCGCCGGCCGTGGCTTTCGACGGCACCAAGTCGGACGACGCGATGGCGTCGGCGGCGCCGTTGTCGGCGATGGACGCATTCCGCTCCGGCGCGAAGTGGCTGAAGGCCGGCGACACCGAGAAGGCCTTGCATTCGCTCGAATACGCGGCCGAGCAGGGCCATCCGCTGGCGCAGTGGAAACTCGGGCGCATGTACGCCGACGGCGACGGTGTCGCGCATGACGACCTGAAGGCCTTCGCGTACTTCCAGCGCATCGCCAACAGCCACGCCGACGATTCACCCGACACGCCGCAGGCGCGCTTCGTCGCCAACGCCTTCGTCGCGCTCGGCCACTATTACCTGACCGGCATTCCCAATTCCGCCGTCAAACGCGACCCCGAGCACGCGCGCGAGATGTTCGCCTACGCGGCCTCGTATTTCCGCGACCCCGACGCGCAGTACAATCTGGCGCGGCTCTACCTCGACGGCACCGGCGCGCCGCACGATCCGCGCCAGGCGGCGCGGTGGTTCGGCCTTTCGGCGCACAAGGGCAAGTGCGAGGCGCAGGCGATGCTCGGCGCCATGCTGTTCGCCGGCGATCACGTGCCGCGGCAGGCGGCGCGCGGCCTGATGTGGCTCGCGCTCGCCAAGGAATGCGCGCCGCACGAGCAGGCCTGGATCACCAATCTCTACGACAGCGCCATGCGTCAGGCGAACGAGGACGAGCGCGCCATGGGCGCCGTCTTCCTCAAGCGCTGGCTCGCCAGCCGGCACGAGTAGCCGCTAGCGCCCCTCCAGCGCGAGATCGACCCAGACCGGCACGTGGTCGGACGGCTTCTCCCAGCCGCGCACGTGCTTGTCGATTCCCGAATCGGTGAAAGCGTCGGCCGCCTGCGGCGACATCAGGATGTGGTCGATGCGGATGCCGTCGTTCTTCTGGAACGCGCCGGCCTGATAGTCCCAGAAGGTGTAGAGGTCGCGTGCGTCGCTCGCCGCGCGGATGGCGTCGGTCAACCCGAGATTGACCAGCGAGCGGAAACGCTGCCGCGTCTGCGGCAGAAACAGCGCGTCGTTGACCCAGGCCTCGGGGCGCCGGGCGTCGGCCGGCGCCGGGATGACGTTGTAGTCGCCGCAGAGCAGCATCGGCTCCTCAAGCTTCAGGCGTTCGCGTGTGAAGCGAAGGAGACGGTCCATCCAGCCGAGCTTGTAGGCGTATTTGTCGGTTGAGACCGGGTTGCCGTTGGGCAGATAGAGGCTGACCACGCGCAGCGCGCCGGTTTTCGTGGATACCAGTGCCTCCAGGAAGCGGGCCTGCACGTCGCCGTCATCGCCGATCAGGCCGGGGGCCACCTCGTCGAACGGCCACTTCGACAGCAGCGCCACGCCATTGAACGTTTTCTGGCCGTGGATCGCGACGTTGTAGCCCAGGGCCTCCAGGGGCTCGCGCGGGAAGGCGTCGTCGGTGCACTTGATCTCCTGCAGGCAGACGATGTCCGGCTGGCGCTCCTTGAGCCAGGCCTGGAGGTGCTCGAGGCGCTGGCGGACCGAATTGACGTTCCAGGTGGCAATGCGCATGGGCGTTCCGAATGGGCGTTCCGATTAGGCGTTGACCGGCACGATTACTTACGTATTTACCGTGCCCCGGCGCAGGGATGGGCGCCGGGGGCCGTTTATATGCTAGGATCGCGGCGCGCGCGGTCCCGAAAGTGGCGAATCCGCGGAAAAGGGAGATGTCCGGGCAGGGCCCGATCAGAGCCCGGACCAAGAATAACAGATGACCAGACGGAAATGGGTCTTTGGGGTGGCGTTGCTCGCCCTGATTGGCGTTGCCGTGCTCGTGCGCGGCTTCTGGACCACCGACGGCGTCGCTGCGCGGTCGACGCGGGGCGCGGCCAGACCGGCTGTGCCGGTCGAAGTGGCAAAGGCCGAGCGCAAGCAGGTGCCGGTCCTGTTGCAGGCGCTCGGCACCGTGACGCCGATCGCCAGCGTCGCGCTCAAAGCCCGCGTCGACACCAATATCACCGCCGTGCATTTCAGCGACGGCGCCCACGTCAAGGAGGGCGACGCGCTGTTCACCCTCGACGGCCGCGCCATCCAGGCGCAGATCGCGGCCACCGAAGGCCAGATCGCGCGCGACAAGGCGCAGCTCGAGGGCGCGGAGCGCGACGTGCGCCGCTACACCGACCTCGTCGGCAAGGGCGCGACGCCGGTCACCAATCTCGACAACGCCAAGACGCAGTCCGACGTCTACAAGGCCGCGATCCAGGCGGACGAGGGCGTGCTGCAGAACCTCAAAGTGCAATTGAGCTACTGCAACGTCACCGCGCCAATCACCGGCCGCATCAGCGCCGCCGCCGTCAAGGTCGGCAATTTCGTGCGCCAGGCCGACACCTCGCCGATGGCGACCATCAACCAGATGGCGCCCGTCTATGTCACCTTCACGGTGCCGCAGAAGAACCTGCCCGACATCCGCCAGGCGATCGCCAACAAGACCGCGACCGTCGAGACGACCGTTCCTGGCGCGCCGCGGCGGGCCGAGGGCACGGTCAGCATGATCGAGAACACGATCGACGTCGCGACCGGCATGGCGACCGTGCGCGCGACCATGCCGAACAGCGACGAGCTGTTGTGGCCGGGCACGCTGGTCAATGTCGAGATGACGCTGCGCCAAGAAGAGGCGATCGTGGTTCCGTCCGCGGCGATCCAGGTCAGCCAGACCGGCAACTTCGTCTTCGTGGTGGCCGACGGCAAGTCGAAGATGCAGCACGTCGACGTCGAGCGGCAGGTGGCGAACATGAGCGTGATCGCCGGCGGGCTCAAGGGCGGCGAGACGGTCGTCACCGACGGCCAGCTCCTGCTGTCGGAGGGGACGCGCGTCGATCCGCGCAACGGCGAGACGGCAAACGCGACGGCTCCGGCGGGCAGCTGACCGCCCGCGGCATGAGCTCAACGGCAACATCGGCGGTTCACGCATGAATATCTCCGAACTGTGCATCCGCCGTCCGGTGCTCACGACGCTGCTGACGGCGTCGCTGATCGTGTTCGGGATCTTCGGTTATCGCCTGCTGCCGGTCGCGGCCCTGCCGGCCGTCGATTTCCCGACCATCCAGATCACGGCCACGTTCCCCGGCGCCTCGCCCGAAACCATGGCCGCTTCGGTGGCCTCGCCGATCGAGCGCCAGCTCTCGACCATCTCGGGCATCTCGGCGATGACTTCGTCGTCCTCGCTCGGCTCGACGCAGATCACCATCCAGTTCGACCTCGGCCGCAACATCGACGGCGCCGCGCTCGACGTACAGACGGCGCTCGCGGTCGCGCAGCGGCGATTGCCTGTCGAGATGACGACGCCGCCGTTCTTCCGCAAGGTGAACCCCGGCGACTTCCCCGTGCTCTATGTCTCGATGCGCTCGGACACGCTGCCGCTTTCGAAGATCGACGAATACGCCGAGACGGTGCTGGCGCCGACCATTTCGCAGCTGCCGGGCGTCGCGCAGGTGCTGGTCTACGGCGCGCAGAAATTCGCCGTGCGCGTCCAGGTCGATCCCGGAGCGGCCGCGGCGCGCAACATCGCGCTCGACGACATCCGCAACGTCGTCGCCAAGGCCAACTCCTCGACGCCGGTCGGCGTGCTGCAGGGCAAGGGCGAGTCGGTGACGCTGCTCGCCACCGGAGCCATCCCGAAGGCCGCCGATTACAGCGACGTCGTCGTGGCGTATCGCAACGGCGCGCCGGTCAAGCTCAACCAGGTCGCGCGGGTCATCGACAGCGTCGAGAACGACAGGGTGGCCTCGTGGTTCAACGACGCGCGCGCCATCGTGCTGGCGATCCAGCGCCAGCCTGACGCAAACACGGTCGAAGTCGTCGACATGGTGCGCGACAAGCTGCCGCAATTGCGCGCGCAGGTGCCGCCGTCGATCCAGATGCAGCCGCTGTTCGACCGCTCGACGTCGATCCGCGACGCGGTCTCCGACGTCAAGGAAACGCTGGCGATCGCCGTCACGCTCGTGATCCTGGTGATCTTCCTGTTCCTGCGGAAGGTGTCGGCCACGGTCATCCCGGCGCTCGCGGTGCCGGTGTCGCTCGTCGGCACGTTCGCGTCGATGTACATGTTCGGCTTCTCGATCAACAACATGACGCTGCTGGCGCTGACCTTGTCGGTCGGATTCGTCGTCGACGACGCCATCGTCATGCTGGAGAACATCGTCCGCCACATCGAGGGCGGCATGCGCCCGTTCGAGGCGGCGCTAAAAGGCTCGCGCGAGATCGGCTTCACCATTCTGTCGATCACCTTCTCGCTGATCGCCGTGTTCATCCCGGTGCTGCTGATGGGCGGCATGGTCGGCCGCGTGTTCCGTGAATTCGCCGTCTCCGTCTCGGTGGCGATCGTGGTCTCGGGCTTCGTGTCGCTGACGCTGACGCCGATGCTGTGCGCCCGCGTGCTCAAGGGGCACCATCCGGGCGAGGAGGAGAAGCAGAACGCCGTCCTGCGCACATTCGAATGGGTGTTCGAGCGCATGCTCGGCGCCTACACGTGGTCGCTGGACCGCGTGCTGTCGGTGAAGTTCGTCATGCTCATGGTGACGCTCGGCACCTTCGCCGCCACCATCTGGCTCTACATCGCCGTGCCGAAGGGTTTCTTCCCGACCGAGGATACCGGCTACCTGCTCGGCATCACCGAGACGCGCACCGACGTCTCCTTCGACTCGATGGCCGAGCACCAGAAAAAGGTCGCCGACATCCTGCGCAAGGATCCGGCGGTCTCGTACGTGAATTCCACGATCGGCGGCGGCGGCCCGAACTCGGTGCTCAACTCGGGGCGCATCCTGGTGGCGCTCAAGCCGCGCAGCGAGCGCGACAACCTGCGGACCATCCTCGCGCGCCTGCGCAAGAACGCGAACACCGTGGTCGGCATCGAGATTTTCTTCCAGCCGATCCAGAACATCAATCTCGGCGGCCGGCTGAACAAGAGCCAGTATCAGTACACGCTGCAATCGAACGACACCGACTCGCTCTACAAACTGGCTCCGGAATTGCGTGACAAGATCGCGAAAATTCCCGGCCTGCTCGACGTCACGACCGACCTCTACATCAAGAACCCGCAGATCACGGTCGACGTCGACCGCGAGAAAGCGGCGGTCTACGGCGTCAGCGTCGATCAGGTGCGGCAGGAACTCTACAACGCCTTCGGCACGCGGCAGGTGGCCACGATCTACACGCCGGCCAACGACTACCAGGTCATCCTGGAGAGCATGCCGCAGTACCGCCAGGGCGCGGCCGACCTCAACCGGCTGTACCTGAAGACGAGCAACGGCACGGTGGTGCCGCTGTCGGCGGTGACGCACTTCGTGCCCACGGTCGGGCCGTTGCAGATCAACCACCAGGGCCAGCAGCCGGCGGTGACCATCTCGTTCAACCTGGCGCCGGGGATGTCGCTTGGGCAGGCGGTCGACGCCATCCAGTCGCTCGAGCGCGAGGAGCGGCTGCCGGCGACGATCTCGACCGGCTTCCAGGGGACGGCGCAGGTCTTCCAGGACTCGCTGCGAGGCCAAGGCATCCTGATTCTGGCAGCGATCTTCGCGGCTTACGTCGTCCTCGGCATCCTCTACGAGAGCTTTATCCATCCGATCACGATCATCTCCGGCCTGCCGTCGGCCGGCATCGGCGCCATCCTGACGCTCATGCTGTTCCGCATGGACCTGTCGGTGATCGCCATGATCGGCATTGTCATGCTGGTCGGCATCGTCAAGAAGAACGCGATCATGATGATCGACTTCGCCATCGAGCGGCGGCGCGTCGGCCTGTCGGCCGAGGCGGCGATCCGCGAGGCGGCGGTGCTGCGCTTCCGCCCCATCATGATGACGACGTTCGCCGCCATATTCGGCACGCTGCCGATCGCGCTCGGCACCGGCGCCGGCGCCGAACTGCGCCAGCCGCTCGGTGTCGCGGTGGTCGGCGGCCTGTGCGTGTCGCAGCTCCTGACGCTCTACATCACGCCGGTGATCTATCTCTATCTCGACCGCTTCGACCGCATGCTCAAGCGCAAGCTCGAGCCGCAGCTCGCGGAAGTCGAGGCCTATCCGGACAAGCCGGCGGTCGCGGCCGAGTAGGGCTCACGGCTCGAACGGCTCGACCGTCATCGCCTTGAGCCCGGCCGGATCGGCGACCGCGTCGAGCGCGGCGATGCGGTTGCCCGCGAAGCGCACGCGCATGGCAATGCGCAACTGTCCGCCGAACGCCACCGCGATTCCCACCGCGCCGTCGACCAGCGCCGGCTTCGCCGCCTGCGCCCGGCCCTTGAACAGGCCGGCCACGGTTTCGGCGCCGCGCAGCTCGCCGACATTGCCCATGCGCGCGGCCACGGCATCCGGATGGAACGTGACCTCCGGATCGAGCACGCGCAGCAGCCCGGCCATGTCGCCGTTACGCGAGGCGAGGAGGAAGGCGTCGACGATCTCGCGCCGCCGCGCCACGTCGGCGTTCTCGTCGGGCTGCGCGCCGCGGACCCGCCGCCGCGCCCGGCTGGCGAGCTGACGCGCCGCGGCCGCCGAGCGGCCGACGATGGCGGCGATGTCCTCGAACGGCAAATCGAACATGTCGTGCAGCACGAAGGCGACGCGCTCGGCCGGGCTCAGCGTGTCAAGCACCACGAGCAGCGCGACGCCGATCGAGTCGGCGAGCATGGCCTCCTGATCGGTCGGCTCGGTCGCGGGCTCCGGCGTGCCGGGCACGATCGGCTCCTCGCGGCGAGCTTTGCGCGCGCGCAGCATGTCGAGGCAGACGCGGGCGACCACCGTCGTCAGCCAGCCGCCGAGATTGCCGATGGTCGTGGCATCCGAGCGGGCGAGCCTGATCCAGGCCTCCTGCACCGCGTCCTCGGCCTCGGCGGCGGACCCGAGCATGCGATAGGCGACCGCGCGAATATGGCCGCGGTGGCTCTCGAATTGCCTCACCAGGAAATCGTTGTCGGCCATCGGTCACATCTCCGGCTCGCGCTCCGTCATAGCCATGACGAACGACACCCGGTCAATGTGACGACACGCTGACCGGGGCCGCGTCGCAGGTTCCATATGAGACAAGGAGACAGGACGATGTTACCCGCACGCATGACGAATCCGGCCGATGTGCTGCCCGAGGCGGTCCGGCCGCTGCAGACGCTCTACACCGTGGTGCAGGGGAGCGGGGTGCCGGCCAAGACGCTCGGCCTCATGCACCTGCGCGCCAGCCAGATCAACGGCTGCGCCTTCTGCGTCGACAGCGGCGTCAAGCACGCCAGGCAGGCCGGCGAAACGGACGAGCGGCTGCACGCGGTCGCCGCCTGGCGCGAGTCGCCGCATTTCGACGACGCCGAATGCGCCGCGCTGGCGCTGACGGAAGCGGCGACGCGGATGGCCGACAGCCCCGACTCGGTCTCCGACGAAATCTGGGACGCGGCGGCCAGCCACTACGACGAGAAGAAGCTCGGCGGCCTCGTGATGTGGATCGCGCTGACCAACCTGTTCAACCGCGTCAACGTCACGACGCGTCAGGCGGCCGGCAGCAAGACGTGGTGAGGAGACATTCGTCATGCCCGGCCTTGTGCCGGGCATGACCGACTCTTTGCCGTGTTCGATTACAGCGCGAAGCTGGTGCCGCAGCCGCAGGAGGCTTTCGCCTGCGGGTTCTTGACCTTGAACGAGGCGCCGATCAGGTCCTCGACGAAGTCGATCTCGGAGCCGGCCATGAAGCCGACCGAGACCGGGTCGATCAGCACAACGGCGGCGCCGCCGCCAAGCACGAGGTCGTCGTCAGCCTTGGCACGCTCCATGTCGAACTTGTACTGGAAGCCGGAGCAGCCGCCGCCCTCGACCGAGACGCGCAGCATCGTGCCGGCGGGCTCCGCCTTGAGAATCTCGCCGATGCGCCTGAGCGCCCGTTCGCTGACCGTGACGTTGCCGCTCATGTCCGAAGGCATCCTATTGGCATTCACCGCCACAATTAGTTAAGTACGCCGGCCGGCAAAATCAACGTGACCGCCGGCGAGGCTTTCACATGGCCATTTCCACCCCCGTCGCGCGGGCGCCCTTCGCCGCCGACCCGCTGACAAGCCGCGGCCGGCGCTTTGCCGAGCCGGAAAGCGCCTCGCGCAACGATTTCCGGCGGGATTGCGACCGGATCATCCATTCGGCCGCGTTCCGCCGCCTGGCCCACAAGACGCAGGTTTTCGTCTACCACGAAGGCGACCATTACCGGACGCGCCTGACGCACACGCTGGAAGTCGTCCAGATCGCGCGGTCGCTCGCGCGCGCGCTCGGCCTCGACGAGGACCTTGCGGAGTGCCTGGCGCTGGCGCACGACCTCGGCCATTCGCCCTTCGGCCACGCCGGCGAGCGGGCGCTCGACACCTGCGCCGCCGAATATGGCGGCTTCGACCACAATGCGCAGGCCCTGCGGCTCGTCACCGATCTCGAGCGGCGCTACGCGCATTTCGACGGGCTCAACCTCACCTGGGAGACGCTCGAGGGACTGGTGAAGCACAACGGCCCGCTCTTGACGCGCGAGGGCAGGCCGACGGCGCGCTACGCCGCGCACGGCGTGCCGGGGCCGATCCTCGCTTACGACCGTGTGCAGCCGCTGGAGCTGTCGTCCTTCGCCAGCGCCGAGGCGCAGGTGGCGGCCATCGCCGACGACATCGCCTACGACGCGCACGACATCGACGACGGCCTGCGCGCCGATCTGTTCACGCTCGACGACATCGCGGCCGTGCCGCTCATCGGCGGCATCGTCGCCGAGATCGACGCGCAATCGTCCGGCCTCGAGCCGCAGCGGCGGGTGCACGAGCTGGTGCGGCGCGTCATCACCCGCATGATCGAGGAGGTGACGGCGGAGAGCCTGCGGCGGCTGGCGGCGCTGATGCCGCAATCGGCCGGGGACGTCCGCGCCGCGTCCGCGCCGGTGATCGCCTTCTCGCCGGCGATGGCGGCGGCCGACAAGGCGATCAAGGGGTTTCTCTATCCGCGCATGTACCGCTCCGACCGGGTGATGGCGGTGATGGACGAGGCCGAGCGGGTGGTGCGCGATCTCTACGCGCATTTCGCCGCCCATCCGGACGACCTGCCGGCGGAGTGGGGCGCGGGCCTGAGCGATGAAGCCACGCGCGCGCGCCGCATCGCCGACTACATCGCCGGCATGACCGACCGCTACGCCCTCATCGAGCACGCGCGGCTGTTCCGTTCGACGCCGGAGCTGCGCTAGGGCGCAGCCTTTTGACTCGACGGGCAAAATCCTCTACCCGCAGCCCGCAATGACCGCCGCAGACAAACCCCAACACCTGTTCGCCGATATGCTGGCGCGCGTGCGCGCTGCCGTGGCGCCGCTGGCGCCGGGGGCCGACCTCGCGCGCGTCATCGTCGAGCCGCCGAAGGATCCGACGCACGGCGACATGGCGACCAATGCCGCGATGGTGCTGGCCAAGGACGCCGGTCGAAAACCGCGCGAGCTCGCCGACGCCATCGCCGCCGCGCTCAGGGCCGACGACAAGGTGGTCAAGGTCGATATCGCAGGGCCCGGCTTCATCAACATGACGCTTCGCCCGGACGTGTGGGGCGAGGAGCTGCGCACGGTCATCGCCGCGGACACGGAATACGGCCGCAGCCGCATGGGCGCGGGCGGGAAGGTCAACGTCGAATACGTCTCCGCCAATCCGACCGGGCCGATGCATGTCGGCCACGGCCGCGGCGCGGTGTTCGGCGATGCGCTCGCCAACCTTCTGGCCTTCGCCGGCTATGAGGTCACGCGGGAATATTACATCAACGACGCCGGCGCGCAGGTCGACGTGCTCGCGCGCTCGGCGTTCCTGCGCTATCGCGAGGCGCTCGGCGAGGACGTAGGCGCAATTCCGGATGGCTTGTATCCGGGCGATTATTTGAAACCGGTCGGCGCGCGGCTCGCCGCCGATCATGGGCCGAAGCTCGCGGCGATGACCGAGGCCCAATGGCTGCCGATCGTGCGCGCCGCGGCCATCGCCATGATGATCGAGATGATCCGCGACGATCTCGCGGCGCTCAACATCCGCTTCGACGTCTATTTCTCCGAGCGCTCGCTGATCGAAGGCAACGACCGCGTCGGCGCCACGATCGAGGCCCTGCGCAATTCCGGCGAGGTCTACGAGGGCCGGCTGCCGCCGCCGAAGGGCGGTAATCTCGAGGACTGGGAAGACCGCGAGCAGACCTTGTTCCGCTCGACCAAGTTCGGCGATGATGTCGACCGTCCGCTGAAGAAGTCGGACGGCAGCTACACCTACTTCGCCTCCGACATCGCCTATCACAAATCGAAGGTCGAGCGTGGCTTCGCCAACCTGATCGACGTCTGGGGCGCCGATCACGGCGGCTACATCAAACGCATGCAGGCGGCGGTGAAGGCGGTCAGCGCCGGCAAGGCCAGCCTCGACGTCAAATTGGTTCAGCTCGTCCGCCTGCTGCGAAACGGCGAGCCGGTGAAGATGTCGAAGCGCGCCGGCGAGTTCGTCACCTTGCGCGAGGTGGTCGACGAGGTCGGTCGCGACGCCGTGCGCTTCGACATGCTGTACCGCAAGAACGACGCGGTGCTGGATTTCGACCTCGCCAAGGTGATCGAGGCCTCGCGCGACAATCCGGTCTTCTACGTCCAGTACGGCCACGCCCGTGGCGAGTCGATCTTCCGCAACGCCAAAGCCGAGATGCCGGACCTGCCGGACACGGCCGAGGCACGCCGGGCCTGGCTCGCGGCGGCGCCGCTCGACCGGCTCAAGGACGAGGGCGAGCTGTCAATTCTGCGCCGGATCGCCCTTTATCCGCGCCTGATCGAGGCCGCGGCGGCGGCCCATGAGCCGCACCGGGTGGCCTTTTATCTCTATGAATTGGCGAGCGAGTTCCACGCGCAATGGACCCGCGGAAAGGACTTGCCTCATTTACGCTTCATTATCCAGAATGATCCACAAACGACTGCGGCGCGGCTCGCCCTGGTTGAGGGCATCGTCACCGTTCTCCGCTCCGGGCTCGCGCTGCTGGGGGTCGGGGCACCCGACGAGATGCGATAGACCTCGCCTGCCGGATTGGCCCAGGACGGGCGCTCGACGCCGCAGCCGCCTGACGCGGCGCGCTCACGAACCGGGAACCGAATGGCCGACGATCACAGCCAGCGACCGTACCGCTCCAGCGAAACCATTGCCCGCAGCGGGCAGCCGCGCGGCGCCGCCTCCGCCGCGGGCGGCAGCGATCCGCTGGCCGAGCTCGCCCGCCTGATCGGCCAGACCGATCCGTTCGGCGATCTCGGCAAGGAGCCGCGCCGGGTCGCCGCCGCGCCGCAGCCAGCGGCCGATTGGGCCGCGCCGCCGCAGCAGCCGTCAGCGCCGCCGGTCGCTCCGCACTTCGCGCATGAAGATCCCGCGCCCTATCAGCAGCCGTCCGCCGATCTCTATCAGGTCGAGCAGGAGGTGCCGTCCTATCTGACGCAGCAACGCGCGCCGGCTTACGACCCGCACGGCTACCATCAGGGCGCCGCGCACGAGGACGCTTATGACGACGTGCCGGCGCCGCGCCGGCGCATCGGCGTCATGGCCATCGCCGGCATCTTCGCACTCGCCGTGATCGGCACTGCGGGCGCCTTCGGCTATCGCGCCGTGTTCGGCGGCTCCGGCACGCGTATGCCGCCGCCGGTCATCAAGGCCGACACCGCGCCGAGCAAGATCGTGCCCGACACCGCCGCCAAGGATTCCAACAAGCTCATCACCGAGCGTGTCGGCAGCGGCGCCGACGAGAAGATGATCTCGCGCGAGGAGAAGCCGGTCGACATCAAGGACAAGATCGCGACGCCGGTATTCCCGCCGGTGACCGCCACCGGCCAGCCGCCGCAGGCCGGTCCGGCTTTGGCCTCAGCCGGCAATGGGGTGGTGGGGGGCGAGCCCAAGAAAGTGCACACCATCACCATCCGTCCCGACCAGCCCATGGTGGCGGATGCGACGCCGCAGGCGCCCGCGCCGCGCCAGGCCTCGCCAATCGCCATGCCCGAGCCGCAGCCGGCCAGGGCCGCGGCCCCGCCGCTGGCCCCCGCGCGGCCGCAGCCGCAGGCCGCCGCGCACGAGCCCGCTCCGCGCCCGGCTCCGGCCCCGCCGGCGCGTTCCGCCAACGCGCCGCTGTCGCTCAATCCGGATGCCGCTCCGGCGCCCGCGCCAAGGGCTCCGACCCGCACCGCCAGCACCGCGCCGACCTCGCTCGCCGCGACGCCGTCCGCCAATCTGGCCAGCGCGGCGAGGGGCGGCGGCTACGCCGTCCAGGTCTCCTCGCAGCGCAGCGAGGCGGAGGCGCAGTCGGCCTACCGCGCGATCCAGGGCAAGTACGGCAGCGTGCTCGGCGGCCACAGCATGTTCGTGCACAAGGTCGAACTCGGGGCCAAGGGCACGTACTACCGCGCCATGGTCGGGCCTTTCGGCTCGCAGGCGGAGGCCTCGCAGCTTTGCTCCAGCCTGAAATCGGCCGGCGGTAGCTGCCTCGTCCAGAGGAATTAGCGCCCCGCGCCTTGAACTGACCTGCCGCGCGGGCTAATCCGCGCCGATGGCGGTGCGCGCATTCATTACCGGGCTGGCCGGACTGGAGATTTCGGCCAACGAGCGCGCCTTTTTGCGCGAGGCCGAGCCCTGGGGCCTCATCATCTTCAAGCGGAACATCGAGACGCCGGAACAAGTCTCAGCGATTGTTCGGTCTTTTCGCAATCTGGCCGGCCGCGAGGCGCCGGTGCTGGTCGATCAGGAGGGCGGGCGCGTGCAGCGGCTCGGCCCGCCGCACTGGCCGGCCTATCCGCCGGGCGCGCGTTATGGCGCGCTCTACGACCGCGATCCGGCCTCGGGGCTGGCGGCGGCGCGGCTCGGCGCCCGCCTGATCGCCTCGGACCTGCGGGCGCTCGGTATCGACACCGACTGCCTGCCGCTGGCCGATGTGCCGGTGGAGGGCAGCGACAGCGTCATAGGTGATCGTGCCTATGGGACGGAGCCGGCCAAGGTCGCGGCAATCGCCGGCGCGGTGGCGGAGGGGCTCATGGCCGGCGGCGTCCTGCCGGTGCTCAAGCACATCCCCGGCCACGGCCGCGCCACCGCCGACAGTCACCTGAAGCTGCCGGTGGTCGACGCCGGCCGCGAGACGCTGGAAAAGACCGATTTTGCGGCCTTCCGGCCACTCGCCGGCCTGCCGCTCGGCATGACCGCACATGTTGTGTTTAGCGCCATCGACCCGGTCCAACCGGCGACAACTTCGGCCACAATAGTCAGTCAAGTGATTCGCGGCTTCATCGGGTTCCGGGGCCTTTTGATGAGCGATGACGTGTCCATGGGCGCCTTGTCGGGTACGCTTGCCGGGCGCAGCCGCGCGGCGATCGCCGCCGGATGCGATGTCGTGCTCCACTGCAACGGCAAGCTCGACGAGATGAGCGAGGTGGCGGGCGCGTCACCGGCGCTCGCGGGCGAGGCGGCGCGGCGGGCGGAAGCGGCGCTGCTGCTGCGTTCGGCGCCGCTGGAATTCGACGTCGCCGAGGCGCGACATGTGTTCAACGCGCTCACCGGGCAACCGGCGGCGCAAGCGATGGCGAAGTCATGAGCGAAGTGTTCGACAACACGATCGAGGCCGACCGCGGCACGACCGAGCCGGCGATGATCGTTGACGTCGAGGGCTTCGAAGGCCCGCTCGATCTCTTGCTGATGCTGGCGCGGCAACAGAAGGTCGATCTCGCCAAGATCTCGATCCTCGCGCTCGCCGACCAGTATCTCGGCTTCATCGAGGAGGCGCGCAAGCTGCGCCTCGAACTCGCCGCCGATTATCTCGTGATGGCGGCGTGGCTCGCTTATCTCAAATCGCGCCTGCTGCTGCCGGAAGCCGCGCCCGCCGAAGGCCCGTCGGCCGAGGACATGGCGCTGGCGCTGGCCAACCGCCTGCGCCGTCTCGAGGCGATCCGCGAGGCCGCGTCGAAACTGATGGACCGGCCGCAATTCGGCCGCGACGTGTTCGGCCGCGGCGATCCGGAGCCGATCGCCGAGGTCAAGAAGCCGGAATGGACGGCGACGCTCTACGACCTGCTCACCGCCTATTCGCAGCAGCGCCAGCGCACGGCGCTCTCGCGCGTGCGGTTCAAGAAACGCACCGTGTGGTCGCTCGCCGAGGCGCGCGCCACGCTCGAGCGGCTGATCGGCCAGTCGGCCGACTGGTCGCGCATCGACCAGTTCCTCATTCAGTATGTCGTCGAGCCGTCGCAGTTGCCGACCGTGTTCGCGTCATCTTTTGCGTCCGCGTTGGAACTCGTGCGCGAGGGCGTCGCGGAAATCCACCAGAAGGAATCGTTCGCGCCGCTCTACATGCGCAAGCGTGTCGGCGCGAACCTGCCCGCGACGAATGACCCGCAGCAGCGCGCATAAAAGACGCACAAGGAGACCCAGTCGATGCCGAGCGTGGCCCCCAAACTCGAGATCGTCGGCAACGACGAGCCGGCGCCGATGAATAGCCGTGACAGCCAGGAACCGGAGGTGCGTCCGGACGAATTGCGGCTTCTGGAAGCGATGCTGTTCGCGTCCGCCGAACCGCTCGACGAGGCGACGCTGGCGCGGCCGCTGCCGGACGGCGTCGATCTCAAGCAGGCTTTGGCGCTGCTGCGCGCCGAATACGCCTCGCGCGGCGTCAACCTCGTGCGCATCGGCAAGAAGTGGACCTTCCGCACCGCGCCCGATCTCGCCTGGCTCTTGACCAAGGAGACGACCGAGACGCGCAAGCTCTCGCGCGCCGCCGTCGAGACGCTCGCCATCGTCGCGTATCACCAGCCGGTAACGCGCGCCGAGATCGAGGAGATCCGCGGCGTGCAGACCGCGGCCGGCACGCTCGACGTGCTGCTGCGCACGGGCTGGATCAGGCCGCGCGGCCGCCGCAAGGCGCCGGGCCGGCCGATCACCTACGGCACCACCGAGGACTTCCTGTCGAATTTCGGCCTGGAGGAGGTCGGCGACCTGCCCGGGCTCGAGGAGCTGAAGGGCGCGGGGTTGATCGAGGGCAGCCTGCCGGCCGGATTTGCCGTGCCGATGCCGTCCGACGACACGACCCTGCGCGACGACGAGGACCCGCTGGAGCCGGGTGACCTCGATCTGGCGCTGGCGCCGAGCGGGGAACCGGAGGCGGCAAGCGCCGAGCCCGCCGCGCCGACCAAAGACGACAAAGACGCCGGCTAAGCGCTTCATCCGAAAGGTTAACTTGCGCCCCGGAAGGGCCGCCGCGCGCGGCTCTGACGCGGCTGAAGTCCTTGTTTTTGCCGTCTCGTGAGCCTAGCTTGCGACATGAAACACAGGCGGGATGGCGTGCGGGACACCCGTCGCTGCGGAGGATTTGCCGATGGGTTCGCTGAGCATTTGGCACTGGTTGATCGTCATCGTCGTGGTGATGCTGCTGTTCGGGCGGGGCAAGATTTCCGACCTGATGGGTGACGTCGCCGGCGGCATCAAGGCCTTCAAGAAGGGCATGGCCGAGGACGACTCGGCCGCCGCCAAGACCGAGGCGCCCAAGAGCATCGAGGCTACGGCCGCGCCGAAGGCCCCGGCCGAGAACCGCGCCGAGAGCGTGCGCTCCTGATCGATTAGCGCGGGGCCGAGGGAGGCGGTGGCTGGCGGCGCTTGAGGCGGCCGGCGCCCGGGAGTTGGTTCACCCATGTTCGATATTGGCGGGGGCGAGCTCGTCGTCATCGGCATCGTCGCGCTGATCGCGATCGGGCCGAAGGAGCTGCCGACTGTTCTGCGCACCGTCGGGCGCTACATGGGCAAGATCAAGCGCATGTCGTCCGAATTCCAGGGCCAGTTCCAGGAGGCGCTGCGCGAGGCCGACATGGCCGACCTCAAGAAGCACGCTGAGGATTTGAAAGACAGCTTCGGCAACTTCGATTCTATCGCCGATCCGCCCGCAACGACGCCGGAGGCGGGCGGCACCGCCGAGGCGGTCGCGGCTGCGGCCGCCGCCGACACCGCCGCGCTGCCTGCACCTGAGGCCGATGCGGCGGCGGTCTCCGTCCCGCCCGATCTCGCCGCGCCCTCGATCGACGTGCCGCTGCCCGAGCCGCTGCCGCCCGTCACCAATGCCGATTTCGCTGCGCCCGCGCCGGCCGCCGAGCCGGCTACGGCCGAACCCGCGCCCGAGGCCGCGCCGAAGCGGGCCGGGGACGCCGCATGACGCACGAGGACATCGAGGCCACCAAGGCCCCGTTGATGGAGCATCTCATCGAACTGCGCTCGCGCCTGATCAAGGCGCTGATCGCGTTCGCGGTGATGTTCGCGCTGTGCTTCGTCTTCGCCAAAGACATCTACAACGTGCTGGTCTGGCCGTTCGTCTGGGTGGCGGGGCCGGAGAACTCGAAATTCATCTACACGGCGCTGCTCGAGTATTTCATCACGCAGCTCAAGCTGGCGATGTTCGGCGCCGCCTTCCTGTCGTTCCCGATCATCGCGGCGCAGATCTACATGTTCGTGGCGCCGGGCCTCTACCGCAACGAGCGCAAGGCGTTCCTGCCGTACCTGATCGCGACGCCGGTGTTCTTCGCGCTCGGCGCGATGGTCGTCTATTTCCTCGTGCTGCCGATGCTGATCCGCTTCTCGCTGCACATGCAGCAGGCGGGCACCGCGAACGAAGCGTCGATCGCGCTGCTGCCGAAGGTCGGCGAATATCTCTCGCTGATGATGACGCTGGTGCTCGCCTTCGGCGCGGCGTTCCAGCTGCCGGTGATCCTGACGCTGCTCGGCCGCATCGGGCTGATCACCTCGGACCAGTTGAAGGCGAAGCGGCGCTATTTCATGGTCGGCGCCTTCATCCTCGCCGCGGTGCTTACGCCGCCGGACGTGATCAGCCAGATGTCGCTGGCGGTGCCGCTTTTGCTGCTGTTCGAGGGCTCGATCTGGTCGGTGCGCATTGTCGAGAAGCGCGCGGCGCGCGAGGCGGCGGAGAAGGCGGCGGCCGAGGCTGCCGCGGCGGCGGGCGACAGCAAGCCGGCGGAGTAGGGCCGTTCGCCCACAATGTTGTCATGGCCGGGCTTGTCCCGGCCATCCCGCTTAGGTAGGCAACGCCGTGCCCCTCTTATCGAGGTGGCCGGGACAAGCCCGGCCACGACAGGCAGCGCCATGTACGACATCAAAGCGATCCGCGAGAACCCTGCCGCCTTCGACGCCGGACTGAAGCGGCGCGGGCTGGCGCCGCTGTCGGCTTCGCTGCTGGCGCTCGACGAGAAGCGCCGCGCGGCGATCACCGCCTTCGAGCAGGCGCAGGCGCGGCGCAACGCGGCCTCGAAGGAGATCGGCGAGGCGAAGAAGGCCAAGGACGAGGCGCGCGCCAATGCGTTGATGGCCGAGGTCGGCGAACTCAAGACGACGATGCCGGCGCTCGAAGAGGCACAGAAGACGCTCGCCGAGGCGCTGGACAAGGAACTGGCGCAGATCCCCAACACCCCGCTCGCCGAGGTGCCGGACGGCGCTGACGAGCACGGCAACGTCGAGCATCACCAGAGCGGGGCGAAGCGCAATTACGGCTTCAAGCCGAAGCAGCATTTCGAATTGGGCGAGGCGCTCGGCCAGATGGATTTCGAGCTGGCCGCCAAACTCTCCGGCGCGCGCTTCGTCGTGTTGCAGAAAGGCCTCGCGCGCCTGGAGCGCGCGCTGGGGCAATTGTTTCTCGACACGCACACGCAGGAGCACGGGTATACGGAAGTGAGCCCGCCGCTGATGGTGCGTGACGATGTGATGTTCGGTACGGCGCAGTTGCCGAAGTTCTCACAAGATCAGTTTTTGACCCGGGCTCCGCTCACCTACGAAGAAACTGAAGAGTTCATTCACCAGTTAGAGCCAGAAGAAAGATTTTGGACGCCGTCCACTCCCAAGGAAACAGAGTTTGGCACTACGGAAACAAAGTACCGTTTGAATCCTGAGGGACTCGCTCGATACGAAGAGTTTAGTCGCCGCTGGCTCATCCCCACCGCCGAAGTCCCTCTCACCAATCTCGTGCGCGAATCCATCGTCGCCGAGGACGAACTGCCGCTGCGGCTGACCGCCTGCACGCCGTGCTTCCGCGCCGAGGCGGGCGCCGCCGGCAAGGACACGCGCGGCATGATCCGCCAGCACCAGTTCACCAAGGTCGAGCTCGTTTCGATCACCACGCCGGACAAGTCGCTTGAAGAACACGAGCGCATGCTCGCCTGCGCCGAGGCGGTCTTGAAGAAGCTCGACCTGCATTACCGCGTCGTTACGCTCTGCACCGGCGACATGGGCTTTGCCTCGCAGAAGACCTACGACATCGAGGTCTGGCTGCCGGGACAGAACATGTACCGCGAGATTTCGTCATGCTCGGTGTGCGGCGACTTCCAGGCGCGGCGCATGAATGCGCGCTATCGCGCCAAGGACGGCAAGCCGCAGTTTGTCCATACGCTCAACGGCTCCGGCGTTGCTGTCGGCCGCGCGCTGATCGCGGTGATGGAGAACTATCAGGACGAGAACGGCGCCATCGCCGTGCCCGACGCGCTCAAGCCGTATATGGGCGGCGTCAGCAGAATTGAGAAGATGTAGGGCCTCGTGTCCCGGATGCGGTGCAGCGCGCAGCGGTGCACCGCTGGTCCGGGACCCAGCTTTCTTGTGAATTGACCGGGGTCCCGGTTCTGCAGCGCACCACTTCGTGCTGCGCTGCGCCCGGGACACGAAGGAGCGAAATGAGAATCCTTGTCACCAACGACGACGGCATCCACGCGGCCGGGCTCGACGCCTGCAAGGAGATCGCCGCCGCGCTCGGCGCCGAGATCTGGGTCGTGGCGCCGGAGACCGACCAGTCGGGCGTGTCGCATTCGCTGTCGCTCAACGATCCCCTGCGCCTGCGCGAGGCGGGCGAGCGTCACTTCGCGGTCAAGGGCACGCCGACCGACTGCGTCATCATGGGCGTGCGCCACATCATGCCGGAGAAGCCCGATTTGATCCTCTCGGGCGTCAACCGCGGCCGCAACTGCGCCGAGGACGTGACGTATTCCGGCACCATCGCCGGCGCGATGGAAGGCACAGTGCTCGGCATTCCGTCGTTCGCGCTGTCGCAGGCCTATTCGTTCTCGACCAAGCGCCTGCCGCCATGGGAATGCGCGATCACGCATGCGCCGGACGTCATCCGCCGCGTGCTCAAGACCGGCATGCCGAAGGACGTGCTGGTGAATGTCAATTTCCCGGATTGCCCGCCGGACAAGGTCGCCGGCATCGCGGTCGCGGTGCAGGGCAAGCGCGACCAGGAACTCCTGCGCATCGACGCGCGGCACGACGGGCGCGGCAATCCGTATTACTGGATCGCCTTCGGCCGCGGCGGCGTCGCGGGCGCTGCGGCCGGCAGCGATCTTGCCGCGCTGGCGGAGAACCGCATCGCCGTGACGCCGCTGCGGCTCGATCTCACCGATGAGCCGTTCATGACGAAATTGGCGGAGGTGTTTGGGTGAGCGCGCTATCGTAGGGTGGGCAAAGGCGCGTTCCTACCGCGCCGTGCCCACCGGCGGAGGCGCCGCTTGGTGCGCACGCTTCGCTTTGCGCACCCTACGAATTCACCAGGGGTAGTCTCACGCCGCCGGCAGCAGGCCCTCGAGCGTGGCTTTCAGCCGCTCGGCCTGGAACGGCTTCTGCAGCGCCGGGCGGCTGCGATAGGTGTCGGGCAGCGAGCCCTCGCCATAGCCGGTGACGAAGACGAAGGGCAGGCCGCGTTTGGCGAGGATGTCGGCCACGGGGAAGATCTGCTCGCCGTCGACATTGACGTCGAGGATGGCGGCGTTGAAATCGCCGTTGGCGGCAGCCTCCCGCGCCTCCGCCAATGTGCCGACGGCCGCCGCGACCCGGTATCCCAGGTCGTCGAGCATGTCCTCGAGCAGCATCCGGATCAGGTATTCGTCCTCGACCACCAGCAGGCGCGGCGGCGTCGGCGAGGCTTGGCTCATGCGTCTCCCCAGTTTCCCCACAAGTCGGACACCCGTCGCCGGGTTCCATCGCGGAGCGAAGTGGACCATACCCTAATCGAGGGGCCGGACGAGGTCAGTCTGGCGCAAAACATGCTAAAAATGCGGCGCGAGGGGGCTCATGTGAGGGCAGCGGGGGTGGCACGGTCGGGCGCGGCGGAGGACGCCATGGAATTTCTGCTGACGCTGCGCCGCCGCGGCATCATGGACCCCGACGTGCTGCGGGCGATGGAGGAGGTGCCGCGCGGCGATTTCGTCGGCGAGGGCTTCGCCGCCGACGCCTATGCCGACCGGGCGCTGCCAATCGCCTGCGGGCAGACCATCAGCCAGCCTTTCGTCGTCGCCTACATGACAGAGCAGCTCGACGTCGCGCCTTCGCACCGCGTGCTCGAGATCGGCACCGGCTCGGGCTACCAGACGGCGGTGCTGTCGCGGCTGGCGAAGGAGGTCGTCAGCGTCGAGCGCTTCCGGACGCTGGCCGCCGCGGCGAGGGAGCGGCTGGCGCGCCTCGGCTGCGGCAACGTCGAGATCGTCACCGGCGACGGCCTTGCCGGATGGCCTGAGCGCGCGCCTTACGACCGCATCCTCGTCACCGCGGCGGCCGAGCGCATCCCCGAGGCGCTGACACAGCAGCTCGCCGACGGCGGTGTCATGCTGTTGCCGCTCGGGCCGCATGACGGCACCCAACACATCGTCAAGCTTACCAAAACGTCAACGGGACTTTCGCGCGAAGACCTCATCCCGGTGCGGTTCGTGCCGCTTCTGCCGGGGCAGGCGCGCGAGTTGTAGCGTTGCGGCACAACCCGGCCCGGCTAACGATCCGGTAGGCTTAAAGGCTTTTTTACCGGCGGCATGTTTAGTCGAACTCTACGTATCATGCGTGTGAGTGAGTAAGCCTATGCCGCGTCTCACCGAGCCGTCCCGGTCGCGTACCTGGCCGCGTCTTGCAATCCTTGCCGTGGTCGGTGTGACCGCCGCCGGTTGCGCGGACTCCGCCCGCTTCGATTCCAACCCCTTCGCCTCGAACCGCAGCGCCCCGTCGCAGGACGTGACCGGCTCGATCTCCTCGCGTCCGGTGCACCGTGTCGAGGCGCAGCCTCTGCCGGCGCCGACGGCGACGCGGCCCTACACCGTGCCCGCAGGCGTCGCGAGCGGCGCGCAGGGTCTCGGCGCTTACCGTCCGGGCGGGCACGCGCCCGAATACACCGGCTCCGTGCCGCAGCAGCACGAGGCGGCCAAGCCCGCCGGCCACTGGACCTGGAACGGCGGCACGCCGATCGTCGTCGGCCGCAATGACACGCTTGAGACCATCGCGCGCAAATACGGCGTGCCGGCGCACGCCATCCTCGAGACCAACGGCGTGCACGGGGCGATCCGTCCCGGCGAGCGGCTGGTCATTCCGCGCTACGTCGTCGGCGAGGCGCAGGCTACTTCGCCGCGCGTCGAGGCGCCGCATGTCGAAGCGCCGCGCGCCGAGCCGGTGCGCCAGGCCGTGGCCGTGCCGTCGCATGCGAGCGACGTCCATGTCGTGCAGCCGGGCGAGAGCCTGATCGGCATCGGCCGCCGCTACGGCCTGTCGCTGGCCGAGATCGCGCGCCTCAACCACATCCAGCCCTACACCAAGGTCAATGTCGGCGACCGCATTACGGTGCCGGGGCGCAACGAGCAGCACGTCGCGTCGCGCCAGCCGGTTGCGCAGCCCGAGCCGCGCCGCGTCGAGCGCCCGCGCGTCGCGCAGGCCGCGCCGCCGATCGAGAATGTCGGCACCGTGCCGACCGAGAACGCGCGCGTCGCCACGCCGGAGCCGGCCACGGCGCCGGAGAACCCGGTGAAGAAGGCGGAAGCGGTCGCGGCGAACAAGATGCCGCAGTTCCGCTGGCCGGTGACGGGGCATGTCATCGAAGCCTTCGGTCCGCGTCCGAACGGCACGACCAATGACGGCATCAATCTCGCGGTGCCCGTCGGCACGCCGATCAAGGCGGCCGAGGACGGTGTCGTCGCCTATGCCGGCAACGAGCTGAAAGGCTACGGCAACCTCGTGCTGGTCCGCCACGCCGACAATTTCGTCTCGGCCTACGCCAACGCCAGCGAGATCCTGGTCAAGCGCGGCGACAGCGTGAAGCGCGGGCAGGTGATCGCGCGCGCCGGCCAGACCGGCAACGTGACCTCGCCGCAATTGCACTTCGAGATCCGCAAGGGCTCGACCCCGGTCGATCCGCGCAAGTATCTCGCCAGCAACTGAGCTCGCGCGGCCCGGCCTTCGGCCGGGCACCTCAAGACGACGCCAGCCTGCTTGACGCCGCGCCGTATGCGATCGCGATGGCAATCGCGATCAGCGCCGCCGCCGCCGCGAATGTGATCCGCATGCCGAAGGCGACAGCCTCGGGCGGCGCGTTGGCAACGTCCACCGTACTTGCTGCGAACGCGAAAACCGCGCCCATCGCCGACGCGCCGGTGATCAGCCCGAGATTGCGCGCCAGATTGAGCAGGCCGGAGACGACGCCGCGCTGCTCGGCGGCAACGCCGGTCATGACGGCAGTGTTGTTGGCGGCCTGGAACAGGGCGTAGCCGGCGGTCAGCAGCACGATGGCGCCGACATAGCCGGGAACGCCGAACTTGACCGGCGTCGCCGCCAACAGCACTGCGCCGGCGGCCATCGCCACAAGTCCGGCAAGACTCATGCGCTGCGCGCCGTATCGATCGACGATGTGGCCTGAGGGCACGCCGCTGAGCGCCGCGACCAGGGGACCGGCCGACAGGGTCAGGCCGACCGCGGCGGCGTCGAGCCCGAGGGCACGCGCCAGATAGAACGGGCCGACGACGAGCGTGGTCATCATCACCGTCGTCACCAGCGCGCTCATCGCAAATCCGGCGCTCAGCGTCCGGTCGCGGAACAGCGCCAGTTGCAGCAGAGGTGATGGCGTCCGCGTTTGCGCGATCACGAACAGGCCGGCGCCAAGGATGGCCGCCGCCAGCAGCGCGAGATTGAGTTCGCCGAAATGGCCGCGCCCCAACGTCATGGCCAGCCCATAGGCGGCAAGTGTCAGCGCCAGCAACAGCGTGCCGAGAGCGTCGAAGCCTTGGCGGGGCGCCCCGTTGGCCCGGTCGAGCGGCACGTGACGTTGCACGAGGACAAGCGCGGCAAGCCCGAGCGGCACGTTGACGAGGAAGATCGAACGCCAGCCGAAGGCCGCGATGAGGATGCCGCCGAGCGAGGGGCCGAGCGCGGTTCCGACCGCCGACATCGTGCCGAGCAGGCCCATGGCGCTGCCGGTATTCTTCTTCGCCACCGTCTCGCCAACCAGCGCCATCGACAGCGCCAGCAACACTGCCGCGCCGAAGCCCTGCGCCGTGCGCGCCGCGATGAGCAGCCACAGCGCGGGCGCGAGGCCGCTGGCAATCGAGGCGAGCGTGAATACGGCAAGTCCGGCGAGCAGCAGCCGGCGGCGGCCGATCATGTCGCCGAGGCGGCCGACACTGACGATCAGCGTCGTGATGGCGAGCAGATAGGCGAGCACGATCCACTGGATCGCCTGGAAGGAGGCCGCGAAAGCCTCAGCCAGGGTCGGCAGCGCGACGTTGGCGATGCTGGTGCCGAGCGACGACAACAGCATGGACAGCGACAAGGCGGCGAGCGCCCGGCGTGCCTCAGCCTCTCGTTGCGGGCTTGCTGCGGCCGCGCTGCGTGCTTCCGCTGTCATGGCCGTTCCCCCCTTCAGGCACGCACCAGGCCGCCGACGATGCGGCGCGCCACTGGCGCGACGACCAGCACGATCGGGAAGGCGATGAGCCAGGACGGCAGCCAGGCGCCCATCCAGACCTTGGCGAAGCCCTCAATCAGGCCGGCGGTGCGGGCGGTGGAAATGCCCGAGACCACGAGGGACATCAGACACGACAGGACGAAGCCGAAGGCAATGGGGGCGAAGCGGGCGGAAATCATGATGGCAGTCACCAGTGGTTTGCGTTGCCTGGTAGCTAGCCTCCGGCCGGCCATTGCGGAATACGCATCGTTTGCACTTCATCGTTGCGTTTGACGCCATGTCAGCGCCGCCTTAGGGTCGGCGCATGGCGCGGCCCGACCTCAATCTGCTGGCGACCCTCGACGTACTGCTCGCCGAATGGAGCGTGACGAGGGCGGCACAGCGGCTGCGCTTGAGCCCCTCGGCGATGAGCCGGGCGCTGGCGCGGCTGCGTAGCGTGACCGGCGACCCGCTGTTGGTCCGCGCCGGCCGCAACCTCGTGCCGACGCCACGCGCGCTGGAGCTGCGCGCCCGCGTCGGGCAGGCGGTGCGCGAGGCGGAGGCGATCCTGAGCCCGGCCGAGGCGCTCGATCTCAAGCACCTCGATCGAACCTTCACGCTGCGGACCGGCGAAGGCTTCGTGGAGAATTTCGGCCCCGCATTGATCGCTCGTGTCGGCCGCGAGGCGCCGGGCGTGCGGCTGCGGTTCGTGGCGAAACCGGACCGGGACAGCGCGCCGCTGCGCGAGGCGGCCGTCGATCTCGAGACCGGCGTCGTCAGCGATGCGATGGGGCCGGAAGTGATGACGCAGGCGTTGTTCCGCGACCGCCTGATCGGCGTCGTGCGCAAGGGCCATCCGTTGAGCAAGGGCAAGGTAACGCTCGCCCGCTACGCGGCCGGGAAGCACATCCGCCGCGGCCTCGACCGCAACCCGATCGACGATGCGCTGGAGGCGGCCGGACTGCACCGCGACGTCGTTACCGTCGTGTCCGGCTTCGCGGCGGCGATCGCGCTGGCGCGGTCGACCGATTTGATCGCCAGCGTTCCCGAGCGGCACACCGGCTACCTGCGCGCCGGCATGGTGAGCTTCGCGTTGCCGCTGGCGCTGCCGGAGGTGGCGGTGGCGTTGCTCTGGCACCCGCGCCTCGACGCCGATCCGGCGCATCGCTGGCTGCGCGGGATCGTGCGCGACGTCTGCGCGCCGAAGCGCTAGCCGAGCGCCACGCCGAGCCTTCCCGCCAGGTCCTGGATGAATTGCCAGGCGACGCGGCCGGAGCGCGCGCCGCGCGTCGTCGACCATTCGAGCGCATCGCGGTGCAACTCATCGGTGTCGGCCTTGATGCCGTAATGGCCGACATAGCCGTCGATCATCGCGAGGTATTCGTCCTGGCTGCAGCGATGGAAGCCGAGCCACAGGCCGAAGCGATCCGAGAGCGACACCTTCTCCTCGACCGCCTCGCCGGGATTGATTCCGGTCGAGCGCTCGTTCTCGATCATGTCGCGCGAGAGAAGATGCCGCCGGTTCGACGTGGCGTAGAAGATGACGTTCTCCGGGCGGCCTTCGATGCCGCCTTCCAGCACCGCCTTGAGTGACTTGTAGCTGGTGTCGTCGGCGTCGAAGGAGAGGTCGTCGCAGAATACGATGAAGCGACAGCGCGAGGCGCGCGTGACCGCCATTAATTCCGGCAGCGTCTCGATGTCCTCACGATGGATCTCGACAAGCTTCAGCGGCCCGCGCTCGCTCTTGCGCGCGAAGCCGGCATTGACCGCGGCGTGCGCGGCCTTCACCAGCGACGACTTGCCCATGCCGCGCGCGCCCCAGAGCAGCGCGTTGTTGGCCGGAAGCCCGCGGGCGAAACGCTCGGTGTTCTCGACCAGCATGTCGCGCACGCGGTCGACGCCTTTGAGCAGCGACATCTCGACGCGGTTGACGCGCGGCACCGGCACCAGCCGCCCGTCGGGATGCCAAATGAAGGCGTCCGCGGCGTTAAGGTCCGCGGCGCCCTTCGACGGCGGCGCGAGGCGCTCAAGCGCCACGGCGATGCGTTCAAGCACGTCGGGCGCGAGCGCGGCCGCGCGCGACGTCTTCTTCGGGGGCTTGGTCGGCTTCCTGGTCGGTTTCTTGGGCTTGGCCATGGGACTATCGTCGGTCGTCGTCGCTCGCGGCTGCTCTTAGCGGGGCGGGGGTGCCCGGGCAAGCGCCGCCCCGCAAAAGGCCTCGAATTGGCCGATTCTTGCGGTTCTGGCAGCGTTGCAATTGGGCGGGCGGCGGTTATAGTCCGCGCGAATTTACCGCGCCGGCGAGAGGCTTTACTCCGTCTCCGCTTGAGGCTGCCGGTTGAGAGGAACGAGGATTCTTACGATGCAAGGGCTGTTCGGCGGGGCAGGCGGCGAGGGCAACATGCTGGTGCAGCTGCTGCCCTTCGCGCTGATCTTCGTGATCATGTATTTCCTGATCCTGCGGCCGCAGCAGAAGCGGGTGAAGACGCACCAGCAGCTCGTCAAGGGCGTGCGGCGCGGCGATACCGTCATCACCAATGGCGGCCTCATCGGCAAGGTCACCAAGGTGATCGACGACGAGCAGATCGAGATCGAGATCGCCGACGGCGTGCGCATCCGACAGGTGCGGTCGATGGTCACCGATGTCCGCGCCAAGGGCGAGCCGGTCAAGGAAGAGGCCTCGGCCGGCTGACCGGCCCGGGGTGCATTTCGCTGTTCTTCTGAAGTCAGGACGTCATGCTCTATTTTACGCGGTGGAAGGCGGCGGCGATCATCCTTACGGCGCTCGTCGTCTGCCTGTGCGCGGTTCCGAATTTCCTGCCGACCTCGATGGTCGAGTCCTGGCCCAAGTGGGCGCAGCGCCATCTCGTGCTCGGCCTCGACCTGCAGGGCGGCTCGCACATCCTGCTCGAGGTCGACACCAAGACCGTGCGCAAGGACATGCTCGAGGCGCTGCGCGACGACGTGCGGCGCGTGCTGCGTGACGCGCGCATCGGCTACACCGGCCTCGTCGTGCGCGGCACCGGCGTCGAGGTGCGCGTGCGCGAAGGCACCAACGCCGGCCAGGCGCGCGAGAAGCTGTTCACGCTGTCGCAGCCGCTCGGCGGCATCCTGTCCGCCACCGGCCAGCGCAACGTCGAGATCACCAACGACGGCAATCTCTACCGCCTGACGCTGACCGAGCCGGCCATCGTCGAGCGCGTGCGCCAGTCGGTCGACCAGTCGATCCAGATCATCGAGCGCCGCGTCAACGAGCTCGGCACCGTCGAGCCGCTGATCCAGCGCGAGGGCACCGACCGCATCCTGGTGCAGGTGCCGGG
>DATNBL010000004.1:0-74025 GCA_035571935.1 Pseudolabrys sp.
AAGCCTGCGCTCGTCGCAGACCACGACCAAAACCGCGGCGCCCGCGCAGCCGGCCGGCACGCCGAAGATCACCGACCGCATCGGCCCGTCGAGCAACGGCCAGCCCGCGCCCGCCAATGCGCCCGCCGCCGCGGTGGCGCAGAAGGTCGTACTCTACGAAGAAGATCCCGGTGACCCGCAGGGCAAGCGTTATGTCGGCTCGGCGATCTGGCGCACCGAAACGGTGTCGCCCGGACCGGGGCTCGCGCCGGAGCTCGCCATCCGCGCCGACGTCGAGATTCCGGAACGCCGCATGCGCATGACCTGGTCGCTTCGCCGCAACATGGACAAGGCGCTGCCGGCGAGCCACACGATCGAGATCATGTTTACGCTGCCGGCCGACTTCGACCAGGGCGGCATCGCCAACGTGCCCGGCGTGCTGATGAAGACCAGCGAGCAGGCGCGCGGCGTGCCGCTCGCGGGCCTCGCCGTGAAGGTGACCAACGGTTATTTCCTCATCGGCCTGTCGGCCGTCGAGATCGACGTCCAGCGCAACATCGAGTTCCTGAAGAATCGCGACTGGTTCGACATCCCGATCGTCTATACGAACGGAAAACGCGCCATCCTCGCGATGGAGAAGGGCACGCCGGGCTCACGCGCGTTCGAGGAAGCGTTCAGGGCCTGGGGGGAGTAGCGCACCCGCCGGCTTACGGCGGGCCTTCCATCCTGTAGCCCAGACTCGGACGGATCAGCCGGAACCAGAATATTCCGAAGAGCGCCAGGAAGACGAGCAAGACAAGCGAAAGCCACAAGAACCACGACATGACGCAACCACTCCCAACCCCACTCAGTGGGCAGTCATATTATGCTACCCTCGATTGTGCAAGATGATGTTTTGTTTATACTGAAATAACGTACGCTTATTCTGAATATCTATTTTATATCAATGAATTAATAGAAAGCATGGATTGAACGGGCCCTCCCAAGGCTTGCGGTAGGCCCCCGAATGCTATCGTTTCGGTTGCGAACCGCGCGGCACTGCTCAAAAATAAAACGGCCGGGACATTGCCCGGCCGTTTTCAATTCGTGCGGCCCGCGCCTTAGTGCGCCGCCAGCGCTTCCGGCTCGCGCGGCTGCTCGATCGCCGCCATGCGGTTCTTCACCGCCTTCTGCACCTTCTCGAATGCGCGCACCTCGATCTGGCGCACGCGCTCGCGCGACACGCCGAACTCGGCGGCGAGATCCTCGAGCGTGACCGGATCGTCGGCAAGCCGGCGCGCCTCGAAGATGCGCCGCTCGCGCTCGTTGAGCACGTCGAGCGCACCGATCAGCGCCTTGTGGCGGTTATCGCTCTCCTCGCTGTCGGCGAGGATGCGTTCCTGCGTCGGCGCGTCGTCGACCAGCCAGTCCTGCCATTCGCCGGACTCGCCGTCGTCGCGGATCGGCGCGTTCAGCGACGCGTCGCCGCCGAGACGGCGGTTCATGTCGATGACGTCCTGCGTGGTGACGCCGAGCCGCTTGGCGATCAGTTCGACCTGATCGGGCCGCAGATCGCCTTCCTCGAGCGCCGAGATCTTGCTCTTCGCCTTGCGCAGGTTGAAGAACAGCTTCTTCTGGTTCGCGGTGGTGCCCATCTTCACGAGCGACCACGAGCGTAGGATGTACTCCTGGATCGCGGCCTTGATCCACCACATGGCGTAGGTCGCGAGCCGGAAGCCCTTCTCGGGCTCGAAGCGCTTGACCGCCTGCATCAGGCCGACATTGCCTTCCGAGACGACCTCGGAAATCGGCAGGCCGTAGCCGCGATAACCCATCGCGATCTTGGCGACGAGGCGGAGGTGGCTGGTGACCAGCCTGTGCGCGGCTTGCGTGTCGCCGTGCTCACGCCAGCTCTTCGCCAGCATGTATTCTTCTTGCGGTTCCAGCATCGGGAACCGGCGGATTTCTTCCAGGTAATGTGACAGGCCGGATTCGGCCTTGAGTGCCGGCAGTGCGGCGGTACGGGCCATGACAGCGCCCTCCTTACAAAAGTGCCCCCGGTTGACGGCGGGCGGTTGTCGCCGCCGCTCCCCGAGCCGACGGCGCTCCATTTCGCGTCCGCGAAGAGCGGAACGCAGGTGCAGCATACAGACCCCGCCCGGCGAACGGAAGAGTTTCGCCGGTCACGTCACCGTGTACCTGCCCGCGCCCCGATGGGCACATGCAAGCCATTGTGAAAGTTGGTCTTTTGACCGCTTCGCGCCGTCCCCGGTCCCGATTGCGCCGGGGTCGGGACGTAAACATGCGAAAACGCCCGGCGTTCCGGGGGTGAAGGGATTGTAATGCCTAGACGTTCGGTGAGGTCCGCTAGATGTGGGGATTGGAGGCGCAGATTCAAGGGTTGGCGAGAGCGGCCCGCAGCCGCGCCATGTCGGCGGGCGGATCCGCGTCGAAATCTAGGACTTCGCCGGCTTCCGGATGCTCGAAGGCGAGGTGCCCGGCGTGCAGCGCCTGGCGGCCGAGCGCGGTCAGCGCCTCCCGCGCCGCGGGCTCGAGCCGCGCCGCCTTGGTCCTGAAGCCGGTGGCGTAGGTCTCGTCGCCCATGACCGGGTGGCCGATATGGGAAAGATGCACGCGGATCTGGTGCGTGCGCCCGGTCTCGAGCCGGCACGAGAGCAAAGCGGCGACCGGCTTGCCGTCCGTCCCGGCATAGCGCTCGAGAACCTCCCAGTGCGTCACCGCCTCGCGGCCGCCGTCGCGCACAGACCGCTTTTCGCGCGCGTGCGGATGGCGGTCGAGCGGCGCGTCGATTGTGCCTCGGGGCCGGTCCGGCGCGCCCCAGACCAGCGCCAGGTAGTCGCGCTCGATGGCGCTTTCGCGCTTGTCGGCGAACTGCTTGCTCAGGCGGCGGTGAGCGCGGTCGGTCTTGGCCACCACCATCAGCCCGGTGGTGTCCTTGTCGAGCCGGTGCACGATGCCGGGGCGGCGCACGCCGCCGATGCCGGACAGGCTGTCGCCGCAATGCGCGATCAGCGCGTTGACCAGCGTGCCGCTGGCGTGTCCCGCCGCCGGGTGCACGACGAGTCCGGCCGGCTTGTTGAGCACGATCAGCGCGTCGTCTTCATAGACGATATCGAGCGGGATCGCCTCCGGCGCAGGCCTGGCCGGTTCCGGCTCCGGCAATGTCACCGTGATGGTGACGCCCGAATTGACCGACAGGGCCGGATCGCGGACTGTGCGGCCCTCGACCGTAACCTGGCCGGCCAGGATCAGCGCCTTCAGCCGTGAGCGCGACAGCGCCGGCACCTGCGCCGCCAGCACGCGGTCGAGCCGCCCGCCGCCGGCCTCCGGCACCGTCACAGTTTCGGTTTCCGCCTCCGCCATGTCCGATCCGCAAGCCCCAATCGATCCGCAAGCCGCCGCCGCCATCGCCCGCGTCAAAAGGCTGATGCTGATCGCGAGCCTGACGACGGTCATCGCCCTCGCCGCGGTGTTCGGGGTCATCGGCTATCGCGTTTTCAAGTCCGGGGAAAGCGCCGCGCCGCCCGCCGCGGGCACCACGGTGAACCTTCCGGCCGGCGCCAAGGTGCTCTCGACCGCGGTCGGCGACGGCCACGTGGTATTGACCGTCGAGGTCGACGGCGCGGTCGAACTCCTCTCCTTCGATCTCAAGAGCCTGCGGCCGCTCGGCCGTGTCCGCCTCGCGCCCAAGCCTTAACCACGCATTGGGCCTGGGCCGGCCGCGCTTGCATGGCCGCCGGATCAAGGCTATCTCGGGGCTTCTTGGCCAGGCTCCCTTCGTCTAGCGGCCCAGGACGTCGCCCTCTCACGGCGAAAACAGGGGTTCGAGTCCCCTAGGGAGCGCCAACTTCCCCCGATGCGCCGCTCAAATTCGCCGTGCGACTGTGCGCGGACGGTGTTTGCACACTCATTATAGCTGGAGCGCTGGTTGAATAGCTGGAGCGCTGGTTGAGCCCGCTGTCGCGATCCGGACTTCGGCCCGAACGGAGCGGTATGAGCCTCCTGATCTTTGACTGCGACGGAGTGCTCGTCGACTCCGAAGTGCTGGCGAATGCCGCGCTCGCCGACCTGATGACGGAACTCGGCCGGCCAATGACGACGGAGCAAGCGGTCGGACTCTTCACCGGCCGGCAACTGCGCGACGTGCTGGTGTTGGCGGAGGGTTGGCTCGACAGGCCGATCCCCGCGGATCTTGGCGAGCGCGCCGGCGCGGCGATGCTCGAGCGTCTGCGGCGCGGCCTCAAGGCGGTCGCCGGCGCGCGCGAGGCGATTGCTGCGCTGCCGGAGCCACGCTGCGTCGCCTCGTCCTCGAAGCGCGAGCGCATCGCCCTGTCGCTCGAGGTTACCGGGCTCGCGCCGCTGTTCGGCGATAGAGTCTTCTCCGCGGAGCAAGTGGCGCAGGGCAAACCGGCGCCGGACCTGTTCCTGCTCGCGGCCTCGAGCCTCGGCGTTGCGCCGGGCGACTGCATTGTCGTCGAGGATTCGCCGCTCGGCATCCGCGCGGCACGGGCCGCCCGGATGACCGCGGTCGGTTTTGCCGGCGCGAGCCACGCCACGCCGCAACTGGCGACGCTGCTGGCGGAGGAGGGCGCCACTGTCGTGCTGCGCTCGATGCAGGACCTCGCGGCAGCAGTGAAGCCACTATTGCGACCGTGATCCGCCCGATACGCGGCGTCCGGACTATTTATCGTATTTTATGTAGGCGACGCGCTCGTCCTGGTTCGGCGTGCCCTCGAGCGCGCCACCGGATTTGCCCGGCTGCCATTGCACGACGTCCTCGACCTTACTCGCCAGCTCGAAATCCTTGTCGGTGATGCCCTTCGCCGCATGGTTCTGCAGGCGCACCTCGACCGACGCGTAGGAGACGCTCAGGTCCGGATGATGCCATGCCGCCTCGGCGAGATGGCCGACGGCGTTGACGACCATCAGCGTGCCCTTCCAGCCGTGCGTCTGGTACTTGCGCCGGATGTGTCCGTCCGCGAACGACCAATGCGGCAGATCGCGCGCAAGCCGCGCCTTTATCTCGTTCTCTGCGTAGGTGCGCTCTTTCGTTTCGGAAGTCATGATGAAACCTCTCTGGCAGTTCCCCCAAATTACGGACCGGTGCGATAGCCGCAATGTAATCGCAGAAGCCCCGGCGAAAAGGTCCGGGCGCGATGAACCTGTCTTATCCTACCGCCGCTCAGCGCGCCGCGCGCAAATTATAATTGATCGGCACCGTAATCGCGATCTGAGCGCCGCGCATCTCGGGCGGTGGCGGCGGCAGAGGCTGCGCCCGCGCGATCAGGTCGAGCGTGGCGCGATCGAGCAGGCCCGAGCCGGAGCTGCGCACGATGCGGGCATTGTGCACGCCGCCATTGCGGTCGACGGAGAAGGCAAGCTGCGCCACGCCCTGCTCGCCGCGCGCTTCCGCCTCGCTCGGGTAGCGCTTGTAGCGTTCGAGCCGGGCGACCAGTTCGCTCTTCCAGTTCGGCACGGCGTCTGGCTTGTGCGAGGCGGCGCCGGGTGCCGGGGCGACAGCGTGCGGCGCGGTGCGCTCCGCCTTCGGCGGCACGCTGTTGAGGTCGGCCAGCCGGTGCCGCTGCTTCTGCTCGTGCTGCTCGGCGACCTTGTGCGGCGGCCGCGGCGGCGGCAGCACGACTTCGGCAACCGCCGGCGTCTCGGGTGGAGGCGGCGTTTCGACCGGCGGCGTCAGCGCAGCGGTGGCTTTCTCGGGTGCCGGCTTGTTGGCGGGATCGGCGGCCGGCGGCTGCGCCGCCTGCGTCCGCTGCGGACCGGGCGCGGCCTCGCTCGGCGCCGCTGGCGGCATCGCGGCGACCGGCGCGAGGTCGATCAGGATCACCGGGCCGCCGGCGACCGCCTCGTCGACGGGTTGCCAGCGTGTCAGCAGCGCCGCCGCCGCGGTCGCGTGCGCGACGAGCACGAGCACGAAGCAGGCCGCCCAGCGCAGGCCCGCCAGCCGGCCGGAATTGCGGCCGCTGCTCATGGCGACGTCTTGTCCGCTTCGAGCCCGACCAGCGCGACGTGCAGGTAGCCAGCGTCGCGCAGGCTGTTCATCAGGCCCATCAGGTCGCCATACGGGACACTCTTGTCGGCGCGCACGAAGACACGCTGGCTGCGATCGCCCTTGGTTGCGCGGTCGAGCGCGGCGGTGAGCCCGTCGCGGCTGACCGCGTCGTCGTCCACCAGCAGGCTCAGGTCGGGCTTGAGCGTCAGGAACAGCGGCTTGTCGGGTCGCGGCTCGGCCTGCGCGGTCGAGGCGGGCAGGTCGACGGCCATGTCGACGGTGGCGAGCGGCGCCGCGATCATGAAGATGATGAGCAGCACCAGCATCACGTCGATGAACGGCGTGACGTTGATCTCGTGCAGTTCGCCGAGTTCGTCGCTGCCGTGGTCGAGACGCACGCTCATCGGCCCGTCCTACTCGGCGGCGGTGACGGCGCGGCGGCGTTCGGCCGCGCGATTATCGAAGGCGCCGCGGTCGAGATCTCGGCTGATCAGGCGCAGGATCGCCGCCGCGGCGTCGCCGTGCAGCGCGCGATAGCCGGCGTTCCAGCGCGAGAACAGGTTGTACATCACGACCGCAGGGATCGCCGCGACGAGGCCGAGCGCGGTGGCGAGCAGCGCCTCCGCGATGCCCGGCGCCACCACCGCGAGATTGGTGGTGTGCTGCTTCGAGATGCCGATGAAGCTGTTCATGATGCCCCACACGGTGCCGAACAGCCCGACGAATGGTGCGGTCGCGCCGACCGTCGCCAGGACGCCGGTGCCGCGGATCATGTCACGCGCGGCGGCGGCTTCGAGCCGCTCGAGGCGCGAGGCGATGCGCTCCTTGACGCCGTCTCGGTCGAGCGCGCCGGCCGAGAGCCGCAGTTCCTCCTCGGCCGCGCGCACCAGGGCGCCGGCCTGACGATGCTGCGCCAGCGGATCCAGTATCTCGGCCCACGTGCGCGCGCCGGCGAGCGTGCCGATGGCCTGGCGCAGCGCGCGCCGCGCCAGCATCAGTTCGATCGACTTGGCGAGCCAGATCGTCCAGGTCAGCACCGAGGCGACCGCAAGGCCGATCATCACCGCCTTCACGACGATGTCAGCCGAGAGGAACATGCCCCAGGGCGAGAGGTCGTGCGGAAGCTTGAAGCGGATGTCAGGTCCCGCCGTCTGCGCGCGCGCGAGGACCGGCGGCAACAATGCAGCCGCCAGCACCGTCCCGGCGCACATCGCGCCCATTGACCGCAGGATCGTTCGCATTCCGCGAAAAGCCTTCTCATGCCGCGCAACCGCCCATTCTGATACGAAGGCGGTGGCCGCGCCACCCGTCCCCTGATGCCGGCCGATTGCGGCACATTGGCGGTAGGGCAGCCGATCAGATTGCGGGGCTCAGGGGGCGCCGGCGAGCAATTCGTCGCCGACGATCTCGATGACCTGTGCGGGCATCGCGGTCTCGTGCGCCGGCAGGCCGAGGTCGTCGCCGATTAGCGCCATCGCCCGTGACAAGTGACGCCGCGCGAGCCAGGTGTCGCGGGCGATCGAGAGCAGCGCCGGCACATCGTGCGGCCGCCGGATCAGCGCGCGCATGACGCCGAGCGGATTGGCGCGGCCGTCCGGGTGCAGGCCAGACAGCGCCGCTTCCGGCACGCGCCGGTGCGCCGGGTCGGCAACGATGCGCAGGCAGGCGAAGGGCAGGCCGCGCTCGCGCGCCATCAGCGCGGTAATATGTGACTCCGTGTCGACCGCCAGCGCGCCGGTCGCCTCGAACAGCTCGCGCTTCTCCTGCGGGTCGGCGACGACGTGGTCAGCGCCGAGGATCCGCGCATGCAGCCAGCGGTCGTCGGCCTCGACCAGCCGCTGCGACCAGCGCGCGTCGGTTGGTACCGCGCCCTGCGGCGTGACGATCTCAGAGGCGACGAGATGGGTGCCGGCCGGCACCTTATGGTCGAGCCCGCCTGCGATACCGAAGCTGATGGCGCCACGACAGCGCGGATCGTCGAGCGCCAGCGCCATGGCGGCCTCGGCCTCGCTGCCGCGGCGGCAGCAGACCGCGGCGCCCTTGCGGGTGCGGGCGATCCGAGCCTCGAAGGCGAGCCCCACAACGACGAGAATAAATGATTGAGTCGAAAGCATTCTTAAGTCGCGATGCGCCGCCGGCGGTCCGGCCGGCATGTTGTAGCCGCTTGGGCGCCATTTTGAAACCTCGCCGGCCGTCCCGTTCCGGGATTTACACGGGTTTGGCTGTCCCCGGTCCGCCGCCCGGCCTGCCGGGAACGCACCGGCTTCCCCGCGGTTCTTTCGGCATCCGCAGGAGAAAGCAATGCCGACTGAAATTGCCGATCAAATCCGGAACGAAATCGCGGCGGTGCGCGGAGAGATCGAGGAGCAGAAGGCATTGGCCAAGCGCAACGTCCAGAATGTCGCGGTTGAATCCGAGATAGCACAACGTCTGCGCGCATTGCATGTCCGTCTCGACGAACTGGAGCGCAATTTGGAGCAATTGCCGGTTCAGCCGAATCGATAAAAAGCCTGTTCGTATATGCGAATTGTAATGTAAAATCGGCGACCTAGGCCTGGTACAATTAAAAATTGCAGATCGGAATACTCCATCATTTTAAACACCCATCATTATACCATCGCTGCGCAGTAGACTTATCAATTGAGATGTGCACTATGGCGCCTCCATATCATTGAATCTTCGGAAATATGCAAATGGCCAAGAAGCGAAAGAAGCGCGGGTACAAGCGCTGGACCGATGCCGATCTCAAGGCGCTCAAGAAGCATTCGCGCGACAAGACTCCGGTCGCCAAGGTCTCCAGGATGATGCGGCGCACGGAAGCCACCATCCGCATGAAGGCCTACTCGCTCGGCCTGTCGATGGGACACCGCCGGCGCCGCGCCTGAAGCGTCGAATAGCCGCATGCTATGGCTTGGCCGCGCCCTCGGCGCGGCCTCGTCATTTTCGCGCCGCCCTCGTCAATGGGCGGGCGGCCGCCGTGCCGCGCGAATGACGATGCCGAGCATCAGTGCGTAGAGAAACGGCGTGCTGATCCATCCGGCGGCTTTCAAGGCGAGAGAGGGGCGGCGTTCGTCCTGCATCGGCGGCATCCTGCGGTCTGTCCGCTAGCCCGAGGCATGCGGATCGCCTTTCTGCAAGGCTAACGCGCGCTCGCGGTTTGCCGTTCCTGGCGGGCAGGGCGGCGGCCCATCACCTATTTGGCAACGGCCGCGCCGGTCGTCTCGGCCGCCACCGCATTGGCGGCGAAACGGTAGAGGTGATCGTCGAGGTTTTGCCGCACCACGAAAACCGCGGTGACGGCCGCCGCCAGCACCACGATGCTGACGCCGGCGCCGAAGCGGTCGATGCCGGGGCTCGCCGCCGCGGGTCTCGCGCCGTTCTGGCGGGGGTCGGAGCCGGATAGACGCGACTGCATCGCCACCTCCCTGCGTGTCTGTGGAGGAGGGAACGCACTTACCGCGCGGGCTGTTCCGGCGCGCGCGGACTTGCTAAGCCCCGCCGGATACTTCGAGGTTCTGCCCGATGGCGCTTTCCGGTATTTCCAGCGAACCTTTCGACGTTGTGGTCCTGGGCGGCGGCAACGCCGCGCTCTCGGCCGCCATCACCGCGGCGCGCTCCGGCCGCCGGGTCATCGTGCTCGAAGGGGCTTTGCAGTTCTATCGCGGCGGCAACACCCGTCACACCCGCAACCTGCGCTGCTCACACGACGGCACCGCGCCGACCATGACCGGGCCGTACCAGCAGCAGGAATTCCTCGACGATCTCTACCGCGTCACCGGCGGCCAGACCGACAAGGCGCTTGCCGAGATGACCATCGCGCGCTCGCGCGACCTCCTGCCGTGGATGGACGAGCAGGGTGTCCGCTTCCAGCCGCCGCTCGGCGGCACCTTGAGCCTCGGCAAGACCAACGCCTTCTTTCTCGGCGGCGGCCGCGGCATGCTCAATGCGCTGTACCGCCGCGCCGACGCGCTCGGCGTCACCTGCCTCTACGACGCGCCGGTCGTCGGTCTTCGCATCGAGGACGGTTTCTTCGTTTCGGCCACCGTCAAATATCAGGGGCGCGAGCAGGAGGTGCGCGGCAAGGCGCTGGTCGCCGCCGCCGGCGGCTTCGAGGCGAATATCGAATGGCTCAAGCAGTACTGGGGTGAGGCCGCAGACAACTTCCTCATCCGCGGCACGCCGTTCAACCGCGGCGACGTCCTGAAGATGCTGCTCGGCAAGGGCGTCGCCTCGGTCGGCGACCCGACCCAGTGCCACGCGGTGGCGATCGACGCGCGCGCGCCGAAGTTCGACGGCGGTATCGCCACACGGCTCGACAGCGTCATCTTCGGTATCATGGTGAACCGCGACGCGCAGCGCTTCTACGACGAGGGCGAGGACACCTGGCCCAAGCGCTACGCCATCTGGGGGCGGCTCGTCGCGCAACAGCCCGCGCAGATCGCCTATTCGATCGTCGACAGCAAGTCGATCCGGCTGTTCATGCCGTCGATCTTCCCGGCGATCGAGGCGCAGACGATCCCCGCGCTCGCGGCCAAGCTGTCGCTCGATCCCGCGGCGCTGATCAAGACGGTCGACGAATTCAACGCCGCCGTGCGCCCCGGCACCTTCGACCACACGGTGCTCGACGATTGCCGGACCGAGGGGCTCGCCGTCCCGAAGTCGCACTGGGCGCGGCGCATCGACAAGCCGCCTTACTACGCCTATCCGCTGCGGCCGGGCATCACCTTCACGTATCTCGGCGTCAAGGTGAACGAGGAGTCGCGGATCGTGCTTGAGGGCGGTGCGCCGTCGGGCAACATGTTCGCCGCCGGCGAGATCATGGCCGGCAACGTGCTCGGCAAGGGCTATCTCGCCGGCATCGGCATGACCATCGGCGCCGTGTTCGGCCGCCTCGCGGGGGAGGGAGCGGCCAAACATGCTCGCAACTGAGAATTTGCGCGAAGCCGATCGGCTGATGACGATCTGCAACGCCTGCCGCTATTGCGAGGGCCTGTGCGCGGTGTTTCCGGCGATGGAGATGCGCCGCACCTTCGCCGCGGGCGATCTCAACTACCTCGCCAATCTCTGCCACCAGTGCGGCGCCTGCTACACCGACTGCCAGTATTCGCCGCCGCACGAATTCATGGTCAACATCCCGGCGGCGATGGCGAAGCTGCGCAACGAAAGCTACGCCGCCTACGCCTGGCCGAAGTTCCTCGCCGGCTTATTCGCGCGCAACGGCCTGTACGTGACGCTCGCCACCGCGCTCGCCGTCGCCGGCTTCATCGCCGGCTTCGTCGCCTGGAGCGATCCGGCCGCGCTGTTCGCGCGCAACGCCGGCGATTTCTACAAGGTGATGCCGCACAACGCGATGGCCTGGCTGTTCGGCCTCGTCGCGCTTTATTGCATTCTCGCGTTTGCGATGAGCCTTGCCGCCTTCTGGCGCGACATCGGCGGGCCGCAGGCGGCCGCGGGCATGGGCGGTTTCTTCCGCGCGGTGGTCGATACCTTACACCTGACCTACCTGCATGGCGGCGGTGGCGGCTGCACCAGCGAAAACGACGCGCCGTCGCCGTCGCGGCGGATGTTCCACCATCTCACCTTCTACGGCTTCCTGTTCTGCTTTGCCGCCACCTCGGTCGCGACGATCTATCACTACGCCTTCGGCTGGCACGCGCCTTACGCGCTGACGGACTTGCCGCCGGCGCTCGGCATCATCGGCGGCATCGGCCTGATCGCCGGGCCGCTCGGCCTGCTCATGTTGCAGGCGAAGCGCGACCCGACGCTCACCGACGTGGCCCATCGCGGCATGAACACGGCCTTCATCGTCATGCTGTTCCTGACCAGTCTCACCGGCCTGTTGCTGATGATCCTGCGCGACAGCGCGGCGATGGGCATGCTGCTCGCCGTGCACCTCGGCGTCGTGCTCGGCCTGTTTCTGAGCCTGCCTTACGGCAAGTTCGTGCACGGCCTCTACCGCTTCCTCGCGCTCGTTAAATATGCCGGCGAGCGGCGGCACGGCAGTTTCGTCGAGTAGACGGCAAATGAAACGCGCCGGCCTTCGACCGGCGCGTCCGCTCTCAATTCCGGAATGGGCTTACGGGCAGGGATGGCGCATGCCGTCGTAGCCGAGATAGGTGCCGCTTTCCGGGTCGTAGGAGCGGTAGCGCTGTTCGCAATAAGCCTCGGCGCCGCCGCCACCACCTTCGACGACGACCGGGCCGGGGGCGTAGCCGTAGCCATAATAGTCGGGGCCGTAGTCGTAATAGGGGCCCGAGGCCGCGCCGAGTGCGCCGCCGATCAGCGCGCCGGCGGCAAATCCGGCCGCCGCGCCGCCCCAGCCGCCGCCATGATGATGCCAGCCACCGTGATGGTGCTGTGCCTGCGCCGGCGCCGCGGCACAGGCCACCGAGCCGGCAAGCACGGCGGCGGCGAGGGTCAGTTTCGAGGTCATTGCAAGGTCTCCTGTGCGTGTTCCTGCGATAACGGGCGGCGGCCGCGCCCGTTCCTGATGGCCCCGGATATGACGCGAGGACTTCGATGGATTGGTGCCTCTCCGGCGGGCAGCGATAGCGGCTGCCGCATTCTTGAGCGGTCAGCTATGCTGCGGTGGCTGGCCGGTGGATAACGGGCACAAGTCCGGCGCTGCCAGAACTTGGTAACTAGGTGGGTGTTGTGACAGGTGCGGTGTGAGGCGAGCGGAGGGACGAAAATGCGATCGACACGTCGGCTGCCGGCCCGGTTTCCGGACGGAGCCAAGTACGTCCTCGAAAGCGACGGCGGCACGGTCCGCCGCTACGTCGAGTTTCCGGATGGACGGCGGGTGACGCTCGCCAGCCGCAAGGCGATGACGTGCTGCGCTGAGCAGGTGAGCATCGTGCCGGCGGTGACCGAGGCAGCCGCGCCGCGCAAGCGCCGCACCGCCCGCGTGCTCGCCCACGCCTGATCGCGCGGCCGGCGTGACAAGGCCGGCCGAACCGCATAAGACCGCTGCCGTTCCTGAACGAGAGAACGGAGCGGATGGCGGCCGGGACGCTCATCATCGGCGCGGGGCAGGGCGGTTACCAGGTCGCGGCATCGTTGCGTGAGGCGGGCTATACCGAGCCCGTCGCCATCGCCGGCGACGAGCCGGCCTTCCCCTATCAGCGCCCGCCTTTGTCCAAGGCCTACCTGCTCGGCGATACCACGGCCGAGCGGCTGCAACTGCGGCCGCCGAGCTACTACGAGAAGCACGCCATCGCCGTCGTGACCGGCGACAAAGCGGTTGCGATCGACCGTGCCGCGCGCCGTGTCACCTTCGCCTCGGGCAAGACGCTTTCCTATAATCATCTCGTCCTCGCGACGGGAGCGCAGAACCGCGGGCTGCCGGTGCCGGGCGCCGAGGCCGACGGCGTGCTCTATCTGCGCACGCTCGCCGAGGCCGACGCCATCAAGGAACGTTTCCACGCCGCGCAACGGATCGTCGTCGCCGGCGCCGGTTTCATCGGGCTGGAACTCGCTGCGGTCGCCTCGAAGTTCGGCAAGGACGTGACCATCGTCGAGGCACTGCCGCGCTGCATGAGCCGCGCCGTCTCGCCGGTCGTCTCGCGCTTCTTCGCCGAGGCGCACGCCGCCTGGGGCAACAAGCTCATGCTCGACGCGCGCATTGCCGGCATTGACAGCGCCAACGGCCGCGTCACTGGCGTTGCCACCGCCGACGGCCGCAGCGTGCCGGCCGATCTCGTCCTCGTCGGCATCGGCATCGTGCCGAAGACGGCGCTGGCGCAGGCGGCCGGGCTCGCGCTCGACAACGGCATCGCCACCGACGCGCACCTCCTCACCTCCGACCCGAATATCTCTGCCATCGGCGACTGCGCCTCGTTCCCCGACGCTGCGACCGGCAAGCGCATCCGGCTTGAATCCGTGCAGAACGCCGTCGACCATGGGCGCTGCGTCGCCGCCCGCATCGCCGGTAAGCCACGCGCTTACGACGGGCTGCCCTGGTTCTGGAGCGACCAGCGCGACCTCAAGCTCCAGATGGTCGGCCTCACCGCGGGCTGCGAGCGCACCGTGGTGCGCGGCGACATCGCCGGCCGCGCCTTCTCCGTCTTCTGCTTCATAGGCGACCGGCTGATCGGCATCGAGAGCGTCAACCGCGCCGCCGACCACATGTTCGGCCGCCGCCTGCTCGGCGCCGGCCAGTCGATCCTCCCGGAAGAAGCCGCCGACCCCGAATTCGATTTCAAGGCGCGGCTGGCGACGCTGCCGCGTCCCGCTCCGGCCCCCGCCGGCTGAGATTGGCGTCGCGCCGCCGCCTCGGCTACCTTTTGCAGCTCGTGTGTTCGAGGCGTGCCATGCAGTTGTTCACCACCTCCGAAGCGGCCAGCTATCTCCGCCTGAAAGAGCGCAAGATTTACGAGATGGTGGCCGAGGGCACGATCCCCTGCACCAAGGTCACAGGCCGCTGGCTCTTCCCCAAGGCTGAGCTCGACCACTGGCTGGCGACGAGCATCCAGCGGCCGCCCGGCCTGACGCGCGCCGAGCCGGCGCCGATCGTCGCCGGCAGCCACGATCCGCTGCTCGAATGGGCGCTGCGCGAGAGCGGCTCGGGGCTGGCCACGCTCGCCATCGGCAGCGAGGCCGGTTTCGAGCGCTTCCTCGCCGGCGAGGCCATCGCCGCCGGCATGCACCTGCACGATCTCGACGACCCCGAGGCCGACGCCAATGTCGCGGCGCTGAAAGCCCGCAGCGACGTCGGCGACGCAGTGCTGATCGGCTTCTGCCGCCGCGAGCAGGGCTTTCTGGTGCCGTCCGGCAATCCGATGAAAATCAAGCGTATTGACGACGCCATCGCGCACCGCGCCCGCATCTGCATGCGGCCGAAGGGCGCCGGCGCCCAGCTTCTGCTGCTGGCGCTTTTGAACCGCGCCAAAGCGAACCTCGAGGCGGTGCAGGCCGGGCCGATGTGCCCGACCGGGCCCGATATTGCCCAGGCGATCCGCGCCGGCCGCGCCGATACCGGCATTGCCACGCGCTCGGTCGCTAATGCTGCCGGGCTCGATTTCGTACCGATCGCCTGGGAGCCGTTCGACCTCTTGATGCGCCAGCGCGACTATTTCCGCCCCTCGTTGCAGGCGCTGGTGCGGTTCCTGCGCTCGGAGGAGCTTTCCGCGCGCGCCAGTGAGATGGGCGGTTTCGACCTGTCCGCCGCCGGCGCCGTGCGATTTGTGAACTGACGCCGCGCGCGCTAGAACCTCGCCAATGACAGACGCAACGAGCCAGCCTTGGCCGACCGAGCTGCGCCTCGGCAAAGACAAGAAGACCCTGACCGTCTCATTCGACAGCGGTGAGCGCTTCGAGCTGCCGGCCGAATACCTGCGCGTGAAGAGCCCGAGCGCGGAAGTGCAGGGCCATTCGCCCGACGAGCGCAAGACCGTGCCGGGCAAGCGCGACGTCGCCATCCTCGAAGTGCTGCCGGTCGGCAATTACGCGGTGCGGCTCGTGTTCGACGATATGCACTCGACCGGCATCTATGACTGGAATTATCTTGCCTCGCTCGGCCGCAACCGGGCGAAATTCTGGCAGGAGTATCTCGACGAGCTGACGTCGAAGAATCTGACGCGGGAGCCGCCGGCGCGGCGCAAGGCTTGAAGGAAGGACCGTGACATGACGCAGGCCGACACCGAAACAGGAACGCCCGAGCGCATCGGCAAATGGATCGGCGACATCATCGCCGCGCTGATCATGATCAGCGTCGTGGTGATGATGATCGTGCAGTTCGCCTGAGGGCGGCGGCAGGGCCTTCGACGCGTCGGATTGGGAGGTGCGATTGAATGCACCACCCGCCCGTTGTAGTCGTCTTATGCGTTTACCAAGGGTCGCAGCGGAACGCGCCCATCCCCATCCGTTTGAGGTACCGCTATCTCCTCGACGGGATGGAGGCCGGAAAAAGTTGTATACCGGATCGCCAGAGCGAGGCGTGTCTTGGTCTCGCAACGGCTCCCTTGATGGTAAGTTTGCGCGGAATCGCAGGCGAACATCGTGCCAGCCGGCCCGGTGATCGACCTGATGCAGCCGGGCTCTGCAAGGTCGACGATTTCGCTGTCTGAATACCCATATTTCCGCAGGAAGCGCGGGCGCCAATCCGGCTTCATCCTGCTTTTTTCAACCACTGTAAACGGGCCCGCCTGGTCGTCGACGTCGCTGCAATAGAGATAAAAAAGGAGCATGCGGCTGTCGGCGGCGTCGAGGTGCCACAACTGCGAATGCTTGACCTTCCGCCCTGTCGGGTACGATTTCATCAAGCTGACATTTGCAAGCACCGCCTCTTCGCCCAGATAAGCGGACGCTATTTCCTTCAGTCGGCTTTGTGCCGAAAAGCGAATGACCTCTGGGAAATTTTTCACGGATGCGTTGTCGATCAGCAGTCGCCAGAAGTCTTTGCCGCCGCCGGCCTGAGGGGAAAGGTTCTCCGGATCCATTTTGCGGTCGAGTCCCTGACAATAGGCGACCGTTTCGCTCACCCAGCGCGGGTCAACGGAGACTTCACACCAGCCTTCCGTCTCGAGAGTGCCATTGTGCGAGCGATCGCACGTCCGCGCCCATTGCTGGCGGCGGCGATGCTCACGCCAATTTATGATGTTGAACAGCAACTTGCGCAGGTAGTAATAGGGACTGTGCCCGCGATAAGTGAGCACTTTGATACGTTCAAGCATGTCCCGACCTCGGTTGCCGAAAGAGTATCCCAACAATGCGGGCCAAGAAAATGGCAGTCAACGGCATCTTCTTCAGGCCCGTTTTTTTATACGTTGGCCCCATCGGCCTGGTTGCCGGGGTCCGCAAGCGTGATCCTGAGTGATGCTCGCCCCGCACATGAGAACCACCTATCGTCCCGACATTGACGGGCTGCGGGCAATCTCGGTCGCGGCGGTCGTCGGTTTTCACGCGCTGCCGGATGTAGCCACCGGGGGCTTTATCGGCGTCGACGTGTTTTTCGTGATTTCCGGATTTCTGATCTCGGGCATCATCATCGATGGACTGGATCGCAAGCATTTCAGCTTCATTGAGTTCTACGGACGGCGGATCCGCCGCATCTTCCCGGCCTTGAGCCTGGTGCTTTGTGCCTCGGCGGCGCTCGGCTGGGTCATTCTCCTGGACGATGAGTACCGGCAACTCGGTCGTCATATCCTCGCGGCAACCCTGTTCCTGCTGAATTTCCAGCTCCGTATCGAGGTCAATTATTTCGACACCGCCGCGGCGCTCAAGCCGCTTCTACATCTGTGGTCGCTCTCGATTGAGGAGCAGTTTTATTTGCTCTGGCCCGTGTTGATGTACATCTCGTACCGATTTCGGGGTGGGTTGCTCGCGTTGTTTCTTGGCGTAGTCGCGTCGTCTTTCGCCTATGCAGCGCTGCGTGTCTCGGTGTCCCCGATAACCGTGTTTTATTCTCCGCTGGGTCGATTCTGGGAGTTGGCGCTTGGCAGCACTCTCGCTTTCGTTTGTCTAAAATCCGCCGCCCTGTGCGCGTGGCTTGAAATCAAAAGTGGCCCCCGATTGAATCGCGGCGATATTGCATCTGTCATCGGCCTGCTGTTCGTGTTCGCGGCGATCGTTTTCCTCGACAACAAAGAGCCGTACCCCGGTGCTTGGGCGCTCCTGCCGACACTCGGCTCGGCACTGCTGATTGCGGCGGGGCCGGGCGCGCTCGTCAATCGGTGTCTGCTGGCATCGCCGGTTCTCGTGCAGATAGGGCTGATCAGCTATCCGCTTTATCTCTGGCACTGGCCGCTCCTTTCATTCGCGCGCATCCATTGGTCGGGCATGGTCCCGGGCTGGATAACGGCCGCTACCGTCCTGCTCAGCTTCGCGCTTGCCTGGCTGACATGGCGTTTCATCGAACGGCCACTCCGAGCCGGCTCGCTCACCGCTGTTGCGCCGGTGTTAGTTGCGCTGGCTGTGTGCGTCGGAGGTTGCGGTCTTACGATTTATTGGCGCGACGGGTTCCCGGCGCGAGTCGAAACAGCGCGCATCTCGCAGCGCCACTTGGCAGATTTGGACCAAGAGAAGGCGGTCGTCGAGCGTTCAGGCGTTTGCCATATCAACAATTCGCGCGAGACCGTGAGCGACTTGCGGCAGAAGGTACAAGCCTGCATGCCGGTTGTCCCGGGAGCGCGCAATATCCTTGTGCTCGGGGACTCGCACGCAGGCGACCTCTGGATCGCGCTGTCGCAGGCCTACGGTCGATTTAATTTCATTCAGGCCACGGGCGCGGGCTGCAACCCGGCCGAAAGGAACTCCAGTGAACTCGCACGTCACTGTCGGGTGCTGTTCGATTTCGTCAACAACGAGTTCTTGAGAGACAACAAGGTCGATGTGATCGCTATCGCGGCTCGATGGAGAGCCGATTTTCGGGCCCTCCTGAGCGTCGTAAGAGCCTACCAGGCCCGTGGCATACCTGTCGTCTTGTTCGGCCCGACATTCGAGTATTATGCCGACTTGCCGAAGATCATCGCGCGCAAGCGCGACGACGGCGCGCTCACTCCCTATCTGGATGCACGGCTGAATCGGGAGCGTTTTGAACTCGATCGCGAGATGGCGCGGTTTGCTGCTCAGAACGGCATCGTCTACGTGAGCATCATCGATGAATTGTGCTCGGCCGGTCATTGTCCGGCGCTGGGGCCTTCTCATGAGTTGTATGTGCGGGACTATGGGCACTGGACTCTTGAGGGAGCGAAAGCTTTCGGTGCGATTTTTGCCAAACGAGGGGTGCTGGACCCGTGAATGTTCGGTACCGCGATGTTCGAATTCTGCCCGCATGGAGCGGGTCCGAAGCGTGACGCTCCTGTGCGGCTTTGATGGTGGGCGGTGTAGGGATTGAACCTACGACCCCACCCGTGTGAAGGGTGTGCTCTCCCGCTGAGCTAACCGCCCGGGCCACCAAGCGTGGCGGGTATAGAAAATGCGCCGGAGGGGGTCAAGCGAGCCTTTGTCACTCGTCATGCCCGGCCTTGTGCCGGGCATCCACGTCTTCGCGGCGTTTCAAGGAATAAGGCGTGGATGGCCGGGACAAACCCGGCCATGACGCTCTATTCAGTTCCGCGTCTGCGGCTCGTCGGCGCCGGCGCGCGGCGACTGCGACTGCAGGGCGCGGATGCGGTCGGCAAGATTGCCGCCGGCCGGCGCATCGGACGCCAGCGTCACCTCGCCGTGCACAGTGACCGGAGCGGCGGCCGCGGCGACCGCGCGATCGCGCGCCGTCTCGGCGGCGAGGATGGCGTCGATGGTCGAGTTCGGGCCTTCCAGCGTCGAGGCGAGACGCGCCACTTCCGCGGCGACGTCGTTGATCCGCTCGCGCAAGAGCGCGTTCTCGACGCGCTCGTTGGCCCAGGTCTCTTCGGTCTCGCGCTTCATGTTGGCGAGGTCGCGCGCGATGCGGTCGCGGTCCTCGCGCGTATGCTCGATCTCGGCGATGAGCTGCGCGTTCTCCGCCTTGAGCTTCTGCGTGGCGGACGACGAGCGGCCGTCGAGCTCGGCGATCGCCGCGCGCAGATCGGCTTCGGTCTTCTGCGCGGTATCCATCTGGCCGCGGATCTGGCGCAGCTCGAAATCGCTCTCGGTCAGGAGCCGCGTCTGCTCGGTCAGGCGGTTCTCGAGATCCTGGGCGCGGCGGCCGAGGATTTCCGCTTCGGTGGTCTGCGCCACCAGCGCCTGCTCAAGCTCGGACACGCGGCGGCCGAGGTTCTCGACCTTGCCGCGCTCTTCCGAAAGCTCGTGTGTCGCGGCCTTCAATTCGACGCGCTCGGCGTCTCGGCGGTCCTCGACCGCGCGCAATTCGTTGCCCGCGACCGACAGGCGGTCCTTCAGCGCGTCGACCTGCTCCTTGAGCGCGACGATCTCGATGTGCTGGGATTCCGCGAGCGACGACTTCTCGTCGAACTGCGCCATGAAGCGCGCGAGCTCGGCTTCCTTCTCGGTCAGCGCGCGCTGCGCCTCGAGCATGGTGTTGGTCTTGACCGCGAATTCCTCTTCGGTCGCGCGCAACTGATCGCGCAGCGCCTTGTCGCGCGCTTCCAGCGCGAAAATGGTGGCGGTCTTTTCGCCGAGCTCGATCTTGAGCCGGTTGATGGCGTCGCTCTTCTTGCCGAGCTCGGCGAGCTGGCCGGTGCTCTTCATCTTGAGCTGCTCGACGCTCATCTCGAGGCGCCGCGTCGACATCGCGAACTCGGCGCGCAGCTGATCCTTGTCGGCCTGGATTTCCGCCATCGACAACGGCGTGGCGGCCTCCAGCCGGCGCATCGTGAGGCGGACGGCGCGATTATGGACGAGCGGAACGACGACAAGGCCGATCAGGGCGGCGACGAGGAAGCCGATCCCGAAATACATGATCGGTTCAATCATGAAACTACGCCTCCAACTCACCCTTCCCGGAAAACCCCGCGGAAACCATCGCACGGAGTTACCGCACCCACCAAGCGCTAGGCCACATTAACCTAAACCCGGCGCCGCGTCGCGGCGGCCGGGTTCAGGCGCATCGGATTTCGCGATTTTTGCCGGTGAACTCGCGCTCAGAACGGGTTCCACGTCGCTTGCGGCGTGAATTTGAGATAGCCGATGTTGGCCCCGAGCCGCAGGCCCACGCCCGAGCGGATCGGCACCACGACGATGTTGTTGGCGGTCAGCGCCGTCATGCCGAAGCCGCCGATGAAATAGGCCGAGCCGTCGATGCCGGCGAAGCGCTGGTAGATCGCCTCCGTCGCCGGCAGGTTGTAGACCAGCATCATCGTGCGGGCGCCTTCGCCGCCAGTGTCGAAGCCGACCGAGGGGCCTTCCCAGAACACGCGGCGGTCGCCGGCATTGCGGGTGTAGAGCTTGCCGTCGCCGTAGCGCAGGCCGACCACGAAGGCGCCGGAGCCTTCCTGTCCGAGGATGTAACCGTTCGGCTCGCCCCAGCGGCTGACCGCCTTCTCGACGACCTGAGCAAGCCCGCGCGACACCGAGCCGAAGAACTTGTGGCCCTCGCGCACGATCTCGTCCGGCGCGAAGGTACTGCGGCTGTGCTGCTGCGGCGGCGGGCCGGCCGGCTGCTGTGGCGGCGGCGCATATTGCTGCTGCGGCGGCGGCGAGTATTGCTGTTGCGGAGGCGGAACGTACTGCTGCTGCGGCGGCGGGTTATAGGGTTGCTGCTGCGGCGGGGCGCTCTGGGCCAGGGCGTAATCTGCACCGAAGCTGGCAAGGCAGAGGCCGAGAGCCGCCAGCCGCAAGGTTGCGCGCATCGAATACTCCATGGATGGATGGGTCCCCGAGCCCTTAACCGGATGCTCACGCCGGGCGCCGTAGGGTCGGCGCCTCGAGCGGACATGCCCGAATCGCCCCAATGTCACCATCGACTATGACCGTAGCGCGGCGGCCGGAAAAGCCGGGATTTCTGGCGTTTTTGGTCGCTTTCTTGCTGATGGGAGCCCTCGGCACGCCAGTTTCGGCCGATCCTCTGGTCGTCAACCCCGATACCGGGCTGGCGCTGTCGGGTTATGACCCGGTCGCCTACTTCACGGACCGCGCGCCGAGGCCCGGCCGTCCCGATCTCGAAATGAACCATGACGGCGCCATCTGGCGCTTCAGCAATATCGGCAACCGCGACGCGTTCCGCGAACACCCCGACATCTATGCACCGCGCTTCGGCGGCTACGATCCTGTCGGCATCGCGCGCAGCCGCTCGGTGCAGGGAAACCCGCAGGTCTGGGCGGTCGTCGGCGAGAAGCTTTATCTCTTCTACAGCGAGGCCGACCGCGCCAGGTTCGTCAAGGCGCCCGGCCGCATCCTAGACGACGCCGAGCGCAACTGGCCCGAGGTCGTGCGCACCATCGGCCGCTGAGCCTCACGCGCGCGTCGCCAGCGCGCGATCGCCCCAGGCGATGAAGCCCGGGACCAGGAACTTGCCGCCGGAGCCGAAGCGCAGCGGCCCGCCATCCGGATCGGTGACGATGCCGCCCGCGGCGGAGAGCACGGCGCAGCCGGCGGCGATGTCCCACTCGCTGGTCGGCCCGAGCCGCGGATAGAGGTCGGCCTTGCCTTCGGCGATGTGACAGAACTTCACCGACGAGCCGCACGGATAGCGCTCGGTCGAAGCAAAGCGCGCGAGCCAGGCTTCGCTGTCTTTATCCATGTGGCTGCGCGACACCGCGACCGTGAGCCGGCCCGGCGCCCGCCGCGTGTGGATCGGGGTGCGTTGCTCGATCGCGCCGTCGGTCCAGCGCATGGTCAGCCGCTCGGCGCCTTGACCCGGCACGCCGCGCCACAGCACGCCCTGCGCTGGCGCCGCGACGAGCCCAACGACTGGCACGCCGCGCGTAGCGATGGCGAGATTGACTGTGAACTCGTCGCGTCCGGCGATGAATTCCTTGGTGCCATCAAGCGGGTCGACGATCGCGAAGCTGATGGCGAGATCGGCTGGCGCGCGGCCGACGCTCTCCTCGGCAACCACCGGCAGGCCCGGCAGCAGCTCGGCGAGGCCTTCGAGAATCACGGCCTCGGAGGCCTCGTCGGCGGCGGTCACCGGCGACTGGTCGGGCTTGATCCGCCGTTCGACTTCGGTCCCGGGCTTCACGAGCGTTGCCGCCGCCGCCCGGGCGACGATGGCGGTGAGGCCGTCGAGCAGGCGCAGTGCGGCCTCGGGCGTGATCTCGGGCGCGACGGCAGCGGCATTATTACTGGTCATTGCGGCTCGTTTGCTTCTTGGCGCGTCCGGCGAGGGCAGTGTATGGCCGTGATGGCCCCGTCACGCGTCGATTCGCCTGTTTCGCGGCCCAGCGCAAGCCCAGCGGGAGACGATCGCCATGTCCGGAAGCCCCATCGAAGCGCTCGATCTCGCCGCCCTGCTGTGCTCCCGCGTCTGCCACGACCTCATCAGCCCGGTCGGCGCCATCGTCAACGGACTTGAGGTGCTGGCCGAAGCCAAGGACGAGGAGACGCAGGAATTCGCCCTCGACCTCATCAAGAAGAGCGCCGGCACGGCCTCCGCCAAGCTGCAGTTCTGCCGCATCGCCTTCGGCGCGGCCGGCTCCGCCGGCGCCCAGATCGGCACCGGCGACGCGGAAAAGGTCGCCCGCGGCTTCCTCGAGGACGAGAAGACCAAGATCGACTGGAAGCTGCCGCGGCTGCTTTTGCCCAAGAACAGGGTCAAATTGCTGCTCAACATGCTGCTGATCGCGCAACAGGGCATCCCGCGGGGCGGCCGCCTCTCGGTCGAGCCGGTCGGCGAGGGCGAGGCCATGGGCTTTACGGTCAGCGCCACCGGCACCAACGCCAAGGTGCCGCCGAACGCCGCGTTGATGTCCGGGCAGACGGGCGAGGAGGGCCTCGACGCCCACCGCATCCAGCCGTTCTATGCCGGGCTTCTGGCCAAGGCCTGCGGGCTCACCGCGTCGGCCGCGATGGAAGGCGAAGCCGCGGTGATTTCCGCGCGCTAGGCGGCGGTTAACGAGCCGTTAAAGGCCGCGCCGCCGCAACCAATCCGCAACCAAAATTAAACGCTTACCGGCCAGACTGACGCCGCTCCGATGGACGGCGTGGGGGCGGGCCGGTGCCCGCCGGTAAAGGCGTTTCTCGATGGACGACCTGCTGCGGGAGTTCGTGACCGAGACGAACGAGAGTCTCGACGTCGTCGACGTCGAGCTCGTGCGTTTCGAGCGGGAGCCCGGCAACGCCACCATCATCAACAACGTCTTTCGTCTCGTTCACACGATCAAGGGTACCTGCGGCTTCCTCGGCCTGCCGCGCCTCGAGGCCTTGGCGCATGCCGCCGAAGCGCTGATGGGCCGCTTCCGCGACGGTGTGCCGGCGACCACCGACGCCGTCTCGCTGATCCTCGCCACCATCGACCGCATCAAGCAGATCCTTGAGGCGCTCGAGCACGAGCAGCGCGAGCCCGACGGCGCCGACGACGATCTCATCTCCGGCCTCACATGCATGGCCGAGGGCCTCGACCCGAAGAAGCCGGCGCAGCCGCAGCAACAGGCGGTCGGCACTCTGGTCGAGCAGGTACTGGAGCGGCCGCTGCTGCCCGGCGAGGATTCACTCGACGACCTCGAGCGCGCCTTCCGCGCCACGCCGGTCGATCCGCCGCAGCGCCGTGCCAAGTCGCCGCTCGGCGAGGCCGCCAAGGACGACGCCGAGCGCAACGGCAACCAGTCGATCCGCGTCTCGGTCGATACGCTGGAAAAGCTGATGACCATGGTCTCGGAGCTGGTGCTGACGCGCAACCAGCTTCTCGAGATCGGCCGCCGCCACGAGGAATCCGAGTTCAAGACGCCGCTGCAGCGCCTGTCCAACGTCACCGCCGAATTGCAGGAAGGCGTGATGCAGACGCGGATGCAGCCGATCGGCAATGCCTGGCAGAAGCTGCCGCGCATCGTGCGCGACCTGTCCAACGAGCTCGGCAAGCACATCGACCTGGAGATGCAGGGCGCCGAGACCGAGCTCGACCGGCAGGTGCTCGATCTCATCAAGGACCCGCTCACCCACATGCTGCGCAACTCCGCCGATCACGGGCTGGAGACGCCGGAGGAGCGCCGTTCCGCGGGCAAGCCGGAGCGCGGGCGCATCCGCCTGTCCGCCTGGCACGAAGGCGGCTTCATCGTAATCCAGGTGGCCGATGATGGCCGCGGCCTCGACACCGAGCGCATCAAGGCGAAGGCCGTGGCGCAGGGGCTCGCCACCGAAGCCGATCTCGACAAGCTCTCCGAGCAGCAGATCCACAAGTTCATCTTCGCGCCCGGCTTCTCGACCGCGGTGGAAGTGACGAGCATCTCCGGCCGCGGCGTCGGCATGGACGTCGTGCGCACCAATATCGACCAGATCGGCGGCACCATCGACGTGCGCTCGGTGCCCGGCGTCGGCGTCAGCTTCACGGTGAAGATCCCGCTCACGCTCGCCATCGTCTCCGCGCTCATCGTCGAGGCCGGCGGCGACCGCTACGCCATCCCGCAGCTTGCCGTAATTGAACTCGTGCGCGCGCACGGCGGCAGCGAGCATCGCATCGAGCGCATCAAAGACACGGCCGTTCTCAGGCTGCGCGACAAGCTGTTGCCGGTGGCGCGGCTGAGCCGCCTGCTCGGCATCGCGCCATCCGCCGCCGAGAACGTCGAAACCGGCTTCATCGTCGTCACCCAAGTCGGCACGCAGACCTTCGGCATCGTCGTCGACGCGGTCTTCCACACGGAAGAGATCGTCGTGAAGCCGATGTCGAGCAAGCTGCGCCACATCGCCATGTTCTGCGGCAACACCATCCTCGGCGACGGCTCGGTGATTATGATCATCGATCCCAACGGCATCGCGCAGGCGCTCGGCCGCACCGCGGCCTCGCAGTTGCAGGGCGCGGGCGGCGGTGAAACGGCGGCCGAGACGGCCGAGGAAGCCGCGCAGGCCACCTCGCTGCTCCTGTTCCGCGCCGGCTCGGCGCGGCCGAAGGCCGTGCCGCTGTCGCTGGTGACCCGGCTCGAGGAGATCGACGCGCGCAAGATCGAGCTCTCCAACGGCCGCCATATGATCCAGTATCGCGGCCAGCTGATGCCGCTCGTGCGCATGGACGACAGCGTCACCGTGCGCAGCGACGGCGCGCAGCCGCTGCTCGTCTTTTCCGACGGCCTGCGCTCGATGGCGCTCGTCGTCGACGAGATCGTCGACATCGTCGAGGACCGGCTCGATATCGAGGTCGCCGGCGGCGGCGAAGGCGTGCTCGGCTCGGCCATCATCAAGGGCCAGGCGACCGAGATCGTTGACGTCGGCCATTTCCTGCCGCTCGCCTTCGAGGACTGGTTCCGCCGCAAGGAGCAAGCCGCCACGCCGCGCCGCCGCGCGGTGCTGCTGGTCGATGACTCGCCATTCTTCCGCAACATGCTGGCGCCGGTGTTGCAGGCCGCCGGCTTCGACGTGACGACCGCCGGCTCCGGCGCCGAGGCGCTCGCTCATGTCGACGACGGCGGCGCCGTCGACATCGTCATCACCGACATCGAAATGCCGGACATGGACGGCTTCGCCCTGACGCAGGCGCTGCGGCGGCACCCGCGCGGCGCCGAGCTGCCGGTGATCGGGCTCTCCTCCATCGTTTCGGCCGAGGCGATCGCCCGCGGCCGCGAGGTCGGCTTCCACGATTACGTCGCCAAGTTCGACCGTCAGGGCCTGATCGCGGCGCTGAAGGAACAGAGCGAATTCGGGCGGGCGGCATGAGCGAGAGCGGCACCCTACGCGAATACGTGACGGCCGAGATCGGCGGCGAGCTGATCGGCCTGCCGATCCTGCGCGTGCAGGACGTCTTCATACCGGAAAGCCCGACGCGCGTGCCGCTGGCGCCGCCCGAGATCGCCGGCGTGCTCAATCTGCGCGGCCGCATCCTCACCTTGATTGACATGCGCCGCCGCCTCGGCCTTGGCGGCGCGGCCGGTGAAAAGGCCATGCTCGCCATCGGCGTCGAATTGCGCGGCGAGTCCTACGGCCTGCTGATCGATGCGATCGGCGAGGTGCTCAAGCTCGACGAGGACACGCGCGAAGGAAATCCGGTGAACCTCGATCCGCGCCTCGCGCGCGTGTCGATGGGCATTCACCGCCTGAACGAACGGCTACTCATGGTAATCGATGTCGACCGCGTGCTCGACATCGCTCGGGAATCGATGGCGGCGTGACCGCTCAAGGACTGTGGCGAGGACACGAGATGAAAACCTGTCTCATCGTTGACGACTCCAGCGTCATCCGCAAGGTGGCGCGGCGCATCCTCGAGGGCCTCGACTTCAAGATCGAGGAAGCCGAGGACGGCGAACAGGCACTCGACGTCTGCCGCCGCGGCCTGCCCGAGGCGATCCTGCTCGACTGGAACATGCCGAAGATGGACGGCTACGAGTTCCTGCGCTCGCTGCGCCGGATGCCGGGCGGCGACGGGCCGAAGGTGGTGTTCTGCACCACCGAGAACGACGTCGCGCACATCGCCCGCGCGCTGCACGCCGGCGCCAACGAGTACATCATGAAGCCGTTCGACCGCGAGATCGTCGAGGCGAAATTCCAGGAAGTCGGGCTGATCTAGGCAGAACGCGTCGGACCCAGGCCCATGAACGCCCTCGCCGCCACGACGCCGCTCGACGCCGCCGCGCGCAAGCGCCTGCGCGTGATGATCGTCGACGACGCCGCCGTCGTGCGCGGCCTGTTCGCCCGCTGGGTTACGGCGGAGCCCGACCTCGACGTCGTCGGGCTTTTGCGCACGGGCCGTGACGCGCTCGACGAGATCGACCGCGCCGATCCCGACGTCGTCGTGCTCGACGTCGAGATGCCGGAGCTCGACGGCATCTCGGCGCTGCCGCAACTGCTCGCCAGGAAGCGCGACCTCGTCGTCATCATGGCGTCGACGGTCACGCGCCGGAACGCCGAGATCAGCCTGAAGGCGCTGGCGCTCGGCGCCGCCGACTACATCCCGAAGCCGTCGACCCCGCACGACGCCGGCAGCGCGGAGAATTTCCGCCGCGAACTGATCGAGAAGATCCGCACGCTCGGCCCGCGCGCGCGCCGCCCGCGCGTCCCCACGCCGCTGCCGCGCCAGCCGCGAACGCAGCAGCCGGTACCGCTGCGGCCGATGCCGCTGACCCCGCCGCGCGTCTTGCTGATCGGCTCCTCGACCGGCGGGCCGCAGGCGCTCGACACCGTGCTCTCCCATTGCAGCACCCTGATCTCGCGCGCGCCGGTTCTGATCACCCAGCACATGCCGCCGACCTTCACGGCGATCCTCGCCGAGCATCTCGCCCGCGCCTCCAAGGCGCCGGTGCATGAAGCCGTCGACGGCGAGCCGATCGTTCCCGGCACGGTCTACATCGCGCCCGGCGGCCGCCACATGAGCGTCGCGACGCGCGACGGCGCGCCCGCAATCGTCATCGAGGACGGGCCGCAGATCAATTTCTGCAAGCCGTCGGTCGATCCCCTGTTCTCCTCCGCCGCGACGGTCTGGGGCAGCAAGGCGCTTGCATTGGTGCTGACCGGCATGGGCGCCGACGGCCTCTCCGGCGCCAAGGAACTCGTCGCCGCCGGCGGTCATGTGGTCGCGCAGGACGAGGCGTCGAGCGTCGTCTGGGGCATGCCCGGCCAGGTCGCGCATGCCGGGCTGTGCTCGGCGGTGCTGCCGCTCAACGAGATCGCCTCGCGTCTCACCCGCATGTTCACGGGGGAGCGCGCATGACGCCGCACGACTTCGATTTCCTCCGCCGGCTGCTCAAGGACCGTTCCGGGCTCGTCCTGTCGGCCGAGAAGGACTACCTGCTCGAGAGCCGCCTGCTGCCGCTCGCGCGCCGCCACGGCATGACCTCGCTCGGCGAGTTGGCCTCGCGTCTGCGCCAGACCGGCAACACCGCGCTCGCCATCGCCGTCACCGAGGCGATGACGACGAACGAGACCTTCTTCTTCCGCGACCGTATCCCGTTCGACCACCTTCGCGAGACCGTTATCCCGGCGCTCGCCGCCGCGCGCGGCCGCGAAAAACGCATCCGCATCTGGTGCACGGCGGCGGCGAGCGGGCAGGAGCCCTATTCGATCGCGATGATGTTGAAGGCGCTTGGCGCGCAGCTCAACGGCTTTCGGATCGACATCCTGGCGACCGACCTGTCGGCCGAGGTCATCGACCGCGCCAAGGCCGGGATCTATTCGCAATTCGAGGTGCAGCGCGGGCTGCCGATCCAGCTCCTGGTCAAGTACTTCAACAAGAGTGGCGATTCGTGGGAGATCGCGCCCGAGCTGCGCGGCATGGTGCAGTTCCGCACGCTCAATCTGCTCAACGATTTCACGCCGCTCGGCCAGTTCGATATCGTGTTCTGCCGCAACGTGCTCATCTATTTCGACCAGGCGACCAAGAGCGGCGTGCTGGAGCGGCTAGCGCGGCAGATGCCCGACGACGGCTTTCTGACGCTCGGCGCCGCCGAGACGGTGGTCGGTCTTACCGACAGCTTCGTACCGGTGCCCGACCGGCGCGGCCTCTACAGGCCGAGCGGCGCGTCGCGCCGCGCGCCGCCGTCGGCCGGCAACATCATGCGCTTCGCCATCAAGGCCTGACGCTTGCCGTCCGCGCGCACGAAAAAGGCCCCGGGCCGGTGCCCGGGGCCGTTCTTGCAATCAGCCGTCCGAGACGTCCCTAGTCGATGACCTCGACGACGCGGCGCGTATGCGGCTCGACCAGCACAGCGTGGCCGTTGATCACGGTGTAGCGATAGTCGCGGCGCACGTGGAAGCGCTCGGGCACCTCGTAATATGTCACGCCTTCCGCCGGCAGAACGACGCCGACGCGGAGCGGCTCGCGATAGGTGTAGGAGGGGACGTGCTCCTCCACGACGTATTCGCGGAAGCGCGGGCGGTCGTCGACGCCGAGAATGCCGCCGACAGTGCCGGCAACCGCGCCCACGGTGCCGCCGACGACGGCGCCGATCGGACCGGCCGCGCGGGCGCCCGCGTCGGCGCCTTCAGCGGCGCCGCGCACGGTGCCCTGGGCCTGCGCGGCAACGGGCAGCGCAAGCAACGCGGCCAGATTGGCCGCGAAAAGGATGTTCCTGTTCATCGGTCGCTCCAAGGTTTCGTTTCGGGTATCGCCAAGAGGGCGACTTGAGCCTGAACAATCCTGCGGCGCCGATTTTTGTTCCAATGGCGGGTTCCCGGCGCTCGCGCGACCCGCGCGCTGCTTCGCCGACAATGAAATTAAAAAACCCCGGGCCGAGGCCCGGGGTTCCAGTTGGGAGGAGAGAGCCCGAAGGCCCAGTCAAGATGTACGCAGACGCAACGGGGAGAAATCCTCACGTGCGGTCTGCGCGGCATTAGCGCCGCGAGGCAGCGCCTACGCCGGAATCCTCTCGTCGGCCTCGCCCGGCTCGCGCAGCACGTAGCCGCGGCCCCAGACGGTCTCGATGTAGTTCTTGCCCGACGACGCGTTCGCCAGCTTCTTGCGCAGCTTGCAGATGAACACGTCGATGATCTTGAGCTCCGGCTCGTCCATGCCGCCGTAGAGATGATTGAGGAACATCTCCTTGGTGAGCGTCGTCCCTTTGCGCAGGGAGAGCAGCTCGAGCATCTGGTATTCCTTGCCGGTCAGGTGCACGCGCTGGCCGCCGACCTCGACCGTCTTGGTGTCGAGATTGACGACGAGGTCGCCGGTGTTGATGACCGACTGGGCATGGCCCTTGGAGCGGCGCACGATCGCGTGGATGCGGGCGATCAGCTCGTCCTTGTGGAAGGGCTTGGTCATGTAGTCGTCGGCGCCGAAGCCCAGACCCTTAACTTTGTCCTCGATGCCTGCGAGGCCGGAGAGGATCAGGATCGGCGTTTTAACCTTTGAGACGCGCAAGGAGCGCAGAACCTCGAAGCCCGACATGTCGGGGAGGTTCAGGTCGAGCAGGATGATGTCGTAATCGTAGAGCTTGCCTAGATCGACGCCTTCCTCACCGAGATCGGTGGTGTAGACGTTGAAGCTCTCGGATTTGAGCATCAGCTCGATGGATTGTGCGGTCGCGCTGTCGTCTTCGATCAGTAGAACGCGCATTAGAAGTCCCCTTCTCGCCGCACGGGCCGTTCATTTCAGCGCCGCGGGAGGCGGCGAGTTGTCAAAAAACGCGGTGGGACAAACCGATTCGACACTATCCCGCCATGGTTAACAAAACCTGATTCTCGCTGGCAAGGCTGCCGTAGGCATTTCCGCCCGAATCGGCGTAAGAGATTGCCAGGAACCGGTTTTTCGCCACGCGCCGGCTTCATGCTTCAGTTCAAGAACCGGCGTTGACCGGCCCAGGATCGCCCTTAATCGTCCCGGCCGGATGATTCGAATCCGGCCGCTAGTCCCAACGGACGATGACGCAATGATTAACGACGCGGGTAAACAACCGGTTAAAGGCGGAACAGGGGCGGTAAGCCTAAGGGCGGGTTTATGGCGGGCGTGTGCGCCCGGACACTGCGCAGCGGGATGCGCGGAGGTACGCCCATGATGAAGGCCCTGGCCGAGCAGATCGTCGACCTCGACGGTGTCGAGATCTATGGCCGGGTGGTCGGTGTGCGCGGGTTGATGGTGGAGGTGGCCGGGCCGATCCATGCGATGTCGGTCGGAGCCCGGCTGACCATCGAGACCGCGCCGGGCCGGGGCATCCCCTGCGAGGTGGTCGGCTTCTCCGACGGCCATGCGCTGGCCATGCCCTTCGCCGCGCTCGATGGTGTGAGGAGGGGGTGCAGGGCCGTGGTTTCGGCCATGTCGGCGGCAGTTCGGCCGTCCGAGGGCTGGCTTGGACGGGTGGTCAACGCGCTCGGCGAGCCGATCGACGGCCTCGGTCCGCTGCCGCCGGGGCCGGCGCCTTACACATTCCGCTCCTCGCCGCCGCCCGCACATGCCCGCCGTCGCGTCGGCGCGCCGCTCGACCTCGGCGTGCGCGCGCTCAACACCTTCGTCACCTGCTGCCGCGGCCAGCGCATGGGCATCTTCGCCGGCTCGGGCGTCGGCAAATCGGTGCTTTTGTCGATGATGGCGCGCAACGTGGCCGCCGACATCTCGGTGATCGGGCTGGTCGGCGAGCGCGGCCGTGAGGTGCAGGAGTTCTTGCAGGACGACCTCGGCCCGGCCGGCCTTGCCCGCTCGGTGGTCGTGGTTTCGACCTCGGACGAGCCGGCATTGATGCGCCGCCAGGCGGCCTATTTGACGCTCGCCATCGCCGAGTTCTTCCGCGACCTGCACAAGGATGTGCTGGTGCTGATGGACTCGGTCACCCGCTTTGCCATGGCGCAGCGCGAGATCGGGCTGTCCGCCGGCGAGCCGCCGACCGCCAAGGGCTACACGCCGACGGTGTTCACTGAACTGCCGCGGTTGCTCGAACGCGCGGGCCCCGGCACCGACGAGGGCACCATCACCGGGATCTTCACCGTGCTGGTTGACGGCGACGACCATAACGAGCCGGTCGCCGACGCCGTGCGCGGCATCCTCGACGGCCACATCGTCATGGAGCGGGCTATCGCCGAGCGAGGCCGGTACCCGGCGATCAACATTCTCAAGTCGATCTCCCGCACCATGCCGCGGGCGGCCGACCCCGACTTCGTGCCGGTGATCGCCCGAGCCCGGCAGGTCATGGCGACCTATGCTGACATGGAGGAGCTGATCCGGCTGGGGGCCTACCGCACCGGGTCCAGCCCCGAGGTCGACGAGGCTATTGCGCTGCACAAGCCGCTGGAGGACTTCCTGGGCCAGGCCAAGGAGGAATCGACCTCTCTCCCGGACGGCTACCGGCTTCTCCAGGGTATCCTGGGGGCCGTGGAAACCGAAAACTAACGTTATTGCGCCACAGTCGGCCGGAATTGGTCCGGGCCGCCCGGGCGGATAGCCGTTTTCGTGGGGCGCGCCGGGGCGGGAATACGGGGCTTCTGGGGAGTATCCAGTCGATGAAGTCACGCGAAACCCTCATCCGCCTGAAGAAATTTCAGGTCGACGAGAAGCGCCGCAAGGTGGCGCAGATCGAGGCCATGATCGCGGAGTTCGACCGCATCGCGGCCGAGCTCGACCGCGAGATCAAGGTCGAGCAGGATCGGGCGGGCATCCATGACCCCGGCCACTTCGCCTATCCGACCTATGCCAAGGCGGCGATCACCCGCCGCGAGAACCTCCATCGCTCCGCCTCCGAATTGAAGGCTCAGCTCGATGACGCGCAGGCCGCGCTCGGCGAGGCCTTCGAGGATCTCAAGAAGGTCGAGATGCTGGATGAGCGCGACCAGGCGCGCGAGAAGGCGGAGGTGGCCGCGCGCGAGCAGGCCGAGCTCGACCGCATCGCCGCCATCCGCTACTCGGCCGGGGGCATCCGGGCCTGAGCGGACAATTCTGGAATTGACAACGGCGCCGTCCGCGACGGCGCCGTTTTCGTTTTCCCAGCTCAGCGCGCCTGCCCGATGCAATAGTCCGGATAGTGCGGCGTCCACATCTTGGCCTCGATCGCCGCCTCGACGCGGTCCGCTCCGACCCCGGTCGCGAGCCCCTCGGCGCAGGCTTGCTTGCCGACGGCGATGGCGACCTTGATCGCCACCTCGCGCAGCGCCGTCACCCGCGGCAGCAGATTGTCATCCGGATTGCGCGCGGCGGGCGAGAGTTCGGCGAGCGCGCGCGCCGCCGCCATGAACATCGTGTCGCTGATCCGCCGCGCCTGCGTGGCGATGGCGCCGAGGCCCACGCCGGGGAAGATATAGGAATTATTGGTCTGGTCGACGCTGAACTTGGCGCCGCGCCGCACCAGCGGCGGGAAGGGACTGCCGGCGCCGATGATGGCGCGGCCTTCGCTCCAGCGCTCGACGTCGGCCGGCGTCGCCTCGGCGCAGGACACCGGGTTCGACAGCGGGAAGATGATCGGCCGCGCCTGATGCGCGGCAAGCGTCCGCACCACCTCTTCGCTGAATGCGCCGGCCTGGCCGGACACGCCGATCAGCGCCGTGGGCTTCGCGTGCCTGACCACGTCCAGCAGCGAGACGATGCCGTTCGGCGCCGGCACGGCGCCGCGCGGCTGCACGAACGGCTTCTGGAATTCGGCGAGCCCGTTCATGCCCTCGACCAGCAGCCCGTCGCGGTCGACGAGATAAAAGCGTCGCGCCGCGTCCTTCGGATCGAGCCCCTCCGCCACCATCGCCGCGAGGATCAGTTTGGCGATGCCGCAGCCGGCCGAGCCGGCGCCGAACACGGCGATGCGCTGCTCCTTGAGCGGCACGCCGGTCACCTTGATGGCGGCGAGCAGTGTGCCGGTCGCCACCGCCGCCGTGCCCTGGATGTCGTCGTTGAAGGTGCACAGCCGGTCGCGGTAGCGGTCGAGCAGCCGGTTGGCGTTGCCCTTTGCGAAGTCCTCCCATTGCAGCAGGACGTGGGGCCAGCGCTCGGTCGCGGCGGCGACGAACTCCTCGACGAAATCGTCGTAGTCCTGCCCGCGCACGCGGCCGTGGTTCCAGCCGACATAGAGCGGATCTCGCAGGCTCTCGGCATTGTCGGTGCCGACGTCGATCAGCACCGGCAGCGTCGCGGTCGGATCGATACCGCCGCAGGCGGTGTAGAGCGCGAGCTTGCCGATTGGGATGCCCATGCCGCCGGCGCCCTGATCGCCGAGGCCGAGGATGCGCTCGCCGTCGGTGACGACGATCACCTCGGTGTTGTCGAACAGCGGGTTGGCGAGGATCTGCTTCAGCGTGCCCTTGCGCGGCAGCGACAGGAACAGGCCGCGCGGCTTGCGGAACAGGCGGCTGAAGGAGCGGCAACCGGCGCCAACCGTCGGCGTGTAGACGATCGGCAGCAGTTCCTCGAGATTTTGCGCCAGCAGCGCGTAGAACAGGGTCTCGTTCGTGTCCTGGAGGTCGCGCAGGAAGGCATATCGCTCGAGGTCGGTGGCGAACTCGCGGAAGGCGGCGAGCCGCCGCGATACCTGCTCGCCCATCGTGGCGACGCGCGGCGGCAAGAGCCCGTGCAGGCCGAAGGCGTCGCGCTCGGCTTCGGTGAAGGCGGTGCCTTTGTTGAACCGGGGGTCGGCCAGCAGCCGGTAGCCGAAGAGGCCGGCCGGGATGGCCGTGCAGTGGTCTGGGGACTCGGACAAGGACAGGTCGCTCCGGCGGCGCGGGATCGAGGCTCGCCGCAGCGGAATAGGCGATCAGAACGCCGCCGCCAAGTCCCTCGCGCCGGGCGACTGCGCCTCGCGCTGCATCGTCGCCTCGATCTCGGCGATCAGGTTGGTGACGACGCCGGTGCGGCGGGCGATCGGATTGCGCCAGTAGCCGTTCGGCTGGAAGAAGTTCGCCGTCGGCACGCGCTGCCGTAGGTCGGCCGGCATGGCCACCATGTCGATGCCGTTGCCGTCTCCCGTCAGGTTCATCAATTCGAGCTCGGCCGGGGAAAGCGGCGCGGTGTAGCCCTTGGCGCGCGCGAAGTGCACGGAATCGACGAGCTTCTGCACCTGCAGCAGCGGGCCGATGTCGATGTCGAGCACCGCCGCGTGCACGCCCCAGCCGCCGACCGTGGTCTTGGCCAGCCGGTCGTATTCGCTCCAGCGCGGCGGCACCGTGCGGCAATAGGCGATCATGCGCTTGAGCGCCTCGATCTTGCGGTCGAAGGCGTGGCGCTTCTCGCCGCGCAGCATCACCGCCTTCTGGTGCAGGGCGGCGAGGTAGCGGTTGCCGAACTCGGCGAGCAGCGAGACGGTGTTGGTCGAGAGCAACTGGTTGTAGCCGAGCGCCGGCGAGATCGGGCGCGCCCGCGTCGGCGTGACCCCTGCCTGAGTGTCGAACGAGCCGCTGCCGCCGGTCTCGAAGGCGTATACGCCGACCACCTGGTCGCGGGTCAGGCCGGCCGCCGAGGCGGCCATGGCATAGGCCTGCTTGAACTCGCGGTCGCTGTGGGGGAGGTCGGGCACGAAGCCGAACTGCTCCGACGCGGCTTTGAGGAAATCGGCGACCACCGGGATCGGCGCCTGCTCGGGCGCAGGCGGGGCCGACGGGTCGGCCGGCCGCGGCGGCCCGTTATAGGCTGGCGGCTGCGTCAGGACGTAGTCGGCGAGGGTCGCCGGTTCGTGCGCCCGGCGCTTGGCGTTGCGGATTTTGCGCTTGTCGGAGACCTGGTCCCAGTAGGCGTCGGCGACCCGGGCGTAGGCGCCGTGCACCCGTTCCCAGGCGGCAAGCTTGGCGCGGTAGGCGGCCATCGCGGCCTCGTCCGGGCCACCCTGGGCCAGCGCGGAAGCGGCGGCGGCGAAGAGGAGGGCGGTGGCGAGGAGGGGCGTCAGGCGGCGGCGAACCATGTCCCGGAGGTAGCAAAAGGAACGATTCGGCGCTTCTGACAAAAAAACGCGCCGCAAATGCGGCGCGTCGGGTGGGGGGAAGTTCAAGCGGATGAATGGGTTCAGCGGATCATCGGCGCGTCTCGATCGGTCATCACCACCGGGCCACCGGCCCGGATCACGGTCGGTCCCTGCGCGGTGAGGATATCGGTGCCGAGATTGAGCTCACGAGCCGAGATGCCGATCACGGCGATCAGCAGCGCGGCGGCCAATCCGACCACCACGATCTTGAGATGGGTGGCGCGATCGGCGGTGTAAATCGACCAGTTCATGACGGCCTCCAAGGTTGACCGTTCGTCGGCCGGCCTCGGCAAAAGGTTCAACGCGGGTTCGCCTACTAACGTAAGGGTCGGCGCCGGTGTTCCGCAGTCTCACTCACGGATGATTGAAACAGGTGTGAGGAACCTCACACCGCGGCCGCAAAAACGGCTCGCCGCGGGCACGGTCTCGTCACGGCTGTGTCGGACGTTCTGCGGTGTGCGGGCACGATGCCGCACCCGCGCGGCTTCAGGCCGCCTGCTTCTTCTTCAGCGGATAGGCATCGCTGGCATAGAGCGCGCGGATTTCCTGGTGCCCGAGGCGGCGCTCGTTGATCTCGATGCAGGCCCCGAGCAGGAGCGGCTCGGGCAGCTCCTCCATGGCGAAACGGATGGCGTCGGCGGCGCTGTCGAACCGGCGGTATTTGACCTTGCTCGCGACCTTGCGGTTGCGCGAGGGAAACAGCTCGGCCGGCGCGGCGTAATCGAATTTCTGCATCCTGAACTCCAGCACAGACACAATCATCCGGGGATGAATGAACCCCCAGTATATGGGGGCGAAATGGGGCGTTTGAAAGGGCAGGATTATTCTACATCGTGGCGGGGTTAATGGCAGCCCTTTTCTCGGCTCCAACGGGCATTGCCGGGCCTATTTCGGCGAGGAGGCCCCAGCCGAGACGCCGAGCAGTACGCCGCCGAGATCGACCTGCGCGGTCGCGGAGACGCGCGAGGTGAGCGACGAGCCGAGCCCGTGCGCCTTCGCCAGCACGTCGTTGAGCTTGCCGATGGCGGCGTCGATCGACGCCGCGTCGGGCGTATTCACCGCGGTCGTCAGTTCACCGCTCTTGAGCAGCGCCGAGACGTCGGAAGCGAAGCCGCCGGCGCCGTTCGCGCCGACGGTCGAGACCAGCCGCGACACGTCCGAGGCGAGCGCGTTGACCTGATCGCGCAGGCCCAGCGCGGCGCGGTTGCCGGTCTCGTAGCCGACGACGACGGGGCGCGTGCCGACCGAGACGGTGATCGTGCCGGTCTGCACCGGCGTCCCGTTGACATCGACGAAGGTCGGCCGGTCCTGCGTCACCTCGACCTGAGCGACGACCGGCGTGAGCGCGGTGTTGCCGGGCACGGCGTCGGCGCCCGCGCGCGCACTTTGCAGCGCGTCGCGCAGCGCCGTGAGTTCTGCCTTGATGCGGTCGACGCCGCTGCGGCCGCTGTTGAGCGACTGCAACGCGCCGCCCTGCTCAAGCGCGTCGAATGTGCCCGTGCCGGACGTGCGCGTGCTCGCGCCGCCGTACGCGTAGGCCGCCGTGACGCTGCCGATCGCACCGATCATCGCGTGGCCGCTCCAAAGACGCGCGCTGCCGGGAAGGCGGCACGCTCCAGAGTGGCAGGATAGGGGAGACGGTTTGACGAAGGCGGTGCGCGGCGGCTGACTTTTGACGACAATTCGACCGATCGCGTTAACTTTCTAGATACTCCCCACCGTCTTTAGCCGCGCGCGCGGGTGGATTTCCGCTTGCGACATGACCGGCGTCTGCGCGCGGAAGCGCTCGACGATGTTGCGCACGAAGGGGCGGATGCCGGTCGAGGTGACGAGCACCGGCGCCTCGCCCTCGCGCGCCGCTTCCTCGAAGCGCTCGCGCACCAGCGTGATGAACTCGGTCAGCTTCGAGGGCTGCATCGCCAGCTGGCGGTCGTCGCCCTGGCCGATCAGCGACTCGGCGAACGATTGTTCCCACGCAGCCGACAGCGCGATCAGCGGCAGGTAGCCGCCCGGGCTCGTGTGCTGCGCGCAGATCTGGCGCGACAGGCGCTGGCGCACGTGCTCGGTCAGCGACACCGGATTGCGCGAGCCGGTGATGCCCTCGGCGATGCCTTCGAGGATGGTGGCGAGATCGCGGATCGAGACGCGCTCGGACAGCAGCAATTGCAAGACGCGCTGCACGCCGGAGGTGGTGATCTGGGCCGGCACGATCTCCTTCAAGAGCTCGGCCTGCTCCTTCGGCAGTTCCTTCAGCAGCTTCTGCACCTCGGCGTAGGACAGCAACTCCGACATGTTGCCCTTGAGCAGTTCGGTCAGGTGCGTCGACAGCACGGTCGCGGCGTCGACCACCGTGTAGCCCTGCATCGACGCCTCTTCTTTGAGCGCGGCGTCGATCCATGTCGCGGGTAGTCCAAATGTCGGCTCGGTGGTGTGCGTGCCCGGCAGCTTCACCTGCCCGCCGGACGGGTCCATGACCATGTACTGCCCCGCCCAGACCTTGCCGCTGCCCGCTTCCACTTCCTTGATGCGGATGACGTAGGCGTTCGAGTCGAGCTGCACGTTGTCGAGGATGCGCACCGCCGGCATGACGAAGCCCATCTCGCCGGCGAGCGAGCGGCGCAGCGCCTTGATCTGCTCGGTCAGGCGGTCGGTGCCGTCGGGAGCGTTGACGAGCGGCAAAAGGCTGTAGCCGATCTCGACCTTGAGGTCGTCGATCTTGAGCGCGGTGGAGATCGGCTCTTCTTTCTGCTCCGCCGCCTTGGTCTCCTCGGTCTTGGCCTCGGTGGCGGTGAGCTTGTTGCGCCGGTCGACGATGAAGGCGAGCGCGCTGGCGCCGCCGCCGAGCGCGACGAAGGGGATCATCGGGATGCCGGGCAGGAGCGCCATCACCAGCATGACGCCGCCGGCCATGCCGAGCGCCTTCGGATAGCCGGAGAGCTGCCGCAGCAGCGCCTTGTCGGCCGAGCCGGAGACGCCGGCCTTTGAGACGAGCAGGCCCGCCGCGGTCGAGACGATCAGCGCCGGCACCTGTGTGACGAGGCCGTCGCCGACGGTGAGCACCGTGTAGGAATGTGCGGCGTCGGAGAAGGTGATGCCCTGCTGCGCGATGCCGATGATCATGCCGCCGATGATGTTGATGAACGTCACCAGCAGGCCGGCGATGGCGTCGCCGCGCACGAATTTCGAGGCGCCGTCCATCGCGCCGAAGAAGCCGCCTTCGTCCTCGAGCTTCTGGCGGCGGCGGCGCGCCTCCTTCTCGTCGATGGCGCCGGTCGAGAGTTCCGCGTCGATCGCCATCTGCTTGCCCGGCATGGCGTCGAGGTGGAAGCGCGCGGCGACTTCGGCGATGCGCCCCGAGCCCTTGGTGATGACGACGAAGTTCACGATCACCAGGATGATGAAGACGATGATGCCGATGACGAAGTTGCCGCTCATCACGAAGTTGCCGAAGGCCTCGATGACGTGGCCGGCGGCGTCGGTGCCCTCGTGTCCGTGCGACAGGATGAGGCGGGTCGAGGCGAGGTTGAGCGCGAGCCGGAGCATGGTCGCGATCAGCAGCACGGTCGGGAAGGCCGAGAACTCGAGCGGCGTCTGGATGAATAGCGCCGTCATCAGGATCAGCACCGACAGGATGATCGAGATGGCGAGGGCAAAGTCGAGCAGCAGCGGCGGCAGCGGCAGGATCAGGACGACGAGGATCGTGAGCACGCCGATGGCGAGCGCGATGTCGCCGCGCTTGAAGAAGGCGCCGATTTCGCCGAGGCCGGGCAGTTTTATGCCGCCGGCGGGTGCTGCCGGTGCGGCGGTGATGTCGCTCATGAAGGCCCCTTCGCCCTAGGCAAGTTTTGCCCGGTGCATGGTTAGCGGGGGGTTAACAATTACCTGCCGAGGGCGGGAAAATCGCGGCCATGCGGCGTTTTAGCGCCGGCGGGCTCGCGCCTGGCCGGTGCTCGGGCATGGCGGGCATCCCACAAATGAAGAACCCGCCGCGAGCGTCGCGGCGGGCTCTTCGTGTCTGCGGGAAAATCTCAGCCCGGCAGCAGCACGGTGTCGATGACGTGGATGACGCCGTTCGACTGCATGACGTTGCGGATCGTCACCTGCGCCGTGTCGCCCTTGGCGTCGATGACCCAGAGCTTGCCGTCCTTCATCTGGAAGGTCAGCTCGGCGCCCTCGACGGTCTTGAGCATCGCCTTGCCGTGGCCGTCCTCGATCTTGGCCATCAGATCCTTGGCCGAGAGGCGCCCCGGCACGACGTGATAGGTCAGCACGTTGGTCAGCGTCTTCTTGTTCTCGGGCTTGAGCAGCGTCTCGACGGTGCCGGCCGGCAGCTTGGCGAAGGCTTCGTTGGTCGGCGCGAACACCGTGAACGGGCCTTTCGATTCCAGCGTCGGCACGAGGCCGGCGGCCTTCACCGCGGCGACCAGCGTCGTGTGGTCCTTCGAGTTGACGGCGTTCTGCACGATGTTCTTCGACGGATACATCGGCGCGCCGCCGACGGTGACGGTCTTCTCGGCCGCGAAGCCGGTAGAAGCCGCGACGCCGAAGGCGAGCGCGAGGGTGGCCGCGAGTGCCGCGGCATGGATGCGTGACATGGATGTCCTCCGAAAGCTTGACGTCTCTCGTTGCGGAGACGAGTGGGCTACGGAGCGGCGCAGCGCGTGGATGAGCGCAGCGCGATCACGCCTGCGTGAGGCTTACCGCCGTTTCCACATCTCCGGCCCGACCTCGCGGCCGCCGGCATATGTCCAGATGCCGGCCCAGTTGCCGCCGTCCGAGCCGTAGAGCGCGAGCCCGGTGTCGTTGCCCGAGCGGTAGGAGACGGCGAGGAATTCCTTGTTGCCGATGCCGGTGCCGACGTAGCGCGTGCTGCCGACCACCCAGACGACGCGATAGGTGTCGCCGGTTTTCTCGACCGTGACGGTGCCGTGATATTTGTCGCCGCCGCCGGGATTGGCGCCCTCGACATCGTATTTGCCGACCGGGTCGGCAGCAAACGCCGCCGTGCTCCACAGGAGCGCGGCGGCGCAGGCCGCAGCGAAGGTTTTCATGGATGTCTCCCCCGAAGCCGGCGCGCGCAAGGGACGCCGGCGAAGGGAAAGACTAGGCTGCCGTCCGGGACCGGACAATGTCCGGCATTTCACAGTCCTGCGCGAGGAGGTGCGTGCGCCCGCAACCGGGGCAGTGCACGGGGGCGTCAGGATCGGTGAGCCGTGTCAGGACAGCGGGGTCGGTCAAAAGCACGAAACTGCCGGTCGAGGGGCAGCGGTAGCGCAAGGCGCCGTGGGCGCGGCGGACCGCCGAAACCGGCGCGGGCAAAACCGGCTGCCGGGCGAAAGCAGAGCTTATGTCATTGAAGGGAAAAGTCATTTCCGCCTCTTCTTGTTATTGCATTGCGGCATCAACCCGCTGGGGGCGCTGGCCGTTCCATCCACCAGCAATGCGCCCCGCTCAGGGCTCGATGGGCGGGAAGAGGTGCACGCCACCTGCACCGAGCGGCAGCGGTTCCACCTTGTGCACATCGGCGAGCGCGAGCGCACCGTAAAGGTGCGGGAACAGCGCGCCGCCGCGCGAGGGCTCCCATTTCAGCCGATCGCCGAGCTTCCCGGCGTGCACGCGCACCAGGAGCAGATCGCCCTCGCCGGCGAAGTGCTTCGCCGCTGTCTCGCGCACCTGCGCCGCGGTCGAGAAATGGATGAAGCCGTCGGCGAGGTCGACCGGCGCGCCGAGGAACACGCCTGCGCGCTCGGCCTCGCGCCACAGCAAATCCGGGCAGATTTTGTAAATGACGGTCACGCCGGCGCTCCGAATTTCATGGCAGCAATGATACACAAATCGCGACGGTCAACCTTGACGTGAGCCCGCGCGAGCGCATATGCGCCGTCGATATCCGCCACGGAGCTTCTATGTCTGATACCGAGCAGTACCTGATCGAGACCGCCGACAAATGCGCGAGGCTTGCCCGCCTCGGGCGCGAGATCGCGGCCGATCTGGAGGCCATGAGCAACGATCTCATGGCCAGGGCGGTGACGATGGACACCGCACGCGATCGGGATGAGACGGCCCGCAAGAAGCCGTCACGATCCTGAAGGCTCAACGCGAATGTTGCAGCTTGAAGAGCCCGGCCCCGCGGCCGGGCTTTTTTTATGCGGCGTCAGGCAGCGCCGCGCAGCGCCTCGCCGCCGTTCGGCGGCGGGATCGGCGCGCCGTCCGCGGCGTATTCGTTGAGCTTGTTGCGCAGCGTGCGGATCGAGATGCCGAGGATGTTGGCGGCGTGCGTGCGGTTGCCGAGGCAATGCTTGAGCGTCTCGAGGATGAGGTCGCGCTCGACCTCGGCGACGGTGCGGCCGACGAGGTTGCGCGTCACCTGCTCGGCGGCGAAGGCCGCGGTCGCGGCGATGTCGCTGCCGCGGCTGTCGCCGAGCCGCGCGCCGTCCGGCGACAGGATGCCGTCGACGCCGATCTCCGGCCCGGTCGACAGCAGCACCGCGCGATGCAGCGTATTCTCCAGTTCGCGCACGTTGCCCGGCCAGCGGTGCGTGCTGAGCGCGCGCCGCGCTTCTGCCGACAGAGCGCGCACCGGCACGCCGTTGGCGGCCGAGTATTTCTTGATGAAGTGCTGCGCCAGCTCGCCGATGTCGGCCGGCCGCTCCCGCAGCGCCGGGATTTTCAGGTTCACGACGTTGAGCCGGAACAAGAGATCTTCGCGGAAGGTGCCGGCGCGCACCGCTTCGGTGAGGTTGCGGTTAGACGTGGCGATGATGCGGATGTCGACCGGCACCGGGCGGTTGCCGCCGACGCGGTCGATGACGCGTTCCTGGATCGCGCGCAGCAGTTTGGCCTGCAGCCGCACGTCCATTTCCGAGATTTCGTCGAGCAGCAGCGTGCCGCCGTTCGCCTCCTCGAACTTGCCGATGCGGCGGGCGAGCGCGCCGGTGAACGAGCCTTTCTCGTGGCCGAACAATTCGGATTCGAGCAGGTTCTCGGGGATCGCCGCGCAATTGACGCTGATGAACGGCTTCTTCGCCCGCTGCGAGCGCGAATGCACGAAGCGCGCGAGCACCTCCTTGCCGGTGCCACTCTCGCCGGTGATCAGCACCGAGGCTTCCGAGCCGGCGATCTGCTGCGCCAGCTTGATGACGCGCGCCATCGCGTCGTCGCGGTATATCATGTCGCGCGCGTCGTCGGCGACGGCCGCGAGCACCGCGGCGATCAGGTCCGGATCGGGCGGCAGCGGGATATACTCTTTTGCGCCGGCGTGGATCGCACGCACCGCGGCGCGCGCGTCGTTGGTGACGCCGCAGGCGACGATCGGCACGTGGATGCGCTCGGCTTCGAGCCGCGTCACGAGATCGCGGATGTCGAGGGCGACGTCCACCATCAACAGGTCCGCGCCGCGGCCCGAGCGCAGCACGGCGAGCGCCTGCTCGTTGCCGTCCGCGTGCGTGACGCTCGCGCCCTTGTCCATCGCGAGCTTGGTCGCGGTGGTGAGCTGGCCTCCGAGCGTGCCGACGATTAAGAGGCGCATGGCTGTCGTCCTTTACCGGTCCGCCTTGATGATTTCGGTCATGGTCACGCCCAGCTTGTCCTCGACGAGGACGACTTCGCCGCGCGCCACCAGGCGGTTGTTGACGTAGATGTCGATCGCTTCGCCGACCCTTCGGTCGAGTTCGAGCACTGTGCCGGGGCCCATGCGCAACAATTCGCCGACTTCCATGCGCGCGCGGCCGAGCACGGCCGAGACCTGCACCGGCACGTCGAACACCGCTTCGAGGTCGGCCGCGCCGCGCGGCACCGGCTCGTTGTCGGGCACCAGCGAGCCCGCGTCGGCCACCATCTGCCCGCCGTTCTCGAGGTCGGGGAGGGGGACCTTGGTGTCGTCGTCACTCATTCTCGCGTCTCCTCAAATCCTCAGTGCGCGCCGGCGGTGCGGGCGGCGATGTAGCGCGCGACGACGTCGTCGATCGTGGCAAGCGTGGCGGCGCGGTCGCGGTTGACACCGCCCTCGCTCCATTCGATGCGGCAGTCGCCGGGCGCGAGCGCGGCGTCGGCCTCGACCATCAGCCGGCCCTCGAAGCCGCGCGCGCGCGCAATCTCCTCGAGTTTTTCCCTGGCGGTGTCGTAGATGTCGGCGCCGATGCGCACCGCAATGTGCGGCGTCTTCACGAGCTGGCGGAAGCAGTCGGTGGCGAGCGCCGAGATTTCGGCGAACGGCTCGCGCGCGATCAGTTCCGGCGCCAGCTTGTTGGCGACGGCGACGGCGACCTCGACCGCCTCGGTCTCGAACTGCGCCTCGATGCCGGCAAGCGCGCGGTCGATGCGCGAGAGGCCGTCGGCGATGAGCGCCAGCGCGTCGGCGGTGTGCTGCGCCGCTTCGCCCTGCGCCTGCGCCTGGCCGGCGGCAAAACCGTTGCGATAGGCGACGCCTTCGGCGTCGGCGCGGCGGCGCTCGGCTTCGACCAGCGTAATGGTCGGCTTCTCGCCGCTCGCGAAGTCCTCGTCGAAGAGATATTTGGCGGTCGCTTTCATCTAGTACACCAGCTCGTCGTCGCCGCGGTTCTTCGAAATGAGGATCTCGCCCTTGGCCGCCATTTCCTTGGCCTTGTTGACCAGCAACGCCTGCGCCTCGTCGACGTCGCGCAGCCGCACCGGCCCGAGCGCCTGCATGTCGTCGACCAGCATCTTGGCGGCGCGCGTCGACATGCAGCCGAAGAAGAACTGCCGCACCTGCTCGGACGCGCCCTTGAGCGCCAGCGCCAGCTTGTCCTTGTCGATGTTGCGCAACAGCGTCTGCGCCGAGGCGGCGTCGAGCTTGATCAGGTCGTCGAAGGTGAACATCAGCGCCTTGATGCGCTCGGCCGCGTCGCGGTTGGCGGCCTCGAGCGACGCGAGGAAGCGGCCTTCGGTGTGGCGATCGAAATTGTTGAAGATCTCGGCCATCACCTCGTGCGCGTCGCGGCGGCGCTTCTGCGACAGGTTGTACATGAACTCCGTGCGCAGCGTCTGCTCGACGCGCTCGATCACGTCCTTCTGCACCGACTCCATGCGCAGCATGCGCGTGACGACGTCGAGCGAGAGATCCTCGGGGAGGATCGTCAGCACGCGCGCGGCGTGCTCGGCGCGCAGCTTCGAGAGGACGACGGCGACCGTCTGCGGGTATTCGTTCTTGAGATAGTTCGCCAGCACCTCTTCCTGGACGTTGGCGAGCTTCTCCCACATGTTGCGGCCGGCGGGGCCGCGAATGTCGTCCATGATGCCGTGCACGCGCTCCGGCGGCAGGTATTGCTGCAGCAGGCGCTCGGTGGCGTCGTAGTTGCCGAGCAGCGCGCCGGACGCCGACATGTGGCCGACGAATTCGAGCAGCAACTGCTCGACCGTGTCGGCCTCGATCGTGCCGAGCGTCGACATGACGACGGAAATCTCGCGCAGCTCGTCGTCGTCGAGAAGGCTGAACACCTTGGCGCCGAACCGGTCGCCGAGCGCCAGCATCAGTACCGCCGCCCGCTCGGGGCCGGTCAGCTTGCGCTTGGCGGCCGCAACCTGCGGCCGGCTGGCGAGCTCGGCCATCAGCCCGCCGATGTCTTCGCGGACGCCGGTGAAGTCCTTTTCGCCGCCTTCGATTTTTGCGTATGCGGACGGCATGGCTTAGGCGGCTTCCTCGTGCAGCCAGTTGCGGATGATCGACACAGCCTCGTGCGGGTTCTTCTCGGCGAGCTCGCCGACCTTCTCGATCGACTGCGCGTGCACCTGTCCCTGCACCTTGGCGACGTCGATCATCGCCGACGTGCGGTTGGAGATTGAAACGGACTCGTTGCCGCCGACGATCGAGACGTTGGGTCCGGCGCTGGTCGTGATGCTGCCGCCGCCGGTGCCGCCGGTGACGGTCATGCCGCCGGCGGGAATGATCGGCTGGCCCTTGGCGTCGGTGATCGGCTGGCCGCGCGCGTCGACCAGGATGCCGCCAGGGCCGACGCCGGCGGTGGCGATGCCGCGGGCCGCCTCGGCGCCTTCCGGCGTCACGATGCGGCGCACCAGCGGCCGCACCACCATCAGCACGACGATGAAGCCAAGCAGGAGCATCACGCCGGTCTCGGCGCCGCGCATGATGTCGTCCTTGGTGAACTGGAAGTAGCTCATCCAGCCGGTCGGCTGCTCGATCGGCTGCGGCGCAGGCTCGGCGAAGCGCAGGTTGGCGACCTCGAGCTGGTCGCCGCGCTTGGCGTCGAAGCCGATCGCGGTGCGCACCAGCGCTGCGATGCGGTCGATCTCTTCCTTCGAGCGCGGCTGATAGACGATCTCGCCCTTGTCGTTCTTCGTGTAGATGCCGTCGACCAGCACGGCCGCGGAGATGCGGTTGATGCGCCCGGCTTCGGTCACCTCGGTCTTGGTCGTGCGCGAGATCTCGTAATTGACGATCTCCTCGGTCTTGCGGCTGTTGTCGCCGCTCTTGCCGGCACTGTTGTTGTTTCCGGCTCCGGCGGCGCCCGGCAGCTCGTTGCCGACCGACACCGGCCCGCCGGCACCGTCGGCCGCGCCGGACTGCTCCTCGCGCGTCTGGCTCGAGCGCACGACGCGGCCGTCGGGGTCGTATTTGTCGGACGTCTGCGTGATGCGGTTGAGGTCGAAGTCGGCGGTGACCTGCACGCGAGCGTGGCCGGGGCCGACGATCGAGTTGACGATGTTCTCGACTTCGTTGCGCATCCGGCTCTCATAGGCGAGCTTGCGCTCGTCGGCGGTGCCGCCGGAGAACGGATCGGTCGAGCCGGCGCCGTCGGCGAGCAGTCGGCCGCTTTCGTCCACCACCGAGATGCGCTCAGGCTTGAGCCCGTTGACGGCGCTGGCGACGAGATGGCGGATGGCGCGCACCTGCTGCGGCTCGAGCTGCCCGCGCACCTTCAGCACGATCGACGCGGAGGCTTCCGTCTTGTCGCGTGAGAACAGCGGCCGGTCGGGCAGCACGAGGTGCACGCGCGCGGCCTCGACCCGGTCGAGCGAGCGGATGGTGCGGGAGAGCTCGCCTTCGAGCGCGCGCAGCTTGTTGATGTTCTGGATGAAGGTGGTGGCGCCGAGCGCGTCGGACTTGTCGAAGATCTCGTACCCGACGCCGCCGCCCTTGGGCAGGCCGCTTTCGGCGAGCTTCATGCGCAAGCGGGCGACCTTGTCCTTCGGGACGAGGATCGTCGTGCCGTTGCCCTTGATCTCGTAGGTGACCGCCTGGCGGTCGAGATCCTTGGCGATCGACGCGGAATCGTCGAGCGTCATGTCGGTGAACAACGGCACCATCTGCGGCGTCGTCATCCGGACGATCAGGAACGAAAAGAAACCGATGAGCGACAGCGTCACCGCCGCCATGGCGGTGAGACGCGCGGCGCCCAGCGACTTCACGAAATCGAAAAAACCTTGCACCGGCGGCTCTTCCCACGGGGTGGCGCGACGTGCTTCGCGCCTCACCCGGCAAGATTTGCCCAGTTCACGGTTAGCGTTCGGTTAACGCGAGGCTTTTTGCCGGCTTCGCCACGCGCCGGGCGGTATCCGCATGACCCGCTCAGGCGCATTGCCCGGCCGCGTCCGATGCAGGAAGCTGCCCGCACGCGGGGCGGCGAAAGGACAAGCGACATGCACGACAGTTCCGGTTTCACCCGCGCTTTGCTCAGCGCCGGCCCAGCCGCCGACCGCGCGGCGAAGATGGACCTCTACGGCCAGTTCATCGGCGACTGGGTGTTCGATGCCACCGTGCATCTCGACAACGGCACGACGCATGAGGGCCGCGGCGAAATCCATTTCACCTGGGCGCTCGACGGCCGCGCCATCCAGGACGTCTGGATCCTGCCCGGCCTGTTCTACGGCACGACCCTGCGCGTCTACGACCCGGGACTCGAGGCCTGGCACATCCTTTGGAACGATCCGCTGAAGCAGTACTACACGCGTCAGCTCGGCCGCGCGCGCGGCAAGGACATCGTCCAGGACGGCAAGACCGATCAGGGCGTGCCGGTGCGCTGGAGCTTTACCGATATCACGCCGGCAAGCTTCCGCTGGCGCGGCGAGCGCTCGGGCGACGGCGGCAAGACGTGGGCACTGCAATCGGAGTTCCGCGCAAGGCGGGCGTGATGTCCATGCGCGTCGACTTCGGCCAAGCTAAACGCGCTTCGGGACGGTCTCGACCAGCGCCCTGAGCGTCATCAGCGTCGACGGATCGGCGACACCGTCGACGCGCTGCTGGCGGAAATGCCGCTGGAAGGCGACGACCACGTCGCGCGTGACGTCGTCGAAGGTGCCGGTCTCCTCGACGCCGTAACCGTACATCTTGAGCAGCCGCTGCATGCGGCCGACCGCCTCGCCGGTATAGCCGGTCATCAAGGTCATGCCGGACACATTGAGCGGCGCCGCGCGCACCCAGTGGCCGACGCCGGACTCCGCGAGCAGCTCCCACGGGAATTTCTCGCCCGGGTCCTGCTTGCGCGACGGCGCGACGTCGGAATGCGCCAGCACGCGCTCGGGCGCGATGCCGGGATGCCGCTTGAGGATCGACTTCGACAGGCTGATCACCGCCGCGATCTGCCGCAGCGGGAAATCGGCGTAGCCGAATTCATGACCGGGGTTGACGATCTCGATGCCGACCGAGCGCGAATTGATGTCCGTCTCGCCGGCCCAGGACGACACGCCGGCGTGCCAGGCGCGTTTGTCCTCCGGCACGCATTGCACGATCCGGCCGTCCTCGAACACGACGTAATGCGACGACACCTTGCTCTCGGCCGCGGTCAGGCGCTCGAGCGCGGCGTCGCCCGACTGCATGCCGGTGTAGTGCAGCAGCAGAATGTCCGGCGGCCCGCCCTTGCGGTCGTCGAAATTGGGCGAGGGGGCGACGTCGGCCACCATGAACGTGTCCGGCTCGAAGGACGGGGGCCCCGGCGCGAAGGACAACTGGGATCGGGACCGGCTCATGCGGCACACACGTTTAACGGGTACATTTTTACGCTAACACGCAAATGGAACTGCCGTGTGACGGCCGCGATGGCTTCATACGTGATTCGATCCCGCTGGGCGGATGGTTCCCCGGAACCGACAACGTGAGGCGGGTCGCGCGCGTTCCCGCCCGGCGGTAACGGCGGTCGCGAAATTTCATGACAGCGGAACCGCTTAAGCCGGGCCCGGCAAGAAATCCTTAAGTTTAAGGGCTGCTTAATGGGGCCGACGCGGGGGCCTGCTTCGCCGGCTTGGGACCGAGCCGGCGCGGCAGGGCCGTTCCATTGACGCCCATAATATCCCATGTTATCCCACAACTTGTCATTGCGGATCGCGGGCCCGAGGGGCGAGTTGCCCTCTGAGGGCGGCCCGGCGCGCCGCGGGGATGGAGCAGACGTCGCTCTCCCGGTCAGTCATCAGTGTGCGTGGGGTGCGGGTGGTGGATCGCTTCGTGTCGAACGTCACGTTGCGGCTCGACTCCAAGGGGCGCGTCTCGATTCCCGCATCCTTCCGCCTGGTGCTCGGCCGCGACGGCTTCGACGGGCTCTACTGCTATCCGGCATTGGATCGCCCGGCGATCGATGCCGGCGGGAATGCGCTGATGGCGGAGATCGAGGCGCTGATCGGGCGGTACGCGCCGTTCTCGGAGGCGCGGGAGCAGCTGGCGCTTTCGCTCTACGGCACCAGCGAGACGCTGAGGATCGACGGCGAGGGGCGGGTGACCTTGAGCGAGACGCTCAAGACGCACGCCGGGATCGCGGACGCGGTCACCTTCGCCGGCTTGGGTCACAAGTTTCAGATCTGGGAGCCCGGACGTTTCCGAGGCGAGCTCGCGGAGGCCACCCAAAAGGTGCGCGCGCTCAAGGCGGAGCTGGGGTCCCAGGTGGCGGCGCGAGACGCGTCAGGAGCACGGGAATGACGGCGGGCGGCGGCGGCTCAGCTGCTGCTGGCGGACCAGCTCTCCACATTCCCGTGCTCGGCGCGCCGGCGCTTGAGCACCTCAACGTCCATGACGGCGGCGTCTATATCGACGGCACCTTCGGTGCCGGCGGCTACACGCGCGCCATCCTCGCCGCGGCGAACACGAGGGTGATCGGCATCGACCGCGACTCGACGGCGATCGCGCGCGGCGCCGATCTGGTGCAAGCGGCGGGCGGCCGGCTGACGCTGGCCGAGGACCGCTTTTCCAATCTCGATGACGTCGCGCGCGGCTGCGGCCACGAGCACGTCGACGGCGTCGTGCTCGACGTCGGCGTCTCCTCGATGCAGCTCGACCAGGCCGAGCGCGGTTTCTCCTTCCGGCTCGACGGCCCGCTCGACATGCGCATGAGTGGCGAGGGCGTCAGCGCCGCCGACGTCGTCAACGCCGCCGGCGAGCGCGACCTCGCCAGCATCATCTATATTCTCGGCGAGGAACGCTTCTCGCGCCAGGTCGCTCGCGCCATCGTCAAGGCGCGCACCGAGGCGCCGGTGACGACCACGCGCGCGCTTGCCGACATCGTTGCTTCGGCGGTGCGCACCAAGCCGAACGACATCCATCCCGCGACGCGGACGTTCCAGGCGCTGCGCATCTTCGTCAACGACGAGCTCGGCGAACTGGCGCAGGCGCTGATCGCCGCCGAAGCAGTGCTCAAGCCCGGCGGGCGGCTCGTCGTCGTGTCGTTCCATTCGCTGGAAGACCGCATCGTCAAGTCGTTTCTCACGTCGCGCAGCGAGACGCGCGGCGGCTCGCGCCACGCGCCCGAAGTCAAGCGCGCGGCGCCGAGCTTCACCGTGCTGACCAAGCGCCCGGTCGTCGCCGACGAGGCCGAGATCGCGCGCAATCCGCGCGCCCGCTCCGCTAAATTACGCGCCGGTGCGCGCACCGACGCGTCCGCGCATCGCGACGACGCATCCGAGTTCCTGCCGCGCCTGCCGGCGCTGGCCGACGTGATGAGGGGGCGCTGACCATGCGGCTCCTCAATCTGCTCGTCATCGCCGCGCTGATCGCCGCCGCGACCTATGTCTACAAGATCAAGTTCGACTCGACCCTCCAGGCCGAGCGCGTCGCCAAACTGCACGGCGAGATCCGGAAGGAGCGTAACGCCATCGCCTTGCTGCGCGCCGAATGGGCGAGGCTCGAGACACCGTCGCGCATCCAGGGCCTCGCCGAGCGGCACTTAAAGCTCGCGCCGATCAAGTCGACGCAGTTTGACAGCCTCGACCATCTGCCGCCGCGTCCGCCGGAAGCGCCGCCGCAGAACGCCGATCCGATCGGCGCCATGCTCGGCACGCCGCCGGAGACGACCGGCAGCATTGCGGCGCCGGGAGCGGTGAAGCGATGACCGTCCCGCCGAACCGCGAAACCCGCTGGCAGCGCCTCGTACGCTCGCTGCTCTATGGCAAGGACGTCGACCGCAACGTCAAGGCCAAGGCGCGCCTCGGCCTCGCGGTCGTCCTGTTCGCCGGTGTCTACTGCGTCATCGCCGCCAAGCTCGTCCTGTTCGCCTATATGGGCGAAGGGCAGGGCGGCCGCCGCTCGATCGGCCAGGACGCGGTCGCGACCGCGCGGCCCGACATCCTCGACCGCCGCGGCGACATCCTCGCCACCGACGTCAAGTCGCCGTCGCTGTTCGCCGAGCCGCGCAAATTGATCGACGTCGATGAGGCGGTGGAGTTGCTGACCGCGACCTTGCCCGACCTCGACGCCAAGGAGGTGCGCGAGCGCCTGTCCTCGAAGCGCGGCTTCGTCTGGCTCAAGCGCGAGATCACGCCGAAGCAGCAGCAGGAAGTGCACCGCCTCGGCATTCCCGGCATCGGCTTCCTGACCGAGAACAAACGCGTCTATCCGAACGGGCCGACCGTCTCGCACGAGATCGGGCTGGTGAACATCGACAACCAGGGCATCGCCGGCATCGAGAAATGGGTCGACGGGCAGGGGCTCGCGGCGCTGCACATGGCCGGGCTCGCCAGCGACCGCCTGATGCGGCCGATCGACCTCGCCGTCGATTTGCGCGTGCAGTTCGCGCTGCGCGACGAACTCGTCAAGGCGCGCGAGAAGTTCAAGGCCAAGGCCGCGGCGGGTCTCATCCTCAACGTCAACACCGGCGAGATCGTCTCGATGGTGTCGGAGCCCGACTTCGACCCGAACAATCCGAAGGAAGCGAACGATCCGACGCGGATCAACCGGCTGACCACCGGCGTCTACGAGATGGGCTCGACCTTCAAGATCTTCACCGTGGCGATGGCGCTCGACTCCGGCAAGGTCACGCTCAATTCGCAGTTCGACGGCCGCCAGACCCTGCGCTACGGCCGCTTCACCATCCACGACGACCATCCGCTGCCGCGCATGCTCAGCGTGCCGGAGATCTTCACCTATTCGTCGAACATCGGCGCGGCGCGGATCGCGCTGTCGCTCGGGCCGGAATACCACCGCGCCTTCCTGAAGAAGATGGGCCAGCTCGACCGGCTGCGCACCGAATTGCCCGAGAGCGCCGAGCCGATCGTGCCGAAGCGCTGGGGCGAGCTGAACACCGTCACCATCGCCTTCGGCCACGGCCTCTCGGTCGCGCCGTTGCAGGCGCTGATGGGCGTCGCCGCGGTGATGAACGGCGGCTATCTCATCCCGCCGACCTTCCTCAGGCGCAGCCACGACGACGCGATGAAGGTCGCCAAGCGGGTCCTCAAGCCCGAGACCAGCGTCAAGATGCGCTATCTGATGCGGCTCAACGCCGAGAAGGGCACAGGCACCAAGGCCAACGTCCCCGGCTATTACATCGGCGGCAAGACCGGCACGGCCGAGAAGGTAATCAACGGCCGCTACTCCAAGCACAAGCTGCTCACCGACTTCATGGCGGTGATTCCGGCCGACAACCCGAAATACCTGCTGCTGATCATGCTCGACGAGCCGCAGGGGCTGAAGGAGACCTACGGCTTCGCCACCGCCGGCTGGAACGCGGCGCCGACCGCCGCCGCCGTGATCTCGCGCGTCGCGCCGCTCCTCGACATCCAGCCGCGCTTCGACCTGCCGAAGGCCGACCAGTTGATCCTGGCCAACCTGGCGACCAGCCGGTAATCCCGCTCATTCCCGCGCAGGCGGGAATCCAGTAATGCAGTGCCGTGTGCCTCTGGGTCCCCGCATGCGCGGGGACGAACGGGATAGCCCGGAACCGCGCGATGAGACTGTCCGACCTGCCCCTGACGGACGCCCGCTTCGACCCGCGTTTCGCGGCCGTCGAACTGACCGGCATCGCGTCCGACAGCCGCAAGGTGACGCCGGGCGCGATGTTCGTCGCCGTGCCCGGCACCAAGGCCGACGGCCTTACCTTCGTGCCGCAGGCGCTCAAGAACGGCGCCGCCGCCGTCATGGCCGAGCGTGCCGCCGAAGTGCCGGCCAGCGTCGCAATGGTCGTGGTCCCAAACGTGCGCCGCGCGCTGGCGCTCGCCGCCGCGGCCTTCTTCCCGCGCCAGCCCGGCACCATTGCCGCCGTCACCGGCACCAGCGGCAAGACCTCGGTCGCCGCCTTCACGCGCCAGATCTGGGCCGCGCTCGGCCTCAACGCGGCCAGCATGGGCACGGTCGGCGTCGTCTCGGACAAGACCAACACCTACGGCTCGCTGACCACGCCCGACCCGATCGCGCTGCACGAGATGCTCGATAGGCTGGCCGGCGAGGGCGTCACGCATCTGGCGCTCGAAGCCTCCTCGCACGGCCTCGACCAGTACCGGCTCGACGGCGTGCGCGTCGCAGCGGGGGCCTTCACCAATCTCTCGCGCGACCACCTCGACTATCACCCGACCATCGAAGCCTATCTCGCCGCCAAGATGCGCCTGTTCGGCGATCTCGTCGTGGCGAACGGCACCGCGGTGATCGACACCGACGATTGCTATGCCGGCCAGGCCGTCGACACCGCGAAAAAGCGCGGCCTGAAGGTCATCACGATCGGCACCAAGGCCGACGGCATCCGGCTCGTGTCCGGCCGCATCGACGGCTTCGCGCAGGTGGTGACGCTCGCGCACGCCGGCCGCGATTATCAGGTGCAGCTGCCGCTGGTCGGCGATTTCCAGGTGCACAATGTGGCGGTCGCCGCCGGGCTTTGCATTGCCACCGGCGCCGATCCGGCACGCGTCTTTGCTTCGCTGGGCAAGCTCGAAGGCGCCAAAGGCCGGCTCGAGCTCGCCGGCACGCGCAACGGCGCGCCGATCTTCATCGATTACGCGCACAAGCCCGACGCCCTGCAGAAGGCGCTCGAGGCGCTCAGGCCCTACACCACGGGTAAGCTCGTCGTCGTGTTCGGCGCCGGCGGCGACCGCGACAAGGGGAAGCGGCCGATCATGGGCCGCATCGCCGCCGCGAGCGCCGATCGCGTCATCGTCACCGACGACAATCCGCGCAGCGAGCAGGCGGCCGCGATCCGCGCCGAAATCCTCGCCGAGGCGAAGGGCGCGGCCGAGATCGGCGACCGCGCCGAGGCGATCCGCTCGGCCATAGCCTCGCTCGGCAAAGGAGATGTGTTGTTGATCGCCGGCAAAGGCCATGAAACCGGCCAGATCGTCGGCGACCGGGTGTTGCCGTTCTCCGACCACGACGCGGTGGCGGCGGCGCTGAAGGGGACATAGCGAATGGCGGCCCTCTGGACCACGGACGACATGGCCGCCGCGATGCGCGCGGAGAAATCCGGCGCGCTGCCGGCCGACGTCTCCGGCATTTCGATCGACAGCCGTTCGATGGCGCGCGGCGAGGCGTTCTTCGCCATCCAGGGCGATACGCGCGACGGCCACGATTTCGTCGCGGCGGCGCTGAAGGCCGGCGCCGGGCTCGCGGTCATCGCGCGCGACCGGCGCGGGCTCTTCGCTGCCGACGCGCCGCTGCTGGTGGTCGACGACGTGCTCGAAGGCCTGCGTGACCTCGGCCGCGCCGCGCGCGCGCGCTTTACGGGCCAGGTGATCGCGGTCACCGGCTCGGTCGGCAAGACCTCGACCAAGGAGACGCTGCGGCTGGCGCTCTCCGCCGACGGCGAGACCCATGCCTCGGCCGCCTCCTACAACAACCACTGGGGCGTACCGCTGTCGCTCGCCCGCTGCCCGGCGAACGCCAAATACGCCGTGTTCGAGATCGGCATGAACCATGCCGGCGAGATCACGCCATTGACGCGGATGGCGCGTCCGCATGTCGCGATCGTCACGACGGTCGAGCCGGTGCATCTCGAATATTTCGGCTCGGTCGAGAAGATCGCCGACGCCAAGGCCGAGATTTTCCTCGGAGTCGTCGACAACGGCGCCGCGGTGATCAATCGGGACAACGACCAATACCTACGTCTCGATGCCGCGGCGAAGGCCGCGAACGTGTCGCGCATCGTCACCTTCGGCGCCAACCGCGAGGCCGACGCGCGGCTGGTGCGCCATGCGTTGCAGCCGGATTCCTCCACCGTCGAGGCGGTCATCTTCGGCACGCCGATCGCCTACAAGCTCGGCGCACCCGGACGTCACATCGTGATGAACTCGCTCGCGGTGCTGGTCGCCGCCTCCCTCGCCGGCGCCGATCTCGCCGTCGCGGCGCTGGCGCTCGGGCGGCTGAAGGCTGCGGTCGGCCGCGGCGCCCGCATCCCGCTCGGCCTGCCGAACGGCGAGGCGCTGCTGATCGACGAGAGTTACAACGCCAACCCGGCCTCGATGCGCGCGGCCATCGCGCTGCTCGGCCAGGCCGAGACCGGGCCCCTGGGCCGCCGCATCGCCGTCATCGGCGACATGCTCGAGCTGGGCGACCTCGGGCCCCGTCTGCACGCGGAACTCGTCGAGGCGATGGCCGAAAACAACATCGATCTTGTGTATTGCGCCGGGCCCTTGTCGCGGGCGCTGTGGGAGGCCCTTCCCCCGAACCGCCGGGGCGGCTATGCCGAGACGGCGGCGGCGCTGGAGCCGGCCGTGATCGGCGCCATCCGTGCCGGCGACGCGGTGATGGTGAAGGCCTCCAACGGCTCGAAAATGGGCCCGCTGGTGAAGGCGCTGGAGCGCCAGTTCCCCCGGCGCGGCGCGCTCGCCGCGGCGGAGGGCTGAGGAAGACTCGCATGTTCTATTGGCTGGCCGAGCTGTCGGACAAGATCTCCTTCTTCAACGTGTTCCGCTACATCACCTTCCGCACCGGCGGCGCGGTGGTGACGGCGCTCGTGTTCGTCTTTTTGTTCGGGCAGCCGATCATCGACATGCTGCGGCTGAAGCAGGGCAAGGGCCAGCCGATCCGAGAGGACGGCCCGGCCTCGCACCTCGTCACCAAGAAGGGCACGCCGACCATGGGCGGCCTGATGATCCTCTCGGGTCTCCTGGTGTCGACCTTGCTCTGGGCCAACCCGATGAACCCTTATGTCTGGGTCGTGCTCGGCGTCACGCTCTGCTTCGGCCTGATCGGCTTCTATGACGACTACCTCAAGGTCACCAAGCAGACGCACAACGGCTTCTCCGGCCGCTCGCGGCTGATCGTCGAGGCGGTGATCGCGGCCGCCGCCTGCGTAGTGCTGACGCAACTCGGCCGTGCGCCGATCTCGACGTCGATCGTGTTTCCATTCTTCAAGGACCTCGTCTTCAACCTCGGCATCTGGTTCGTCATCGTTGGCGCATTCGTCATCGTCGGCGCCGGCAATGCGGTGAACCTCACCGACGGCCTCGACGGCCTCGCCATCGTGCCGGTGATGATCGCGGCGGCGACTTTCGGGCTCATCTCCTACATCGTCGGCAACGCGCTGTTCTCCGAATACCTGCAACTGCATTTCGTCTCCGGCACCGGCGAGCTCTCGGTGCTGTGCGGCGCCATGATCGGCGCCGGCTTGGGCTTCCTCTGGTTCAACGCGCCGCCAGCCTCGATCTTCATGGGCGACACCGGATCGCTGGCGCTCGGCGGCATGCTCGGCGCCACGGCCGTGGCGATCAAGCACGAGATCGTGCTGGCGATCGTCGGCGGCCTGTTCGTGCTCGAGGCGGTGTCGGTGATCGTGCAGGTCGTGTCGTTCAAATTGACCGGCAAGCGCGTGTTCAGGATGGCGCCGATCCATCACCACTACGAGCAGCTCGGCTGGACCGAGCCGCAGATCGTCATCCGCTTCTGGATCGTCGCGGTGGTGCTGGCGCTCGCGGGCCTGGCGACGCTGAAACTGCGATGATCCCCATCACCGTCTTCGCCGGCAGGAAGGCCGCGGTGTTCGGCCTCGGCAAGTCCGGGCTGCTGTCGGCGGGCGCGCTGATCAAGGGCGGCGCCGAGGTGATCGTCTATGACGACGGCGAAAAGACGCGCGCAGACGCCGCGTCCGCCGGGCTCAATGTGCAGAACCTGCACGAGATCGATTGGGGCGAGATCGCGGCGCTGGTGCTGGCGCCGGGCGTGCCGCTGACGCATCCGACGCCGCACTGGACCGTCGAACTCGCGCGCAAGGCGGAGGTCGAGGTCATCGGCGACATCGAGTTGTTCTGCCGCGAGCGCGCGAAGTCCGGCGCGCAGTGCCCGCTGATCGCCATCACCGGCACCAACGGCAAGTCGACGACGACGGCGCTCACCGCCCATCTCGTCGAGAGCGCAGGGCGCGACGCGCAGATGGGCGGCAATATCGGCGTGCCGGTGCTGGCGCTTCAACCCTTCGCCGACAACCGCGTCTACGTGCTGGAAGTGTCGTCCTACCAGATCGACCTCGCGCCGTCGCTGCGCGCTACCGTCGGTGTGCTGCTCAACGTCAGCGAGGACCATCTCGACCGCCACGGCACGATGGAGAACTACGCCGCGCTGAAGACGCTTTTGCCTGCGAGCGTCGAGAAGGGCGGCACCGCGGTGATCGACGTGGACGACCGCTGGACGCGCTCCGGCGCCGACAGGATCGAACGCGCCGGGCGCAATGTCGTGCGCGTCTCGGTCGAGGCGCCGCTGCGCGACGGCTATTTCGCCGAGGGCACGCACATCCTGCGCGCGGCGGGCGGCAAGGCGCACGCCGTCGCCGAGCTTGCCGGCATCGGCTCGCTGCGCGGCAAGCACAATGCGCAGAACGCCGCCTGCGCCATCGCCGCCTGCGTCGCCATCGGCATCGACCTGCCGGCGATCCAGAAAGGCCTCGTCACCTTCCCGGGCCTCGCGCACCGCATGCAGCAGGTCGGCCGCAAGGGTTCGATCCTCTACGTTAATGACTCCAAGGCGACCAACGCCGATTCCGCGGCGAAGGCGCTCGGTAGCTTCCATGACATTTATTGGATCGCCGGCGGAAAGCCGAAGACCGGCGGCATTGAGAGCCTCGGCGAGTTCTTCCCGCGCATCCGCAAGGCGTACTTGATCGGCGAGGCGGCTGCGGAGTTCGCGCAGACGCTCGACGGCAAGGCCGACTATGAGATCGTCGAGATTATGTCGGCTGCGGTCGATGCCGCGACGCGCGACGCGGAAGCGTCGGGTGTGAAGGAGCCGGTGGTGCTGTTGTCGCCCGCCTGCGCCTCGTTCGACCAGTACCCGAACTTCGAAGTGCGTGGCAAGGCGTTCATCGACCTCGTCCGCGCCGTGCCGGGCGTCACGGCGGTGTAGGCTCGCGCGGCGCCTCGTTGATGGCGCGCAGCAATGTCAGCAGCAGGCGGTTGAGCGGCGTGGCGATGCCATGGCGCTCGCCGGCGGCGACGATGGCGCCAGTCAGCGCCTCGACCTCGAAGGGGCGGCCCGCCAGCCGGTCGAAATACATCGACGTGCCGAGCTCCGGCGCGAACTTCATCAGATGCGCCATCACGCGCTTCGGCTCGTCGTCCGGCAGCGTCGCGCCGTCGGCGCGCGCGACCCGCGCCGCCTCCGCGAGCACCTCGAGAGACATCGCATGGACGTCCGGCCGCCGCAACACCACCTGCCGCTGCAAGGTCAGCGCGGTGAACGGGTTGGCGACGGCGTTGAGCAGGAGCTTCCGCCATTTCAGGGTGACGAAGTCGGCCTCGCGCCTGATGCGCAGGCCGGTGCCGTCGAGCAGCGCCGTGAAGGCGCGGCCGTTGTCGTCGTCCGCCACCGCGAGATCGTCGTCGCCGGCAATGCGCAGGCGCACGCGGTCGGCGCTAAGCCGCTCGCCGTTGTAATAGACGATGACCGGCACGATCGCCGCGCCCTGCGCCAGAGGCGCGACGCGTTCGACATGGTCGATGCCGTTCTGCAGCACCGCGACGCGCGTATGCGGCGTGCACAGGCGCGCGAGCCAGGGCGCCGCGCCGGCGGTGTCCTGGGTCTTCGTCGCGACCAGCACCCAGTCCACCGGTTTGGCCTCCGCCGGATCGGCGATGAGCCGCAGCGGCGGGGTGACCGTGCCGCCGGGCCGCTCGAGTGTCAGGCCGGCGAGCGGCTTGCGCGCGCAGCCGGTGACGTCATGGCGTGCGGCGTCGGCGAGGCAGGCGGCAGCGATGCCGCCGATGCTGCCGAGCCCGACCACGGCGACCGATTGGCGCTGGTTCGAAGTCATGGCGGCATCGTCAAGGAGACGGCGGGAAAGTCAAACGGGTCGAAGTCGGCACCGTGTGCGCCTCTCCTTCTGTCATCGTCCGCGAACGCGGACGATCCAGTACTCCGTGAGGCGGGTCGGTTATTCGGACGCCGAGGCGTACTGGATGGCCCGCTTTCGCGGGCCATGAAGGGGAGAAACGCTTTCGCGGGCAATGACCCCATTGTTAATGCTTCGTAAACCGTGCTGCGTCAGGACTAGAGCGTCCCCGTCCGAGGAATCGTCATGGTCTCGCGCACGCAACGCACCCCCTTCGCGGAGTGGTGGTGGACGGTCGACAAGCTCACGCTCGCCGCCATCGGCGCGCTGATGCTGGCCGGGATCGTGCTCTCGCTCGCCGCCAGCCCGCCTGTCGCCAGCCGCCTCGGCCTCGACCCGTTCTATTTCGTCAACCGGCACATTTTGTTCCTGGTGCCGACGGTGATCGTCCTGATCGGGGTGTCGTTCCTCAATCCGCACCAGATCCGCCGGCTCTCTCTCATCGTGTTCATCGTCAGCCTGATCCTGGTGGCGCTGACGCCCATATTCGGCGCGGAGATCAAGGGCGCGCGGCGCTGGCTGGTCATCCTCGGCGTCAACATCCAGCCGTCGGAATTCCTCAAGCCGGCCTTCGTCATCCTCATCGCCTGGCTGTTCGGCGAATCCTCGAAGCGCCCGGACATGCCGGCGAATCTTATCTCCCTGGTGCTGCTCCTGATGGTGGTGACGCTGCTCGTCATCCAGCCTGACTTCGGCCAGACCATGCTGGTCGTGCTGGTGTGGAGCGCGCTGTTCTTCATGGCCGGGATGCGCGTCGTCTGGGTGTTCGGCATTGCCGGCATCGCCGCAGCGGGCCTCACCGTCGCCTATTACACCGTGCCGCACGTCGCCGCACGCATCCAGAAATTCATGAATCCGGCGGCGGGCGACACCTACAACATCGACATCGCCACCGAGAGCTTCATGCGCGGCGGCTGGTTCGGGAAGGGTCCGGGTGAGGGCACGGTGAAGCGCCTGCTGCCGGAGAGCCACACCGACTTCGTCTTTGCAGTCGCCGGCGAGGAGTTCGGCGTCGCGCTATGCCTGGCGCTCGCGGCGCTGTTCGCCTTCATTGTCATCCGTTCGCTGCTCCGCGCAATGCGCAATGACGACGCTTTCACGCGCTTTGCCGCCGCCGGGCTCACGATGCTGTTCGCGACACAGTCGGCGATCAACATGGCGGTCAACCTGCGGCTGATCCCGGCCAAGGGCATGACGCTGCCGTTCATCTCCTATGGCGGCTCGTCGATGATCTCGCTCGCCTACGCGATGGGCATGCTGCTGGCGCTGACCCGCGAGCAGCCGCGCGCCGCGATGCTGACCTCGCCGCTGCCCGAGCCGGAGCCGGCGGGCTAGTTCTTCTTTAACTCCCCCTGAAAGGGGGAGGTCGGCCGCCGAAGCGCAGCGTAGGCGGGCGGGTGGGGGTCTTCTAAACTATGTCCATGAGCAATGACCCCACCCCGGATCGCCGGAGCCTGCCATCGGGCGGCGCTTCGCGCCGACCCGTTGGGCGATCCGACCCTCCCCTTTCAGGGGAGGGAAAAGAGAAGGTGATCCTCCTCTGCGCCGGCGGCACGGGCGGGCACCTGTTCCCAGCCGAGTCGCTCGCCGTGGTGCTGGCGAAGCGCGGGCTGACCGTCGATCTCGCCACCGACCACCGCGCCGCGCATTTCAAATTCCCGGCGCGCAGCGTGCACCTGATCCCGAGCGCGACCCTGCGCGGGCGCGATCCCCTGAGCATCGTCAAGACGGCAACGCTGCTCACCTACGGCACGTGGAAGGCGGGGCGCATGCTCAAGCGAGTCCGTCCGGCCGCGGTCGTCGGCTTTGGCGGCTATCCGACCGTGCCGCCGATGATGGCCGCGACCATGAAGAATGTCCCGACCGTGCTGCACGAACAGAACGGCGTCATGGGCCGCGCCAACCGGATGCTGGCGGCCCGCGTGACCGCGATCGCCACCGGGTTCCGCAGCTTGAAGAATGCCGACGCTGCGCTGCAGGACAAGATCACCTTTACCGGCAATCCGGTGCGGCCGGCTGTACTCGCTGCCGCTGCGACGCCCTACGATGCGCCGGAGCCCGGCGGCGCGCTCAAGCTGCTAGTGTTCGGCGGCAGCCAGGGCGCGCGGGTGATGTCGGAGATCGTGCCGGAGGCAGTCGAACGGCTCGACGCCGCCTTGCGCGCGCGCCTCTCCATCGTGCAGCAGGCCCGCGCCGAGGACCTCGAGACGGTGCGCGCGACCTACGCCCGGCTCGGCGTGACGGCCGCGTGTGAGCCTTTCTTTTCCGACCTGCCCGCGCGCATGGCGGCGGCACACTTGATCGTCTCGCGCTCGGGCGCCTCGACCGTGGCCGAGCTGTCCGCTGTCGGCCGCCCCGCCATATTGGTGCCGCTGCCGCATGCGCTGGATCAGGACCAGCTCGCCAATGCCGGCGTGCTCGACAGCGCGGGTGGCGCCATCACCATCGTGCAGCCGGATTTCACGCCGGAGCGGCTCGCCGCCGAGCTTACCGGCCTCGCGGCCGCGCCGCAGCGGCTGACCGCCATGGCGGCGGCGGCGAAATCCGCCGGCACGCTCGAGGCGGCCGAGCGGCTGGCCGATTTAGTGATGAAAACAACTGGTATTTGACTTTTTCCGCCATGGCCGCGACAAGCGCCGGCCATGAGCAGCGAGGGGCGTGAACCAGCATGAAACTGCCGCGCGACATCGGACCCGTCCACTTCGTCGGCATTGGCGGCATCGGCATGAGCGGCATCGCCGAGGTGCTGTGTAATCTCGGTTACACCGTCACCGGCTCCGACGTTTCCGACTCGGCGAACGTCAAGCGATTGCGCGACAAGGGCATCACGGTGGCGATCGGCCACAAGGCCGAGAACATCGACGGCGCCGACGTCATCGTCGTCTCGACCGCGATCAAGCGCGACAATCCCGAGCTCGTCGCCGCCCGCGCCAAGCGCCTGCCGGTGGTGCGCCGCGCCGAGATGCTGGCCGAACTGATGCGGCTGAAATCCTGCGTCGCCATCGCCGGCACGCACGGCAAGACCACGACCACCTCGCTGGTCGCCTCGCTGCTCGACGCCGGCGGCCTCGACCCGACGGTGATCAACGGCGGCATCATCAACGCCTACGGCACCAATGCGCGTCTCGGCGCGGGCGACTGGATGGTGGTCGAGGCCGACGAGTCCGACGGCACGTTCCTCAAATTGCCGGCCGACATCGCCATCGTCACCAATGTCGATCCCGAGCATCTCGATCACTTCCACACCTTCGAGGCCGTGCAGGACGCGTTCCGCGCCTTCGTCATGAACGTGCCGTTCTACGGCTTCGCGGTGATGTGCACCGATCACCCGGTGGTGCAGAGCCTCGTCGCCAAGCTGGAAGACCGCCGCATCCTCACTTACGGCACCAATCCGCAGGCCGACGTGCGCCTCGTCGATATCGACCATCACGACGGCAAGTCGCGCTTCTCGATCCAGTTCCGCGACCGTGACGGCGCCGTCACGCACACAATCGACAAGCTGACGCTGCCGATGCCGGGCCGCCACAACGCGCTCAATGCCACGTCGGCCGTCGCGGTGGCGTGGCAGCTCGGTATCAAGGATGAGGTCATCCGCACGGCGCTCGCCAAGTTCGGCGGCGTCAAGCGCCGCTTCACCCGGGTCGGCACCTGGAACGGCGTCACCATCATCGACGATTACGGCCATCATCCGGTGGAGATCGCCGCGGTGCTGCGCGCCGCCCGCGAGAGCGTGAAGGGCAAGGTCATCGCGGTGATGCAGCCGCATCGCTACACGCGGCTGCACGATCTGTTCGAGCAGTTCTGCACATGCTTCAACGACGCCGACACGGTGATCATTGCGCCGGTCTATCCGGCGGGCGAGCAGCCGATTGCCGGCGCCGACCGCGACTCGCTGGTCGCCGGCCTGCGCTCGCACGGTCACCGCCAGGCGCTGGCGCTGGAATCGCCGGACAAGCTCGCCGGCATGATCAAGGGCCTCGTGTCGGATGGAGACTATGTCGTATGTCTCGGTGCCGGCTCCATCACGCAATGGGCCTACGCGCTGCCGGGCGAACTTGCGAACTGAGCGGATGCGGAGCTGATGGTTTTCCCCGACATCGTCCCCGACCTGAAGCAGCGCCTGCCGAACCTGCGCGGGCGGCTCATCGCGAACCAACCGCTCGGTGAGTTCACCTGGTTCCGCGTCGGCGGGCCGGCGCAGGCCTTGTTCATGCCGGAAGACGAGAACGATCTCGCATACGTCCTCGCCAATCTGCCGAATGACATTCCCGTCTCCGTCATCGGCGCCGGATCGAACCTGATTGTGCGGGACGGGGGCGTCGAGGGCGTAGTTATTCGTCTCGGTCGTGGTTTCGGTGCGATCGCCACGGATGAGGCCCGCCGCGTCACCGCCGGCGCCGCCATGCTCGACGTCATGGTCGCGCGCGCGGCGCAAAAGGCCGGAATCGCGGGGCTTGCCTTCCTCTCCGGCATCCCCGGCACCGTCGGCGGCGCGCTGCGCATGAACGGCGGCGCCTATGGCGGCGAGACCAGGGACGTTCTCGTCGCGGCGCGCGGCGTCGACCGCATGGGCAACCTGCGCACCTATACGAACGCGGACATGGGGTTCTCGTACCGGCACTGTTCGGTGCCGGAGGACGTGATCTTCACCACCGCCGTCTTTCAGGGCAAAGCCGGCGACCCGGACGCGATCGCCGTCGAGATGACCGCGATCAAGGACAAGCGCGAGGCCTCGCAGCCGCGCAACCGCACCGGCGGCTCGACCTTCAAGAACCCGCCCGGCAACAATGCCTGGAAGGTGATCGACGAGGCCGGCTGCCGCGGGCTCAAGGCCGGCGACGCGCAGGTCTCCGAGCTGCACTGCAACTTCCTCATCAATCTCGGCCGCGCAACCGCCGCCGACATCGAGACGCTCGGCGAGACGGTGCGCGAACGCGTCAGGGCGCACTCCGGGATCGACCTGGAATGGGAAATCAAGAGAATCGGGATAAAGCGTTAGCCCATGAAACACGTCGCAGTCCTGATGGGCGGGTGGTCGGCCGAGCGCGAGGTGTCGCTCAACTCCGGCAAGGCCTGCGCCGACGCGCTCGATCGCACCGGCCGTTACAAGGTCAGCCGCGTCGACGTCGACCGCGAGATCGCCGCGACGTTGCGCGCGCTCAAGCCCGACTGCGCGTTGAACGTGCTGCACGGCCGTCCCGGCGAGGACGGCACGTTGCAGGGCCTGCTCGAGATCCTCGCCATCCCGTACAGCCATTCCGGCGTGATGGCCTCGGCGGTGGCCATGCAGAAGGACATCGCCAAGACCGTGCTGAAGGCGGCCGGCGTGCCAGTGCCCGGCGGCCGCGTCGTCTCACGCGTCGCGGCGGCGAAGGCGCATCTCCTGCCGCCGCCTTACGTCATCAAGCCGGTCGCCGAAGGCTCGAGCGTCGGCGTCTTCATCGTGCGCGAGGACCACGCGCATCCGCCGCAGGAACTCACGCGCGCCGACTGGAAGTTCGGCGACAAGGTGCTGGTCGAGCCCTACATCGCGGGCAAGGAATTGACCTGCGCCGTCATGGGCGACAAGGCGTTCGGCGTCATCGAGATCGTCGCCGCCACCAAGTTTTACGACTACGAGGCGAAATACGCGCCCGGCGGCTCGAAGCATCTCCTGCCGGCGCCGGTGTCGGCCGAGGTCTACGAGGCCTGCCAGCGGCTGACGCTCGCCGCGCACAACGCGCTCGGCTGCCGCGGCATTTCGCGCGCCGATTTCCGCTACGACGATTCAAAACCCGGGATCGCCGGTCTCGCCTGCCTCGAAGTGAACACGCAGCCGGGCATGACCGAGACCTCGCTGGTGCCGGATCTCGCCGTCCATGCCGGCATCAGCTTCGAGGAGCTGGTGTCGTGGATGGTCGAGGACGCCTCGCTCGACCGTTGAGTGCGCCGATGGACGTCGTCATCTATTTCAACCCGGACTGCGGCACGGCGCGCAACGTGCTCGCGCTCGTCGAGGCGGCGGGTTACCGGCCGACGGTGATCGAATATCTCAAGACCGGCTGGACCAGGCCGCAGCTGCTCGGCCTGTTTGCCGCCGCGGGGTTGTCGCCGCGTGCCGCGCTGCGTGAGACCAAGTCGCCGGCCGCCGAGCTGGGATTGCTGAAAGACGGCGTTGCCGCCGACACGATCCTCGACGCCATGGTCGCGCATCCGATCCTGGTCAACCGGCCGATCGTCTGCACCGCGAAGGGTGTGCGCCTGTGCCGGCCGAGCGAGCGCGTGCTCGATCTCATCGACCGCTGGCCGCCGGGACCGTTCGCGAAGGAAGACGGGTCGCTGCTGATCGACGAGGAAGGCCGCCGCGTCGCTTGAGTGCTCAGCCGAAGCGTACGCCGAGACGTTGATCGGCGCGCCAGACCAGATGGCACGAGCGCCGGATGTTTTCCGGGCGGATGATCAGGCTGAAGTCCTGCGGCAGGCTGCCGGGACAGTCGAGCTCGATGCAGGCGCCGCAGTCGGAAAGATTGCGCACGACGCACTCGATTCCCGCAAAGCGGTCGAACGAGATCGACCCGCCCTTGAAGGTCCTGTGGCGCTGCGCTGTACGGCGTTCCTGCATGCCGCCGGGATACGCCGTGCCCGTTAGAAAGCAGTGAAACATTGAACGGTGTACCGGTTAAACTGCGCTAACCATCCAGCCCCCGCCATTGCCGCGGCGTCATGTCGAAACGGGAGCGGAACGACCTGTTGAAGTGCGACAAGTCGTTGAATCCCCAGCGGTAGGCGATCTCGGAGATCGGCGCGCGCTGCTGGTTGTCGTCGCGCAGGGCCTGGCTGCACGCCTGCAGCCGCTCCTCCAGCACGAAGCGGCCGAAGCTCCTGCCGGTGCCCTTGAAGCGCAGGTGCAGCGTGCGGACCGAGATGCCGAGCGCGTCGGCCGCGAGCTGCGGCGTCAGCTCGGGGTCGTGCAGGCGCTGGCGGCAGAAGGCCAGCATCGCCTCCGTCTGCAATTCCGGCTGAAGCTTGCGCGCCGGCATGTCGGCGGCGGTCGCAAGCGCAAGCAGATTGCACAGATTCTCCGCGAGCAGCGCCGCGGCGTGGCCGTCGATCGCCTCGCCTTCGGCGAGCGCGACGATGTGCCGGCGCGCCAGATCGACATAGGGGCTACCCGCCGCCAGCCGGTTGAGCGGCGCGGCGCGGTTGAGCCAGGGCGCGCGGCGATTGAGCAGCGCGCGCGGGATCACGGTGGTGATGCGCTTGCCGCCGGTCACCCCGGCCCGGAACGGATGCCTGAGATCCGAGACGGCGATGTCGCCGGCCGCGAAATTGAAAGCCCGGTCCGCCTGGCTGATCGCGGTGCCGCGCGCGAGGTCGAGATAGATCGAATAGTTGTCGCCTTGCTCGGCCGAAACATCGCGCCGCGTGCGCACGACGTCGTAGGGCGTCGAATGGCCGATCGCGAGCCGCAGCGGCCCGGCGACGCGCGAGGCGAGCCGCGCCGAGAACGGCCCGGCCGGCGCCTCGATCGAGACATTGAAAATCGACCGGCATACGGCCTCGCGCCAATATGAATAACGGTCGCGCGCATCGACCGTATCGGTGGACCATTCGACCATCGGTTCGTCCCGCATCTCCGGCGCCTGTGCGCTCTCGGCTCATTTATGTGCGCGCCTGCCCAAGATCGCAGACGACGTATGAGCTAGTAGAACCCCATGCAAGGGCCGCTATTTCCATTCGAAATTGCGAATACGTGCGATGCATTCGCGCAAATTCTAGAACCGATCGGTCGCGATGATGTGTGGACTACTCGACGCACGTTTCGCGCCCGTGATGATCACGACGAGCCTGAGATGACGAGGATTCTGACCTTCCCGGCGGCAAAGGACGATGGCATGGCCGCGCGAGCGCGCCGTGTCGGCGCCTTCCTGCGCCACTGCGGCGCGGCTTTCATGATCGGCCTGCACCGGCAGCGCCGCCGCGAGGCCGCGCGCATCCTCGCCCACGAGCGTTATCTCGATGGTCTCGGCCGCGCGGCGCGGGTCGATGCCGACGCCCGGCCGAAAGTTGTGGCGTTGCGCAGATCGCCGGCGACGCAGCCGGCGCAGGACGCGGGCTCGGCCTGAGCCGTGCGGCCGATCGTTCGGCGGCGCTGAATACTGCCTTCGCAAGACGACGGATTATTCCGGTCTCATCTTCTCCCTAGTTTTCAGGCGCGGGGCGGCACCCACGCGGCCCCGAGACAGAGGAGATTGTCATGTCCAGCAAATCCTTCGGCACGGCGCTGGTTCTCGGCGTCGCATTCTTTGCCGCGCTGAGCACCGCGGCGTCGGCCACATCGAAGGCCCGGCATCATCACGTCCGTCACATTTCCAGCCAGGCGCAGGGTTCGTACGCCAACGCGCCGTACCAGGCGGCGCCGTTCGTGACCGACCCGACGATGTACGCGATCCAGCATCGCATCCCGGTGCCCGACAAGACCTCGCCCGGCTTCTATCCGAAGTGACGGGTCAGGCGCGGGGCGGCTTGCTCGCACGGCACCGGGCGGGCCGCCCGCGCTGGGCGAATTCATGAACAATTTACGCGACATAAAGGCCTCGCGGTCCTACTGCGCAGAGCGGGGATGACGTCCTTCCGAGGCGTCGCGATGGCGCGCAAAGAGCCGCAAGTCGGAGTCGTCTGCGAGCGGTGCCGCGGACCGATCGTGGTGCAGGAGCCTGGCCGGCTGGCGGAGGAGTTTTCGGTGCGCTGCGAGCGCTGCGGCCATCGCGGCTTCTACGCCATCAAGGACATCAGGCCGCTCGACACCGAGCGCTAACCGCTGTCCGGGCCGCTGTGTGCAGACTGGCGGGAGCGCGCATGGGGGACTTGGGCCATGACGATCGAACCGGCACAGGCGAAAGGCGGGCTTGGCGAACTGACGGTCTATTTCCTGCGCCTCGGCCTTCTCGGCTTCGGCGGCCCGGTCGCACTGGTCGGCCAGATGGAGCGTGAGCTCGTCGCCGAGAAGAACTGGCTCACGAAGGAGCAGATGCGCGAGGCGATCGCGATCTGCCAGTCGCTCCCTGGGCCGCTCGCCATCCAGGTCGGCATCTATATTTCATATCTGCGCGCCGGCTTCTGGGGCGCCTGGGCCGGGGGCTGGGCCTTCATCCTGCCGAATTTCGTGATCGTCGCGGCGCTCGGCGCGCTCTACGTCCATCTTGGCGATCTCAAGCCCGTCACCGCCATCTTCTACGGCGTCAGTCCCGCGGTGATCGCGCTGATCCTGCACTCCTGTTACCGGCTGGCAAAGCTCGGCATGGAAGACTGGGTGCAATGGGCGATCGCGGCGGTGTGCTTCGTCATCACGATCGCGCTGCAGGCCGAGGTGGCCATCCTGTTCATCGGCGCCGGCATTGTCGGCGTCCTTTATTACGGGACGGTCATTCGCCGGCCGCCGGCGTCGGCGCTTCCGGTGATCGCCTTTCCGGTGTTCGCGCAGCAGCTTGCGCCCGTGGCGTCGGCCTCGACGCTCGGCAAGCTCTTGCTGTTCTTCCTGAAGGCCGGCGCGCTGACGTTCGGCAGCGGCCTCGTCATCGTGCCCTTCCTGGAGCAAGGGCTGGTGCGCGATTACAACTGGCTCGACGAACGGCAGTTTCTCATCGCCGTCGCTATCGGCATGATCAGCCCCGGGCCGGTGGTCATCACCGCGACCTTCGTCGGCTACCTTGTGGCCGGTTTCTGGGGCTCGCTGGTGTCGACCGTCGGCATCTTCTTCCCGTCGTTCATCCTGATCCTCGTCGCCGCCCCGCTCTTGGCGCGGCACCGCGGCAATCAGAACGTCCAGGGCTTCGTCAAAGGCGCCTATGCGGCGGCCATCGGCACGATCCTTGGCGCCTGCGTGCTGCTGGGGAAGATCGCCATCGGCGATGCGGTCACCGCTCTCATTGCCCTCGTGTCGCTGGCTGTGCTGTTCCGCTGGAAGGTCAGCAACCCGATGCTGATTGCCGCCACCGCGGCCATCGGCCTCGTGGCCTTTCCGCTGGTCGAGCCGGCCTGGGTGATGGTGAAGTGACGACGCTTGGCATCCAGGCCGGCGGTCGAATACCCCGGAAAACTTGTGGTAGCATTTAAACTGCGCCTTAATTGATATGCGCAGTAGCTGCACATTTTTCTGGACAATGTGCAGTAATTGCACTATTTTGAAAGAGAAGCGCCGCGGTGCCGGTCGTCGCCGTTCTGAGCAACGCAAAGATCAGCGTCTACGGCGGCTGGCGCGAGCATCCGCCGCCGCACTGCCATCGCAAGGGACCGGGTTCGAATTGCACCATCGATCTCGCCACGTTGGAGATCATGCGGGGCCGGGCCTCGCGGAAAGACCTGGAGGAGGCGGTCGCCTGGCTGGCGAAGAATGCCGGCGCGGTGTGGTCGCTCTGGAGAGAACTCAATGAGCGCGAATGACATTGTCGACACCGGCATCCCGCTGCCGCGCCTGGCCGAGGTTCGCGCGGTCGCGCCGCTGACGCTGGTTGTCAGCTGGGCCGACGGCGCGCGCGCCGGCCGCACCGACAGGATCGACCTCGCGCCGATCGTGGAGACGCTCAAGATCTTCCGTCCTTTGCGCAGGAATGACGTGCTGTTCGCGACCGCGCGTCTCGGCGAGGACGGCGATACGGTCGTCTGGGCCGGCGACAATCTCGAACTGCACGCCGAGACGTTGGAGTCTCTCGCGGAGCAGTCGATGTCGCCGCAGGATTTTGTCGCCTTCCTCAAGCGCAACTGCCTGACGCAAGAGGCGGCGGCGACGATCCTCGGCTACAGCCGCCGCCAGATCGGATACTTCACGACCACCGGACCGATCCCGCGCGTCGTCGCCTTGGCGTGCAAGGGCTACGAGGCCGGCCAGGCGAGGCAGCGCATGATTGGCACGGTCGGGGCGTGACTGCTTTTTGGGAAAGCTTTGGCTCTGTCGAGCTGCTCTACCAAGATTTCGAGGTGCTTTTGACCCCAAGTGCGGACGTTCTGCTCGCCCCCAAATCCGTTTCCAATCTCTAAACCTTTACTAATCGTTTACTAAAAGGCCCGAAGACTAGGCGCTGGCCCGTTTCGCGCGCGGCAGCCGCAAGGCTCTTCGCGCGCGCTCAAACGGCCGGCTCCGGACGGCACCCGCGGATGTAACGGGCCGCCCGGGGCGCACACATCGGGGGCAGGGCGACGCAATCGTCCGTGCCGGACGGCCCTTCGTCGGGGCCCAACGTGTGAGCCGGTCGCGATGCAATATCGAGGTTTCCTCGATCGCCTGCTGTCGAAATCGCCGAAAGCCGCGGTGCCGCCCGTGGGGGCAAGCTATGGCTGGCACGGCGCGCCGCCGGCCTGGCAGCGCTCGCTGCGCCGCGCCTTCATTTCGCTCATCAACCTGAAAGTTCCGCACGGCATCGGCTCGTCCGCCGCAGCCTTGCTGCTCGTCGCCAGCGCCACCTACGGCGCGGTGCGCGGCGGCCACGGCCAGGAAATCGCCGACAACCTGCAAAACCTCTGCGACGACGTCGCCAACAGCGTCGGCTTCCGCATTTCCGAGATCGCGCTGACCGGCGAGCACGAGCTCGGCCGCCAGAAGGTACTCGCAATCGCCGGCATCACCGGCCGCTCCTCGCTCCTGTTCCTCGATCCGGCGCAGACGCGCAAGCGCCTGACCGCCAATCCGTGGATCTCGGAAGCGACGGTGCTCAAGCTCTATCCGGGCCGCCTGCGCATCGAGGTCAAGGAGCGCAAGCCCTTCGCGCTCTGGCAGAAGGACGGCAACGTCTTCCTGATCGCAGAGGACGGCACCGTGCTCGAGGCCTTCGTGCCGCAGCGCTTCGCCGGCCTGCCGCTGGTCGTCGGCAAGGGCGCGGAACACGCCGCGCCCGATTTCATGAAGCTCATCGCGCGCTTCCCCGACATCGCCACGCGCGTCCAGGCCTCGGTGTTCGTCGCCGAGCGGCGCTGGGACATCTACCTGAAGGACAAGGTCGTCGTCGAATTGCCCGAGCAGGCGCCGGACAAGGCGCTGGCCACGCTCGTCGATCTCGACAAGACGAAGAATTTGCTGTCGCGCGACATCACCGCGATCGACCTGCGGCTTGCCGACCGCGTCGCGGTGCGCCAGTCGGACGCGGCCTATGCCGCGCGCGAGGATGCGCTCAAGGCGGCCGAGAAGGCCGCCAAGAAGAAGAAGGCAGGCGAGGCATGAGTAACGTCGTCCGGTTCGGTGTCACGCCGAAGATGAAGCCGGTGCCGCCGCGGCGTTCCGCGGTGGTCGCGGCCATCGACGTCGGCACCTCCAAAGTCGTCTGCATGATCGCCAAGCTCGAGCCGCAGCCGCCGCGCGACGTGCTGCGCCGGCGCAGCCACGGCGTCCGCGTGCTCGGCTTCTCGCACACCGCTGCGAGCGGTATGAAGGGCGGCAGCGTCGTCGACCTCGTCGAAGCCGAGGAGATGATCCGCAACGCCATCGACATCGCCGAGAACGGCGCGCAGTTGCAGCTCGAATCCGTGGTGGTGTCGCTGTCCGGCGGCCGCCTCGGCTCGGAACGCTTCATCGCCGACATCAAGCTGTCCGGCGGCGCCGTCGGCGACGGCGACATCGCCCGCGTGCTCGCCGCCGCGTCGCGCCATTCCGTGCGCGACGGCCGCGCGGTGCTGCACGCGCTGCCGATCGGCTACGCGCTCGACGCCGCGACCGGCATCCGCGAGCCGCGCGGCATGCTCGGCCACAAGTTCGGCGTCGATATGCACATGGTGACGGCCGATGTCGCCACCGTGCGCAACCTGATGCTCACGGTCGAGCGCAGCCATCTGCATGTCGAGGCGATGGTGTCCTCGCCCTATGCGGCCGGGCTCGCGGCGCTCGCCGACGACGAGGCCGATCTCGGCGCCGCCACCATCGATCTCGGCGCCGGCACGACGAGCATGGCGGTATTTTCCGGCGGGCGCTTCGTCCATGCCGAGGGTTTCGCCCTCGGCGGTCACCACGTGACGATGGATTTGGCGCGGGGATTGAACACACGCATTGCGGATGCGGAGCGAATCAAGGCCATCTATGGCAGTGTGATGTCGGGTGGATCCGACGAGCGCGACATGATCACCGTTCCCCCCGTGGGCGATGACGAGCGTGAGCCGCCGCAGTTCGTGTCGAGGGCGGCTCTCACCCGGATCATCCGGCCGCGGGTCGAAGAGATTCTGGAGATGGTGCGCGACCGCCTGGCGGCGTCGCCTTTCGCGGCCGAGCCGCGCGGGCGTCTGGTCCTGACCGGCGGCGGCAGCCAGTTGGCCGGCATCGCCGACCTGGCGGCGCGCATTCTCAAACGACCGGTGCGTATCGGCCGGCCACTCGGTTTGTCCGGATTGCCCGAGGCGGCGAAGGGCCCGGCCTTCGCCGTCGCGGCGGGTCTCCTGGTGTATCCGCAGGCGGCCCATCTCGAACACTTCGAACCGCGGCGAACCCGGCACCTCATGACGGGGACCGGCGGCTACATGGCACGGGTCGGGCGATGGCTGCGCGAGAGTTTCTGACCCTTCCGATCAACATCGCAGAGCAGCCGGTGGCGGACCGGCGGCGGCGGCGGGCTTAAAGAGGCACAAGATGACCATCAACCTGAAAATTCCGGACATCCACGAGATGAAGCCGCGGATCACCGTGTTCGGTGTCGGCGGCGCCGGCGGCAACGCCGTCAACAACATGATCACGGCCGGCCTCGAGGGCGTCGACTTCGTCGTCGCCAACACCGACGCGCAGGCGCTGACGATGTCGAAGGCCGAGCGCATCATCCAGATGGGCACGCAGGTCACCGAGGGCCTCGGCGCCGGCTCGCAGCCGGAAGTCGGCCGCGCCGCGGCGGAGGAGGTGCTCGACGAGATCCGCGATCACCTCTCCGGCGCGCACATGGTGTTCGTCACCGCCGGCATGGGCGGCGGCACCGGCACCGGAGCCGCTCCGGTCATCGCCAAGACCGCGCGCGAGCTCGGCATCCTCACCGTCGGCGTCGTCACCAAGCCCTTCCACTTCGAGGGCCAGCGCCGCATGCGCTATGCGGAATCGGGCATCACCGAGCTGCACAAGGTCGTCGACACGCTGCTGATCATCCCGAACCAGAACCTGTTCCGGGTGGCCAACGAGAAGACCACCTTCGCCGACGCCTTCGCGATGGCCGATCAGGTGCTCTACTCCGGCGTCGCCTGCATCACCGACCTGATGGTCAAGGAAGGCCTGATCAATCTCGACTTCGCCGACGTCCGCGCCGTCATGCGCGAGATGGGCAAGGCGATGATGGGCACGGGCGAGGCTTCCGGCGAGAAGCGCGCGCTCACCGCCGCCGAAGCGGCCATCTCCAACCCGCTGATCGACGACGCCTCGATGAAGGGCGCTCGCGGCCTTCTCATCTCGATCACCGGCGGCAAGGATCTGACGCTGTACGAAGTCGACGAAGCCGCGACCCGCATCCGCGAGGAGGTCGATCAGGACGCCAACATCATCGTCGGCGCCACCTTCGACGAAAGCCTCGACGGCATCATCCGCGTGTCGGTGGTCGCCACCGGCATCGACAACACCGGCCGCATGCGGGACGGCGGCCCGGCGGAAGTCGCGCTCAAGGAACTGGCCGGCAAGATGCGCAACGATCAGCGCCGGACCATCGCGTCGATGCCGCAGGCCCCGGCCGCTTTCGCTCCGGCACCCGCGCCGATGCAGCCGCCGATCCCGAATCCGGCGATCGCCAACGCCGCCGCTACGGTCGAATCCGCTGCACATGCT
>DATNBL010000005.1:0-17028 GCA_035571935.1 Pseudolabrys sp.
GACGATGCCGTTGCCATCGACCGGCAGGATGTCCACGTCCTGCGGCGCGAAGCGATGGCCTGCCAGCACCGACGGGTGCTCCACGGCCGAGACGAAGAGCCGGTCGCCAATCCCGGGCTGGAGCGCCAGCGCGTTAGCCTCGGTGGCGCCACTGACGAAGATCACCCCCGCCGCCTCGGCCCGCACGAGTGCCGCGACCTGACGCCGCGCTGCCTCGATTCGCCCCCGGGCGGAGCGGCCTTCGCCATGCACCGAGGAGGCGTTTCCGGCCGCATCCAGCGCCGCCAGCACGGCGGCGCGCGCTTCCGCCCGCAGCGGAGCGGTTGCGTTCCAGTCGAAATAATGCCGCCCGGTTGTCAATTTTGTTCCGCTCGCCGTCTAGGGCCCGCAAAATGCTTGCTTTTTGCCCTGCCACCCGTGCTAGAAGCCGCACGTTGCCGTGGCTGCTTATAGCGCGCGCCGCGGCAAAGAACAGCAGGAAATCCTATAGTTAGAACGTTTCTAAACTGCCCGGGTTCGGGCGTGGTGACGGACGTAGGCCGCGCCCACATGGGCGGCAAAGCCTGAATTCGAGGTTCGCAATGCCAGAGGTCATCTTCACCGGTCCAGCCGGGCGCATCGAAGGCCGCTATCATCCGGCGCGGCAGAAGAACGCGCCGATCGCCATCGTGCTGCATCCGCACCCGCAGTTCGGCGGCACGATGAACCACCCGATCATCTACCAGCTCTACTACCAGTTCGTGCACCGCGGCTTCTCGGCGCTGCGTTTCAATTTCCGCGGCGTCGGCCGCTCGCAGGGTTCGTTCGACCACGGCACCGGCGAGCTCTCGGACGCGGCGGCCGCGCTCGACTGGGCGCAGACCATCAATCCGGAGGCGAAGTCGTGCTGGATCGCCGGCTTCTCGTTCGGCGCCTGGATCGGCATGCAACTGCTGATGCGCCGCCCCGAGATCGAGGGCTTCATCTCGATCTGCCCGCCGGCGAACCTCTACGACTTCTCGTTCCTCGCCCCCTGCCCGTCGTCGGGCCTGATCATCCACGGCGACAAGGACGCGGTGGTGCCGGCCAAGGACGTGAACACCTTGGTCGAGAAGCTGAAGACGCAGAAGGGCATCGTCATCGAGCAGAAGGTGGTGCAAGGCGCCAACCACTTCTTCGACGGCAAGGTCGAGCCGCTTTTGACGTCGGTCGGCCAGTATCTCGACAAGCGTCTCAACGTGACGCGCAAGCCGACCGCGGCGGCGTAAAGGAACGCAATACGCGTTCGCGCATCGACGAAAGGAACCGCCGGTGCGCCCCCTCTCCCTCGAACATCTGACAATCATCGAGGCTTCGCCGCGCGAATTGATCGACGCGGCGGCGGCGGGCGGCTTCGACATGGTGGGCTTACGCGTCGTGCCGCCGCAGCCGCCCAACGAGCTAATGCCGGGCTTTAACGACGCGCAGCTTGTGCACGACCTCAAGAAGCAGTCCGCCGACACCGGCGTCGCCGTCGGCATGATCGAGGCGATCTGGCTGGCGCCCGAAACGCAGCCGAGCGAGATCGAGCGCGCGCTGGCGATCGGCGGCGCGCTCGGCGCGCAATACGCGCTCATCTGCGGCAACGATCCCGACGAGGCGCGCACCGCCGACAATCTCGGCCGCATCGCGCGCGCCGCGCGTCAATACGGTCTCGAGATCGCCTTCGAGTTCATGTCCTTCGTCGCTGTTTCCAACTTCGAGCAGGCGCTGCGCATCGCGCGGGCGACCGGCGAGCCGAACGTGCGGCTGCTGATCGACGCGCTGCATCTGTCCCGCTGCGGCGTCGATCTCGCAACGCTCGCGCCATTCGCTGCCGCCGCCGTCTCCTACGTGCATCTGTGCGACGGTCCGCTCGCCGCCCCGGCGGACGAAGCCGCGTTGCGCAACGAGGCGCGCACGGGCCGTTTCTATCCGGGCGAAGGCGAACTGCCGCTCGCCGCCTTCCTCGCCGCGATGCCGGCGGACGCGCGGCTCGGCCTCGAGGCGCCCTGCCGCCAATACGCCCACCTGCCCGTCGTCGAGCGCGGCAGGATCGCCGGCCGCGTCACGCGCGACTGGCTCGAGCGGCACGCCTCCGCTTAATTCTCCGCGCGCGCGAAGGCCGGCATCGGAATGCCGGTGACGAGCGGCGGCTTGCCGACCGGCTTCGGATCGAACCAGTCGAAAAACACCTTGTCGAAGTCCTGCACCGTGCCGGCGAGCATGACAATGTGGCCGTCGTCATAGGCCTTCTTGAGCGCCGCGCGGAACGTGGCCGGGCCCTCCGCCTCGGCGCCGATCAGCGCCCGCAAGGTCAGCCGGTCGATCTGGATCGCGTAATCGGCGCGGCTGACATCGGCCTTGGAGAGCGGCGTGCCGTCGGACTTTGCCTCGACGAATTCGGCGATGCCCCCGCGCACGACAAGCTCGTAGCCGAGCGGCCCGTAGCCCTGGTCGCCCACGGGGCCCTCGGCCGGGAACCAGAAGCCGATCGTGCTCTGCCCGACCATGCGCGCGGTGTCCTCCGCGCGCAGCCGCATGGTGAGCGAGTTGACCCAGGCGCCCGCCGGCAGCGCGCCGATGACGCCCGGCGCGACGAGACCGCCCTTGATCGCGTCCGGGAACGGATAGCCCTGCAATTCGAAGGCGCCGGTGATGTACCAGTTGCGCCAGTTCGGGTTCTCGGCCGCGGCGCCGAGTTGCAGCAGCGCCCGCGCCTTGATCTCCTTCGCCGCCGCAAGCTCGCGCTCGAGCGCCGGATCGGTCGCCGTGAGCGTCGCGGTGATGACATTGGTCGTCAATTCGGCGGCGAAGGTCGGATCGCCTTTGCCGAGCCAGTTGCGCGCCGCGGCGTTGACGCGCGCCGGCCCGCCCATCATGGCGACGAGACGTTTGGCCAACTCATCCGGCGGCGTCGGCCGCAGGAAGGTCGGGTCGGCCTGGAACCAGCCGACCGAGCCGACATAGATCTCGCGCACCGCCTGCGTGACCGAGCCATAGAACGGCCGCAGGTAGTCGCGCGGATCGACCACCTTGCGGTCGACGTTCTGGATCGGCTGCACCTCGTCGAGGCCGCGCATGATGCGCTCCTCCTCGCCCTTCTTCAGGTACAAGGCCTCCACGATCGGCGCGAGCTGGTCCATCGTGTAGCCCTTGTTCATCCAGCGGATCGCCTGGTCGTGGGTGAACTGGATGGCGTCGCGGAAATTGCGCAAGAGCGTCTGGATGTTCTTCGGTCCGCACAGCGGCGGGCCGTGGCTCGGCACCATGCACCACGACTGGAAGGTGCGCAGCGTGTCGACGCTGCGAAACCAGGTCGCCGGGTTGCGGTAGGTCGTGCCGCGCAGGCTGTAGAGGTTTGGAAAGGACGGGCCCTGGATCACCTCGGCCGAGAGCAGGAGCCCCGGCCCGCCCCAGCCGTCGCCTTGCACCGTAGTGCCCGGATGGTGCGCACTGTTCATGGCGTCGGGCAGGAATACGGCGAGCTCGTCGTTGGTCTCGCTCGGCACGTAGATGAGCTTCATCTCGATGCCGGCGGCCTTCACCAGTAATTGCTGGCTGAAGGTGCGCGACGGCATGCGGTAGGCCGGCTCGTAGCCGCGCTTCGACTTCTCCTGCGGACCGATGCCGTCATTGACCTGATTGCGCGGGATGAACGCACCGTACATGTAGCTCGAGCGCGCGTCGATGATCGTGCCGGTGACGGTGGCGGTGTTGCCGACGCCGTCGTCGATCTCCGCCTGGCCGATGATGGCGACGCAATTGGCATTGGCGTCGGCGTCGAACACGCCATCGGCCCCGGGCGACTTCGGATCGGCAGGTTGGCACGGCGGCCGGTCGGCCTCGGCGAGATAGCCGTCGACGCCATAAGCATGGTCGATGTGGTTATGCGTGTAGATGATGGCGCGGATCGGCAATTTGGCCGGCGCGGGCGGCAGCGCGCCTGCCTTGCGCAGCGCCGCGATGGTGTCCTTGGTGATGCCGGGATTGCCGAGCGTGTCGACGATGACGAGTTCCGGCGTGCCGTCGGCGGTCTTCTTCGGGCCTTGCAGGACGATGGTGTTGGCGAGGTCGTAGCCGACCGCGCTCCACACTTTATAGGTCAGCCCCTGCGGGTATTGCGCGAGCGGGAAATGCTCGCGCTGCAGGTCGTAGACGTGGACCGGCTCGAACCAGTTTGTATGCGCCGACAGGAGCGGATTGACCGGCACCAGTTCCGGCGGCTCTGCGGCCGTGGCGGCGCCTGTGAGCGCGAAAGCGACCGCCGCAGCGGCGGCGCAGGTCCGAATGGCCATGGCTGTCCTCCACGAAGTTGCCCTCGGGGAGAATAACAACCATTGCGGTTAGTTCAACAGAAATACAACCTATAGACGCGACGACTCAACTCTGCACCGAGAAGCCGCCGTCGACCGGAATGGCCGCGCCGGTGACGAAGTCCGAGGCGCGCGAGGCCAGGAACACCGCAATGCCGGCGAAGTCGTCCGGCGCGCCCCAGCGCCCGGCCGGCGTGCGCGCCAGCACCCGCTCGTTCAGCCCCTCGACCTGCTCGCGCGCCTTCTGCGTCAGTTCGGTGTCGATCCACCCCGGCAGGATGGCGTTGACCTGGATGTTGTCCTTCGCCCAGGCCGTCGCCATCGACCGCGCCATCTGCACGATGCCACCCTTGCTGGCCGCGTAAGGCGCGGCATAGGACGAGGCGAAGATGGACATCATGGAGCCGATATTGATCATCTTGCCTGCCCCTTGCCTTTTCATGTGCGGGTAGGCGGCCTGGGAGCAGACGAAAGCGCTGGTAAGGTTCGTGTTCATGACGTGGTGCCAGTCGGCCGCGGTCAGGTCCTGCGGCTGCTTGCGCACCGAGGTGCCGGCATTGTTGACGAGGATGTCGAGACGTCCGAACCGCGTCGCGACGCCGTCGACCGCCTTGCGGCAGGAGGCCTCGTCGAGCACGTCGAGAGTGACGAAATCGGCCGTTCCGCCGAAGGCGCGCAGCGCGGCGAGCGCCTTATCCGCCTTGGCCTTGTTGCGACCGGCGATCACCACCGTGGCGCCCGCCTCCGCCATGCCTTTGGCCATGCCGAGGCCGATGCCGCCATTGCCGCCGGTGACGAAGGCGACGCGTTGGGTGAGATCGAAATTCGGCATCGGGCGGGCTCCTTTTGCGTTCAAGGCCGCGCGACGACACCACCGGTCATCGGCCGCGGCGCGCCGGTCGTCTTCGGGAAGGTGATCGGCAGGCCGTTCAATGTGCGCACGGCAAGATAAGCGAAGGCCTGCGCCTCGAGCGAGTCGGAGGCCCAGCCGATCGCATGCGCGGTCTCGACGCGCGCCGGCTTGAGCCGCTCGGCGAGCATGCGCATGAGAGTCGGGTTGCGCGCGCCGCCGCCGGCGACGATGAAGCTCTGCGGCGCCTGCGGCAGCAGCGGCACGACACGCGCCACCGCCGCCGCCGTCAGCGCCGAGAGCGTCGCCGCGCCGTCGGCGACCGAGAAGTCCGGCAGGCCGATATTGGCGAAGGCGAAGGCGTTGCGGTCGAGCGATTTCGGGCACGGCTGATTGAAGAAGGCATGCGCCAGCACGCGCGCGACGAAAGCTTCGTCGACACGCCCGCGCGCCGCCTGGTCGCCGTCACGGTCGAGCGGCGCGCCGGTGCGCGCGCGCATGAAATCGTCGATCAGCGCATTGCCGGGCCCGGTGTCGCAGGCGATCGGATCGCCACCGTCGACCCAGGTGATGTTGGCGACGCCGCCGACATTGAGCACGGCGATGGGGTGCGGGCGATCGAGCGTGCGTGCCAGGGCCTGATGGAACACCGGCACGAGCGGCGCCCCCTGCCCGCCGGCGGCGACGTCGGCGGCGCGGAAGTCGAAGGCCACCGTCATGCCGAGACGCCTTGCCAGCGCCGCGCCGTCGCCGATCTGCACGGTCAGGCGGTGCGCCGGCCGGTGCAGAACGGTCTGGCCGTGGAAGCCGACCACCGCGACGTCGCTGCGCGCGATGCCGGTGTCGCGCAGGAAGGTCTCGACCGTTTCGGCGTGCGCGTTCGTGACGAAAGCGTCGGCCTCGGCCACCACGCCCGGCCGCTCATCGCGCGCGGTGAGGCCAACGCCCTCGGCCAGCGCCTGCCGCAAGAGCCCGCGTTCGTCGTCGGTATAGGGGCGGTATCCGGTCGGGCCGAAGGCCGCGATCCGTTCCCCGTCGGTTTCCAGGAGCGCAATGTCCACGCCGTCGAGCGAGGTCCCGCTCATCAGGCCGATCGCCCGCACCAACACTTACGCCCCTGTCCCCAGTCGGTTGAATCCCGTGCCGGACCTGTTACACCACCCGCGCAACAGAAGCGACTGGCCGTGCCGAGCATCGTCAATGAGCGCCTATAAGTCCGAATTCCTTAACGTCCTGGCCGCGCGCGGCTTCATCCACCAGGTGTCCGAACCGGAGGCGCTGGACGCGCTCGCCGCCAAGGGCGCCATCACGGCCTATATCGGCTTCGACTGCACCGCCGCTTCACTGCACGTCGGCTCGCTGTTGCCGATCATGATGCTGTACTGGCTGCAGCGGACCGGCCACCGTCCGATCGCACTGATGGGCGGCGGCACGACGCGCGTCGGCGATCCGTCCGGCAAGGACGAGAGCCGCCGCATCCTGACCGACGCGATGATCGACCAGAATCTCGCCGGCATCCGCGCGATCTTTTCCAAATTCCTCCAGTTCGAAGGTCAGGGCGGCAACGCCATCATGGCCAACAACGCCGACTGGCTGAACACACTCAACTATATCGACTTCCTGCGCGACGTCGGCCGGCATTTCTCGGTCAACCGCATGCTCTCGTTCGACTCGGTAAAGCTGCGCCTCGACCGCCAGCAGGAACTCTCGTTCCTCGAATTCAACTACATGGTCCTGCAGGCCTACGACTTCGTCGAATTGAACAAACGCCTCGGCTGCGTCCTGCAGATGGGCGGCTCCGACCAGTGGGGCAACATCGTCAACGGCATCGATCTCGGCCGGCGCATGAACAACGCGCAATTGTTCGCGCTGACCTCGCCGCTGATCACCACCTCTTCCGGCGCCAAGATGGGCAAGACCGCCGCCGGCGCGGTCTGGCTCAACGCCGACCTGATGAGCCCGTACGACTACTGGCAGTACTGGCGCAACACCGAGGACGGCGACGTCGGCCGGTTCCTCAAATTGTTCACGGTGCTGCCGCTCGCCGAGACCGCAAAGCTCACGGCGCTGCAAGGCGCCGAGATCAACGAGGCCAAGAAGGTGTTGGCGACGGAAGCGACCGCGCTGGTGCATGGCCGCGCGGCGGCGGAACAAGCGGCCGAGACCGCGCGCAAGACCTTCGAGGAAGGCTCGCTCGCCTCATCTCTGCCGACCGTCGAGATCTCGCGCGCCGAGCTCGACAAGGGCCTCGGCGTGCTCATCGCCTTTGCCGAGAAGACGCAGCTCGTCGCGTCGAACGGCGAAGCGCGGCGCCAGATCAAGGCCGGTGGCCTGCGCGTCAACGACGCCCCGATCTCCGACGAGAAGATGACGCTGACGGCGGGCCACCTGACGCCCGAGGGCGTGATCAAGCTCTCACTCGGCAAGAAGAAGCACGTGCTGCTGAAGCCGGTGTGATGCTCTTATCCCTCCCCTGGAAGTGGAGGGCCCGGCGCGTTAGCGCCGGGGATGGGGTCACGTCGCAATTGAAATTGCCCCCGCCCGCCGCCTTCGGCGGCACCCTCCCCCGCAAGCGGGGGAGGGATCACTACCTTGTCTGCGGCACGAAGTTGCGATCGAAGCTCCCCGGCGACGGGATGAACTTGCGCAGCAGGCCGGGCGTGATCGCCGACACCGGATTGATGGTGATGCGCGGCGCCGACGGCGGGCCGACCGCCTCGTAGGTGATGCCGAGCAGGCCCTCGTTGCTGCCGCCGCCGAGGAACAGGCCGACGATCGGGATCTGCCCGAACATGTTGTTCAAGCCGTAGAAGGGCACGAAGGTGCCGCGCAGGTGCACGTCGTTGCGCAGGTAGTCGATCTGGCCTTCGATCGTCGCCCCGACCAGCGGCCCGCGCACGACGCCGTCACGGATCGACATGCGGCCGTTGGCGCGCACGAAGTCGGCGCGTGCCTCGGAGAACTCCACCGCATTGGCATTGGCGCCCGGCGCGCCGGAGACAACCCGCGCCAGCGTCGGCTCGTTCCGCACGACGAAATTGCGCACGTAGAGCGTGCCGATCTGCGGCGCCGCGTCCTGCGCCGGCGGGTCCATCGCCACCCACATCTGGCCGCCATACATGCGCGGATAGAGGTCAGTGAAGCGGAACAGCGCGCCGGCATCCTGCGTCTCGAGATAGATGACGGGGTGGTTGTCGCGCGCGCGCACGCGCATGTCGCCGATCAGCGCGGTGTCGCGGCCGATCTTGCAGTTGAGCGAGAATGAGCGGATGTGGCCGCCGCGCCGCGACATGGACAGGTCGAGCCCGCGCAGGGTCTCGCCGTTGTGGCCCGCGACCGTGCCGATCTTGACGTCGAGATCAATGTCGCCCTGTCGCTTGCGGCCGGCCTCGTTGTTGACCATCGAGGTGTGGACGAAGCCGCGGCCGTCGTAGACGTCGCCGCGCATCGTGACCTTGAGCACGCCGTCGTTGGTTCGGTCGGCCTTGAGCGAGAGCTTGTCGCCCTCCGACAGCGCGAAGCTCGGGAAGTTCACCGATGCGATGTTGCCGGAGCCGTCGAGATCGACCGAGCCCTGCACGTTGGCGCCGTCGCCGGTGATATTGAGGTCGTCGAAATGCGTCTCCTTGGCCGACTTCACCAGGGTGAAGGTCGCGCGCGCCGCCTTGCCCGCCGCCTTCTCCCAGCCGGGCAGCAGGTTGTCGATCTTGACCGGCGTCAGGTCGGCGTCGACCGCCATGCGCTGCTCGGCGTCGGAGTCGCCGACGCGCGCGGTCAGCCGCACCGGGATGGAGCCGGTGACGGCGCTGCCGACGTCGAAGCCGAGACGGTGACGCGCAGCCTCGTCGAGCTTGGCCGACAGATGCAGTTCGGCGTCGGTATCGCCCTTCCGGCGCACCAGCTCCACGCTTGACGGCGTGCCGTTGACGCGGACGTCGCCGGTGATCTGGTAGCCGTTGCCGGAGGCGGCCGCCTTGAGCGCGGCGGCCTCGACCTTCTGCCCGAGCAAAGCCCTGTCGGTGGCAAAATTGGTGACGTCGGCGGCGATGGCGTAGGTGAAGGCGTTCGCCGGCACGTCCTTGCCGATCGGAAAGTCGAGCTTGACCTCGGCGCTGATCGCGCCGCGCGTCGTCGCCGGATCGAGCGGCAGACCCACCTTGTCGCGCAGGCCGTCGCTCTGGAGCAGCGCCATAGCGGCGGGCAGCGTGCCGTCGACGCGGAAGTTCACGTGCGCCGGGGCGGGCTTGGGATGCGTGTCCGGCACCTGAAACAAGCCGCCGGCGATGTTGAGCTTGCGGCCCGGCGTCACCTCGACCGTGCCGCGGCCGAGATTGACGGTGGCCGTGCGGCCGGTGACGTGCACGGCGAGATCGGCGTCGCGGATCGCCGGCAGATTGTCGAGCGGCTTTAGCGTCGTACCGCTGGTCTCTATCTCGACCGACAGGCCGTCGTCCGGCATGGCCACACCGCCAGGGCTGAACTCCGACAATGGCGCGTTGCCGGCGACGACGACGCGCTCGACCGTCCCGCCGCTGACGTGTTCGCCGGCCCAGCGCCGCACATTGGGCGCGATGAAGGGCGGCCACAGCCGCTTCATCGCCCAGGTCGGCATGCGGTTGCCGGCGACGCCGAAGGCGAGCCGCGCGTCGGCCGTCGACATGTCGAGGCTGCCGGAGAAGGCGACACCGACATTGTGCGACGGCCGCGTGTCGATGCGGCGCAGGTCCGCCTGCTCGAGATCGATGCGGTGCTTCGCGGGATCGATCCGCAGCTTGAGGTTGGCGCGGTTGAGCGCGAGGCTCTCTTCGTCCGAGCCCGGCGGCGGCGCCAGGATGATCGGATCGATCACGGGATCGTCGCGCGTGAGCGACACGGTCCAGGCGCTGCTGCCGGCGTTCGGCGCCTCGGCGACCGCGCGCATGGTGAACTGGTTGCCGCCGGCATGCACCTGGAACGGTACCAGCAGCAGGCCGCGCGCCGCGTCCCAGGAAAAGCGCACATCGGCGCGGTCGACGTGCATGCCGAAATTGGCATCGTGCGGATCGAGAATATCGCCGGCCTCGGCGAGCAACTCGCCATTGGCGCGTTGCGGCTTGCCGTCCGGCGCGATCTCGGCACGGATGCTCGCCGACACCGGCAGGTCGGCCTCGATGCCGCCCTCGTCGAGCCGCAGCGCCAGCATCAGGTCGCGCGTCGAGACCTTGCGCGCCTCGAGCCCGACCGCGCGCACGCCGCCCTCGAGCGGCCGCATCGCGGCGTTGATCACCCAGGGCCGCGACTTGGAGTCGGATTCCAGTTTGAACATGATGCCGCCCTGCGGCGGGCGCATCAGGCTGGCGTTGATGCGCTCGAAGGTCCAGCGCTTGCCGTCGCGCTGGTCCTCGACGACGAGGCTGCCGTCCTTCAGGCCGAGTTCGCGCAGATCGTGACCGTCCAGGCCGGTCTCGCCGATCTTGTCGAGCCAGGCGAGCGCGCCGGCGATGTCGTCGAAACCCGCGCGCTGCGACTTGCCGCCCCCGGCCTGCGCCGACGCGCCTGGCGAGGCGGAGGTGACGGGCGCCTGCGTGGTGGCGATCGGGCGTTTGTCGGCGCCGGCGAAGACGGTGACGCGGCCGTCCTTCTCGATGCGGATCGACAGCTCGGCTCCGACCAGGTTGAGGCTTTCGGCGACGAGGCGGCCGGAGAACAGCGCGCCGCCGGACAGCCCGATCTCCGCCTTCGGCGCGCTCGCCACCACAGTGCCATCGGTGTCGCGCACGACAATGTCGCGCATGCGCAAGGTCGGCCGGCCCTTCTCGTCGCGCTCGATCTGCGTGCCGCCGACCGAAACCGTGTGCTTGCCGCCGAAATTCTCCTCCATGGCCGCCTTGAGCCACGGCGTCGCCATGTCGAGTTCGATCGGGCCGCTGGCAAGGCGCAACCATAGGCCCGCGACCGCGAGGACGCCGATGACGAGCGTCGCCGCCGAGCCGATGGCGATGCGCCATATCCATTTGCGATGCAGGAAGGTCCACGACCGGCGGCGCAGCTGCCGCACTCGGCGCAGCAGCGCGGCGCGGCTCCACTGCGCGACGCGACGTGCCTTATGCCTGTGCTTGTGCGCGGTCGGTGTCATGCCCTCTGTGCGCCCCTCCCCGGGCGCACCGCGGCCCGCCAGTGCCTCAACTTGCACGCGGCGCGGCCTGTCGGCTGAACGTCATGGAGCCGGTTGCGCCCCTCCGACGCAAATGGCATCAGCGACATTGACGGGCCGAAAACGACGAAAGGAAGGCGAATGGACCGTGAACTCGGCGCCGGCGACCGGGCTCCGGCCTTCACGCTGCCGCGTGACGGCGGTGGCAAGGTGTCGCTGAAGGACTTCAAGGGCCGCAATCTCGTCCTCTATTTCTATCCGAAGGCCGACACCCCCGGCTGCACCCGCGAGTCAATCGCCTTCAGCAAGCTGCGCGCCGCTTTCGCCAAGGCCGGAACCGACATCCTCGGCGTCTCCGCCGACCCCGTTCCCGCTCAGGACAAGTTCAAGGCCAAGCACAGGCTGTCGATCCCGCTCGCCTCCGACGAGACCAAGGCCATGCTGGAAGCGTATGGGGCCTGGGGCGAAAAATCGATGTACGGGCGCAAATTCATGGGCGTCATCCGCAAGACGTTCCTGATCGACGGCGGCGGGCGCATCCGGCAGGTCTGGCCCAAGGTAAAGGTCGAGGGCCACGCCGAAGAGGTGCTCGAAACCGTCCGTGCACTATAAGTCTAGGTGGTAGCGTCAGATTCGGTGATCGCCCGATTCGTATTACCTGTTCCTTAACCATATCTGGGCGATATCGGCGCGTTGTTCCTCCGCGCGGAGCGTCTTTTGTCGCACCCCTCCCATCCGGCCCATCCGCGCGCGGCGCACGCCCCTAACCGTTCCCAGACCGCCGCATCGGTTTCCCGGTCCCTGAGCCGCCCGCACGGCGGCGACTACACGCTCGTGCACGCGGGGCGGCAGGTGCGCATCGGCCCGGTGGCGTTCTGGATCGTGGTCGGCACCGCAGTGGTCATGGGCGTGTGGACCATCGGCACCGGCACCTATTTCGCCTTCCGCGACAGCGTGCTCGCGCACCTGATGGGGCGGCAGGCGCAGATGCAATACGCCTACGAGGACCGCATCGCCGAGTTGCGCGCGCAGGTCGACCGCATCATGAGCCGACAATTGCTCGACCAGGAGCAATTCGAGCAGAAGCTCAACGCGCTGATGAAGCGCCAGGCCGTGCTCGAGAGCCGCACCTCCGCGCTCACCGGCGAGGGCATCACCACCGGCTCGATCCGCGGCACGCACGGGCCCTCGGAGCCGGCGCGGCCGAAGGCCTCGCCGATCAGCGACACCGTCATCTTCGTCGCGCCGCCCGACCGCGAGGCGCGGCTGCAATCGCGCAACGTCGCCATGGCATCCGTGGGCCACCCGCTCGCGGCGGCAAAAACTGGCGGTGTCGACGGCGTGCTGGCGCGCATCAATTCCGCGCTCGACCGAGTCGAGAAGCGCCAGAACACGGTGCTCGCCGAGATGGAGGAGCACGCCGACACCAAGGTGCGGCGCATGCGCGGCGTGCTCGACGATCTCGGCGTCAATGTCGCCAAGGCGCATCCGCACGGGATCGGCGGGCCGTTCGTGCCGCTGAAGGCCCCGGGCGCGCACGCCAGCGATTTCGACCGCCAACTCTACCGCGTCAACCTCGCCCGCGCCGACGCCGACCGCTATCAACAGGCGCTCGTCGCCGTGCCGGTGCGAAAGCCGGTCGCTGGCGAGGTCGACATGAGTTCGGCCTTCGGCGTGCGCATGGACCCGTTCCTGCATCGCCCGGCGATGCACACTGGCCTCGACATGCGCGGCGACGTCGGCGATCCGGTGCACGCGACCGCGGCCGGGCGCGTGACGATCGCCGGGCGCGAGGGCGGCTACGGCAACATGGTCGAGATCAACCACGGCAACGGCTTTGCCACGCGCTACGGCCACCTCTCGGAGATCGACGTCAAGGTCGGCCAGACCATCCATATCGGCCAGGTGATCGGCAAGGTCGGCTCGACCGGGCGCTCCACCGGCCCGCATCTGCACTACGAGACGCGCATCGACGGCGAGGCGGTTGATCCGCAGAAGTTCCTGCGCGCCGGCGTGCGCCTCGGCGGGCTGATCTAGCCGCTCCGGCGGCAGTTGCCATTCGCGCCGCCTTCGCCCAAAAAGCCGCCAGCGATCGGGATCACGTAAAAGGGGGCGCCGCGGCATGCGGATCGGACCACGCCATCCGCGGCTGGGGGCTGCCGGATTCAAGCTGGCGAAGGCTCTGTTCGAGCCGTTCTACGCGCGCCGCAACATCCACGGAGCCGGCAGCGACGTCGCGAGACGCCAAATCGCCGCGATCCGCGCCAAGATCGAGCGCGGCGAGACCGCCTATCTCGCCGGCGTCTCGGCGGCGGGCATGCACAACGCCGGCGTCGCGCTCGTCGAAGTGACGCGCGCGGACGGCCCCCGTCTCCTCCTCAACAACGAGGAGGAACGCTTCTCCGGCACCAAGCACACGACCGAATATCCGCGCCAGTCGATCGCGGCGATGATCGAGGCGCTCAGGCGCCGCGGGCTTTCCGCCGCCGACATCGATGGCTGGTTCGCGTCCTGGGACAGCGCGGTGTTCTGCGCCACGCTCGTGCGGCAAATCATCGAGGAATTCCCCGGCACGCTGCCGATGCTCAAGAACGAGCCGACGCCGGTGTTCTCGCTGCGCGACCTCGACCGAGGCATGCGCGCGGCGCGGCGCATCGGCGAGCAGCTTGGCCGCGCGCCGGTGCCGCTGATCGCCACCGCCCATCACGACAATCACGCCTGGTTCTCCTACGCCGCCTCGCCCTTCGCGAAAGACGGCAAGCCGGTGCTGGTCGCCGTGCTCGACGGCGTGGGCGACACCGGCTCGATCTCGTTCTACCGCTGCGCAGGCCCGCGCATGGAACGCCTCTTCTGCAATGACAGCGTCGCGGATTCACTCGGCATCTTCTATTCGGTGATCTCCTCGACGCAGGGTGGCTGGACCTGGCTGTCGAGCGAGGGCCGCTACATGGGCGCGACCGCCTACGGCAACAACGACCGCGCGACCAACGCCTATTACAAGGCGCTCAAGCCGATCCTCGTGCTCGGCGAGGACGGCGCGGTGCATGTCGACCGCGACCTCGCCAACTGGCAGTGCGACATCCTGCACCGGCCCTACAAGCTCGGGCTCATTCGCATCCTCGGCGAGCCGATCGATTACAACGACATGTGGAATCCGGACGCGGTGCTGCGCGTCGAGGACATCAAGCACAAGGAGAACACGCAGGACCGGCTCGACGTCGCGGCGGCGACGCAAATGGTGTTCGAGGACGCGCTGATGCACGTGCTCGCGCATTACATCAAGACCACGCAATGCGAGCGCCTCGTCTTCACCGGCGGCCTGGGGCTGAACGCGCTCGCCAACATGCGCCTGCTGGAGCATTTCGACGAGGACTGGTTCCGCCGCGAAATGGGCCGGGCCGGCCGCGTGCATCTGTGGGTGCCGCCGACGCCGAACGATACCGGCGTCACCATCGGCGCCGCCTACATGGGCGCGTACCTTGCCGGTCACGGCATCGGCGCGCCGGCCGAGCACGCCTTTTACTGCGGCCTGCCGCCGTCGGACACGGAAATCCGCGCCGCGTTTGCCGCACGGCCGGACGTCGATTGCGTCAAGCTCACGCTCTGCGACAGCGACGCGGCGCGCGCGGCCTATGCCGATTTCATGGCGTATATGACGGCGCAGGACGCGATCTTCGCGCTCTATCAGGGCGCCGCCGAGACCGGCCCGCGCGCGCTCGGCCACCGCTCGATCCTCGCCAATCCGTGCAATCCGCAGACCCGCGAGAACCTCAACGCGCGCGTCAAGTACCGCGAGGCCATCAGGCCTTTGGCGCCGATGATGACGCTCGAAGCGGCGCAAGCGCTCTTTCAATTATCGGACGGAGCCGGCGACGCCGATTACAACGCCTACAATTACATGGTGCTTACCGCGCATGCGAAACCGGAGGCGGAGGCGCGCATCCCCTCGGTTGTGCACGCCGACGGCACCGGCCGCATCCAGATCGTGCGTGAGAATACCGACCCGCTCACCTACGCCTATCTGAAGGCGCTCGGCCGCCGCATCGGCGTCGAGGTCGCGGTCAACACCTCGTTCAATGTCGCGGGCCCCATCGCGCAGACGCCCGAGCACGCGCTCGACACGCTCATGCGTTCCAAGGGACTCGATGCCGTGCTGATGGTCGCCGAGGACGGCGCGGTCTACGCCGCGCTGCATAAAGGCTTGGGCGGCGAAGGCGGCGCGCGTTTTCGCCAGTGGCTCGCCGCATGGCAGGTGGAGACAGGGCTCAGGCTCGAAGTCTAAGGCACCGCCTTCATCGTGCCAGCGGGCGCATCGTACTCGGCCGAGATGTCGCGCCCGGTATAGTCCGGCATCATCGCCGCCGAGATCACGCTCACCACCGCGCACAGCGCGATGTAGACCGAGATCGCGTAGCCGGAGTGATAGGACGCGAACAGGGCCGTTGCGATCAAAGGCGCGGGGCCGCCGGCGATGATCGAGGCGAGCTGATAGCCCAGTGAAGCACCGCTGTAGCGCAGCCGCGGCGTGAACGCCTCCGCGATCAGCGCCGCCTGCGGCCCGTACATCATGTCGTGCGGAATAAGCGATAGCACGATGGCGATGAACACCAGCGCCGGCGCCGCCGTGTCGACCAGGCCGAAATAGATAAAGCCGAATACGCCGACCGCAACCGAGCCGATCAGGTACATCTTCTTGCGGCCGATGCGGTCGGAGATGTAGCCCGACAGCGGGATGGTGACGAACGACACCACCGAGGCGACCAGCACCGCGATCAGGATGAAGTCGCGCGACATCTTCAGCGTGCCGACCGCGTAGGCGAAGATGAAGGCGGTGAAGACGTAGAACGGCGCCTGCTCGGCCATGCGCGCCAGCGCCGAGAGGATGATCTCCTTCGGATGCTTGCGCCACACCTCCACGACCGGCGCGCTCTCGGTCCTCTCGCTGTCGAGCAACCGCTGGAACACCGGCGTCTCCAGGATGCCGAGGCGGATCCACAGGCCGACGCCGACCAGCACGATCGACAGCGCGAACGGCAGCCGCCAGCCCCAGGTCTGGAACTGGTCGCCGGCGATCCAGCTGAAAACGAGCACCGCGAGGTTGGCGAGGAATAGCCCGCACGGCACCCCGAATTGCGGCCACGACGCCATCAGCCCGCGCTCGTTATGGTGGCGCGACCACTCCATCGCCAGCAGGACCGAGCCGCCCCACTCGCCGCCGACGCCGATGCCCTGGATCATGCGCAGCACGGTGAGGATCACGGCGCCCCAGATGCCGATCTGCGAATAGGTCGGCACGAAAGCGATGAGGAAGGTGGCGACACCCATGCACAACAGCGTGGCGATGAGGGTCGCCTTGCGGCCGATGCGGTCACCGTAATGACCGAAGATCGCCGCGCCGATCGGCCGGCCGATGAAGCCGATGAAATAGGTGCCGAAGGCGGAAAGCGTCGCCGTCAGCGGATCCTCGTTCGGGAAATAGAGCTTGCCGAAAACCAGGCCCGCGGCGGTGCCGTAGATGAAGAAATCATACCATTCAATGGTCGTGCCGATGGTGGAGGCGATGACGGCGCGCCTCAGTTGGCGGCTGTGCTCGCTGTCCGAGAGCGTACCGGCACCGGTGATCGAGGACGTGATGGCCATTGGTAGTCCTCCCGTAAGGCTGCTTTGTGGTTACTAACGGGAAAATTCGCCGAAACTCCCGTCGCTGCTCGCGTTCGGCGGCATGCGGCGGA
>DATNBL010000006.1:0-4383 GCA_035571935.1 Pseudolabrys sp.
AAGAGCAAATCTTTCGGCTGTCGTTGACGAAGCCAGGCAAGGCTCTTCGACGTAGTCCTTTTCTTCGGAGCATCGGGAATGTTCCATGATTTGAAGTGGTCGCCATCCGAGAAGAAAATCGCGCGCAAGGCCTTCGACACCGCATTGCAGTCGGCCCTCGGCAAAGTGATGACCGAATTCAAGAGAAGAGCGGCCACCGCGGTGACGCCTTCCGACATGTGGGAGACCGAGGATTATCTGCGCCAGCAACGGCGGGAGATCGATGAACGGTTCGACTATCGCTACTCTCAGCTTCCCCTCGTCTTCGCACGTCTCATTCACGAGGGCCATCTGGAAGAAAGCCTCCTTGATGGTGTGTCGGAAGAAAAACGCGAGATCATTCGCTCTTTCCTTGCTTATGCGGCAAGAGAGTGATGTGGCTATTCGATATGTTCAGCGAACGGCTGACGATAGCGTATTCCGCCAACGGTCAGCCGCCAAAGTGACGTCCTTACAACATCACAGGGACAAGCGATGCCCAGGAGTCAAGTTTCACGCCGCGCGCTGTTGGCCGGGATGGCCGCTGCACCCTTCATCCGCCCCGTCAGCGCCCAGGGCTCGTGGCCCACGCGCCCCGTGCAGGTGATGGTGCCGTATCCGCCCGCCGGCGGCGCCGACACCACGGCGCGGATTCTCTACGCCAAGGTCGGCGCGATCCTGGGGCAGCAGTTCGTCATCGAAAATCGTGGTGGCGCCGGCGGCACCATCGGCGAGGCCGTGGTCGCGAAGGCGGCCCCCGACGGCTACTCCATCCTGCATGACGGCACCGCCTATTCGGTCAACGGCGCGCTCTATTCGAACCTCGCGTTCGACTACAACAGGGATTTCGATCCCGTCGCCCTGGTGTCGCTGGTGCCGAACATCCTGGTGGTGACGCCGTCGCTGCCGGTGAATACGTTTGCCGACGTCATCGCCTTTGCCAAGGCCGCGCCTGACGGCATCGACATGGCGTCCTCCGGCAGCGGCACGCTGCAGCATCTGTCGCTGGAAATGTTCCGTTTCATGACGGGGACGAAAGTGAACCATGTGCCGTATCGCGGTGGCGGCCCGGCCTTGAACGATGTCATGGGCGGGCAGGTGAAGCTGTTCTTCTCCAACGGCTCGTCGGTGGTCGGCATCATCCAGGGCGGCAAGGTCAAGGCCATTTGCCACACCGGCAAGGGCCGGCTGAAGAGCCTGCCCGATATCCCTCCGGCCTCCGATACGCTGCCCGGCTTCGAGGCCTATGAATGGAACGGCGTGTTCGTGCCGCATGGCACGCCGCCGGCCATCGTCCGCACGCTGAACGGCGCGATCAACGAAGCGATGCGCTCGCCTGACGTGAAAGAGCGCTTCGAGCAGCTCAACATCGAGAGCCGGCCGAACACGCCGGAAGAATTCCGCGCGTTCGTCCAGGACCAGATGGAACGCTGGGGCAAGGTGGTCAAGGAAGCCAACATCAAGCTGGGTTAGGCCCTTCGCTTCGGCCGGCGTACCGCTCTCACCTTGCCGCTGCTGCCGCCGCCGCAGAAGAACCGGTCGCTGCCGTTGGATTCAAGGCCCGAGACGGCAAGGCCCGGCGGCATCTCGATGGTCTCGAGCGTCTCTCCAGTCTGCGGATCGATGCGCCGCAGGTCGCTTTGGTCGGCCTCCCAGGTGCCGTGCCACAGCTCGCCGTCGACCCAGGTCACGCCGGTGACGAAGCGGCTGGACTGGATGGTGCGCAGCACTTTTCCAGTCTCCGGATCGATCTGATGGATCTTGCGCTCCCGGTACACGCCCACCCAGAGCGAGCCTTCGGCCCAGGCGAGGCCGGAGTCGCCGCCGCCGCCCGGCGCGGGGATCGTGGCGAGCACGCGGCCGGTCTTGGGATCGATCTTCTGGATCTTGTCCTCGGCGATCTGGAACAGATGCTCGCCGTCGAATGCGGTGCCGGCGTGGCACGCGACGTCGAGCGTGCGCAGCCGCTGGCCGCTGTCGGGATCGACCACATTCAGCCGGTCGCCGGATGCGAACCAGACCTGCCTGCCGTCGAACGAGACGCCGGCGACCTTTTCGGCCTCGGGGAAAGGCCCGTATTCCCGGATGATCTCTGCCTTCGATGTTTTCATGGCCTTATCCTAGCTGCCCGGGAGCGGCGCGGTGAGTAACAAGGTCGTCGCGAATCCGGGCAATGGCGGGGTCATCCAGCGCCGGGAGCGGCCGCGGCCGAACGCCTGCACCTTGCTGGCGGCCGAAAGCTCCCTCAGCGCGCGCTGCACCGTGCGCTGGCTCGCCCCGAGCGCGAGCGCCAGCGCGGAGCCCGACCATGACTCGCCGTCCGCCAGGAACGCGAGTACCGCCGCGTGCCGCTCTTCCACCGGCCGCGCTAGCACCACGACCTCACGCGCGCTGCGCGGGATCAGCGCAAAGCCCTGTCTGGTGGCGCTGACGCGCGCGACGGCGCGCAACAACCGGCGCAGCCGCCCGATCTCGACCCGCAGCCGCGCGCGGTGGGATTCGTCGGCGTGTTTCGCGCCAAACGCGCGGATGAGCAGCACGTCCCGCGACACGTCGCCGGGCCAGGCCTCACCGAGCGCGCGCGCCAGCGCGAACAGCACCGGACGCCTCGCGAGCGGCACGAGCGTTTTTCCCTCGCGCACGAGATTGCGGCAGGCATCGATGACGAGCGCCTTCGAGGCGAACAGAACCTCGACGTCCTCCAGCAGGAGAGGGAGCTCCTCGCCAGGCGCGATCCGCCGCGCCACCGGTGTGTCGAGGACGGCGAAGGCCTGTTCGACTTCGGCCGCGAGCGCGGGAATGCGTGCCCAGCGTGCGGCTTCCTCGGCGCGGGCGAGCGCGGCGTGAGCGATGCCGGCGCGGACACGCCGCATGGAAATCCCGGCAAGCGCAAGCTCGTGAACGGCGCGCAGTGCAGGCGTCAACGCAGTGAGATCGATCTGCGCCAACTGGTGCTCGGCCTCGTCGAGGCGCCCGATCAGGACGAGGCGCCGGACTTCGAGATAACGCGCGTGCGCGGCGTTCGCGCGGTCGCCATGCGCCTCGAGGACATCGGAGGCCGCGGCGAGCGTCTTCGCGGGCCAGGCAAGGTCGCGCGAGGCGAGCGCGATCTCGGCCTCGATGACGGCGCATCTGGCGCGAGCCACAGCCTCCCGCGGGCCGAAGGCGCGCTGTGCCCGCCGCACCAGCGTCTTCGCGCGGTCGAGATCGCCGATCTGGGCCATGGCGATGCCGCGCAGCGCCAGCGCCGGCGCGTCGTCGCGGAGCGCCACCCGGTTCAGCGCGCCGAGCGGATCGCCCAGTGCCAGCGCCTGCGCCGCCGCCGTGATCAGCGAGTCCATCGAAATCCCGTCACACTTGTCACTCCCGGGAGGGGCATGCCCGATCCTAGTCTATCCCGCAACGGTAGCGATAACGGAGAATGACCATGACCATGCACAAGACCGGAACCCGTGAACAATGGCTTGCGGCGCGGCTAGAGCTGCTCGATGCGGAAAAGGCGTTGACGCGGCAAAGCGACGAACTCGCGCGCAGGCGCCAGGAACTGCCATGGGTCCGAGTCAACAAGGACTATGCGTTCGACACCGACGAGGGCACGGTTTCGCTTGCAGACCTGTTCCAGGGGCGCTCGCAGCTCCTCGTCTATCACTTCATGTTTGGACCGGACTACAAGGCCGGCTGTATTTCCTGCTCGTCGATCGCCGACGGTTTTGACGGCATTGCGGTGCATCTCGCCAACCACGACGTGATGCTCTGGGCGGTCTCGCGCGCGCCGCTTGCGAAGCTGCAGGCGTTCAAGCAGCGGATGGGCTGGACCTTTCCCTGGGCGTCGTCGCAGGACAGCGGCTTCAATTATGATTTCAACGTCTCCGTCACCGAAGAGCAGCAGCGCAACGGCGGTATCGAATACAATTACCGGCGCGGCGGCCACCCGATGACCGGGGCGGCGTTTCCGCCGGTCGTCATCGCGAACGCGGCCAGGTCCGGCGCCGAGCCTGCAGCGTATGTGCGCGAACGGCCGGGCCTCAGCGCCTTCGTGCGGGAGAACGGCGTCGTCTATCACATCTATTCCACCTATGCACGCGGACTGGACGGGCTGTGGGGGACGTACCAATGGCTCGACCGCGCTCCCAGGGGGCGCAACGAAAACGGTGTCTGGTGGCGTCACCACGACAGCTACGAACAGGCGGCGTCATGAGCGCCGCCCGAAACGAAACCCGACGGAGTGAGGAAGGACAGCACATGAAGACATCAAAGATCGTATCGCCGCAGGAATGGGATGTCGCGCGCGAAAAACTACTCGTCAAGGAGAAGGAGGTCACCCGCGCCCGCGACGCGCTCGCCGCCGAGCGGCGGCGGATGCCG
>DATNBL010000007.1:0-39460 GCA_035571935.1 Pseudolabrys sp.
TTGACGGCGCGATTGGCCGTCTCGCGCGAATAGGAGCCGACGACGCCGACCGAAAGCGGATGGACGCCCGGGATCGAGTCCTTGCCGTTGAGCGAGGTGGCGACGGGAATTTGAAGCGCCTCGGCGAGCGCGACGAGCTCATGCCCGGCGCCGCTGGCACGGACGCCGCCGCCGGCGACGAAGATCGGCCGCTCCGCCTTCTGCAACAGCGCCAGCGCCGCCTTCACATGCTCGGGTTCAGGCTGCGGCCGGAACGGCGGCACATGCGCGAACTGCGTCTCGACCAGCGGTTCGAGCTCGGCCTCCTCGGCGTCGAGCTGGCCTTCATTGCCGCGGAATTGCAGATGCACCGGCCCCGGCGCGCCGGTGGTAGCAACGCGGAACGCCTGGCGCAGCATGTCCGGCGCACGCGTGATGTCGTCGATCGTGGCGTTAAACTTAGTCACCGGCTCGAACGCCGGCACGTCGTCGATCTCCTGATAGACCTTCCTGAATTTCGTCTTCGGATCGCGGCCGCCGGTGATGGCGATGACCGGCGAGTGCGCGAGATACGCGTCGCGCAGGCCGGCGGCGAGATTGAGCGCGCCGATCACTTGCGCCATGCACACGCCCGGCTTGCCGGAGGCACGCGCATAGCCGTCGGCCATGTAGGCGGCCGACTTCTCGCCGTGGCAATGAATGCGCGCGATCTTCGTGCGCCGCTCCATCTCCACGAAGGTGCGGCGCAGGACCGCCGGCACCATGAAGACGTGGCTGACGCCGTAACCGGCGAGCATGTCGGCGATGACTTCGGCGCCGAGGCGTTTGACGTTGTGGCCTACGTTGCTCACGTGCGCGTCCTCACTTGATCGCCAGCGGGTTGACCGGCGAGCCGACCGCGCCGGTGATCGGGATAGCCGGTGCGACGAACAAAAATTCGTAGGTGCCGTCCGCGGCGCAGTCGTCGGCCAGTTCCTTCAGCTGAAAGATCTCGCCCATGGTCATGCCCATGATGGGAATCGTGATCCAGTGCCAGGGCTGGTTGATGTTCTCGCCCTCGGCGACCTGATTCGGCCGCACCTCGCAGCCCCAGGTGTCGGAGGCGAGCGCGGCAAGCTCGGTCTTCTGCACGAAGTCGAGCGTGTCGAAGCCGAAGCCCGGCGCGTCGCCGCCCGGATAGCCGTCCCACGAACCGAGCTTCTGGCAGCGCTCCATCATGCCGGTGCGAACGATGATGTAGTCGCCGCGCTTGAGCTCAACCTTCTGCTTCTTCGCCGTGCCGTAGAGATCGTCATTGGAGATGGCGTAGCCGTCGTCGAGCGACTCGACGCCCTTGTAGCGGGCGACGTCGAGCAGCACGCCGCGGCCGACCATCTTGCTCTTGGTCTTCTCGATGCCGCACTTCTGCGCGCCGGCCGAAGTGACCTCGCGGCAGTCGTAACCGTTCCACATGTGGTCTTCATAGAAGACGTGGCCGAGCCCGTCCCACTGCGTGCCGCACTGGAGCGGCATCACCACCATGTCGTCGGCGGCGCGGATGCCGCGCTTGTCGAGCACGCCGGAATAGGCGTCGGTGCCGGTGCGCAGCATCGTATGGATGGGATTGGTGCGGCCCATCGACGGGTACTTGCTCTTGGCGCCCTGCGGGCCGGTATGGTCGAAGTTGAGCGCCAGCGAAATCACCTTGCCCTTCTTGACGAGGCGCGTCGCGGCGACGATGTCCTCGGCCGACGTGTAGTTGAGCGTGCCGACCTCGTCGTTCGGGCCCCACTTGCCCCAGTTCTTGTATTTCTCGGCGGCCTGTTTCATGTCCTGGCGCGTGATCTTGCGGGCCATTCTCATTCCTCTTTCGTTGATGTGTTTCAGGGTACCGGCGCGGAGCGGAAGCCCGCCGCCAGAAATGGAATCATGTGGCGGAGCGCGCGCCGGACGTCGCCGGGATCAATGCGGCCCTTGGTCAGCGCCTGGATGCGGCCGGAGTCGGCCATGGTGTAGAACATGGCGCCGAGCATGAAATGAAAACGCCACTCGACCTCGGCGCGCGGCACGTTCGGCAGCGCCTTGGCGATGGCGTCGATGAACTTGCGGCTGGAGAGATCGAAGGCCTTCGACAGGATCTTGCGCGACAGCGCGACCGGTTCGGTCGCGAGCCGCGCGCGCAATTTCACAAAAGCAGGCCCGCCGAACTGCGGCTGCACGCCCAGCACCAAGGCCGGCCGCAGGAAGGCTTCGAGAATGTCCTCGAGCTTCGGCTGCCTTGTCTTCTGGTAACACTCCGCCAAGAGCCGTAGCCGCTCTTCGGCGATCGGCGCGGCGCGCTGCGAGAACAGCGCCTCGAGCAAACCGTCCTTCGAGCCGAAGTGATAAGCGATCGAGGCGAGGTTGACCCTGGCGTCGGCGGAAATCGCGCGCAGGCCGACACCGGACATGCCGTGCTCGGCGAACAGGCGCTCGGCGACTTCGAGGATGCGCTCGCGCACCGGCGGCGTTGCGGCGGGCTTGCGCGGCCGCGGCACGGCCGCGGCGATCCTGCTCCGCGCTTTCACCATTCGAGAACCCGCACGCTTGACTCGTCCCCGCCGCACACACACTGTAAACAGTCGTTTGTTTATGAAGTCAATCGCCCGGCTGCGATACCGTTTTCGGGACGATGCAGACCGGCCCGCATGCTCACGGGCCGGCGCAACACGTGGAGGGAATGCCCAATGAGATTGCTTCGCATACTCGGCGCCGTCGCGGCGGCCGGCCTCGCGCTCGGCTTGGCGCCCGCGCAGGCCGCCTATCCCGATCATCCGGTGAAGATTATCGTGCCGTTCGCGGCCGGTGGCCCGACCGACGTCATGGCGCGGCTGATCGCGCAGAAGATGTCGGACGATCTGAAGCAGCAGTTCTTCGTCGAGAACCGGCCCGGCGCCGGCGGCAATATCGGCATGGCGGAAGCCGCGCGCGCCGCGCCCGACGGCTACACGCTGCTGGTCGCGAGCTCGAGCTACGTCGTCAATCCGAGCCTCTACGCGCACGCGCCCTACGATCCCTTCAAGGATTTTGCGCCGATCACGCTCGCCGCAGCCTCGCCCAACATCGTGGTGGTGACCGCGAGCTTCCCGGCGAAGTCGATGAAGGAGCTGATCGACATTCTCAAGAAGGAGCCGGGCAAGTACACCATCGCCAATCCCGGCATCGGCACGACGCCGCAGCTCGCGGCCGAGCTGTTCAAGCTGTCGCTGAAGCTCGACGCCACCAGCGTACCGTTCGGCGGCGCCGCGCCGGCCATCCAGTCGGCGATCGCCGGCCATACGCCGATAGCGTTCTCCGCCCTGCCGCCGACCTCGCCGCAGGTCAAGGCGGGCACGCTGCGCGGCCTCGCGGTGACGTCGGCGAAACGCTCCGCCGCGCTGCCCGACGTCCCGACGCTGGAAGAAGCCGGCGTCAAGGCGCAGGAGTCCGAGACGATGCAGGGCATCTTCGCGCCGGCGAAGACGCCGAAGGACGTCGTCGCGCTGTTGCAGAAGGAGATCGTCAAGGTGATGGCGATGCCGGACGTGAAAGCGAAGTGCGCGCAGCTCGGCTTCGACCCGGTCGCCAACACGCCGGACGAGTTCAATGCCTACATCAAGAAAGAAATCGACAAGTGGGCGAAGGTGATCAAGGACGCAAAGATCCCGCAGATTAAATAAGCCCCAACAAGCGACTGTCATGGCCGGCCTTGTGCCGGCCATCTCGCTTAGGTGAGCATGGTGCCAGCCTAAGCGGGATGCGCGGGTCAAGCCCGCGCATGACAATCCGTCGGGCTTTCGGACGGCTTTGATGCGCATCGTCGACATCCGCGAAACCGCGATCCCGCTGAAATCGAAACTCGCCAATGCGAGCTTCGACTTCAGCGAAATGACCACGTCGGTCGTCGCCGTCATCACCGACGTGATTCGCAACGGCAAGCCGGTCTGCGGCTTCGCCTTCAACTCCACCGGCCGCTACGCCTGCGGCGCGCAGATGCGCGCGCGCTTCATTCCGCGCGTTCTCGCCGCGGCGTCGGAGACGCTCATCGACGACACCGGCGCCAATCTCGACCCGGCCAAGATCCTCGCCGTGATGTTGAAGCGCGAAAAGGCCGGCGCGCATTCCGAGCGTTCGATTGCCATCGGCACCATCGAGGTCGCGGTGTGGGACGCGGTCGCCAAGATCGCGGACAAGCCGCTCTATGCCCTGCTCGCCGAGAAATTCAGCGTGGGCCGCGTGCCGTCGAGCGTCTTCTGTTATGTCGGCGGCGGCTGGTACTGGCCGGGGCAGACTATCAAGGATTTGCAGGAGGAGATGCGCCGCCATCTCGACGCCGGCTACACGATGGTGAAGATGAAGGTCGGCGGCCTGCCGCTCGAGGAGGACCTGCGCCGGCTCGAGGCGGTGCTTGCCGTGGTCGGATCGGGCGCGCGGCTCGCCGTCGACGCCAACGCCAAATTTGATCGCGCCGAGGCGCTGCGCTACGCCAAGGCGCTGGCGCCGTTCAAATTGCGCTGGTTCGAGGAGCCGTGCGACCCGCTCGACTTCGCGCTGTTCGCCGAGCTCGCATCCATCTATGCGCCGCCGCTCGCCACCGGCGAGAACCTCTATTCGACGCAGGACGTGCAGAACCTCGTGCGCTTCGGCGGCTGGCGCGCCGGCACCGACATCATCCAGGTCGATCCGCCGCAGGCCTACGGCATTTCCGAATATGCGCGCATGGTGGCGATGCTGGAGGCGAACGGCTGGCCGCGCCGCGCGCTGTTCCCGCACGGCGGCAACCAGATGTCGCTCGCCATCGCCGCAGGCTTTGGCCTCGGCGGCTCGGAGTCGTATCCGGGCGTGTTCGGCGATTTCGGCGGCTTCGCTGACGACGCGCGCATCGAGAACGGCGCGCTGACGCTGTCCGGCCGCCCCGGCATCGGCTTCGAGGGTCAGGCGGCGCTCTACCGCATCATGCGCGAGCTCGCCGGCCTCTGATCGCACGCAGCCCCGGCCGAAGCCGGTTCCGGGAGCACACGGATAAGGTCTTTTCCCATCGCGGCAGGTCGGGCAAGATGCGTCGCACGCAATGCCCGCCAATAAAAAACGCGGCTCTATGGGAGGATTCCGATGAAAATCGACCGGTCCGCTGTGGCCCGGCTGCTGGCAGCCGGCGCGCTCATGTTTGCGGCCTCGCCCGCTTTCGCCAACAAGGCCAACGACACGCTCGTCTACGCCTCCGACTCCGAGCCGGAGAACGTCAGCCCGTATCACAACAACCTGCGCGAGGGCGTCATCATCGCGCGCAATGTGTTTGACAATCTCATTTACCGCGATCCGGCGACCGGCAAATACGAGCCGCAGTTGGCGACCAGCTGGACCTGGACCGACCCGACCACGCTCGATTTGACGATCCGCCAGGGCGTCACCTTCCAGAACGGCGACCCGCTGACCGCCGACGACGTGGTGTGGACGCTCAATTACGTCGTCAGCCCCGAGGCGAAGGTCGTCACCAAGCAGAACGTCGACTGGATCAAGAGTGCGGAGAAGATCGGCAACGACAAGGTGCGCATCCACCTCGTCGGCCCGTTCCCGGCGGCGATCGAATATCTCGCCGGGCCGATCCCGATCTATCCGGAAAACTATTTCAAGAAGGTCGGCCTCGACGGCTTCTCCAAGGCGCCAATCGGCTCGGGACCGTACAAGATCACCGCGGTCATTCCGGGCAAGGGCGTGAAGATGGAGAAGAACACGCACTACTGGAAAGGCAGCCCGCTCGGTCAGCCGACGATCGGCAAGCTCGACTTCCGCGTTATTGCCGACGCCGAGACGCGACTCGCCGAATTGATGACGGGCGGCGTCGACTGGATCTGGCGCGTGCCGAAGGACCAGGCGACGCAACTGAAATCCGCGCCGAACATCACGGTGCTTTCGGCCGAGACGATGCGCGTCGGCTTCCTGCAATTCGACGCGCTCGGCAAGTCGCCGAGCGCAGCGCCGTTCAAGGACGTCCGCGTGCGGCAGGCGGTCGGCTACGCCATCGACCGCAAGGCGATGATCGACAACCTCGTCGGCGGCGGCGCGCGCATCATGCACGCGGCTTGCTTCATCGATCAGTTCGGCTGCACCGACAAGGGCGTGCCGCGCTACGAGTACAATCCGGCCAAGGCGAAGGAACTGCTCAAGCAAGCCGGCTTCCCGAACGGCTTCAAGACCGAGATCTACGCCTACCGCGAGCGCGAATACGCCGAAGCCGTGATCGGCTACCTGCGCGCGGTCGGCATCGACGCACATCTCAACTATCTCAAATACGCGGCGATGCGCGACGCGCACCGCGCCGGCAAGACCCCGATCACGTTCCAGACCTGGGGCTCGTTCTCGGTCGCGGACGCGTCCGCCTTCACCGGCGTCTGGTTCAAGGGCGACGCCGACGATTCCTCGCATGACGCCGAGATCCAGAAGCTCCTGAAGGACGCCGACACCTCGGTCGACACGGGCAAGCGGCTGAAGACCTACCAGGAGGCCCTCAAGCTCATCGCCGAGAAGGCCTACCTGTTCCCGCTGTACTCCTATCCCGCCAACTACGCCTTCACCAGCGACCTGGCGTTCACCGCGCAGCCGGACGAGTTGCCGCGCTTCTACGCGGCGCACTGGAAGTGACCGCCGCCGGCGCGCCGCACGCACGGCGCGCCGGTGCCTGCTCCGGGGAGACCGCATGCTCTCGTTCACCACGCAGCGGCTCGCGGTCGCCCTCTCCGTCGCGCTGACGGTCTCGATCGTCGCGTTCATGCTGCTCCATCTCTCCGGCGATCTCGCCACCGCCATCGCGGGACCCGAGGCGACGGCGGCGCAGATCGCCGAGATAAGCCGTCAGTTCGGCCTCGACCGGCCGATAACGCTGCAATATCTCGACTGGCTCTGGCGCGCGGTGCATTTCGATTTCGGTAATTCGTTCTACTATCGCGACACGGTCACCTCGCTGGTCGCGTCGCGCATGCCGGTGACCATGACGCTCGGCGCGATCTCGCTGGCGCTGGCGCTCGTGATCGCCATCCCGCTCGGCGTATTGGCCGCGGTCTACAGCGGCACCATTATCGACCGGCTGGCGCTCGGCTTCTGCGTGCTCGGACAGGCGGTGCCCGCCTTCTGCCTCGGCCTCGGGCTGATCATCGTGTTCGCGGTGCAATTGCGCTGGCTGCCGGTGTCGGGCACGGCGAGCTGGAAGAACTACATCATGCCGTCGATCGCGCTCGGCTGGTACGCCGTGCCCGCGGTGATGCGCCTGTCGCGCAACGGGATGCTCGAAGTGCTGTCGTCCGATTACATCCGGACGGCGCGCGCAAAAGGCCTGCGGCCGAGCGTCGTCATCCTCAAGCACGCGCTGCGCAACGCCATTATCCCGGTGGTGGCGCTCGCAGCCGTGCAGTTCGGCTTCATGCTTGGCGGCTCGATCGTCATCGAGGCCGTGTTCAACATGCAGGGCCTCGGTTACCTCGCCTGGGAGGCGATCGCGCGCAACGACTTCCCCGTGGTACAGGCGGTCGTGCTGATCCTCGCCGTCCTCTACGTGGCGCTGACCTTCCTCGCCGACGTCGCCAACGCCTTCCTCGACCCGCGGATCAGGCTCGCATGACGGCAGCCGGCATCACTCTCGAGGCAGCAGCGGCGCGACGGCGCGGCGGCCTCCTGCGCCGCAGCCTCGGCCACGGCGGCCTCGTCCTCGGCGGCGCGATACTTGCCGCGATCATCGCCATCGCGCTCGCCGCACCGCTCATCGCGCCGCACGATCCCTACAATCAGGACCTGGCGCATCGCCTGATCCCGCCGATCTGGCAGGCAAAGGGCAGTTGGGAGCACGCGCTCGGCACCGACAAGCTCGGCCGCGACTATCTCAGCCGCCTCATCTTCGGCGCGCGCATCTCGCTGCTGATCGGCACGCTCACCGTCATCATCTCCGGCACCATCGGCACCGTGATCGGCGTCTGCGCCGGCTATTTCGGCGGCCGCGTCGATGCCGTGCTGAGCTACGTCGTGACGACGCGGCTGGCGCTGCCGGTGGTGCTGGTCGCGCTCGCCTCGGCGGCGCTGGTCGGCTCGTCGCTCGAAGGCGTCATCATCGTGCTCGGACTTCTGCTGTGGGACCGCTTTGCGGTGGTGACGCGCTCGGCGACGCAGCAGATCGCGCGCACCGACTACGTCGCCGCGGCGCGCGCCATCGGCTGCTCGACCCTGCGCATCCTCGGCTCCGAGATCCTGCCGAACATCCTCAACGCGCTGATCGTCGTCGCCACGCTGGAAATGGCGCACGCCATCCTGCTCGAAGCCGCCCTCTCCTTCCTCGGCCTCGGCGTGCAGCCGCCGCTGCCGTCCTGGGGACTGATGATCTCGGAGGGCAAGCAGTACATGTTCTTCAGCCCGTGGGTGATCGGCGTTCCCGCGGCGGCGCTGGTCGCGCTCGTGCTGGCGATCAACCTTGTCGGCGACGGCCTGCGCGACGTCACCGCGCCCGAGAACCGGGGCTGAACGCGATGGCCCTGCTCGAGGTCGACAATCTCACCGTCGATATCCCGCTCGCCGACGGCGTGCTGCACGCCGTCAACGGCGTTTCGTTTTCGCTCGAGCGCGGCGAGACGCTCGCCATCGTCGGCGAAAGCGGCTCCGGCAAATCGATGACCTCGCTGGCGCTGATGAACCTGCTGCCGAAGCGCGCCGAACGGAGCGCCGGCCGCCTCGTCTTCGACGGCATCGATCTCGCCACGGCGCCGGAGACGCGCATGCGCGGCCTGCGCGGCAACCGCATGGCGATGATCTTCCAGGAGCCGATGACGTCGCTCAATCCGAGCTACTCCATCGGCAATCAGTTGACCGAGGCGCTGCGCTGCCATCGTTCGGTTTCGGCGGCCGAAGCGCGCGACCGCGCCGTGCAGCTTCTCGATAAGGTCGGCATCCCGACGGCCGCGCGCCGCCTCAACCAGTATCCACATCAGCTGTCCGGCGGCCTGCGCCAGCGCGTGATGATTGCGATGGCGCTGATGTGCGGCCCCCACCTCATCATCGCCGATGAGCCGACCACCGCGCTCGACGTCACCATCCAGGCGCAGATCCTGCATTTGCTCGCCGATCTCAAGACCGAGTTCGGCATGGCGATGATCCTGATCAGCCATGATCTCGGCGTCGTCGCGCGCGTCGCCGACAAGGTCGCGGTGATGTATGCCGGCCGCGTGGTCGAGAGCGGCGCGGCGCGGCCGTTGTTCCGCGCGCCGCGGCATCCTTATACGCGGGGGCTGCTAAACTGCATTCCGGTGCCGGGCCGCACCGCGCCGGGCGCGCCGCTCGGCGCCATTCCCGGCCAGTTGCCGAGCCTGATCGGCCCGCAACAGGGTTGCGCCTTCCGCCAGCGCTGCGCCTTCGCCGCGGCGGAATGCGCCGGCGACATTCCGTTCGCGGCCGCCGGGCCCGGTCATCTCGTGCGCTGCGTGCGCGCCGAGGCGCTGGAGGCCGCGGCATGAGCGAGACGCTGCTCGAGCTGCGCCACGTTACCCGCACCTTCGATCTCTCGCAGGGTGTGTTCCGCCGCGCCGCGACCTTGACCGCGGTCGCCGACGTGTCGCTCACCGTCAAGCGCGGCGAGGTGTTCGCACTGGTCGGCGAAAGCGGCTCCGGCAAGACCACTCTGGCGAAGATGCTGCTCGGCCTCTTGCCACCAAGTTCGGGCGAAATCCTCGTCGGCGGCACTCCGATCAGTGCGAAGGACCGCGTCGCGGTGAGCCGCCGCGTGCAACCGATCTTCCAGGACCCTTATTCGTCGCTCAATCCGCGCAAGCCGGTGGCGCAACTCATCGCCCTACCGCTTCTTGTGCACGGCGTCGGCGACCGCGCCACGCGCCGCGCCAAGGTAATGGAGATGCTCGAGCTGGTCGGCCTGTCACCGCGCCACTACGACTCGTATCCGGGACAACTCTCGGGTGGCCAGCGCCAGCGCGTCGCGATAGCCCGCGCGCTCATCCTGCGGCCGGAGGTCGTGATCTGCGACGAGCCGACCTCGGCGCTCGACGTGTCGGTACAGGCGCAGATCCTCAACCTGCTGCTCGAATTGAAGCGCGAGCTCGGCCTCACTTATTTCTTCATCAGCCACAATCTCGCGGTGGTCGAGCATCTCGCCGACCGCGTGGCGGTGATGTATCTCGGCCGCTTCGTCGAGGAGCGCACGCGTGTCGGCCTGTTCGCCAGCCCGCGCCATCCCTATACACGGGCGCTGCTGCAATCCGTGCTCACGCCCGATCCCGATCTCGGCGTGCCCGACACCCGCATCGGCGCGACGATGATCGGCGGCGACGTGGGCTGCCCGTTCCACCCGCGCTGCCCGGACGCAATCGACATCTGCCGCACCACACCGCCCGCCGTCCGCACCTTGCCGGACGGCTGGGCGACATGCCATCTCGTCGAGGAAGAGGCACTGCAAATATCATGAGCCGCCAGGACGCAATCGCCAACGCCACGAAATATTTCGACAGCGGCGCCTTCCGCGCCGAGCTCGCGCGCCGTGTCGCCATCCCCACCGAGAGCCAGGGTGGAGGCAAGCTCGACGTGCTGCGCGCCTATCTTTCGGACGAGATCGTGCCCGCGGTCGAAAAGCTCAACTTCACCGCGCGCATCTTCGACAATCCGTCCGCCGCGCACGGGCCGTTCCTGATTGCCGAGCGGCACGAGGGCGATGGCCTGCCAACGGTACTGACCTACGGCCACGGCGACGTTGTGTTTGGCCACGCCGAGCAGTGGCGCAAGGGCCTCGATCCCTGGCAGGTGATCGAGGAAGGCGACCGCTGGTACGGCCGCGGCACCGCCGACAACAAGGGCCAGCACACGATCAACATCGCGGCGCTCGCGCACGCGATGGCGGCGCGCGGCGGCAAGCTCGGCTTCAACTGCAAGCTCCTGATCGAGATGGGCGAGGAAGCCGGCTCCCCCGGCCTGCGCGCCTTCGCCAATGCGCAAAAGAAAGCGTTGGCCGCCGACGTGCTGATCGGCTCGGACGGGCCGCGGCTCGCCGCCGAGCGGCCGACCGTGTTCCTCGGCTCACGCGGCGCGATGAATTTCGAGATGAGCGTCGATCTGCGCGCCGGCGGGCATCATTCCGGCAACTGGGGCGGCGTGCTCGCCAACGCCGGCACGCTGCTGGCGCACGCGATCGCCTGCCTCGTCGACGCCAAGGGGCAGATCCTCGTCGAGCCGCTGAAGCCGAAGCTGCCGGAGTCGGTGCGCGCCGCGCTCGCCGACATCGAACTGACGCAGGACAGGAACGACCCGGTCATCGATCCCGACTGGGGCGAGCCGGGCCTCTCGGCGGCCGAGAAGGTCTATGGCTGGAACGCGCTCGAAGTGCTGGCCTTCACCAGCGGCACGCCGGAGGCGCCGGTCAATGCCATCCCGCCGACGGCGAAGGCGACGATGCAGCTTCGCTTCGTCGTCGGCACCGACCCGAACAAGATCCTGCCGGCGGTGCGTGCGCATCTCGACGCGCACGGGCTGCGGCGCGTCGCGGTCGCGCCCGCGCGCATGGAGACGTTCACCGCGACGCGGCTCGACCCGAACGATCCGTGGGTCTCGTGGGCGCTGGCCTCGATCGCGAAGACGACGAACAAGAAGCCGGCGCTGCTGCCGAACCTCGGCGGCTCGCTGCCGAACGACGTGTTCGCCGACATCCTCGGCATGCCGACCGTATGGGTGCCGCATTCCTATCCGTCGTGCTCGCAGCACGCGCCGGACGAGCACCTGCTGGCGCCGCTGGCGCGCGAGGCGCTGCAAATAATGGCCGGGCTGTTCTACGACCTCGGCGAGGACGGACCCCGCATCGTCAAGGAGCGAAGCAAGTGAGCGACATTACCGACACCGTCATCGCCTGGCTGGCGCCGCGCTTCGAGGAGATGGAGGCGCTGCTGCATCGCCTCGTCGACATCGATTCCAACAGCTTCGACAAGGCCGGCACCGACGCCGTCGCCGACGCGGTCATCGAAGTGCTGGCGGCGGACGGCATCGCCGTCGAGCGCATCGTCAAGCAGCGCTTCGGCGACGTGTTGCGCGCCGAGGTGCCCGGCACCGGCACGAACACCTATGCCCTCATGATGGGCCACCGCGACACCGTGTTCAAAAAAGGCACGGTCGCGACGCGCGGCTATTCGCGCAACGGCGACCTCGCGTTCGGCCCGGGCGTCTGCGACATGAAGGCCGGTCTCGTCGCCAACATCTTCACGCTGCGCGCAATCAAGGCGGCGGGCGGATTACCGTTTCCGGTCGTCGCGCTGTTCACGGCGGACGAGGAAATCGGCTCGCCGGAAGGCCGCGCCGAGATCGAGAATGCCGCGCGCGGCGCCCGCGCCGTGTTCAACACCGAGCCGGGCCGCGTCAGCGGCAATGTGGTTGTTGCGCGCAAGGGCGGCGGCTCGTTCCACATCACCGTGAAGGGCCGCGCCGCGCATTCCGGCGTCAACCATAAGGATGGCGCCAGCGCCATCGAGGCGCTCGCGCGCAAGATCGTGCGCCTGCACGCCCTGACCAATTACGACACCGGCATCACCACCAATGTCGGCATCATCAAGGGCGGCAACAACCACAACACCGTCGCACCCTGGGCTGAAGCCGAGCTCGATTTGCGCTTCATCACGCTGGAGCAGCATGCCGCGATCGTGCCGGAGATCGAGAAGATCGTGCGCGCCGAGGACGTGCCGGGAACGTCGGCCGAGATCAAGCCGGTCGCGCTGTTCCTGCCGCTCGAGCGCAAGCACTCGGAGGCGCTGTTTACGCTCTACAAGGGCGCGGCGGCGCGCGTCGGATTTCCGGTCGACGGCGAGTTCACCGGCGGCTGCGCCGATTCAGGCTTCACCGCCGCGCTCGGCGTGCCGAGCCTGTGCGGGCTCGGGCCGGTTGGCGGCAAGGCGCACACCGACGACGAGTTCTGCCGGCTCGACACGCTGGTGCCGCGCGCGCAGGCGCTGGCGGCGGCGATCTGCGCGCTGAAGTGAAGGTCAGACTGAGCTTGGAACCGGTGCCGAAAGAAAAATGGCGCGCCCGAAGAGATTCGAACTCCTGACCCCCAGATTCGTAGTCTGGTGCTCTATCCAGCTGAGCTACGGGCGCTTTTGGCCGCCGATGCCGCCATAAGGCGGCGGGCCGGGGCACTAGCTATCGTCTTGCATCCCGGTTGGCAAGGGCGCGCCTGGCCGGCCGCTCAGGCCCGCACCCGCGTGTCGCGATGCGCCTCGAAATCGACGGCGCGGTCGGGAATGGTGATCGAGAAGGTCGCACCGATGGTGCCGGGCACCAGCCGTATGTCGCCGCCATGGGCGCGCACGAGCTCGGCGGCGATCGCGAGCCCGAGGCCGGAGCCGCCCGGGCGCGTCGAGCCCTGGAACGCCTGGAACAAATGCGCCTGCGCCCGCTCCGGCACACCCGGACCGGTATCGGACACTTCGATCACGACGACGCCGCCGTCGCGCCGGCCGGTGATGCGGATCTGGTCGCGTGCCGGATCGCGGTTGCCGCGCGTCTCCAGCGCCTGCATGGCGTTGCGCGCGACGTTGACCAGCACGCGGAACATCTGGTCGTGGTCCGCCTCGACGGTGAGGCCCTTCTCCACCGCGACGATCCAGCGGATCGGCACGTCGAGGCCGAGGCCGAGCGCCTCGTAGACCTCGTCGACGAGCTCCTCGACCAAAATCGGCTTGCGGTCGGGCGGCGCCTCCTGCACCGCGCCGTAGGAGAGCGTCGACTGGCAGAAGGCGATCGCCCGCTCCAGGGCGCGCATCAGCTTCGGCGCGAAGCGCTGCACCTTCGGGTCCGGCAGCGTCGAGAGCTGGTCGGAGAAGAGCTGCGCCGACGCGAGAAGGTTGCGCAGATCGTGGTTGATCTTCGACACCGCCAACCCGAGCGCGGCGAGCCGGCTCTTCTGATGCAGCATCGAGGCGATCTCGCCTTGCATCGCCGCCAGCTCTTCTTGCGCCATGCCGATCTCGTCGTTGCGCCCCGACGAGGCGATGATGCGCGCCGGATTCTCCGGGTCGGCGCGGAACGCCACCATGTTCTGCGTGATGCGGCCCATCGGCCGCACCAGCAGATAATGCAGCGCGAGATAGACCAGCATGGCGGTGATGCCGGAGATCGCCAGCGACAGAAGCAGGATGTTGACCGAGAAGGTCAGCATCGCGTTGCGCAACGGCGCCTCGTCGAGCACGATCTCGAGGAAGTCGCCGTCGGTCATCGGCGCCGGGCCGACGATGCGCATGACGTCGCCGCTCTTGAAGTTGACCAGGGTGTCGAAGGCCTCGCCGATTGCCCGCCACCACGGCACATGGCGCAGGTCGACGTCCTGCGCGATCGCCGCCGGCATCACCGACGAGGCGAGCAGCCGGCGCTGGTTGCCCATCTTCATGGCCACGGCGCGGGCGCCGACCGAGTCGAGGATCTTCTTGGCGAGGCTCTCCGGCACCATGCCGCTCGGCGCTGCTTCGAGCACCAACGCGGCGGTGTGCGCCGCGGCGAGCCGATCGTTGAGCCAGTTCAGCCGGAAATTGGCGACCGACGGCACATAGATAAGCACTTCCGCCAGCATGACGAAGACAATCGTCAGGAGCAGCAACTTACCGGAGAGGCCAACGCTCCAGCCGCCGCGGTGGTGCGGTTCGACAGGTGCGTTCGCCTCGACTGGCTGGGATTCCGGTTTCAAGGACCGTCTCAACCAAAGATGCGAAGGGTTCGTATGATGCGCCGCAACATAGGGCGCGTCAAATCGGGCAGATAGAATTCGATCGCCGCCCGTTTGCCGATCTCCGACAGCGTCGGATAGGGCGCGACCACGTCGGTGAAGGCGCGCAAGGTGAGTTTCTGCGCGATCGCCAGGCTCCAGGCGGTAATGAGTTCCCCCGCATGGGCGCCGACGATGGTGACGCCGAGGACGCGGCCTTTCCTGCCGGCGATGACCTTGATGTGGCCGTGCGGCGTGCCTTCGGCGATGGCGCGGTCGTTGTCGTGGTACGGCCAGCGCAGCACACGAAACTTCAGCTTCCGCCCGTGGGCCTGCGCCTCGGTGAGCCCGGCCTGCGCAAGCTCGGGCTCGGTGAAGACGGCGTGCGGGATCGCCACGGTGTCGGCGCGCACGGGCAGGCGGAACAGTGCGTTGCGGATGACGAGCCCCGCCTGGTAGTTGCCGGCGTGCGTGAAGCGCGGCTGGGCCGCGGCGACGTCGCCGATGGCGTAGATGCTGCGATTGCTCGTCTTCATCTTGCGATTCACGGCGATGCCCGCCGCGTCATAGCGGATACGCGCGGCGTCGAGGTCGAGCCCGTCGGTGACCGGCTTGCGCCCCGCCGCGATCAACAGATGCGAGCCGCCGATGTGCTCCTCCTTGCCGTCCGCTTCGATGGTCACCGCGAGATGGCCGATCGCGTGCGCCACGCGCATCACCTTGACGCCGGTGCGGATGACGACGCCCTCGCGCTCGAGCGCGGCCAGCAGCACACCGACCGCCTCGGGATCGTCCTGCGCCAGCGCCGCACCCATCTCGAGCACGGTGACGTGGCTGCCGAGGCGGCGGAAGGCCTGCGCCATTTCCAGCCCCACCGCGCCGGCGCCGATGATAACGAGATGCCCCGGCAGGTCTTTCAGTTTGAAGACGGTCTCGTTGGTGAGGTATGGCCCGCCATCGAGCCCCGGAATCGGCGGCACCGCGGGCTGCGAGCCGGTGGCGACGACGAAACGGCGGGCGCGGATTTCATGAGTCTCGCCGACCGCGACGGTGCGGCGGCCGGTGAACCTGGCGTGGCCGCGGATGACGCGCACGCCGAGTCCGGTGAAGCGTTCGGCCGAGTCGACCGGCGCGATCTCGGCGATGACCTGCTGAATGTGCGCCTGCACCTTGGCGAAGTCGACGTGCACTTCGGTGGCACGAACGCCAAACTGCTCGCCGCGCATTTGCGCAGCGCGCTTCGCGGCGGCAAGCAGCGCCTTCGACGGCACGCAGCCGTCGTGCAGGCATTCGCCACCCATCTCGCTGCGCTCGATCAGCACCGTGGCAACGCCGACGGCCGCCGCCGCGGCGGCGACCGAAAGGCCCGCCGCGCCGGCGCCGATGACGCAGATGTCGGGAGTGATGCGCTCGCCCGCCATGCTTCAACCCTAGCGCAAGTCGTCCGGCCGCGCGCGGCGGCCGCGCAAATGCTTCACCAGCACGGGCAGCAGCGCCAGGAGCCCGAGCGCGACCAGCGCGGCGATCAATTGAGGGGTCAGGACGTCGCGCGCGTCGAACGCCAGGCGGCAGCCGCCGGCGCCGGATGCGACGCAATCGGCGAACGCCTTCTGCTGCGCGGCGATGACGCTGTCGAGGCCGGTCCCGGCGAGCGAATAGACGATTGCCGCGGGAATGACGCCGAGCGCCGTCGCCGCCACGAAGGGCGCGAGCCTGACCCCGGCGAAGGCCGGGACGAGGTTGACCAGGAAAAACGGGAAGGCCGGCACCAACCGCAAGAACAGCAAGTAGCTGAACGCGTCGGCGCGAAAGCCGCGCGCGAGCTCCGCGGCGCGGGGACCGGCGCAGGCGAGCAGAGGCTCGCCAAGCGCGGTGCGGGCCACGAGGAAGATGACAGTGGCGCCGAGGGTCGCTCCGACCGCGGATGCCGCCGCCCCGGTCCAGACCCCGAACAGGAACCCGCCGGTCAGCGTCAGGAAGGTCGCCCCCGGGACCGACAGGGCGACCGTCACGACGTAGATGCCCAAATAGGCGAGCAGCGCCGCCGCCGCGTGGCCGCGGACAAAGGCATCGACCGCCTCCCGGTGCCGGATCAGCGTCTCCAGCGACAGCGACCCGCGGCCGGCGGCCCAATAGACAACGGCCGCCACGGCCAGCACCACCGCGAGCGGCAGCAGGCGGCGGCGGAGCGCGGAACCGGAGGGGGAAGCGCCAGACATTTCCGGTATATACACGAGGCGGGCGCCCGGACGCCGCGGTTTCACCCGCTTGTGACGCGTCGTGACCGGGCCGGGCACGGCGGAATGGCCCGGCGCACGGCGTCGCATTGACGGACCGCGCCCCCTCCCTTATAAGCCGCGCAAATTCGAGTGCCGGCCCGGACAATGTCTGGGCTTTTGGCGGTTTTGGGGCCTGCTTTCGTCACCCCGCCACGGCGCGACCAGCGGAGAATTCGATCGTGAAGCGGACCTATCAACCGAGCAAGCTTGTACGCAAGCGCCGTCACGGTTTCCGCGCGCGCATGGCCACCAAGGGCGGACGCAAGGTTGTCGCCGCGCGGCGTGGACGCGGGCGCAAGCGGCTGTCCGCCTGAGGGCGGACCGTCCAGCCCGCGTGCTCCAATGGAACGATTGAGGCAACGGGCGGACTTCCTGGCCGCGGCGACCGGCGTCAAGGCGCCTGCGACTGCTTTCGTGCTGCAGGCTCGCGCGCGCCCCGACGAAGGCCCTGCCCGCGTCGGCTTCACCGTTTCGAAAAAGGTCGGCAACGCCGTCGAACGCAATCGGGTGCGGCGCCGCCTGCGCGAAATCGTCCGGCTGTCGCATCTCCCGTTGCACCCGGGCCATGACTATGTGCTGGTCGGCCGCCGCGCGGCGCTGAACCTGCCATTTGCGCGGATCGCGCAGGACTACGAGGGGGCGTTGCATCGCGTGCACAAGAAGCGCGCCGGCGGCACGACAGGATCGAAATGACCGACAACAAGAACACCATCCTCGCCATCGCGCTTTCGGCGCTGGTGCTGATCGCCTGGCAGTATTTCTATGGCATCCCGCACGAGAAGGCGCGGCAGGAACAGCTTCAGCAGCAGCAGTTGAAGCAGACGGCGCAGACGCCGGCCGCGCAGCCGAACCAGCCGACGCAGCCTGCGACCACCGCGCAGCCGCAGGCACCCGGCAGCGCGCCGCAGGTCCCCGGCGCGGCGCAGCCCACGGCGCCGGCCTCGATCTCGCGCGCCGACGCCCTCGCCGCCTCGCCACGCGTGGCCATCGATACACCGAGCCTGAAGGGCTCGATCGCGCTGAAAGGCGGCCGCATCGACGACCTTGCGCTGGTCAAGTACCACGAGACCGTCGATCCCAAATCGCCGCCGATCTTCCTGCTGTCGCCGACCGGAACCGCCGATCCGTTCTACGCCGAGTTCGGCTGGGCGCCGTCGGGCAACGTGAAGGTGCCCGGCCCCGACAGCGTATGGAAGCAGGAGGGCGCCGGCGCGCTCTCCGTCGATCATCCGGTGACGCTGACCTGGGACAATAGCGAGGGCCTGATCTTCCGCCGCACCATCTCCGTCGACGACAAATACATGTTCAACATCCGGCAGGAAGTGGTCAACAAGAGTGCGAACCCGGTCACGCTCTTTCCCTACGGCCTCATCTCGCGCCACGGCACGCCGGAGACGCTCGGCTACTACATCCTGCACGAGGGCCTGATCGGCGATCTCGGCAGCGATGGGTTGCAGGAGTACACCTACAAGAAGATCGAGGAGAAGAAGGACGTCAAATTCGACGCCACCAACGGCTGGCTCGGCATCACCGACAAATACTGGGCGGCGACGCTCCTTCCGGCGACCGACGCGCACCTGAAGGCGCGCTTCTCGACGGGAACGATCGGCAAGACGCCGACCTACCAGGCAGATTACCTGCTCGACGCGCGCACCGTCGCGCCCGGCGCGACGACATCCGCCGACACGCACCTGTTCGCCGGCGCCAAGGAAGTGCACACGGTCAACGCCTATAACGAGCAGCTCAAGCTCAACCACTTCGACCTGCTGATCGACTGGGGCTGGTTCTACTTCATCACCAAGCCGATGTTCATCGTCATCGACTGGCTGTACCGGCTGGTCGGCAACTTCGGCATCGCCATCCTTCTGGTCACGCTGCTGATCAAGGCGATTTTCTTCCCGCTCGCCAACAAGTCCTACGCCTCGATGGCGAAGATGAAGGCGGTGCAGCCGCACATGCAGGCGCTGCGCGCGCGCTATCCCGACGACAAGGTGAAGCAGCAACAGGAACTGATGGAGCTCTACAAGAAGGAGAAGATCAATCCGATCGCCGGCTGCCTGCCGATCGCGATCCAGATCCCGGTCTTCTACTCGCTGTACAAGGTGCTGTTCGTCACCATCGAGATGCGGCACGCGCCTTTCTACGGCTGGATCCACGACCTGTCGGCGCCGGACCCGACCAACGTCTTCACGCTGTTCGGGCTGCTGCACTACGATCCTACCACGGTGCCGATGGTCGGCCACTTCCTGCATCTCGGCCTATGGCCGCTGATCATGGGCGTGACCATGTGGTTGCAGATGAAGCTCAACCCGACACCGCCGGATCCGACGCAGGCGATGATCTTCAACTGGATGCCGATCATCTTCACCTTCATGCTGGCCGGATTCCCGGCGGGCCTGGTGATCTACTGGGCCTGGAACAACAGCCTGTCGGTGACGCAGCAGTCGATCATCATGCGCCGGCATGGGGCCAAGATCGAACTGTTCGACAACATCAAGGCGCTGTTCGGCAAGAGGAAGACGCAGTCTTAGCCGTATGCGTCATTCCGGGGCACCGCACCGCGGTGAACCCGGAGTCCAACAGCGAATCCGGAGGCAATGCCTGGATTCCGGGTACCGGCCTTCGGCCGGCCCCGGAATGACAGCAACTGACATGACGCACGACTTTACCCGCGCCGAGATCGAGGAAGGCCGCCATCTGTTCGGCGGCGACTGGGAGTTCGTGGCCGCCGCGGGCTCGGTCGCCTCGCTGCCGCCGATGCGCGGCACCGAAATCGCATTCGCCGGCCGTTCCAATGTCGGCAAGTCGAGCCTGATCAACGCGCTCACCGGCCGCAAGGCGCTGGCGCGCACCTCGCGCACGCCGGGGCGCACGCAGGAATTGATCTTCTTCACCAATGGCGCGGGGCTGAACCTCGTCGACATGCCGGGCTACGGCTACGCAGCCGCGGCCAAGAGCAAGATCGCGGCCTGGACCGAATTGATCCACGCCTACCTGCTCGGCCGCCGCAACCTCGCCCGCGTCTACGTTCTGATCGATGCGCGGCACGGGCTGAAGGAGACGGACACGCCGACATTAAAGGCGCTGAGCGAGGCCGCCGTCAGCCACCAGGTCGTGCTGACCAAGGCGGACGCCGTGAAAAAGACGGAACTTGCCGGCCGCATTGCCGAGGTCGAGGCGGCTTTGGCGAAACGGCCCGCCGCCTTTCCGGGCGTGCTGGTCACCTCGGCGGAGGAAGGCACGGGCGTGCAGGATGTGCGCGCCGCCGTGGCGCGGCTCCTCGCCGAGCGGCGCGGTTAAGCCCACAAGACGGGCCGACACGGAAAATCGCCATCGCCTGTTTTTGGTTCCTCCGGGTTTATCAATTCGACACAGGAACAATGATCGGCCTCCCGCATTGGCACGGCACCAACCGTGTTCCGAAGGAGGCAATCCATGAAAACCCTGACCGCGGCCCTTCTGGGCGTCGCGCTGCTCGCCGGCCCCGCGCTGGCGCAATCCAATCCCCCGGCCAGCAAGGCGCCGGCCGCTGCTCCGGCCCCGGCTGCTTCGAGCTCATCCAGCTCGTCGAGCTCGAGCACCAACAAGGCCGAGCAGAACGCTTCGACCATGAACCTATGGCAGGGCTCGAAGCTGATCGGGCTCAATGTCTATGACCAGCAGAACGAGAAGATCGGCGACATCAAGGAACTGCTGCTCGACAAGGAAGGCAAGGCCGAGACGGTCGCCATCGGCGTCGGCGGCTTCCTCGGCATGGGCGAGCACGACGTCGCCGTGAAGTGGAGCGAGCTGAAGTTCTCCGACACGCCGGTCCCGAGCAAGACCTCGAGCGCAACGGGTGGCGCCGCGCGCACGACCGGCGCGGCCTCGTCCAGCACGAGCACGTCCTCGAGCAAGAAGAACTATCCGGACCACGCCACGCTGAACACCTCCAAGGATCAGCTCAAGGCGATGCCGCAGTTCAACTACAACAAGTAAGCGCCGCACGGCGTTGTTGCGCGAAGCCCGGCCTCACGGCCGGGCTTTGTCGTTTGCGTGCGGAGCCTCTAGGATGCGGGCCATGGACCCGATCCTCATCGCGCTCGCCGGCCTCATGGGCGCCGCCGGCGTTGCGCTCACCGCCGCCGGCGCGCACGGCAAGCCCGGCGCCGGGCTCGACAGCGCCGGATACCTTCTCCTCATCCATGCCGTCGCGGTTCTGGCCGGCCTGGCGCTCGCCCGGCAGGGCCTGACCACCCGCCCGCTCGGCCTCATCACGCTGTGGGGCTTCGTCCTCGGCGCCGGGCTGTTCGCGGCCGACGTCGCCGCCCGCGCCTATATCGGCAGCCGGCTCTTTCCCTTCGCCGCCCCTGCCGGTGGCCTCATCATGATCGCGAGCTGGCTGGTGCTGACTGCCGCGGCGCTCACCGGCTCCCGCGGCGCCTGACGGCCCTTCCGCCACCCGCCGCCGCCCGCTAAAAGGGCGGCACCCGCCGGCAACGTAAAGAGCAGCCCATGGCCACCGACCCGCAAGAGCAGGCGCGCATCCTGTCGGAAGCGCTGCCGCACATGCAGCAGTACGACGACGAGATCGTCGTCGTGAAATACGGCGGCCACGCCATGGGCGAGGAGGCGATGGCGCGCGAATTCGCCCGCGACATTGTGCTGCTCGAGCAGACCGCGATCAATCCGGTGGTCGTGCACGGCGGCGGGCCGCAGATCGCGGCCATGCTGACGAAGCTCGGCATCAAGTCGGAATTCGCGGCCGGCCTGCGCATCACCGACGCCGCCACCGTCCAGATCGTCGAGATGGTGCTGGCCGGCTCGATCAACAAGCAGATCGTCGGCTACATCAACGCCGCCGGCGGCAAGGCCGTCGGCCTGTGCGGCAAGGACGGCAACATGGTGCAGGCCAAGAAGGTCACCCGCACCGTCACCGATCCCGGCTCGAACATCGAGAAGGTGGTCGACCTCGGCTTCGTCGGCGAGCCGGACAAGATCGACGTCGGCATCCTCAACCAGATCATCGGCCGCGAGCTGATCCCGGTGCTGGCGCCGGTTGCGACTTCGGCCGACGGCGGCACCTTCAACGTCAACGCCGACACGTTTGCCGGCGCCATCGCCGGCGCGCTGAAGGCCAAGCGCCTGCTGCTGCTCACCGACGTGCCGGGCGTGCTCGACAAATCGAAGAAGCTGATCCACGACCTGTCGGTCTCCGACGCGCGGCGGCTGATCGCCGACGGCACCATCTCCGGCGGCATGATCCCGAAGGTCGAGACCTGCATCTACGCGCTCGACCAGGGCGTCGAGGGCGTGGTCATCATGGACGGCAAGGTGCCGCACGCGGTGCTGCTCGAACTGCTGACCGATCACGGCGTCGGCACTCTGGTGCACCGCTAGACATGACCGCAATTCTCGAAGGCACCGATTTCGATTTCTTGGGCCGCAAGTACACCGGCAAAGTACGCGACGTCTACGCGCAGCCGGAGCGGCTGATCCTCGTCGCCACCGACCGGCATTCCTCGTTCGACCGCATCATCGCCCACATCCCGCACAAGGGGCAGGTCCTGAACGAGATCAGCGCCTTCTGGTTCGATGCGACGAAGGACATCGTGCCGAACCACGTCATCGCGGTGCCGGACCCGAACGTCACGGTCGGGCGCAAGCTGACGACCGTGCCGGTCGAGGCGGTCGTGCGCGGCTACATCACCGGCGTCACCGACACGTCGCTGTGGACGCATTACGCCAAGGGCAAGCGCGACTTCGGCAACTTCCGCCTGGCCGACGGACTGAAGAAGAACCAGAAGCTGCCCGAGCCGGTGTTCACGCCCTCGACCAAGGAAGAGGCCCACGACCGGCCGATGAGCCCGCAGGAACTGGTGGCCGAAGGCATCGTCTCGCGTGAGACGATCGAAGCGGTCGAACGCACGGCGATCGCGCTCTATCGCCGCGGCGCCGAGATCGCGGAAAAGCGCGGCCTCATTCTGGTCGACACCAAATACGAATTCGGCACCGACGCGGATGGCCGGCTGGTCCTGATCGACGAGATCCATACGCCGGATTCCTCGCGCTACTGGCAGCGCGAGACCTATCGCGGCCGCTTCGACAAAGGCGAGGAGCCGGAGTACTTCGACAAGGAATTCCTGCGGCTTTGGTTCAGGGACAATTGCGACCCGTACAAGGACAAGGTACTGCCGCCGGCGCCGAAGGAACTGGTCGAGGAGCTGTCGCGCCGCTACATCCGCATGTACGAGCAGATCACGGGCAAGTCCTTCAAACCCGGCGAACAGCCGATCGGGGCGCGGATCGCCCGCAATCTGAAGCCGTACGCGCTCTCCCCGTCGCGCTAACATCGGCGCGATGATTCGCACCGCGCCGCTCGCTTTGCTCGCCGCCGCCCTGCCGTTCGCCGCGGCGGCGCCGGCGCGGGCCGACCTGACATTGTGCAATCGCACCAGCTACCGCATGCAGGCCGCGATCGGCATCGAGCGCCGCGCCAATGTCGAGACCCGCGGCTGGTTCAAGCTCGATCCCGGCGCGTGCCGCAAGGTGGTCGAGGGACCGTTCGATGCCGACATGACTTACGTGCACGCGCGCACGCCGGCGGTCTACGGACCGACGCCGCTGCCGCAGAACGGCGAGGCGGAATTCTGCGTGCGCGACGGCGACTTCGAATTTCCCAATGGACGCGGCTGTCCGATGTCCGAGCAGGCGCGCTTCGCGCCGGCGAAGCCCTCCGATTCCGACAGCGGGCCGGCCATCAATCTCGCCGAGCAGGCCGGCTATGACGACGCGCAGGCGCGGCTCGCCGGCATCCAGCGCCTGCTTGGCATCGCCGGTTATGACGCCAACCCGATCGACGGCGTCGATGGCGCCAAGACGCAAGCCGCCCTCGGAAAATTTCTGCGCGACCACAAGCTCGCCGCCGACGCCGTGACGCGACCGGAATTCTTCGACGTCCTGATCGAGGCGGCGTTGCATCCGCAAGGGCCTGGCTTCATCTGGTGCAACGACAGCCGCTATCCCGTGATGGCCGCCGTCGGCACGGTCGAGATGGGCGCGATCGTCACGCGCGGCTGGTACCGCATTGCGTCCGGGCAATGCCTGCGGCCGGACGTCAGCGCCGAAGCGCAGCGCTTCTACAGCTATGCCGAAGCGGTCGATGCCGACGGCCGCACCATCAAGCACGGCGACGGCGCGCTCGCCTGGGGTGGCAATGTCACGCTGTGCACGCGCGACGCCCGTTTTGAGATATCGGACCAGAAGGATTGCGCCGCGCACGGCTTGAATTCTGCCGGGTTTGCCGTCATCGATCTCTCGACGCAGCCGTCGGCCACCATCCGCTTCAAGGAACCCTGATCGTGACAGTCCCTTCGCCCGCACCGCGCGGCTTCGGCCACGTCGAGACGTGGGTGTTCGATCTCGACAACACGCTCTATCCGCATCACCTGAACCTGTGGCAGCAGGTGGACGACCGCATCCGCACCTACGTCTCGAACTTCCTCAAAGTGTCGAAGGAAGAGGCGTTCCGCGTGCAGAAGGACTATTACAAGCGCTACGGCACGACGATGCGCGGTCTGATGGCCGAGCACGGGATGGAGCCCGACGACTATCTCGAATTCGTGCACGAGATCGACCACTCGCCGCTGACGCCGAACCCGGCGCTCGGCGACGCGCTCGAGCGCCTGCCCGGCCGCAAGCTCATCCTCACCAACGGCACGCGCAAGCACGCCGAGAACGTCATGCGCCGGCTCGAGGTCGACCGCCATTTCGAGGACGTGTTCGACATCGCCGCCGCCGATCTCGACCCGAAGCCGTTACCGCGCGTGTACGAGCGCTTCCTCGCGCGCCACGAGGTCGATCCGCGCAAGGCGGCGATGTTCGAGGATCTCGCGCGCAATCTCGAGACGCCACACGCATTGGGCATGGTAACGGTGCTCGTTGTTCCCGAAGGCCAGCGCGAAGTGTTCCGGGAGCAATGGGAACTCGAAGGTCGAGACGCTGCGCACGTCGATCACGTGACCGAAAATCTAGTCGTCTTCATCGAAGGCTTACTCGGCAACCTCCGCCTTTAGGCTTAGAGTTACGCATAAATATTTTACGAGACGTGTATACATAATAATTTCTTGACGGTTTCTCCGGCCGCGACGCAAATGCGCGCACAAGCGGGGCGGCTTGTGCCGGTTTTGTCTGAATGCGGTCGAGCGTTGCTCGGCGTCCGAACAGTGCGTCGATTGCCGAAACGGCGATCGGTCTTTTCGGCTCCGCAGCTTTCCTCACCATCAGCATGGATGATTGCGCCGGTCCTTCCGGTCAGGCGCGGACGAAGCTGCTTTCGCTTCGTCCGGCGATCCATGTGCAATTCGCAAACCGGCACGCCGCCCCAACAACAATGAAACGGAACACCAGGAGACAATAAATGGCCAATAGCGCCACAGGTACATCGAATCCACTCGGTCGCGAACGCTGGACACAGCTCATCGGCGGCGTGATCTGCATGATCATGATCGCAAACTTGCAATACGGCTGGACCTTGTTCGTGCATCCGATCGCGCAAAAGCACGGCTGGTCGGTCGCGTCCATCCAGGTCGCCTTCTCGATCTTCGTCGCGCTGGAGACTTGGCTGACGCCGGTCGAGGGCTGGCTGGTCGACCGGCTTGGCCCGCAGAATGGGCCGAAGCTCATGGTCGCGTTCGGCGGCATCACGATAGCCGCCGGCTGGATCGTGAACTCCTATGCCAACTCGCTCGAGATGCTCTATCTCGGCGCCGTGCTCGCCGGCATCGGCGGCGGCGCGGTCTACGCGACCTGCGTCGGCCAGGCGGTGAAGTGGTTTCCCGACCGCCGCGGGTTGGCCGTCGGCATCACCGCCGCCGGCTTCGGCGCGGGCGCTGCGCTCACCGTCGTGCCGATCCGCGAAATGATCGCGAGCGCCGGCTACGAGAGCACCTTCTTCTGGTTCGGCCTCGGCCAGGGCGCCATCGTGTTCATGCTGGCGTGGCTGCTGCGCGCGCCGGAGCCGGGCGAGCTCGCCGGCGCCACGCCGCCGAAGGTCATCGTCTCCTCGCGCAGCTTCACGCCGGGCGAGGTGCTGAAGTCGCCGATCTTCTGGGTGCTGTACGTTATGTTCGTCATCGTCGCCGCCAGCGGCCTGATGGCGACGGCGCAGGTCGCCTTGATCGCGCGTGACTACAACATCGCCAACATCGCAATCATCGGCGGTGCCACCGCGCTGTCGGTCGCGCTGATCGTCGACAGCGTCTGCAACGGCTTCGCCCGTCCGCTGTTCGGCTGGGTGTCGGACAACATCGGCCGCGAATACACGATGGCGATCGCCTTCACCCTCGGCGCGCTCTCATACTGGCTGCTCGGCTCGGCCGGCGGCTCGCCCTGGGCCTTCGTCACCTTCGCCGCGCTGATCTTCCTCACCTGGGGCGAGATCTACAGCCTGTTCCCCTCGACCTGCACCGACAGCTTCGGGCCGAAGTTCGCGACCGTGAACCTGAGCCTGCTGTACACGGCGAAGGGCGCGTCCGCGTTCCTCGTGCCGGTCGCCAACATGATCAAGGCCTCGACCGGAAGCTGGCACATGGTATTCGTGATCACCGCGGTAATGAACCTGGTGGTCGTGGGCATCGCGCTGTTCGTGCTCAAGCCGATGCGCGCCCGCGCCACGGCGCAGGAGAAGAGCAGCCTCGCCCACGCGGTCTGATCCGCAGGCGCGTGACAAAGAGAAGGCCGCGGCCCGCAAAGCCGCGGCTTTTTTTGCGCGCCGTCAGGCAGCCGGCACGATCTGCTGCGCGAGGAACGCCAGGCCGATGCCCGCGATGCAGGCGCCCGCGAAACGCACGGCCATGGTCTCACGTCGCGCCGCCATGCGCGCGAGCGACATCGCCGCAAGCGCCACCGCGCTCTGGATCACCGCGAGCCCGATCAGATAAGCCGCGAGCGGCGAGCGCTCGGCGCCATAGATCGATTCGCCAAGCGCATAGCCGTGCACGAGGCCGGCGATAGAAAAGAGCGTCAGCGCGGCGGCCGTGGAGAGCGGCGGATTGCGCACCATCGCCAGCCCGAGGCCGACGACCGTCAGCGCCACCAGAAGCTCCGCGCCCGGAACGGTCGTGCCGCCGAGATGGGCGGCGACGCCGGCCATCATCGCCGCAACGAAAGCGAGCGCCAGCAGGGCGCCAGCCCGGTGCGCGGCGGCCAGCGCGCCGACCGCCACCACCGCCGCGAAATGGTCGAGCCCGATGATTGGATGGCCGAGCCCCGACAGAAGCCCCTCGCCGAACGTCACCGGCATCCGGCCGCCCATCACGTGATGCGCCGACGCCGGCTCCGCCGCCAACGCCAGAACTGCCAGCCCGCACCCGAACCCCGTCAGCCACCTGCCCTTGCCAGCCATCGTCCGCCCCCATTCCGTTGCCGGCAGGCTAGCGAAGTCCGCCGCGCTTGACATCCCCCGCCTCGCCCCCGACAAACCGGCCCGAAAACAGGGGCCGGACCGAGCCATGACCGACGCGACGCTTGCCAGGACCATCGACGACGCCTTCGACAACCGCGAGCAGGTCGGACCGTCGACCAAGGGCGCCGTGCGCGAGGCAGTCGAGACCGCGCTCGGCCTGCTCGACGGCGGCAAGGCGCGCGTCGCCGAGCGTCAGGCCGATGGCACATGGCACGTCAATCAATGGCTGAAGAAGGCGGTGCTGCTGTCCTTCCGCCTCAACGACATGAGCGTGATTTCCGGCGGGCCCGGCAAGGCCGTGTGGTGGGACAAGGTGCCGTCGAAGTTCGACGGCTGGAGCGATACGCAATTCCGCGCCGCCGGCTTCCGCGCCGTGCCGGGCGCGGTGGTGCGCCGCTCGGCCTTCATCGCACCGAACGTCGTGCTGATGCCGTCCTTCGTCAATCTCGGCGCCTATGTCGACGCGGGCACGATGGTCGACACCTGGGCGACCGTCGGCTCCTGCGCGCAGATCGGCAAGCACGTGCATCTCTCCGGCGGCGTCGGCATTGGCGGCGTGCTCGAGCCGTTGCAGGCCGGTCCCGTCATCATCGAGGATAACTGCTTCATCGGCGCGCGCTCGGAAGTGGTCGAGGGCGTGATCGTGCGCGAAGGCGCGGTGCTCGGCATGGGCGTTTATCTCGGCCAGTCGACCAAGATCGTCGACCGCGCCACCGGCAAGATCTTCTACGGCGAAGTGCCGCCCTACTCGGTCGTCGTGTCCGGCACCCTGCCCGGCAATGCGATGCCCGGCAGCAATATCGGCCCGAGCCTCTATTGCGCCGTCATCGTCAAGCGCGTCGACGAGAAGACGCGGTCGAAGACCAGCATCAACGATTTGTTGCGCGACTGACCCATGTCCGCCGACCCCGTCGCCCTGACGCGTGACCTGATCCGCTGCCCGTCGGTGACGCCGGCGGAAGGCGGTGCGCTGGCCTATCTCGAATCCGTGCTGACCAAGGCCGGCTTCCGCGTCTCGCGCATGACATTCCAGGAGCCCGGCGCCGAGGACGTCGAGAACCTCTACGCCCGCATCGGTGACAGCGGCCCCAATCTCGTCTTCGCCGGCCACACCGACGTCGTGCCGCCCGGCGACGAGACGGCGTGGACCAAGCCGCCCTTCTCCGGCGAGATTGTCAAGAACGAGCTCATCGGCCGCGGCGCCGTCGACATGAAGGGCGGCATCGCCTGCGCGCTCGCGGCTGTGCTCGACCATCTCGCCGCCAATGGCGGCAAGGCGCGTGCCGACGGCAAGGGCTCGATCTCGTTCCTGATCACCGGCGACGAGGAAGGCATCGCCGTCAACGGCACGCCGAAGCTGCTCGACTGGTGCGCCAGGCACGGCGAGAAATTCAGCCATTGCGTGCTCGGCGAGCCGAGCAACATCGAGACGCTCGGCGACACCATCAAGATCGGCCGCCGCGGCTCGCTCAATGGCACATTGGTCGTGCACGGCAGGCAGGGCCACGTCGCCTATCCGCAGCGCGCCGACAACCCGATCCGCGGCCTCGTCACCCTCGTCGCCGCGCTGCAGGCCGAGCCGCTCGACAACGGCAGCGACAACTTCCAGCCGTCGCATCTGGAATTCACATCGGTCGACGTCGGCAACAAGACGGTCAACCTCATCCCGGGCGAGGCGCGGGCGCGCTTCAACATCCGCTTCAACGACTGCCATACGCTGGAGTCGCTGAAAGCGCTGCTCGCGGAACGCGCCTTCAAGGCCGCCGGCAACGCGATCCGCTTTTCATTCGAATGGCAGCCGTCGAACGCCAATGTCTTCGTCACGCAGCCGGGGCCGTTCACCGAAGCCGTCGCGGCCGCGATCCACGAGGTCACCGGTCACACTCCGGTGCTCTCGACCACCGGCGGCACGTCGGACGCGCGCTTCATCACGGAGCATTGCCCGGTGGTGGAGTTCGGCCTCGTCGGCCAGACCATGCACGCTGTCGACGAGCGCGTGCCGGTCGCCGACCTGCGCGCGCTGACGACGATCTACCGGAAGATATTGGAGCGGTATTTCGCGTAGGTGACGCTTGGGGGGACGGAATGCAACACGAAGCATCGGAGAAGGGCGGGATAGAAAACGCCGATCTCGCTGTCCTTCTCGAATTAAATCGGAATTACGTGCGGTCGGCCCTTGAGTCTGACGTGCGCTGGTACTCCGAAAATCTTTCGGAGGACTTTCTTATTACAGCGCCGGACGGCGCCCTTCTGGACCGGGAGGGCTTTCTCAAGCGCATTGCCAATCCATATCCGGGAACCGCGGCCGAAGCCGTCGACGTGAATATCCGCATTCTGGGCGACGTCGCGATCATCCACTCCGGTTACCGCGACACAAAATCGACCGGCGAATTCGGCTACGGTCGCTACACGGACATTTACGAACGTCGGAAGGGCCGCTGGCTCTGCGTCGCTGCGCATTTCATGCGCTTCGCGACGCCACCGCGAGCCTAGTCCCCGCGACGCTCAGTAGTCGACGCGCATGAGATAGAGCCCGTCGGACGGCGCGACCTGACCGCAGGCGGCGCGGTCGCGGGCGTCGAGCGAGCGCGCGATGTCATCGGCGCTCCATTTGCCGTCGCCAACCATCACCAGCGAGCCGACCATCGAGCGCACCTGGTTGTGCAGGAACGAGCGCGCCGACGCTAGGACCAGAACGCGGTCGCCTTCGCGCACGACGTCCAGTTGATCGAGCGTCTTCACCGGCGATTTCGCCTGGCACTCGGTCGAGCGGAACGTCGTGAAATCGTGCTTGCCGACGAGGCGCTGCGCGGCGGCGTGCATGGCCGGCACGTCGAGCGTGCGCGGAACGCGCCAGGCCTGCCCGCGCTCCAGCGTCAGGTCGGGCCGGCGGTTGACGATGACGTAGCGATAGTGCCGCTTGACCGCCGACATGCGCGCGTTGAAGTCGTCGGCGGCGCGCTCCGCCGCCAGCACCGCGACTGGATGCGGCCGCATATGCGCGTTGAGCGCGTCGCGGATCGTGTCGGTGTCCCACTCGCGCGCGAGCTCGACATGCGCCACCTGCCCGCGCGCGTGCACGCCCGCATCGGTGCGGCCGGCGCCCTGAACCAAAGTCTCCGCACCGGTTAGCGCCGCGGTCGCCGCCGTCAGCACACCCTGCACGGTGACGCGGTCGGCCTGGATCTGCCAGCCGGAGAACGGCGCGCCGTCATATTCGATGGTGAGCTTGTACCGCGGCACTGTTGATCCACCTCAAACCCGCCCGCCGGGCCGCTTCCTATAAACGGGTGACGCGAGAAGGGCCGCCCCATGAAGCACGAATTCAAGCGCCGCACCATCGAGCTGCTCGACAGGCACCGCATCATGACCATCGCCACCAACCGTCCCGACGGCTGGCCGCAGGCGACCGTCGTCGGCTACTGCAATGACGGCCTCATCGTCTACTGCGTCATCAACCGCGACAGCCAGAAATTCGCCAACATCGTGCGCGATCCGCGCGTGTCGCTCGCCATCGCCAACGACTACCCGCAGCCGCTGCAGATCAAGGGCCTGTCGATCGCAGCGCGGGCGGACATCTCGACCGACCCCGGCGAGCGCCAGCACGCGCAGGAAATCCTCATCAAGCGCTATCCCGAATACAAGATCATGCCGCCGCCAGATCCCGAATCGATGCCGCTGTTGCGCCTGACGCCGCAGGTGATCTCGCTGCTCGATTATTCGAAGGGCTTCGGCCACACCGATCTCTTGAAGGTGACCGAGGACGATCTGGCCGAGTTCGTCGAGGCGCGGCGGCACCACTGGGCGGGCTTCCACGCCGCGTGAGGCCGTCAGCGCGGCGCGGTGGCGTCGCGGATGACCGCGGTGCGGAGCGCAAGCGCAAGCCGCCCCTTCATCGTGACGCGCAGGCCGCCGAACAGGCCGTGGCGCAGGAAGCCGCGCCGGCGCAGCCGCTTGATCTGGTCGATATCGATATCGAAGATGTTGCCGCGCCTAGCCGATGAGAGCGCGGTGAGGTCGCCGCGATAGAGGTCACGCGTCAGCCAGAGGCGGAAGGCCATCGCGGCGCGCTGCGCGCCGCCGGGACCGTGGCTTCTGATATTCAGGACGATCGCCAGCGTGACGAGACCGCAGGCGATGAGGATGTAGCCCGTGTCCATGGCGCTCCTTCGGACGGCGACAGGCGCAACGCGAAAAGAACGCGGACAACACCAGGATACAGCTGTTAATTGATTCGCGGCCCTCTCGAAAGACTCAAGCGAAGCGGCTGCCGGGCTTGACCGGCGTGCCGCGCAGGAAGTCCTGGGCGCTCATCGGCTGCTTGCCGGAGCGCTGCACCTGCGTCAGCCGCACGGCGCCATCGCCGCAGGCGATGGTCAGCCGATCGTCGAGAACCGTGCCCGGCGCGCCCGATCCCTCGCCGCGGGTGGAGCGCAGCGCCTTCACGCGCACGCCGTCGAGCTCGAACCAGGCGCCGGGAAACGGCGACAGGCCGCGGATGTGGTCGTGCACGACACGCCACGGCTTGCCCCAGTCGATGCGTGTCTCGGATTTGGAGATCTTGTCGGCGTAGGTCACGCCTTCAGCCGGCTGCGGCGTCAGCGTCAGCGAGGCGCGCTCGACCGCGGCAAGCGCGCGCGTCATCAGATCGGCGCCGACCCGCGCCAGCGCGTCGTGCAGATCGCCCGCGGTCATGTCTGCGCCGATCGGCGTGCGCCCGGCCATCGCCATCGCGCCGGTGTCGAGGCCCTCGTCCATGCGCATGATGGTGACGCCCGACTCTGCATCGCCCGCCATCACCGCGCGATTGATCGGCGCGGCGCCGCGCCAGCGCGGCAGAAGCGAGGCGTGCACGTTGAAGCAGCCGAGCTTCGGCGCATCCAGAACGGGCTTGGGCAAGATCAGGCCGTAGGCGACGACCACCGCAGCGTCCGCATTGTGACTGCGGAAGGTCTCTTGCGTGGCCGCGTCCTTCAATGTCTTCGGCGTGAATACGGGGATCGCCAGCCGCCGCGCCTCGCGCTCGACCGGCGTCACCTGCATCTCCATGCCGCGTCCGGCCGGTTTCGGCGCGCGCGTATAGACGGCAACGATCTCGTGCCCGCGCGCGGCGAGCTCGACGAGCGTCGGCACCGCGAAATCCGGCGTGCCCATGAAAACGAGGCGGAGAGGCATGTTGCTCCGAGCTTGTCATGGCCGGGCTTGTCCCGGCCATCCACGCCTTACTTATCTGAAATCAGCGAAGACGTGGATGCCCGGCACAAGGCCGGGCATGACGGTGAATCAGCCGATGTGGTGTGACGGCTCTTTGTCCTCGGCGAACTTGGCCGGCTCGCCGCGTTTGGCCGCCTTCTTGAATTTCTTGATCACCATGTCGCGCTTGAGCCTCGAGAGGTGGTCGATGAACAGCACGCCGTTCAAGTGATCGATCTCGTGCTGCAGGCAGGTGGCGAGGAGGCCGGCGGCCTCGATCTCGTGCTGCTTGCCGGCGATGTCGAGATACTTGACCTTCACCTTCGCCGGCCGCGTGACCTCCTCGTAATATTCGGGGATCGACAGGCAGCCTTCGTCGTAGGTCGACGTCTCCTCGGAGGCCCAGACGATTTCGGGATTGATGAAAACCTGCGGCGCCTTCTCGTCGTCCTTCTTGGCGAGGTCCATGGTGACCACGCGCTGCGCGACGCCAATCTGGATGGCGGCAAGGCCGATGCCGGGCGCGGCATACATGGTGTCGAACATGTCGTCGACCAGGGACCGAATGCCCTTGTCGATGTCCTTGACCGGTTCCGATATCTGCCGCAGGCGGAGGTCGGGAATGATGAGGATGTCGCAAAGGGCCATGCGCGCGATGTAAGGGCTTGCGGCGAAACGGTCAATGGAACGGGAATGGCCCCGAAAACGGCCCTTGAGGCCGAAGCGCCGCCGCCCTACCGTTCGCCGTTCGTTCACCCAACCGGCGAATCGCGGTAGAGAGGCCTATGGCGGAAACATCCCTTCTGATCGCTCTCGGCGTCCTGCTCGTCCTCGGCCTTGGCGCGGTCATCGTCCTTCTGCTGCGGCCGCGCGCGCCGGTCGCCGATCCGGCCGCGGAGCAACGCCTCGTCGCGCTCAATGCGCGGCTCGACGGCATGGCCAACTGGCTGCAGAACGCGCACGGGCAATTGCAGCAGACCGTGCAGGTGTCGCAGAGCCAATTCCAGCAGACGGTGAACGAGCGGCTCGACGCGGTGACCGCGCGGCTCGGTGAAAGCCTCACCGTCTCGACCAACACCACCGCGGAGCACCTTCAGAATCTGCACGCGCGGCTGGCGGTCATCGACAGCGCGCAGAAGAACATCACCGAGTTGGCGAGCACGGTGACGTCGCTGCAAAAGGTCTTCGATAACAAGCAGCGCCGCGGCGCGTTCGGCCAGGGACGTATGGAAGCGATCGTGGCCGACGCCCTGCCGCAGCGCTCCTACGAATTCCAGTTCACGCTGTCGAACGGCTCGCGCCCGGATTGCTGCATCCAGATGCCGGACAACCGGCACCTGATCATCGATGCGAAATTTCCGCTCGAGGCCACGACCGCGCTCGAGAACGCGCGAACAGACGACGAGCGCGTTCAGGCCATGCGCCAGCTGCGCCAGAACCTCGGCAAGCATATCGACGACATCGCCGGCAAGTATCTGCTCAAGGGCGAGACGCAGGACGTCGCGTTCATGTTCATTCCGTCGGAGTCGATGTTCGCCGAACTTTACGACCAATTCGACGATGTCCTGCAGAAAGGCTATCGCGCCGGCGTCATCATCGTGTCGCCCTCGCTGCTGATGCTGGCGATCCAGGTCGTGCAGCAGATCCAGAAGGACGCGCGGATGCGCGAGGCCGCCGACAAGATCATGAAGGAAGTCGGCCTCATGATCGAAGACGTGCAGCGATTGAAGGACCGGGTCGAGAACCTCGATCGTCACTTCGGCCAGGCCAACAGCGACATCAAGCAGATCGTGACGTCCGCCGACAAAATCCTCAGCCGCGGCGAGAAGATTCGGGACGTCGAATTCGACGATCCTTCCGGTTCGGAGGCATTGACCGCGCCGGTGCGCAAGCTCGGGGCGGCGGAATAGCGCATGGCCGTGTCGCCCGATACGGCCTCGCCGGCGAAGCCCACCTTCCTCGAAGCCGCCGCGGTCTATCTGCAGCCGCGCGTGCTGATCGTGATGTTCCTCGGCTTCTCGTCCGGCCTGCCGCTGGCACTGTCCGGCTCGACGCTGCTGTTCTGGGCGGCGGAGGTCGGCGTCAACCTCAAGACCATCGGCCTGTTCGCGCTGGTCGGCACGCCCTACACCATCAAGTTCCTGTGGGCGCCGATCGTCGACGCGCTCGACGTGCCCGTGCTGGCGCGCTGGCTCGGGCGGCGGCGTGCCTGGCTCCTGCTGACGCAACTGCTGCTGATCGCCGCTATCCTGTTCCTCGGCGCGCACGACCCGGCAACCTCGCCCGGCATCGTCGCGCTCGGCGCGCTGATGGTGGCGGCGGTGTCGGCGACGCAGGACATCGTGGTCGACGCCTTCCGCATCGAGAGCCTCGACGAGAACGAGCAGGCTGCCGGCATGGCGTCGTATGTCGCCGCCTATCGCGTCGGCATGCTCGCCTCGAGCGCGGGTGCGCTCTATGTCGTGACGGGATTCCAGGCCTTCGGCTTCACCAAGTCCGGCGCCTGGAGCGCCGGCTACGCGGCGATGGCCGTGCTCGTCGTCGTCGGCATGCTGACGACCCTGATCGCCACGGAGCCGGGGACGTCGAAGGCCGCCGAGGCGACGCATGGCCGCGAGTCGCCGCTGGCGCGGCTCAAGCGGACCGTGTCGGGCGCCTTCGCCGACTTCTTCCAGCATGACGGCTTCGGCGTCGCGCTCGTCGTGCTCGTCTTCGTCGTGCTGTTCAAGTTCACCGATGCGCTCGCCGGCGTGATGACCGGACCGTTCGCGGTCGATCTCGGCTTTTCGCGAACGGACTACGCCAACATCGTCAAGGGCGTCGGCCTGATCGCGCTGCTCGCGGGCGGTTTCGCCGGCGGCTATATCGCGCGCGCGCTGCCGCTGGCGGCGAGCCTGTTGATCGGCGGCATCCTGCAATCGGCCGCCAACCTCGCCTTCTCGTTTCTCGCGCTGCGCGGCCACGACCTGATGTGGCTCACGATCGCCATCACCGTCGAGAATTTCACCAGCGCCATCGGCACCGTGATGTTCGTCGCGTACCTGTCGGCGCTGTGCCGCAACCCGCTGCACACGGCGACGCAGTACGCGCTGCTGACCGCGCTCGCCGCGGTCGGCCGCACGTACATGTCCGCCGGCGCCGGCTACGTCGCCGCGGCGACGGGCTGGGCGTGGTTCTTCGTCATCTGTGTGCTGGCCGGCCTGCCGAGCCTGATGCTGCTGTGGTGGCTCTACGCGCGCGGCCATTTCAAGGCGCTGGCGCCGAAGCGGCCATAGAGACGCCGCAGTTCCCTCCGGAACGATTGAAACGCGCGTGACGTTGGTCGGGCATCAGACAAAGGAGGCCCATCCATGCGCATGTCCGTGAAGCTTGCGCTCGGCGTCGCCGCCGCCGTCGGTTTCTCCGCGACCGCGAACGCCGAGTATTTCAACCGCTACACCGCCGGCAACTGGACCAACGCCGAATACGACGGCGGCGGCTGCCACTATTTCTATTCGGTGAACAATGCGACCGGCGAGAGCCACGTCAATCGCGACGGCAATTGCGCGCATATCGCGATCGGCCGCGACGGACGGCCGCTGCCCGTGGTGCCGATGGCGCAGGCAGTGATGCCGATGCCGCCGTATTGAGGCGACTTAAAACAACGTGCGCTGCTTGATGGCGGCGGCAAGCGTGCCTTCGTCGAGGTAATCGAGTTCGCCGCCGACCGGCACGCCGTGCGCGAGCCGCGTCACCTTGACGCCCGCCTCGGCCAGCAATTCGGTGATGTAGTGCGCCGTGGTCTGGCCGTCCACCGTCGCGTTGAGCGCGAGGATGACTTCCGTCACCGCCGCGTCGTGCGCGCGCGAGATGAGAGCGTCGATCGACAGATCCTGCGGGCCGACGCCGTCGAGCGGCGACAGCGTGCCGCCGAGCACGTGATAGCGGCCGTTGACCGCATGCGCGCGTTCCAAGGCCCACAGGTCCGCGACATCGGCGACGACGACGATGATCGACGGGTCGCGCCGCTGATCGGTGCAGACCGTGCACGGGTTCTGCGTGTCGATGTTGCCGCAGGTCTTGCAGACCTCGATCTTCTCCATCGCCGTCTCGAGGGCGGCGGTGAGCGGCGCCATCAGCGCCTCGCGCTTCTTGATCAAATGCAGCGCCGCGCGGCGCGCCGAGCGGGGGCCGAGGCCCGGCAGGCGCGCGAGCAGCTGGATCAGCCGCTCGATCTCGGGTCCGGCGACGGCGGCGGGCATTAGCCGAGCGACAGCCCCGGCGGCAGCGGCAGGCCGCCGGTGACCGCCTGCATCTTCTCCTGCATCACCGCCTCGGCGCGCTTGCGCGCGTCGGAATGCGCGGCGATGAGCAGATCCTCGAGGATTTCCTTGTCGCCGGGCTTCATCAACGAGTCGTCGATGCGCACCGCCTTGAGGTCGCCCTTGGCGGTGAGCGTAACCGTGACCATGCCGCCGCCGGCGGTGCCCTCGACGGTGATGGTGTCGAGCTCGGCCTGCAGCGCCTGCATCTTCGATTGCAGCTGCGCCGCCTGCTTCATCAGGCCCATGAAATCGGCCATGGCTCAGTCCTCTTGTTCGTCGGGCCCGGCGTCGGGCGCGGCCTCTTCCGGCAGGCTTTGCGTCACGCCGACGATCTTGGCGCCCGGGAAGCGGTTCAAGACCGCCTGCACCAGCGGATCGGCCTGAACGCCGCGCTCGACCTCGGCTTTCTCGGCCTCGGCCTGCGCGCGCAGGCTCGGCAGCCCCTGCTCCTTCGACACAACGACGATCCAGCGCCTGCCGGTCCATTCACCGAGCTTGCGTTGCAGGTCGTGCACGAGGGTCTTCGCGGCGGACGGTTCCAGCGCGATCTCGAGCTGCCCGTCCTCGCAGCGCACGAGGCGGACGTCGCGCTCGAGCGCGATCTTCATGCCGATGTCGCGCTTCTCGGCGGCGAGCGCGACCACGGCCTCGAACGATGAGATGGCCAGCGCCGGCGCCGTGTCGGACGCGGCCACCGGATCGTCGGCCGGGCGCGGCGAGACAGCCGCCGACGTGCGCGCGGCGCCGCGCGAAAAGCTCTGCGGCGCGGGCGCCGGCATGCCGCCGCCATTGCCGGATGGCCGCGCGGGAACATCGCCGCCATTGCCGTCGCCGAGCGAGCGCACGACCTCGTCGGGGGTCGGCAAATCGGCGGCATAGGCGATGCGCACCAGCACCATCTCCGCCGCGGCGACCGGCCGCGCCGAGGCCTCGACCTCGGCGATGCCTTTCATCAGCATCTGCCAGGTGCGGGAGAGGATGCGCATCGACAGCTTGGCGGCGAAGTCGCGGCCGCGCACGCGCTCGGCTTCCGACAACGACACGTCGTCGGCGACGGCGGGAATGACCTTCACGCGCGTGACGAAATGCGTGAACTCGGCGAGATCGGACAGCACCACCGCCGGATCGGCGCCGATGTCGTATTGCGCGCGCAATTCGCCGAGAGCCGTGGCGATGTCGCCCTTCATGAGGTGCTCGAACAGGTCGACGATGCGGACGCGGTCGGCAAGGCCGAGCATCTGCCGTACGTCGTCGGCGGCGACCTTGCCCGCCGCGTGCGCAATGGCCTGGTCGAGCAGCGAGAGACTGTCGCGCACCGAGCCCTCGGCGGCGCGCGCTATCAAAGCCAGCGCCGCGTCCTCGATCCCGACCTTTTCCTTGGCCGCGATGGCGGAGAGATGCTGCACCAAAAGCGCGGCATCGACACGGCGCAGGTCGAAGCGCTGGCAGCGCGACCTCACCGTTACCGGCACCTCGTTGACCTCGGTGGTGGCGAAAACAAACTTGAGATGCGGCGGTGGCTCTTCCAGCGTCTTCAGCAGTGCGTTCCATGCCGGTGTCGTCAGCATGTGCACTTCGTCGAGGATGTAAACCTTGTAGCGCGCCGACGCAGGCGCATAGCGTGCGGCATCCGTAATCTGGCGGACGTCGTCGATGCCGCGATGCGACGCCGCGTCCATCTCAAGGACGTCGATGTGCGCGCTCTCCATGATCCTCTGGCAGTGCACACCCATCGCCGGCATGTGGATGGTGGGGGCGGTGACGGAGCCGTCCGGCAGCTCGTAATTGAGCGCGCGGGCGAGGATGCGGGCGGTGGTCGTCTTGCCGACGCCGCGGACGCCGGTGAGGATCCAGGCCTGCGGGATGCGGCCCGAGTCGAAGGCGTTGGAGACGGTCCGGACCATCGGCTCCTGGCCGATCAGGTCCTCGAACGAGGCCGGGCGGTATTTGCGCGCCAGCACGCGGTAGCCGCCGCCCTCGGCCGGGGCGGAACCAGGACCGGCCGGGTTCGCGGGTTCGCTCATCGTGCCATCCGCCGGCGCGTGTTCCGCGCGTGACTGCCTGCGAGGCGTGGAATTGGGTGGGAGGCTGACAACGACCCGAACCGGGCTCGTTAGGGCTGCTTCCTTCCGGACCTGACCCGGTTGGCGAGTGGCTCGTCCACCGCCAACCTCCCGCGACCTATATCGGACCTTGGGGGGCGGAAAGCAAGCGAGGGCGGATGCGTCGTCCCAGACGTCGTAGGGTGCGCAAAGCGCAGCGTGCGCACCGCGCGGCCTCTCCGCCGGTGGGCACGGCGCGCGAAAGCGCGCCTTTGCCCACCCTACGATCCAGACGCGATTCATCGCCCGTGTTCTTTGGCCGGCGCCGGGTACGCCGTCACTCCCGTCTTCATCGCGCTCCCCCGAGGGGAGCGGAGCGCCGGCAGACGCGGGGGTTTGCGAGACCCCCTGAGCGGCTGGCGAAGCCGCCCGAGACGCTTGCGAGGCGTCTCCTTCCTCCTTGCGATCGGAGGAAGGCGCCTCCCGGCGCTCCACTTGCGGCG
>DATNBL010000008.1:0-16694 GCA_035571935.1 Pseudolabrys sp.
GGAGAGGGTGTGAGAATTGTTACCTCGGGTTGCTTTTACAACCTTTAGTTGTTATCCTATCGATTGACGCCTGAACCCCATTGGGGTACTTTCCGATGCTGCGCCGCCCCGTCTCTGTGACCGAACTCCCTGGCTACAAGCGACGCGCGGACCAGTTGCTCAGTGAAGACGAGCAAGACGCGCTGATCGATGTGATTGCGTATGAGCCGACCTGTGGCGTTGTCATCCCGGGCACCGGCGGATTGCGCAAATTACGTGTCGCGGTCGGCGGGAGTGGCAAGCGCGGCGGCGCGCGCGTGATTTATTATTTTTATAACGAGGATTTCCCTGTCTTGCTGATGACGATCTTCGCCAAGAATGAGAGGGCCGATCTGACTGAGCGACAAAAGAAGGCGTCCATCCGATACGCAGGGGAGTTCGTTGCGCAATGGCAAAAAAAGTGAAAGCTCGGAAGAAAAAGCCCAGCGTGGCGGATGACATCCTTGCCAGTTGGGAAGAAGCCTTGCGCTGGGCGCGCGGCGAGAAGACAGGTGCGATTGTCCACACCGTCATTCCTTCCGACACTGACGCGCGCGAAGCACGTCACAAGCTCGGCCTGTCGCAACGTGAATTCGCCGCCGTCATCGGGACCGGCGTCGGCACCGTCCGCAAGTGGGAACTCGGCACCCGGCGGCCATCTGGCGCGGCTCGCACCTTGATCGAAGTGATCAAGCGCGAGCCGAAAGCAGTCGCCCGCGCACTCAAAGACCAAAAGGCGTCCTGACATGACGCGGCGCGCTGCGTATTGGATTTGCGAGAGCCTCGGCTACGCATTGTGTGAATTGGCCTTCAAGACCGGTTGCCGCGGTCCATTTGCGTCGGCCTATCGCGCAGGCTGCTGGTTTTACTTCAAGGCCGACACGTATTTGCCAGCGAACCCGAATTAACCCTCCTCCTTTACCGCCTCTCCGCCTTCGCCTTGTTCTTGCCTCGTTCGGGCGGCTAGTCCGGTTCCCATGGGGACGAAATCCTTAAATACCGCTGCATGCGCAGTGGCCGCCATCCTGCTCGCCGCAACCGCGATCCTCGTCGCGGCCGTGCCGGCGAGCGCCGGCGGCTGGTCGACCGTGCACCGCTACGTCAAGCGCTCCGGCGCCTGCGCCGGCCAGGAAATCCTCGCCAGCTATTATTCGTCGGGCAAGCGCACGGCGACCGGCGAGGCCTTCGACGCCAACGGCAACACCGCCGCGGCGCGCACCTGGCCGCTCGGCACCTCGCTCACCGTGACCAATCCGAAGAACGGCCGCTCGCTCACCGTGCGCATCAACGACCGCGGGCCTTACGGCACCGCCTTCGCGCAAGGCGCGCGGCTCGATCTCGCGCACGGCGCGGCGCGGCGGCTCGGCATGAGCGGCGCGCAATATCTCTGCGTCTCCGAAGGCGGCTCAGGCCTGACCGTGAGCGCGGCGCCAGGCCACGACGGCGATGCCGTTCACCGCGTCGAGGATGAGCGGCTTGTCCGCAACGAGGCCCGCGCCGCCGAGCACCTGCTCCGGCGTCAGCGCCGGCACGCCCGGAAACACGGGGCGGCCACCCTCGAGGCGGACGCGCGGGCCGCGGGTCAGGAAGAACGCGTCGTAGCGGCCCAGAAATAGCCCGAACACCTCGGTGCCGCCGATGATGCCGGCGCGCGTCACCGGCGTCGCGAAGGCTTTCAGCGCTTCGTCGAACGGCATGCCGGCGGGATTCCAGTAAAACACCTGCGGGTCGTCGGTGGCGGCCTCGAGGCCGGCGCCGCGCCGCGTCACGATCAGGCGGCGGCGCGCGGCCGAGCGCGCGTGCTCCTCGCGCGAGTGGCGGCCGTGCACCACGAGGTCGCAGCCGTCGAGGCCGGCCTCGAAGAAGCGGTGGTCGGCCTCGAATTTCAATGTGTCGGGCATGATGCCCTGGGCATTGGCCAGCATGCCGTCCTCGGAGACGATGGCGTAGCCTTCGATGATCGGTTGCGATGGCATGGTCACTCGGCCGTGGACGGGTTTCCGGCATTAGATCGCCGGGCGGGCCGCAGGTTCCCGCGGCCCGGCGGTGTGCTACATAGCCCGGCGGAGGGTGGCAGGATCAAGCCATGATGACACACCGTCCCGTCTGCGGCCTCGCGGCCGCCGCCGCCGTGCTGTGCGCGTTCGCCGCGCCGGCGTCGGCCCTCGACCTCAATTCCTACCGCGCGCAGCACAAGTTGCCGCATCTGCACGCCAGCTCCGAATTGATGGGCGCTGCCTATGCGCACGCGCAGGAGCTCGCCGGCAGCCATCGCCTCGACCATGACGGCTTCCGCGCCCGCATGCGCAATTTCTCGACCGCGGCGGAGAACGTCGCCTATGGCTGCGCCACGGAGGATTGCGTCATCCGCATGTGGGCGCGCTCGGCCGGCCACCGCCGCAACATGCTGATGAAGGGCGTGACGCACTACGGCATCGCCTCGGCCAAGGGCAGCAACGGCCAGACCTATTGGGTGCTGGAGCTGGGGAATTAGCGGCCTATAATGCCCGCGGGGCGACGCGATCCGGGGGATAGTCCAGTGCGAATCCTGACCGCCCTGCTCGTCGTGAGCGGGACCTTGGCCATCGGCGGTGCGTCGCTGGCCCGCGACGTCCATTTGCCGAAGACCAGCGCCGATCAGTTAAAGCAGATCTGCGACAAGGTCGGCGGCTCGTTCTCGCAAGGCACCGCGCGCTACGGCTGCGGCACCGACTGCAAGGGCAACAAGGGCACCGATTGCCTGGTGTCGTGCGAGCCGGACAAGCCCTGCGACGCGCAGGGCATCGGCGGCAAGCGCCCGCGCAGCGTCGAGCAGGCGCTGATGCCCAACAAGAAGAAGTAGGGCTACTTCTTCTCCAGCATCAGCTGGCCCTTGTGACCGATGACGCGCTGCGCGGCCTCCGCAAAGCGCTGCAGCAGCCACGGCAGCCTGACCTCGACGCGCACGGCGCCGTCATAGACGCCGATCGTGCCTTGCGCGCGCTGCGCCATCGCCTTGGCCGAGAAGTGCAGCGTGTCGCCCTCCCAGCGCTCGTCCTCCATCGTCAGGAGCCAGGCGAACTCGCTCTTGGTCCGGCCCAAGCCCTCGCGGATGCGGCGCAGCGCCTCGTCCTTGCCGAGGCGGTGCGGGATGACGACGACGAGCGGCTCGGACATCGGGCGGGGCCTTTCAGACGCGATACTTGCGGCGGCAGACCCTGCATGTAGGGACCGGCTCCGCGCCGCAAAAGGCCCGCGCCCGCGCTACCAGCGGCGGCGGCCGCCGGTCAGCAGGCGCACGACGAGCAGCAGGACCACCGCGCCGAGCGTGGCGTTGATGATCTCGCGGATGAGCCCCGAGCCGAGCGCGATGTGCAGGCGCGGCAACAGCCAGCTGGCGATGAAAGCGCCGACAATGCCGATGACGATGTCGCCGATGATGCCGAAGCCGGCGCCGCGCACGATCTTGCCGGCGAGCCAGCCGGCGACGAGGCCGACGAGCAAGATGACGAGAATGCCCTGGTCGCTGAAATGCATGGTCCCCTCCCCTGATTATTGCACCGGTCCATGAATGCCCGGAAACGGGGCAAAGTTCCATAGCGCTTGACCGCCGCGTCCCGATGGCGATGCTGGCGACACTTCACCCCCCACGCGCGAGCACCCCATGCCCCTGACCGACACCCTGAAATCGCTGATCCGCTCCGCCTGGGACGACGGCTACCCGCTGCTGGTCGCGACGAGCGGCCCGCTCGGGCCCAACATTGCGCCCAAGGGCTCGATGATCGCCTTTGACAACAATACGCTCGCCTGGTGGGAGCGATCGAAGAAGGGGCTCCTGGACAATCTCGGCCACGACCGGCGTGTCTGCATCATGTACGCGAACTTCAAGGCGCAGCGCGACGGCGTGCTGGAGTCGGGCTTCATCCGCTTCTTCGGCCAGGTCGAGCTGATCGAGAGCGGCCCGGTGCACCAGAAGATCTTCTCGATGCTGCTGCCGCGCGAGCAGACGCATGTGGGCGCCGACACCGGCATCGGCGCGCTGGTGAAGATCGAGAAGGCGGTCGACGCGCGCGGCAAGGTGCTCATGTGATGTGATCCCTCCCCTGAAAGGGGAGGGTCCGGCGCGGCATAAGCGCGTTTACGCGCGTCTTTGACGCGCTGTGGCCGGGGGTGGGGTTTTCTTTCAATTGCGAGGACCCCCACCCGGCTCGCTGGCGCTCGCCCCCTCCCCCGCTTCGCTGAGGAGGGATAAGAGGCGGAACGGCAACGCCGCCAACGCATTGAATTTCCCGTGATCGCCTTATTCGGGCCTTGGCGCAGCCAAAAGCTCGCACGACCTTAAAGGCTGGTTCGGGAGTATCCTTATGCGTATCCGCCGGCTTGGCGCGCTTGCCGCCGCCACAATCGTTCTTGCCTGCACCGCGCCGGCCTATGCCGATCTGCTCATCAACGTCGACAAGTCGACGCAGCGCATGACCGTGAGCGTCGACGGCGTCCCGCGCTACGTCTGGCCGGTGTCGACCGGCATCGCCAAATACGACACGCCGGCCGGCAACTTCACGCCGTTCCGTATGGAGAAGGACCACTTCTCCAAGGAATGGGACGACGCGCCGATGCCCTATTCGATCTTCTTCACCAAGATGGGCCACGCCATCCACGGCACCAATCACGCCTCGATCGGGCGCCCGGCCTCGCACGGCTGCGTGCGCCTGTCGGTCGCGCATGCGGCGAAGCTGTGGGACCTGGTCAAGGCCGAGGGCATGACCCACACCAAGGTCGTGCTCGACGGACAGCTGCCGCCGGCCGGTGCGCTGGTGGCGAAACGCAATGACGCGGGCCAGCCGTTGCAGATCGAGCCGGAGCAAGACAATAACGACGTCACCGGCGCCGTGCCGCAGGACAACACCGACACCCGCAACTGGGACAATAACGGCGACGGCTATTACACGCAGCCGCAGCAGCGCTACGACGACCGCCCGCGTTACGCCGACCGGCAGCCTTATTACGGCCGCCCTGTCTACCGGGACGACGACCGGCCGGCGCCGTTCCCGTTCTTCCTGTTCGGGCGCTGAGCTTTCGGTCATTCCGGACGCCGCGCCAGCGGCGATCCGGAATCCGGAAACAACGGCCGTATGAATGGCTGGATTCCGGGTCCGTGCCTTCGGCACGTCCCGGAATGACCGGCAATGTTTCTGTGCCTCAGCAACCGGCGCCATTGCGCGCCGTGCGGCGGCCGGTACCTTCGGCGGGCATGACCGATACCACCGCGGCCCGCCTCACCACCGACGAGCCCACCGCCCGCCGCATCGCATCCTTCCTGGCCGAGAGCCTCGATGCCGAGGAGGCCGCCTGCGCCGCCTTCGAGAACGAGCGCGGCCAGTGGGAAGTCGCCGTGCACATGCACAGCGCGCCCGACGAGACGCGCCTGCGCGACCTGGTGCGCGTTGCCGGCGGCGACGAAGCCGCGCAGGCGCTGCGCTTCGAGGCGGTCAGCGACACCGATTGGGTGCGGCAAAGCCTCGAGGGTTTAAAGCCGGTGCGCGCCGGACGCTTTCTCGTGCACGGATCACATGACCGCGCCCGCGTGCGGGCAAACGATCTCGGCGTCGAGATCGAGGCGGCGCTGGCCTTCGGCACCGGCCATCACGGCACCACGCGCGGCTGCCTGATGGCGCTGGACGGTCTGGCGAAGCGGCTCTTCTCTGTCGTCCCCGCGAAGGCGGGGACCCATACTCCGCGGTGTCTCGAAAGATCACGGGTTATGGGTCCCCGCCTTCGCGGGGACGACAGCACGAAAAGACGCCGCGCGACAAAAAGAGCTGCCGTCCTCGACATCGGCACGGGCTCCGGCGTGCTGGCGATCGCGGCGGCCAAGCGCCTGCGCGCACGCATCGTCGCGAGCGACATCGACCGCGTCGCCGTGGACGCCGCGCGCAGCAATGCGCGGCTGAACCGCTCGCCGCGCATCGCCTTCATCCACGCGCCCGGCGCCGGCGCGCGCGCCATGACCGCGCGCAAGCCATTCGACCTCGTCTTCGCCAACATCCTGCTCGGGCCCCTCACCCGGCTTGCGGTGCCGATCCGCCGCCTCACCGCGCGCAACGCACGCGTCGTGCTCTCGGGCCTCCTGCCGTCGCACGCCAACGCCGCGCTGGCACATTACTTGGGCCAGGGCTTCCACCTCGAGCGGCGCATTCCGCTCGACGGCTGGATGACGCTCGTGCTGCGGCGCGGGCGTTGCGCGCCCGCCCGAGGCCGCTAGAGTGCCGGCCATGTTCGAAGCGAAGTTCCAGACTTTCGAGGACGCAAGCGAGCGCGACCAGAGCGCCGGGCGCGTCGCCGCCCTGCGCGCCGAGCTCAAGCGCCGCAGCCTGACCGGCTTCGCCGTCCCGCGCGCCGACCGCCAGCAGAACGAATACTTGCCGGCGAGCGAAGAGCGGCTGGCTTGGCTGACCGGCTTCACCGGCTCGGCCGGCGCGGCGGTCGTGCTCGCCGACAAGGCCGCCGTGTTCGTCGATGGCCGCTACACCGTGCAGGCCGACGCGCAGATCGACACCGCGGTGTTTGCGATCGAGCATCTTGTCGAGCGGCCGCCGAGCCAGTGGCTGGCGCAGAACGCCAAAGCAGGCGACCGCATCGGCTACGATCCGTGGCTGCACACGAACGAAAGCGTCGAGAAACTGAAACAGGCTTGCGCCGACGCCGGGGCCGAGCTTGTCGCGGTCGACACCAATCCGATCGATGCGCTGTGGCGCGACCGACCGGCGCCGCCATCGGGCAAGGTCACGCTGCGCGACATCAAGCTGGCCGGCGAAAGCGCCGCCGACAAGCTCAAGCGTGTGCGCACCGAGCTCGACAAGGCGAAGGCCGACGCGCTGATCGTGTCGGACCCGCAGAACGTCGCCTGGACCTTCAACATCCGCGGCTCCGACATCGCGCACACGCCGCTGGCGCTCGCATTCGCGCTGATCCCGCGCGAGGGCCGGCCGCGCCTCTATGTCGAGCCGGGCAAGCTCGACAATACGACGCGCGCTGCGCTCGACGACGTCGCCGACATCCGCGCGCCGGATGACCTCACGCGCGATCTCACCACCCTGAAGGACAAACACGTCCGTCTCGATCAGGCGAGCGCCGTCGCGGCGTTGTCGAAGATCGTCGCCGACAATGGCGGCAAGCCGGTGCACGCGGCCGATCCGATCACGCTGATGAAGGCGGTGAAGAACCACGCCGAGATCGCCGGCACGCGCGCCGCGCACCTGCGCGACGGCGCGGCGGTGACGCGCTTCCTTGCCTGGCTCGACCGCGAGGCGCCGTCCGGCAAGCTCACCGAGATCGACGCCGTCGCGGCGCTGGAGAGCTTCCGCCGCGACACCGGGCTTTTAAAAGACGTGTCGTTCCCGACCATTTCCGGCGCCGGGCCGAACGGCGCCATCGTGCACTACCGCGTCACGCGCGAAAGCAATCGCAAGATCGGCATGAACGAATTGTTCCTGATCGATTCCGGCGCGCAATACGAGGACGGCACCACCGACATCACCCGCACGGTCGTCATCGGTGCGCCATCGGACGAGATGCGCGACCGCTTCACGCGCGTGCTCAAGGGCCACATCGCCATCGCCACCGCGGTCTATCCGGAGAACACGACCGGCGCGCAGCTCGACCCGCTGGCGCGCGTCGCGCTGTGGGACGCCGGCCTCGACTTCGACCACGGCACCGGCCACGGCGTCGGCAGTTATCTCTCGGTGCACGAGGGGCCGGCGCGCATTTCCAAGCTCGGGCACGTCGCGCTCAGGCGCGGCATGATCCTGTCGAACGAGCCCGGCTACTACAAGACCGCCGCCTACGGCATCCGCATCGAGAACCTGGTGCTGGTGATCGCGGCGCCCGAGCCCGCCGGCGCCGAGAAGCCGCTCAACGCGTTCGAGACGCTGACGCTGGCGCCGATCGACCGACGGCTGGTCGATGCCGCGATGCTGACGCCGAAGGAGCAGCACTGGCTCGACAGCTATCATGAACGCGTGCGCGCCGACATCGCGCCGCTAGTCGATGGCGAGACGCGCGGTTGGCTGGAACGGGCGACAGAGGCTTTATGATTTCTTATCCCTCCCCCGCTTGCGGGGGAGGGTGCCGCCGCAGGCGGCGGGTGGAGGCCGCTAGCGGGATGCTAAACCCTACCCGGCTCGCTTCGCTCGCCACCCTCCCCTTTCAGGGGAGAGATAACTTGCCGCTTCCGCGGCGCCCGCATAGGCTCCGCCATCTTCAGGGGGCGCGATCATTTCGACATCCACAGAGACCGGGACGTCGCGGCCATACGGCCTGTTTGCGCTGATGGCGCTCGCCGGACCGCTCTACGTTCTTATGATCGCTAACGCGCTTAACACGCGGGCCGGCGGCGGCGAGGCGAGCATGGCGAACGGGTTTCAAGCGCTCTTCGTCACCGGCGGGCTCTGGATTCTGCTCGCAGTCATGCTCATCGCCGCCGGCATCATGGGATCGATGCCGCGCTGGGCGGCTGTCGCCTGGATTGTACTCATCCCGTTTTCGGGCGTCGCGGCCTTCGTCGCCATCGACATGTGCTCGCGCAACATGCCGGGAGCGGCCATTTTTCCGGCACTGCTGCCGCTCGCCATCGCCTTCTACGCCACCTGGGCGCGATCGAAGCGGTTGCACGATGGGCTGCCGCCGCGGCAGACCAGCCTGCTGACCTTGGGCGCGGTCCTAGTCCTGTCGGTTTTGCCGATGGCGTTCGCTGCGGTCTACTGACCGATGAGCTTCAGCCACTCGTCCTCGGTGAGCACCGGGATGTTCAGCTTCTTCGCTTCCGCAAGCTTCGAGCCCGCGCCGGGACCGGCGACCACATAATCCGTCTTCTTCGACACCGAGCCCGCCGCCTTGGCGCCGAGACGCTCGGCGGTCGCCTTGGCTTCGTCGCGCGTCATCTTCTCCAGCGAGCCGGTGAACACCACCGTCTTGCCGGCGACGGCTGAGTCCTTCTTCGGCTTCTCGGCGTCGAGGATCGTCACCTGCCTGGTCAACCGCTCGACGATGCCGAGATTGTGCCTCTCGTTGAAATAGCCGCGCACCGCCTCGATCACCGTGTCGCCGATCTGGTCGAGCGCATCCATCTCGGCGATCGTTTCTTCGTCGCCCTTGGCGACCTTCAGCGCGGCGTCGTGAAATGCCTTCCACGATCCGTAGCCGCGCGCCAGCGCCAGCGCGGTGGTCTCGCCGACATGGCGGATGCCGAGCGCATAGATGAAGCGGTCGAGCGCGATCTCGCGCCGCGCGTTGATCGAGTCGAACAGGTTCTTGACCGACGTCTCGCCGTAGCCCTCGATCTCCTCCAGCTTCAGTTTCGCGTTGCGCGCCTGCAGCGTGAAGATGTCGGCGGGCTCCTTCACCCAGCCCTGATCGAAGAAATACTCGACCTGCTTCTCGCCGAGCCCGTCGATGTCGAAGGCGCGGCGCGACACGAACAGCATCAGGTGCTGGATCTTCTGGAACGGACAGGCGAACTCGCCGGTGCAGCGGGCGCGGGCGCCCTCCTCGCCGGTCGCGGTCTCCTCGCGCACCACGTCGGTATGCAGCGGGCACGGGCACTTCTTCGGGAAACGATATTCCTTCGCGCCCTTCGGCCTTTTGTCGATGACGACGTCGACCACCTGCGGGATGACGTCGCCGGCGCGCTGGATGACGACGGTGTCGCCGATGCGGATATCGCGGCCCTCGCGCAGGGTCTCGCCCTTGCCGCCGATGCCCTTGATGTAGTCCTCGTTGTGCAGCGTCACGTTCTGCACGATGACGCCGCCGACGCCGACCGGATCGAGCTTGCCGACCGGCGTCAGCGCGCCGGTGCGGCCGACCTGGATCTCGATGTCCTTGAGAATGGTGAGCGCGCGCTCGGCCGGGAATTTGTGCGCGATGCCCCAGCGCGGCGTGCGCGAGACGAAGCCGAGCCGCTCCTGCCAGTCGAGGCGGTCGACCTTGTAGACGACACCGTCGATGTCGTAGTCGAGCTCCGCGCGCTCTTCCTCGATCTTGCGGTGGAAGGCGATGAGTTCTTCCGTCGAGCGGCAGAGCTTCGTCAGCGGATTGGTCCTGAAGCCGCAGCGCTCGAACCATTGGATCATGCCGGTCTGCGTGTCTTCCGGCATCTCGCTGATCTCGCCCCAGGCGTAGGCGAAGAAGCCGAGCGGGCGCGAGGCGGTGATCGACGGGTCCTTCTGCCGCAGCGAGCCGGCGGCGGAGTTGCGCGGATTGGCGAACACCGGCGCGCCGGCTTCCTTCTGCCGCTCGTTGAGCGCGAGGAAGGCCTTCTTGGTCATGTAGACCTCGCCGCGCACCTCGGTGATCTTCGGAATGTTGCGGCCCTTGAGCGCCTTCGGCACGTCGGCGAGCGTGCGGATATTGGCGGTGACGTCCTCGCCCTCCTGGCCGTCGCCGCGCGTTGCCGCGGTGACCAGTTCGCCGTTCTCGTAACGCAGCGACATCGACAGGCCGTCGATCTTCGGCTCGGCGGAGAAGTCGATGCGCGCTTCGTCATCGAGCTTGAGAAAGCGGCGGATGCGGGCGACGAAGTCGGCGACGTCCTCTTCGGCAAACGCATTGTCGAGCGACAGCATCGGCACCGCGTGACGCACCTTGGCGAAGCCGCGCGCCGGCGCGGCGCCGACCTTCAGCGACAGCGATTCCAGCGTGCGCAGGTCGGGGAAGCGCGCCTCGATGGCGTTGTAGCGCTGGCGCAGCGCGTCGTATTCGGCGTCGCTGATCGCCGGCCGGTCGTTCTGGTAGTACAGCTTGTCGTGCCTGGAAATTTCCGCCGTCAGCCGCGCGTGCTCGGCCGCCGCCTGCTTGGCGGTGAGCAGGTCGACGGGTGTCTTGTCGGTGCGGACTGTCGCTTTGGCCATGAACTGAGGTTACACCACCGCGTTGGCGCGCGGCACCCGCTATCCCGCCGCCTTGATAAGCCGTTCCGCCGCAGCTCTGGCCTCGTTGGTGATCTCGGCGCCGGCGAGCATGCGCGCGATCTCCTCGCGCCGCTTCTCGGCCGCCACCTCGGTGACGCGCGTCGCCACGCGCTTGCCCTTGTCGAGCGCATCCTTCGAGATGACGTAATGGCGCTGCGCCTGCGCCGCCACCTGCGGCGCGTGCGTCACCGCCAGCACCTGCACGCCGCGCGCGAGCCGCGCCAGCCGCGTACCGATGGCGTCGGCCACCGCGCCGCCGACGCCGGTGTCGATCTCGTCGAAGACGAGCGTCGGCGCGGAGCCGCGGTCGGCCAGCACCACCTTCAGCGCCAAAAGGAAGCGCGCCAGCTCGCCGCCGGAGGCGATCTTCATCAGCGGTCCCGGCTTGGTGCCGGGATTGGTCTGCACCCAGAACTCGACGCGGTCGATGCCATTCGGTCCGGCCGTGTCGGCGTCACTGACGATCTCGGTGGTGAAGCGCGCGCGCTCGAGCTTGAGCGGCTTGAGCTCGCCGTTGACCGCCTTGTCGAGCGCGGTGCCGGCCTTCAGCCGTGCTTTCGACAGCGCCTCGGCCGCTTTGCGGAACTCGGCGTCGGCCGCCGCCGCGGCAGCGCGCAGCGTCTTGAGCTTCTCCTCGCCGGCGTCGATGAGGCCGATGTCGCCGTGATAACGCTGCGCCAGCGCGGCGAGGTCATCGACCGGCACGTTGTACTTGCGGCCGGCGGCTCGCAGCGCGAACAGCCGCTCCTCGATGCGTTCGAGTTCGGCCGGATCGAAGTCGGCGGCGCGCAGCGCGGCTTCCAGATGCGCGCGCGTCTCTTCCAGCGCATTGAGCGCGACGTCGAGCGACTTGACCGATGGCTCGACGAGCTGCGGCGCCTGCGTCGAGCGGCGCTCGAGGCGGCGGATGACGGCGGCGAGTTCCGGCACGCTGGAGTTCGACCCGGCGAGCGCGTCGTGCGCTTCGCGCAGGTCCCCGGCGACCTTCTCCGACTGCATCATCGTGGTGCGGCGGTCGGCGAGCATCGTCTCCTCACCGGCCTGCGGCGCCAGTTTGTCGAGCTCGGCTACGGCATGGCGCAGCCAGTCGGCCTCGCGCCGGGCACGCTCGACCTCGGCCGCGTGCGCCTCGGCCGCTTCGAGCGTCTCGCGCCGCGCGTTCCACAAGCCCTCGACGCGGGCGGCGTCGGCTTCGAGCCCGCCATAGGCGTCGAGCAGGCGGCGGTGGGTCGCGGCGTCGACCAAGGCGCGGTCGTCGTGCTGGCCGTGGATTTCGACGAGAACCTGGCCGAGCTGCTTGATCACCTGCACGCTCACCGGCTGGTCGTTGACGAAGGCGCGGGTGCGTCCGTCGGCAAGCTGCACCCGGCGCAGGATCAGCTCGTCCTCGTCGGCGATGTCGTTGGCTTTGAGGATGGCGCGCGCCGGATGGCTGCGGCGCACCTCGAACACGGCGGTCACCTGCCCCTGCTCCGCGCCCTGCCGCACCAGCGACTGGTCCCCTCGCCCGCCGAGCGCCAGCGCAAAGGAATCGAGCAGGATCGACTTGCCGGCGCCGGTCTCGCCGGTGAGCACGGCGAGCCCCGCGGCGAAATCGATGTCGAGCTTGTCGATCAGGACGATGTCGCGGATCGAAAGTCGGGAGAGCATGGCGGTCAGGTCCGGCCGGATTCGTCATGCCCGGCCTTGTGCCGGGCATCCACGTCTTCGAATCGCGCCCAGCCTAAAGACGCGGATGGCCGGGACAAGAGGGCGTTTACGCCCGTCTTCGACGGGCTATGCCCGGCCATGACGCTGTGGGTAGAGCGGCGACAAACGGCGGGGCCCTCAGCCCAGCCCGACCTTCTTGAACGCCCTGCTGATCCACGAGCCCTTGTTCTCGGACGGCTCGCGCCCGCCGGACTTCACCAGCGCGTAGGCGTGCTTGTACCAGGTGCTGTCGGGGAAGTTATGGCCGAGCACGGCGGCGGCGGTCTGCGCCTCGTCGATGATGCCGAGCGCCATATAGGCTTCCGTCAGGCGCTCCAGCGCCTCCTCGACATGGCGCGTCGTCTGGTACTTGGTCACGACGATCTTGAAGCGGTTGATGGCGCCGGTGTAGTCGCGCTTGTCGAGGTAGTAGCGGCCGATGTCCATCTCCTTGCCGGCGAGCTGGTCGCGCGCGACTTCCATCTTCTGCTTGGCGCTCGCGGCGTATTCGCTGTCGGGATACTTGCGGATCACCTCGTCGAGCGCGGCCAGCGCCTTGTCGGTCTGGTCCTGGTCGCGAGTGATGTCGGGGATCTGGTCGTAGTAGGACGAGCCGATCAGGAACTGCGCATAGGCGGCGTCCGGCGTGCCGGGGTGCAGCGTGATGTAGCGCTTGGCGGCGGCGACGCATTCGTCATACGAGCCGCTCTGGTAATACGAGTAGGCCGACATGATGAGCGCCTTGCGCGCCCACTCCGAATACGGGTGCTGGCGGTCGACTTCCTCGAACTTCTTGACCGCCTCCTTCGGCTTGCGCTCGGAGTTCAGGTAATAGAGGCCTTCGTTGTAGAGGCGGTCGGCCGGCTCGTCCGGCGGCGTGTCGTCCTTGCTGCCGAACAGGTTGAAGCCGGAGAATCCGGAAAAGCCCGAGAAGTTCGAGCAGGCGCCGAGGCTCGAGGCCACGAGCACGACCACGGCGGCGCGGGTCAAACGGGCAGGCAGCGAAGCGCTCATACGCGTGACATCCCCGAACTGTCGCGACCGTCTGCGGCTGGAGAGCCGCCTCACAGGGCGGCCCGCGCCGCCCCTGCGGGCGAAGATTTAGACGAAAACGCCCCGATGCGCCAAGCGATTAGGCCGACATTCGGCCCGGATTAAGGCGGTGAAAAGGGCCGAAAACCGGCGATTCAGGTCTTGTCCGGACCATAGGCGGGGGCGACCACCCCGGCGGCCTGGGCGCGGCCGCGCCGCACCGGCGTCTCGGTGGCCTCGACCACCCGCCAGGCGCTGGTGTCGGCCATCAGCGCCGACAGCACCGCGTAATTGAGCTTGTGGCCGCCGCGCACGGTCCTGTAGGCGGCGATCAGCGGCAGACCGGCCAGCGCGAGGTCGCCGACCGCGTCGAGCACCTTGTGGCGCACGAACTCGTCCGGGTAGCGCAGCCCTTCCGGATTGAGGACGCGGTCCTCGCTCACGACGAGGGTGTTGTCGAACGAGGCGCCGAGCGCATAGCCGGCGCTCCACAGGCCCGCCACATCCTTCATGAAGCCGAAGGTGCGGGCGCGCGCGATTTCGGTGCGGAAGCTCTTCGGCTCGATGTCGAGCGCGATCGCCTGCGTGCCGATCAGCGGATGATCGAACGCGATCTCGGCCTCGACGCGGAAGCCGTGCTCGTAGGGGCGCAGTTCGCCGAGCGATTTGTCCTTGGCGACGCGCACCGGCTTGATGACTTCGATGTAGCGGCGCGGCAGCGCGCGATGCGTCAGGCCGGCCTGATCGAGCGCGTCGATGAAAGGCGCTGCGCTGCCGTCCATGATCGGCACTTCCGGGCCGTCGATCTCGACGACGACGTTGTCGACGTTGAGCCCGCGCAGCGCGGCAAGCAGATGCTCGGCGGTGGAGCACAACGGCCCCTTGGCGTCGCCGAGCACGGTGGCGAATTCGGTTGCGGTGACGGCGCGCACGTCGGCGCGAATTTCGCGTTGAAGCGAACCGTCCCGATTGATGCGCTGGAAGACGATGCCGGTATCGTCATCGCCCGGGTTGAGCGTGAGCGTGACGGGCTGACCGGAATGGACGCCGATGCCGGAGATGGCGACCTGTTCGCGCAGCGTCGTTTGCTTAGCGCCTTTCATCCACCCTCAATCCGCCGGCTCGACTGCGAACCGTGCGGTCCCCAAACGCGCCCCTCGCGGGGTCATATTTCAGCCTCAACGCCGGCCACTTGTCGATTTGCCGGCTGGTCCCCCCGGACCGGAAAAGTCCGTTTCGCTGCGGAAACTTAGGCTTTAGGCGGTGCTTCTCCAACTCACGCTTTCTTACCGACTGTTACTCTTTTTTGCCGCAATTGGCCGGCCCGCGTCAGCACCAGATTACCATTTACCTTACCCCTCAATCCTCGCCCGGTTGCAAATGCGGCCGGGCAACGCGGCCCTCCCCACGCCCCCCTCAAAAGCGTGATTAAAATCAATACTTTGACGAGCGATTGCGTGGCTTCAAAAAGCCGACGGCCCCGCACCCTGGGGGGTACGGGGCCGCCGGTTGTATCGCGTTCAGCCTAGTTCGCCTGACGGCGCAGGAAAGCCGGGATATCGAGCTGGTCGTCCTCGGGCGAGTTATGCACAGCCGTTTGCCGGCCGTGGGGATCGAGCCCCTGCGGCGCGGGCCGGCGGGCGTACTCCGAGACGGGCTCGGCGCGGCCTTCCGGCTGGCGGGCGGTCGGGCGCTGCGGCTGCTCGTATTGTGGCATCGCGCGCGCGGTGCGCGGCGCCGGCGGCGCTTCCGGCTCCTCCGAGCGGCGGCCGAGGCCGACCGAGGCGAGGCGCTGCATCAGCGACTTGCGGCGCTCCTCCGGATGGTTCTCGGCCTGCTGGCCGCGCTGGTCCATCATGGCGCGGGCCGGCAGCGGCAGTTCGTCAATGCGCGGCATGCGCGGCGTGCGCATCACACGCTCGGGCGCGGGCGGCACGAAGGTCGGCGCCGGCGGCTCGATCGCCGGCGGAGCCTCCGGCTCCGGCTGGTCGAACAGCGACGGCTTCATCGGCTTCGGCCGGATCGACACCTCGTCGATCGCGGTCTGCGGCAGGATCGCGGCGGCGACGGCGGCATGCGCGGCCGATTCAACCGACGCGGCCGCGCTGACGATCGCCGGGTTCGGGATCGGCGGCTGCGCCGCATAGGCGGCCGGCGCATGTTGCACCTGCGGCTGCGCCGGAACGCGGCGCTGGTCGTTGCGCACCTTGCCGGCGAGTTCCTTGAGCGCGACTTCGGCCGGGCCCTGGTCACGCATTCGTCCGGTGTTGTCGATGCCGGTGGCGACGACCGACACGCGGATGATGCCGTCGAGGCTCTCGTCGAAGGTGGCGCCGACGATGATGTTGGCGTCCTGGTCGACCTCCTCGCGGATGCGGGTGGCGGCCTCATCGACTTCGTACAGCGTCAGATCCTTGCCGCCGGTGATCGAGATCAGGAGGCCGCGCGCGCCCTTCATCGAGGCGTCGTCGATCAGCGGGTTGGAGATCGCGGCTTCGGCGGCGGTCAGCGCGCGCTTCTCGCCGGAGGCCTCGCCGGTGCCCATCATCGCCTTGCCCATCTCGCGCATCACCGCGCGGACGTCGGCGAAGTCGAGATTGATCAGACCTTCCTTGACCATCAGGTCGGTGATGCAGGCGACGCCCGAATAGAGCACCTGGTCGGCCATCGCGAAGGCATCGGCGAAGGTGGTCTTTTCGTTGGCGACCCGGAACAGGTTCTGGTTCGGGATGATCAGCAGCGTGTCGACCACCTTGTGCAGTTCGCCGATTCCGGAATCGGCGGTGCGCATGCGGCGCTGGCCTTCGAAGTGGAATGGCTTCGTAATCACGCCGACTGTGAGAATGCCGAGCTCGCGCGCGATCTTCGCGATGATCGGAGCAGCGCCGGTGCCGGTGCCGCCACCCATGCCCGCGGTGATGAACACCATGTGAGAGCCGGCGACCGCTTCCTCGATGCGCTCGCGGTCGGCGAGCGCCACCGCGCGCGCTTCCTCGGGCTTGGCGCCCG
>DATNBL010000009.1:0-19913 GCA_035571935.1 Pseudolabrys sp.
ATCGCGCCGATGGTGATCCTGCAATCGGTGCTCGCTTTCATCTTCTTCGAGCGGCAGTGGAGCGAGGTGACGCAGCGTTTGTCCGCCGGCGTCGTGCACGACATCGGCGCGCTGATCGACGTCTATCGCGCCTATCCGCAGGACGCCGACCGCACCTCGATCCGCAAGATCGCGCAGGACCGGCTCGGGCTGGTGGTCGACTTTCTGCCGGTGGGCGAACTGCCGCCGCCGATGCCGAAGCCGTTCTTCTCGCTGCTTGACCAGGCTCTGTCGGAGGAATTGCGCAAGCAGATCGGCCGCCCGTTCTGGATCGACACCGTCGGCAAGTCGGCGCTGGTCGAGATCCGCATCCAACTCGACAATACGGTGATGCGCGTCTATGCGCGGCGTAGCGCCGCTTACGCGTCGAACTCGGAAATCTTCCTGTTCTGGATGGTCGGCACCTCGACGGTGCTGCTGGTCGTCGCCATCGCCTTCCTGCGCAACCAGATCAAGCCGATCCTGCGCCTCGCCGACGCCGCCGAGAGTTTCGGCAAGGGTCGCGAAGTGCCGAACTTCCGTCCGCGCGGCGCGCGCGAGGTCAGGCGCGCGGCGGCTGCCTTCATCGAGATGAAGACGCGCATCGAGCGCGCGATCGAGCAGCGCACCGCGATGCTCGCCGGCGTCAGCCACGACCTGCGCACGGTGCTGACCCGCTTCAAGCTCGAACTGGCGCTGATCGACTCCAATCCGGAAGTCGAGGCGATGAAGAAGGACGTCGACGAGATGGCGCGCATGCTGGAGGCCTATCTCGCCTTCGCGCGCGGCGATCTCGGCGAGGCGTCGGCGCCGACCGACATGGCCGAGTTCCTCGAGGAACTGCGCAGCGATGCCGAACGGCACGGCCATCGTGCCACCGTCGTGTTCTACGGGCCGCCGATCGTCACGGTGCGGCCGGCGGCGTTCAAGCGCTGCCTTGCCAATCTCGTTTCCAACGCGGCGCGCTACGCGCCCGGGATCGCCATCACCGGCCATCGCGACCATCGCTACCTGACCGTGACGATCGACGACGACGGCCCGGGCATCCCGGTGGAGATGCGCGAGGACGTGTTCAAGCCGTTCCTGCGGCTCGACGACGCGCGCAACCAGGACGAGGGCGGCACCGGCCTCGGGCTTGCGATCGCGCGCGACATCGCGCGCTCGCACGGCGGCGACATCACGCTCGGCGACTCGCCGCTCGGCGGCTTGCGGGCGACTGTCAGGGTTCCCGTGTAAAATATATAAAGACAACCGACAGTTGATCGGGGTCTGGTTCTGTCCCATTATCCGTCCGGATTCCGGGGCAGGGGGCGGCCATGGCGATCAACCTACGCGTTGTCGACATCTATCACCTCGACGTGGTGAACAGCTTCGACGATGCCGAAGCGGCGGGATTGTGGGGCGTCATTCACAAGGCGACGACCGGCGCGACCGGGCACGACGACGAGTATGCCGCGCGCCGGCAGCAGGCGCTCGACGCGGGCCTGCTCTGGGGCGCGTATCACTGGGGGACCGCCGCGCCGGTCGCCGATCAGGTCGATAATTTCCTGAATGTCGCGCAGCCGAAGGGCGACACGCTCGTCGCGCTCGATTTCGAGAAGACGGTCGGCAATCAGATGACGCTGCCGATGGCGAAGCAGTTTCTCCAGGGCATCGAGACCGCGCTGGGCAGGAAGGCCGTGCTCTACAGCGGCGACCTGATCAAGAGCAGCCTCGGCGCCACGGTCGACCCGTTCTTCGGTTCACACCGCCTGTGGCTTGCCCACTACAATCCCAATCCGGTCTGCCAGGCGAGTTGGCGGACGTATTGGCTCTGGCAATACACCGACAAGCGCGGGCGGCCGGGTCTTGCCCCGGACCTGATCCCCGGCATTCCAGGCAACGCCAACGGCGATCTCGATTGCAACAATTACGATCGCGGCCGCGCGCAGCTCACCGCGGAATGGGCGTCATAGCGCCGGCTGGGTCACGCCGCGCTCGCTTCCGCCGGGCCCTCGTCGAGCGGGCGGCGGCGCCGGCGGCGGGCGCCGCGCAAGGCGCAGGGAATCGCGCAGAGATCGCCGAGGAAGCCGTCCCAGCGTTCGGCGCTGGCCAGCCCACGGTCGAGCGCCGCCATCGTGCGGTCGAGGCCTTCCTCGTTGTCGTCGAGCCAGACCTGCGCGACGCGCGCGAACAGAAGCGCCGACCCTTGAGCGCGCAACGCGCCGCGCGGGCCGGAAGTGCTGATGCCGGCGGCCTCCAGCATCCATTTGTGCGAGCGCACCGCCATTGCGTTGAGCGCGAAGGCGAGGCCCGGACGGTGGCGCGCCGATGACAGCGTCGAGCGCACCGCCTCCTTGTGCGGCGCGAGCTTCTCCAGCCGGCGCATGAGTACGTCGAACAGCCGGTCGCGATGCGGCTCCTCGCCCATGTCGCCGCCGCCGTCGAGCACGGCCTCGTCGATCTTCTTCACGTGGGCGGCGTAGATCGCCAGCGTCGAGCCGAACTCGGCGCGCAGTTGCGACAGCTTCAGGCCGGCGCGGCCGGCGACTTCGGCGAGGCCGACGTCCTCGAAACGGCGCTCGGCGAGCAGGGCCAGGAACGCATGGATGGCCTTGTCGCGGTTGGACGTGCCTTCGGCGTGGGGCGTATCGGCCATGGGCGGTCTCCTTCCGGCTGTTCGCCTCAATCTAGGTGCGCGGAATGAGGCGTTCCAGTGGCGGTGCTAGCCGGCCAGCTCGCGCGAGCGCCGGGCGGCGGCGGCGATGGCCTCGCTCAGCAGCACGTCGAAACCGTTCGGGCCCATGAGCACGGCGAGCGCCGCCGCGGTGGTGCCGCCGGGCGAGGTCACGTTCTGCCGCAAGGTGGCGGCGTCGAGATCGGAGCGGTGCAACAGCTCGCCGGAACCGGCCACGGTCTCGCGCGCCAGCCGCGCCGCGAGATCGGCGGGCAGCCCGGCGGCGATGCCCGCCTTGGCCATCGCCTCGGCGAGCAGGAACACGTAGGCCGGACCCGAGCCGGACACCGCGGTGACCGCGTCGATCAGGCGCTCGTCGGCGACCCATTCGACCGTGCCGATGGCGGCGAGCAGGGCGGTGGCGAGCTTGCGCTGCCGGGCGGTGACGCGGGCATTGGCGCAGCAGACGGTGATGCCGCGCGCGACCGCGGCCGGCGTGTTCGGCATGGCGCGCACGATGGCGGTGCCGGCCGGCAGCCGCTCCTCCAAGAAACGCAGCGTGCGCCCGGCCATGATCGAGAGCACGAGCGTGCCCTTGCCGGCGCTTGTCCCGATCGGCGGCACCGCCTCGGGCGCGGTCTGCGGCTTCACCGCGATGACGATGGCCGCCGCTTCCGCCGCGCTCTTGGGATTGATCTTCGCGCCGCGCTTGCCGAGCGACTTGATGGCCTTGGCCGGGTGCGGCTCGATCACGACGAGCTTGCGCGGGTTGAGCCCGCGCGCCAGCCAGCCGTCGAGCATGCCCTGGCCCATCTTGCCGGCGCCGACCAGCAGCAGCGGGCCGGATATGACGGCGGAGAGCTTCGGCGTCCTGGCGGGCTTTTTCATGCGCGCGATCATAGTGGCGGCGGCGACATTGCCAAGCGGCCCGGGCCTTTCCACAATGCGGGCGGGAGGCGGCATGGACCGGCGGACAACCGACATCACGGCGATCGGCGGCGAAATTCTCGCGGCGCTCGACGGCGCCCGCCAGATCGTGCCGTTTTCCGCGCGCGGCGCCGAACTGCCGCTAGCGGACGCCTATCGCGTGTCGCACTGGCTCGAGCGGGCGCGCGCGGTGCGCGGCGAGACTTCGGTCGGCCGCAAGATCGGCTTCACCAACCGCAACATCTGGGCCGAGTACAACGTCGACACGCCGAACTGGGGCTACGTGACCACGCGCAGCCTGCGCGAGCTCGCCGGCACGCCGGTGCTGCCGCTCGCGGCTTATCTCGAGCCGCGCATCGAGCCGGAGATCATGTTCGGCCTCGCCCGCGCGCCGTCGCCGGGCATGGACGAGCTTGCGTTGATGAACTGCATCGCCTGGATCGCCCACGGCTACGAGATCGTGCAGTCGATCTTCCCGCAGTGGAAATTCACCGCGACCGACACCACGGCGGCGAACGCGATGCACGGCGCCTTGCTCGTCGGCGAACGGCGGCCGGTCGGCGATGACGGCGCGACATGGCTCGACGCGCTCGGGCGCTTCGAGGTCGCGCTCTACCGTGACGGTGGGTTGATCGACCGCGGCCGCGGCGACGCCGTGCTCGGCAATCCGGTATCGGCGCTGCGGCACCTGGTCGGGCTCTTGGCCCGCGATCCGCACAATCCGCCGCTGCAGGCCGGCGAGATCGTCTCGACCGGCACGGTGACGCGCGCTTTCCCGGTGGCGCCGGGCGAGACGTGGACGACGCAAATCACCGGCCTGCCGCTGCCGGGCGTGTCGCTGACGTTTTCCTGAAACTCAGGCCTCGCCGGAGGTCTCGAACATCGCCGCTTCCAGCGCCTCCTTGGCGCTCTTGCCGGCCCAGACCACGAACTGGAAGGCGCTGAAGTAGCGCTCGCAGGTGTCGAGAGCGGTTGCGAGCAGCGACTGGCACTGCTGGCCGGAGGCCTCGGTGCCGGCGAGGATCAGCGCGTGGCGGAACATGACGATGCCGTCGTTGATCCAGAGGTCGAAATGGCCGACCCACAGCCGCTCGTTGATCATCGAGATCAGCGTCTGCACGTCGGCGCAGCGGCGCTCGGGAACCTTGAGGTCGAAGGCGCAGGCCAGATGCAGCGCCTCGATGTCGTCCATCCAGGTGTAGGAGAGCTGATAGTCGGTCCAGCGGCCGGTGACGAGAATCGTGATCTCGTCGTCGCTCGCGCGCTCGAACGACCAGTCATTGCCCGATGCCAGCCGCTCGACGACGTCGAGCGGATTCAATCGGGACTCGTCAGTATAGCTCGAGAGGGACATGACGTCTCCGCATTGCCGATTGGAGCCAGGGGAAACGCACGCCACCGAACGCGCACGGCTTCCTTGCCCCCGAAGACGGGGCGGGTCCGTTTTGACGCAGGGATTACGGGTGCCTTGACGCAGAGAGCGAATCAGGGAGCCGACTCGACTATAACCCGCTCGATTCAGGCCGCCAGAGGCATCTTCGAGGCATCATGAGCCGTGATTTGCGGACTCGTGGCAACCGCGCGGTCCGGAATCTCCACAGCCAATCCGGCGGCCGATTCAATTCGTGGTGGATAAGTTCGGGGGGATTCGGCGCGTTCAGTCGAACAGGCTGGAGACGGACTCTTCCGAGGCGGTGCGCTGGATCGCCTCGCCGATCAGGCGGCCGATCGGCAGGACGCGGATGTTCGGCGTCGCCAGCAGTTCCTTGGTCGGCTGGATCGAGTCGGTGATGACCAGTTCCTTCAGGCGGGAGCCGCCGATGCGGCCGACCGCGCCGCCCGACAGCACGCCGTGGCTGATATAGGCGTAGACGTCCTTGGCGCCCTGCTTGAGCAGCGCGTCGGCCGCGTTCACCAGCGTGCCGCCGGAATCGACGATGTCGTCGACCAGCACGCAGGTGTGGCCGGCGACCTCGCCGATCACGTTCATCACTTCCGATTCACCGGGCCGCTCGCGCCTCTTGTCGACGATGGCGAGCGGCGCGTTGATGCGCTTGGCAAGCCCGCGCGCGCGCGCGACGCCGCCGACGTCGGGCGACACCACCATCACGTTGTCGAGCTTGAAGCGCTCCTTGATGTCGCGGACCATCAGAGGCGAGGCGTAGAGGTTGTCGGTCGGGATATCGAAGAAGCCCTGAATTTGCCCCGCGTGCAGGTCGAGCGTCATGACGCGGTCGGCGCCGGCGCGGGTGATGAGGTTGGCGACGAGCTTGGCCGAGATCGGTGCGCGGGGCCCGGGTTTGCGGTCCTGCCGGGCATAGCCGAAATAGGGGATCACCGCCGTGATGCGGCGCGCCGAGGCGCGGCGCAGCGCGTCGATGATGATCAGCAATTCCATCAGGTGGTCGTTGGCCGGGAACGAGGTCGACTGCACCACGAAGACGTCGGCGCCGCGCACGTTCTCCTGGATCTCGACGAAGATCTCCATGTCGGCGAAGCGGCGGACCTGCGCCTTGGTCAGCGGCGTATTGAGGAAGTCGCAGATTTCCCGCGCCAGCACGGGGTTGGAGTTGCCGGCGACGAGCTTGATCGCCCCGTTCTTGCCCGACATCAAAACCTCGCCGTTTTTCGCGGAAATTGCGGCGTGGTCATAACAAGGCATGATGTGCGCGGCAATACGCGCCGGCCACGCTGTCCGCTGCTTTTGCCGATCAGAATGAACGGAAAAAGGGCCGGTCAGTGGCCGGAAGCCGCGGCGGCGCGGGCGCCGGCCGGCGGCGAGCCCTCCGCCGCCGGGTCGGCCTTGGCCCGCGCCATGCGGAAGATGCCGGCGGCTTCCGGGGTGCCGTCGGCGGTCAAGGCGAGCCGCGGCTCGGCCGAGGCGACCGGCGTCTGCGGCGCAGTTGCCGGCGCGGTCAGGAAGGCGGCGAGCTGCTCCATGCTGGAGCGGGCGATCCGTTGCAGCATGGCATCGTCGGCGGCGTCCCAGGCCTTGCCGGTCTTGGCGTCCTCGGAGCCGCTGATGCGCATCGCGCGGCGTTCCTGGTTGTCGAACACGTCCCAGACCCAGGAGATCGTGGTGCGGCCGCGCTCGACCACGGCGGAGAAATAGCCGCGCACGCGGTAGGCCGCCGGCTGCTCGCGCGACAGCACCGCAAGCTGGCGCAATTGCGCCTCGCCGTTGAGATCCTGCACCAGAGTGTGGAAGCGGTCCTGCGGCAGGCCGTCGATCGAGTCGAACGCAACGGTCGAGCCGCGCGGCTGCGCCGCGGCCAGGCTCGCCTGCTGCTCGGTCTGGCAGCCGGCAAGCGCCAGCGCGGCGGCGAACGCCAGCGCCACAGGCACACCCGACCGTCCGAGACCCGCGGCGCCATTGGCGCGGCGGAGGAACGCCCACATCGTCGACACATCCCTGCGGCCGCTTGTTTTTAAGAACCCCTCGCGGCCGCGGCCAAACTACCGGCTGGCAGGTGGCGGAGTCCAGCAACCGCCCGGCCGGGTTGAGGGCAAGTCCTAGTCGGACAGCGCGATCGCGTTGATATGGCGGCCGTAGTCCGGCTCGCCGCGCTGGCTCATGCGGCGGTAACTGAAGAAGCGTTCCGGGTCCGCATAGGTGCAGTGGCCGAGGTCCTCGAAGCCGCCGACGCCGGCGCGCTGCACGCGGTCGGCGATGTAGCCGGTCAGGTCGAACATGCGGTGACCCTCGCGCCGCGCGGGCGCGAAGAAGCGCTCGTTGTCCATGTCGGCGGCGAGGAAGCGCTCGACGAATTCCGGACCGACCTCGTAGTTCGGCTGCCGGATGGTGGGCCCGAGCGCGACGAAGACCCGCTCGCGTGACGCGCCCAGCTTCTCCATTGCGGCAACCGTCGCCTCGATCACGCCGGTGAAGGCGCCGCGCCAGCCGGCATGCGCCGCGCCGACGACGCCCGCCTCGCCATCGGCAAACAGCAGCGGGCCGCAGTCGGCGGTCGAGACGCCGATCGCGAGCCTGCGTTCGCGCGTCACCACCGCGTCGGCGCGAGGCCGCGTCTCCTGCGTCCACGTGCCGTCGGCAACGGCGACGTCGGGCGAATGGATCTGGTAGGGCGTCAGGAAACGCTCCGGCGCGACGCCGAGCTGCGCCGCCATGCGTGCGCGATTTTCCTTCACCTTCTCCGGCGCGTCATTAGAGCCGATGCCGCCGTTGAGGCTGGCATAGACGCCTTCCGACACGCCGCCGCTGCGGGTGAAGAAGGCGTGGCGGATGCGCGCCAGCCGGGACAGCGAAGAAGCCTGCAGCATCGTGAGACCGCGGTTGGAGGCGTTGTGCAAATCAATGAAGCGGAACGGCTCCCGGCGCAACAGGGATCGTCGCGGCTGGGGCGCGCTGTCCGGATGCTGGTGTCGCGGTGTGGCCTTATTGCGGCTCGAAGGGCGGCGGCGCGCCGAGCGCGGGGTGCGCCAGCGCCACGGCCTTGAACAGCGACCCCATATCGGCGCGGCCCGCGCCGGTGAGGCGCGCCAGCGCCGCGTCGATTCGTCCTGCGGCGTCGCCGCTCGCCTTGGCCTTCAGCTTCCCGGCGCGCGTTTCGATGCCGAGCCGGCGCAGCAGGTCGCCTTGCGTCAGCGGCCCGAACGCCGCGGCGCCGGCAGAGGTCGCGGCGCGCGCGAGCGCCTCGAAGTCGACATGGGCGGTGAGGTCGAATTCGCCGGGCGTGGCCAGCGGATCGGCATAGGCGTGGCGGCCGAGCGCCTGCAATGTGTCGCCGGCGGCGCTCTGCGCATGGCCGTAGTCGATCACGAGCGCCGCGCCGCCTTGCTGCGCGAGGCGTTTGCCGAGCATCCGCGCTACGTCGTCGTCGCGCCATTCGAAGATTGCGCCGTCGGGCGCATCGCGGGCCGAAGGCGGCAATCGCGAGTCCAGATCGATGGCCGCCTCGCCCGGCGTGAAGATCAATTTCTCGCCGTCGAGGCCGACGCGGCGCTCGCGCCAGCCGCGCGCGGTCTTGACCGCCTGATGCACCGGCAGCGCATCGAAGAACTCGTTGGCGACGATGATCGCCGGTCCCTCCGGCACGGCATCGAGCGAGGCGTGCCACGACACGGGCGCGGCCGCGCCGCGCAACGTCTCCCGCTGCTTCGCCGTGAGCGCGGGGCTGATCTCGACCAGATGCACGCTGGCCGCGTCGAGGAAGCCGGACATGACTTTCGCGGCGCGCAGCGCGTCGCTCATCAGCGTGCCGCGGCCGGGGCCGAGCTCGACGAGGCGGACGCCCTTCGGCGCGCCCATCTGTTGCCAGACCGCGGCCGTCCACACGCCGATCAGCTCGCCGAACATCTGGCTGATTTCCGGCGCGGTCGTGAAATCGGCGCGCGCGCCGAACGGATCGCGCGTCATGTAGTAGCCGTGCCGCGGATCGGCGAGGCAGAGCGCCATGTAGTCGGCCACCGAGATCGGCCCCTGCGCGGCGATGCGCGCGCGGATTCCGGCTTCGAGCGGCGCGGCCGCCATCAGCTCATCTGCGCGCGCGGATGCTTCATCGCGTAGACGATGAAGGCGATGCCGGCGAGGAACAGCGGGATGCAGAGCAGTTGCCCCATGGTCGCGCCGCCCCACAGGAAGCCGAGCTGCACGTCGGGCTCGCGGAAGAATTCGCAGAACGAGCGGGCGAAGGCGTAGAACACCGCGAACCAGCCGATGATGAGGCCGGGCCGCTTCAGCGCGCCGAGCCGGATCAGCACATAGAGAAAGGCGAGCAGCGCCAGCCCTTCCAGCGAGGCCTCGTAAAGCTGGCTCGGATGGCGCGGGATCGGCCCGCCGCCGGGGAAGACCATCGCCCACGGCACGTCGGCCGGCCGGCCCCACAATTCGCCGTTCACGAAATTGGCGAGCCGCCCGAGGAACAGGCCGATCGGCCCGACGGCGCAGGTGACGTCGCCGAGCGACAGAATTGAGATGCCGCGGCTTCGCGCGAACAGGATCACCGCGACGACGCAGCCGGTGAAGCCGCCGTGGAACGACATGCCGCCGGTCCACAGTTCGAGGATCTGCAAGGGATGCGCGGCGAAGAACGGCAGATTGTAGAACAGCACGTAGCCGATGCGGCCGCCGAGGATGATGCCGAGCGTCACCCACAGCACGAAGTCGTCGAAGTCGGTCACCGAGAGCGGCGGCTTGCCGCCCCACAAGGCCTCGGCGCGGACGAGGGCGCGCGCGTAGGCCCAGCCGATCAGGATGCCGAAGATGTAGGCGAGCGCGTACCAGCGGATGGCGAGCGGCCCGATGTGGACGAGCACCGGGTCGATGTGCGGGTAGGGGATGACGAGAAAGGGCATCGAAACGTCCCGTGCTTGTGGCGCGCCCCGCGCTGGCCGCGGGATTCCCTAGCACGCCGGGCCTTGCGGCGGGATTCCCTGGCACGCCGGGCCTTGCGGCGGGATTCCTTGGCACGCCGGGCCTTGCGGCGGAATGATCGGAACGTCATTGTGACGATTACGGAGGCCCTCATCCATGACCCAGACCACCAACCGCATCTTCGACGAGATGGCCCGGCTCATGAACGACGCGGCCGGCGTTGCGCAGGGCGTGCGCCGCGAGTTCGACGCGCTGTTCCGCAGCCAGGCGGAGCGCATTCTGCGCGAACTCGACGTGGTGCCGCGCGAGGAATTCGAGGCGGTCAAGGAAATGGCCCGGCTGGCGCGCGAGGAGAACGAGGCGCTGAAGGCACGCATCGACGCGCTCGAGGCAAAATCCGCCAGGAAGCCCAAGGCCGCTTCCGAGCCGCCGGCGGAGTGACCTGCCCTTTACCCCCTTTCCTTGCCCTTTCCGGTCCCCCTCGCTATAAGCCAGCCCGAACGCGGCCCCCGGCACCCCTGGAGGCTTGCCGCGTTCGTGGGCGGCCGAAAAAGCCGCCTTTTTCCATTGGCTTACACGAGGTTTCGATATGGCAACCGTCCAGACGATGAAGGCGACGGTGCGCCCGAAAGGCGGCAAGGGGGCCGCGCGGGCAGCACGGTATTCCGGCAAGGTGCCGGGAGTGGTTTACGGCGACAACAAGCCCCCGATGATGGTCCTTCTGGACCATGACGAACTGCGCCAGCGCATTTACGCTGGCCGCTTCCTGACCACGCTCTACGAGCTCGAAGTGGACGGCGCCAAGCACCGCGTCATTCCGCGCGATTTCCAGCTCGACGCGATCAAGGACCTGCCGATGCACGTGGACTTCCTCCGCGTCGCGGAAGGCGCCACCATCCGCGTCAATATCCCGGTGCACGTGCTCAATGCCGAGTCGTCGCCCGGCGTGAAGCGCGGCGGCGCGGTCAACATCGTCACGCATACGGTGCTGGTGGCCTGCCCGGCCGACGCCATCCCGGCGTCGATCGACGTGGACATCTCCGGTGTCGACATCAATCACTCGAAGCATCTGAGTGACGTGCAGTTGCCGCCGAACGTGAAGGTGATCGGGCAGGGCGACATCACGCTCGTCACGGTCGTGCCGCCGTCAGGCTACGCCGAAGAGCAGAAAGCTGCCGCCGAAGCCGCCGCTGCTGCTGCGGCCGCCGCCGCTGCCGCTCCGGCCGCGGGCGCTGCCGCTCCCGGTGCTCCGGGTGCTGCTCCTGCGGCTCCCGGCGCCGCCGCGGCTCCGGCCGCGGGTGCCGCCGCTCCGGCCGCCGGCGCCGCGCCGGCGAAGTCCGACAAGAAGTGAGGAGGCGCGCGCTCCGCGCCTCTTTTTCTCCCCGGGAGACCGACGTAGGGCGGCGGATGCGCCGTTGACGCCATGTTGCTCTTCGTCGGCCTCGGCAATCCCGGCGCGCGCTACGCCGGCAATCGCCACAACATCGGCTTCATGGCCCTCGACGCGATCCGGAAGCGTCACGGCATCGGCCCGTTCCGCCGCAAGTACCAGGGCGTCGCCGTCGAGGGCGCAATCGCGCGCGAGCGCGTGCTGCTGCTTCTGCCCGGCACGTTCATGAACGAGTCGGGGCGCGCGGTGGCGGAAGCCACGCGCTTCTACAAGATCGCGCTTTCCGACATCGTCGTCTTCCACGATGAGGTCGATCTCGCGCCGGCCAAGGTGCGGGTGAAGGTCGGCGGCGGCGTCGCCGGCCATAACGGCCTGCGCTCGATCACCGCGCATGTCGGCAACGAGTATAAGCGCGTACGTATTGGTGTCGGCAAGCCGACGGTGAAGGAACTGGTGCCGACGCACGTGCTGAGCGATTTCGCCAAAAGCGAGCGACCCTGGGTCGAGGCGCTATGCGAGATCATGGCCGATAACGCAGGGCTTCTGGCGGAAGGCAAGGATTCGAGCTTCCAGAACAAGGTTCACCTGGCGATGGAAGCGAAAGGTTTCGGCGGCGGCAAGGAAGACGCCGAGCAGGACGAATAGGACTTGGACTGATCCATGGGTTTCAAATGCGGCATCGTCGGCCTGCCGAACGTCGGCAAGTCGACGCTCTTCAACGCGCTCACACAGACCGCCGCCGCGCAAGCGGCCAATTATCCGTTCTGCACCATCGAGCCGAATGTCGGTGAGATCGCCGTGCCCGATCCGCGGCTGGAGAAGCTCTGCGGACTTGCGAAGTCCGAGCAGATCATCCCGACGCGCATCACCTTCGTCGACATCGCCGGCCTGGTGAAGGGCGCGTCGAAGGGCGAGGGCCTCGGCAACAAGTTTCTGGCCACTATCCGCGAGGTCGACGCCATCGTGCACGTTGTGCGCTGTTTCGAGGACGGCGACATCACCCATGTCGAGGGCAAGGTCGACCCGATCGCCGACATCGACACCATCGAAACCGAATTGATGCTCGCCGACCTCGAGAGCCTGGAGAAGCGCGTCGACGCGCTCGAGAAGAAGGCCAAGGGTAACGATAAGGAAGCGAAGGAGACGCTCGATCTCGTCAGGCGCTCGCTGGCGCTGCTGCAAGCCGGCAAGCCGGCGCGCTTCGTCGAGCGCAAGCCGGAAGAAGAGAAGCTGTTCCACTCGCTCGGTCTGCTGACCTCGGCGCCGGTGCTCTATGCCTGCAACGTCGAGGAGGCGGCGGCCGCGAGTGGCAACGGCTTCTCGAAGAAGGTCGAGGCGCGGGCCAAGGAGGAGGGCGCGGTCGCCGTCGTGATCTCCGCCAAGATCGAGTCCGAGATCGCGACCTTGCCGCCGGAGGAACGCGCCGACTATCTCGACGCGGTCGGGTTGAAGGAGACCGGGCTCGACCGGCTGGTGCGCGCCGGTTACGCGCTCTTGCACCTCGTCACCTATTTCACCGTCGGCCCGAAGGAGACGCGCGCCTGGACCATCACCGCCGGCACCAAGGCGCCGCAGGCGGCGGGCGTGATCCACACCGACTTCGAGAAGGGCTTCATCCGCGCCGAGACCATCTCATACGACGACTACATCGCCACCGGTGGCGAAGCCGGCGCGCGTGACGCCGGCAAGATGCGACTCGAGGGCAAGGACTATGTCGTCCAGGACGGCGACATCATGCATTACCGCTTTGCGACCTGAGCATTGCTCCGCCTGTTAAGGTCGACCTTATGCCGACGCATTATTGGGAAGACTTCAAGACAGGCGACGTGGCGGTGTACGGCCCGCGCCTCGTGACGCGCGAGGAGATCGTCGCTTTCGCCGCCGAGTTCGATCCGCAGCCGATGCACATGGACGAGGCGGCCGCCGCCGCGACGTTGCTCGGCGGCCTCGCGGCGTCGGGCTGGCATTCCTGCGCGCTGATGATGCGCATGATGGCCGATGGCTTCATCCTCGATGCCGCCTCGATGGGCGCGCCCGGCGTCGAGGAGGTGCGCTGGCAAAAGCCGTTGCGCCCCGGCACGCAGGTCAAGCTGCGCGCCACGGTGCTCGATACGCGCGCGTCGAAGAGCCGGCCGGAGATGGGCCTGACGCGCATCCGCTACGACCTCATCGACGAGGCGGACGAGACGATCACGACGATGACTTCGACCATGATGCTCGGCCGCCGCGCGCCGGGGACGGCGGCATGACCTTCTTCGAGGACATCGCCGCCGGCGAGAGTATCATCGTCGGCCGCCACACCTTCACGGCCGCCGACATCAAGGCCTTCGCCCGCCGCTACGACCCGCAACATTTCCATGTCGACGAGGCGGCGGCCGCGACCTCGCATTTCGACGCGCTGTGCGCCTCGGGATGGCAGACGGCGATCGTCTGGATGCGGATGATGATCGAGCACCGGCGGTCGCTCGCCGAGGCGGCGGCGGCGCGGGGCGAGCGCGTGGCGCAGACCGGCCCGGCGCTGGGCCTGCGCGATTTGAAGTGGTTGAAGCCGGTCTATGTCGGTGACACGATCGAGTATCGAGTCGAGGTGACGGAGACCCGCGTCTCCAACAGCCGCCCCGGGTTCGGCCTGATGACCATCCACACGACCGGCACCAATCAGAACGGTGAGCCGGTGATCTCCTTCTTCAGCACGACCTTCGTCGAGCGGCGCGGGGCGTGCGCATGATTGGGCGCGCGGAGGAACGGCGCGCGATGGTGGTCGCCTGCGGCGCGCACGCGCTGCACGACGGCTACACCGATCTGATCTACGTGATGCTGCCGGTCTGGCAGGGCGAGTTCGGGCTTGGCTTCGCCGCGCTCGGCCTGATGAAGACGGTGTTCTCCGGCACGCTCGCCGGCTTCCAGGTGCCGTCCGGGTTCCTCGCCGAACGTCTCGGCGCGCCCATGGTGCTCGCGCTCGGCACTGCGCTTGCCGGCATCGGCTATGTGCTCGGCGGCTTCAGCGTCGGCGTCGTGACGCTGGTCGCGGCCTTGTTCGTCGGCGGGTTAGGGGCCTCGACGCAGCATCCGCTCGGCTCTTCGCTGGTCGCGCAGGCCTTCGCCGGCGTGCGCTCGCGCACCGCGCTGGGCACCTACAATTTCGCCGGCGACATCGGCAAGATGACCGTGCCGGCGCTGGCGGCGCTGCTCATGCTTGCGCTGCCGTGGCGGCAGGCGCTGATGCTGCTCGGCAGCCTCGGCGTGATTGCCGCCGCCGCCATCTTCATGCTGATGCCGCGGCTGCGCGAGGCGGCGCCGGCCGCGAAGAAGGCCGAGGCGCCCGCGCGTCCGCCGGGACGCCTGCACGCCTTCGGATTCCCGCTGCTGTTGTCGGTCGGCGTCATCGACAGCGCGACGCGCATGGCCTTCCTCACCTTCCTGCCGTTCGTGCTGACGGCCAAGGGCGCCGGCGTGCAGACCGTCGGTCTGTCGCTCACTCTGGTGTTCGCCGGCGGCGCCGCCGGCAAGCTAGTGTGCGCCTATATCGGCGCGCGCATCGGAACGGTGGTGACGGTGTGGCTGACCGAGGCGGTGACGGCACTCGGCATTGTCGCGCTGCTGCCGCTGCCGCTCGAGGCGGCGATGTTCCTGTTGCCGGTCGTCGGCATCGCGCTCAACGGCACCTCGTCGGTGCTCTACGGCTCGGTGCCCGATCTGGTCGCGCCGGAAAAGCGCACGCGCGCCTTCGGCGTCTTCTACACCGGCACGATCGGCGCCGGCGCGGTGTCGCCGGCGCTGTATGGTCTGCTGGGCGATGCCTTCGGCGTGCCGGCGGCGCTGATGGTCGTCGCCGCCATCGTGCTGGTGACGTTGCCGCTAACCCTGATGCTGCGGCCGGCGCTGGCGGCGCAGCCGGTCTGAGATCAGCGCGCCGGATGGCGCATCTTCACCTGGCGCACCACGGCGGCCGGCAGCACGTCGAGATACGGACCGAGCAAAAAGGCTTCGCCGGAGCCCGGCCCGTACAGGCTGTCGTGCGTCTCGACCAGCGCCCGCAGCGGCCGCGCGCAGGCGCGCAGCGAATTTGCGATCAGGTCGTTGATCTCGTCCGGCCGCAGGTCGGCGCGGGTGCGCGGATCGGCGACGATCCCGCGCAGGATGCAATCCGTGGCGCGCGCGATCAGCGGCAGGAGCTTCACCTGCCGCTCCACGACCGAGAGCTGGCTCCAGGCGACGCTCTTCTTCGGGATGGGCACTTTGGTATCGAGGGAGACGTTCAACACAAGCGACACCCCGAACACGGATTCGAGAATCATCGCGTGGCCTTCTCGCGAATCAGTTCGTCATTGTGGGTATCAGGGTCCGATTCGCGGCGCACGCGAAAACGGCGGAACCCGCGCGCGGCCCGCGCCGTTGAGGCGGCGCATGAACCCCTCGGAAAAAGAGCCGACGCTGACGACCGGCCCTGGCGATCCGATGACGCCGGAGCAGGCGGCGCTGCTGCGGCGCCTCGCCAAGGAGGCATTTGACCACGAGGCCTTCGGTGAGCACCTGACGCAGGACGAGGCAGCCCGCCGCATCGCGACCCTTCAGGCCAAGCTGAAGCTCCAGGGCACGCCGCCGCACACCCAGTAGCGGCTCCATTCCCGCCATTGAACCTTTCGCCAGCCCGGCGCGACCAAGGAACAGGGGGCCGGATACCCGGCTTACCGGAACGGGACGGCCCCGATCGCGTTAGTCGGAGGCTGAACGGATTGACAGGATTGGGCGGAGCGGGCGATGGCCGACAAGGCGGCACTCAACATGATCGGTCTGCTGCTCTGCGCAGCGACCTTGTTCGTCATCGCCGTCGGCGGCTTCGTCATCCGCGGCACCCTGCAGGCGGGGGCGGAGATCAGCGGCAACACCTACGGCCTCCAGGCCATCCGCGTCATCGACGCGCCGCGCATCCGCCCTTTGGCCGCCGATCGTCTTTGAAGTTGTCCGCCACCGCCCGGGGGCGATGGCGATTCTTGCAATTTTTGGTCAGACCGCCGGACGCTCGCCGCTGCGCGGAGCGCTCTTCCACTGCTGCACGCTCTCGCCGATCACCTTCATCGCCGTCATGGCTGCGTGGCTCAAGCTGGCGTAGCCGGCGATCTCGCGGCTGACGCGTTCGCCTTCCTTGCGCAGCATCTCGCGCACGGTCTGCAATTCCGAGATGACGCGGTCGATCTCCTCGATCGAGGCGCCCGAGACGCGGCGGATGAGGCCATTGAGGTTGTCGGCGACCGGCTCGGCGGCCGGCGCCTCGGCATCGGGACGCGGCCGGCGCGGCGCCACGTCACGGCGCACGAACTCGCGGATCTCGCCTTCGAAGGCGTTGGCTATGGCATCGTTGATCGCGCCGAGTCTTTCGGGCGCGCGGCGCTCCGGCGTGGCCGGAGGCTTGTCCGGGCCCAGCGTTTCCGGCGCAGCGTCCGTCGTTCCGGTGCGCTCGGGTTTCATCGCCATCATGCTCTTGCTCCTGAGTGAACGCGACACGTTCGCGTGATTCACGATGGCGCGGATTGCCGCATGCGACTGCGGCGGCGGTGCGGCGCGGCCACGGCTCATTCAAGGCGTGGTTAGGGAACTCACCACGTCAGCTTGAAATTCGCGCCGATGCTCCTGCTCTCCGTCGACTCGCCGACATCGGTGACGGCGGTATTGATGTTGAGCGGGCCGTAGACTTTCTGCTCGGCGCCGATGCGGTTGTGCGTCACCGGATCGGCGCTCGAGCGCGCAAGGCCTGCGGAAAACGACGTGCCGGTCGACAGCACGTCGAACTTCATCGACGGCTGGTCGTCCCACGTCTGCGTCGCCGCGGTATTTGTTGCCTGCGGCAGCGCCATCATCGGCAGGCCGCCGGGGGCGGTGGTGGCGGAGGCCGCAGCGGTATTCGTGATGCCGCTGCTGTTCTGCACAGTGAACGAAACCTTGCCGCCGAGCGGTACCGAATGCCGCAGCGTGGTGGCGAGCCGGCTCTGGTCGGCGGTGGGGTCGACGCGCGCGTCGATGCTGGCGCCGGTGGCGACGTCGACCGAGGCCCAGGCGGCGCCGGTGTTGCGCGTCGGCGCGGCGAGCGGGCGGTTGGGCTCGTAATAGGGGACCGGGTCCGCGCCGGTGCCGAGATCGGCACCCACTCTGGCGTTCAGCACCGGCAAGGTGCGCTTGAGGCTGTAGGTCTCGGCGCCATAGGGCTGCGCCGTGCGCGTCATGTCGAAGGACTTCGGCTGCGGCAGGGCCGGGACCTTGAGCGGCCGGGCCGGCGCCGAGGGGTTGGCGGGGTCGTATTGCAGGGCGGCGGCGAGCGCGGCGCTCTCCTCGGCGGTGAGGGGGGCGGGGGTAACTGCGTCGTCGGTGGTAACGGGAGCGGCGTCCTGCGCGAAAGCCGGCGCGGCCGCGAGGACGAGGGCGGTCAGCGACAGCGTAGCGATGCGGATCAAGCGGCTCCTCCCTTACCCGAGAGCCATCATGCCCGCGGAAAAGGGCGAAGATGTGGACCGGCTGCGGCGGAGTTTGGCCGCCGTTGTGATAGGCTCCTGCAACCGGCGGCGCGCGGCGCGCGTTGCTTCGACGTCACAGGAGGCCGCCATGCCCGCGCTGCTGCCGCTGCTCGCCCTGGGATCGCAGCTCGTTCTCGCCGCCGACAAGGTGCCCGAGCTCGACTTCGCGCCGAGCTGCCGCGCCGCCGTCGCCGCCGCGACCATGCCCGCGCGCAACGAGGACGCCTGCCAGACCGATGAGAAGCAGGCCAAGGCCAAGCTCGAGCAGGAATGGAGCAAGTTCACCGCCGAGCAGCACCGCCATTGCACGCAGCTGACGACGACCGGGGGTCCGCCGAGCTACGTCGAGCTTCTGACCTGCGTGGAGATGAGCCAGGCTGCCGCGGCCCTGCCGGACCACGGCCGCACCACCGGCGGCAAGATCCAGAAGTAGCGCTCAGCCCTTCTTGGCGGCCGGCGCGATGGTCACGCTCGCGCCGCCGCTCAACTGCGCCTGCTTGTAGGCCGACAGCTGCTTCGGCTTGTCCTTGTCGGCTTTCGGTTTCTTCTTTTCCTTCGGCGCACGCATCTGGCCTTTCGCCATGACCACCTCCCAAGTCGGTTCCCAAGTCGCGAATGGAACGGAAGACAATGCTGTATGGTGATACGGCGGCGGGCGGCCGGCAAGCGGCAGGCCCGGTGTAATCCACGCCCGCGATCAGCCCTTCGGCGCCGCCTCGCCTTTCATCTTGTCCCTGATGCAGCGGTCGACGATATCGGCGCGCTTGTCGATATCCATGCGCCCGTCGGCCTTTTCGGTGCCCATCCAGCATTCCATGGCGGCGCGCGAATGCGTCATCGGCGGCTGCGGCGCCGCGGCCACCGCGGGCGCGCCCGGGCCGGTGGTCTCGCAGCCGGAAAGCGCCGTCGCGCCGGCGAGGAGCGCGAGGCAGGCGAGGATGCGGCTGGCCGTCATGGGAGCAATCCCGGAAATGCGCCGGCCAAGGCCGGCGGGCGCGCCCTTGCCGCCCTGTGAAGCAGATTCGCCGCATTGTTGGCAATTTGCGGGCGCGGCCGCGAGACGCGCCGCCGCAGCCCCGCCTTGCGGCGGCGTCATGCAACGGCTCGCGCGGCCGCCCGTTACCCCTCGCCGCGGCGGCGGCGCGCTCTGGACCAAAGTCTAACCGCATCGATCGCCTGCCGCCTTGAACGGCGGCGCGGCCGCGACACATTCAAGGCTAACGGCCGCCGCGCGATGCCTCCTGAGAGCGCGGCGGTTCGGAGAGCGGCCGGCCGCCTCGTCACGGCGCCGGCCGCTTTTCATTGCGGCCCTGTTCCATTGGCGCGGCGGCGGCGGCGCGATGCCGGACAGGCCGCTCGCGCCCGCTTCACGATTGCGTGGGAGCGGCACGGCGGCGGGTTCCGCGCGTTGAATTGACAAAGCAACCGCGGAACCCGGGCCGAGGAGGCCACTTAAAATGCGCACCATCGTGACCATGCTGACCGCGGCGGCGGCCGTCGCCTGCCTCTTCGGCGCCGCCCAGGCGGGCGAGTTCAGGATCGACAGCAAGACGACCTCGGTCGGCGTCGGCATGATCTGCAACACGCCGCAGCAGGCCGAGCAGTTCGTCGAACTGCGCGCCAAGGGCACGGCGGCGAAGGAAGCGATCGCCACGGTGAACAAGGACGCCAACGATCCGCGCGCCTGCGGGCTGGCGGCCATCGCCTTCGTGCCGGAGAAGACGGTCGACGCGAAAGCGGTCGAGAACAGACTGATGCAGATCGTGCGGATCAATGTGGTCGCCGGCTTCAACGGCGACGGCTGGCAGACCGTGCCGGCGATGACGCAATACGCGGTGGTGGAAGGGCAGGGCGAGTCGATCTGAGGGCGGCGTTCGGGCCCGCGTAGGGTGCGCAAAGCGCAGCGAGCGCACCATGCGGCCTCTCCGCCGGTGGGCACGGCGTCCTGCGGACGCCTTTGCCCACCCTACGATCCGGACACGACTCATCGCCCGTGTTCTTTGGCCGGCGCCGGGTACGCCGCAGTCCGAAGTGCAATTCCCTACTCCCTCGAGGGGAGCGGAGCGCCGGCAGACGCGG
>DATNBL010000010.1:0-10495 GCA_035571935.1 Pseudolabrys sp.
GCGAGGAAGCCGCGCCAGCCGCCGGCCTGCGCCTTGGGCGTGCCGATTTGTTCCACAAATTCATCGCTCGGCGCCTCGTCGTCGATGCCGGGGTCGTCCGGCGCGCGGACGATCGGAATCACCGCGGGGATCGGGGTGGCCGGTCTGGTCAAGTCGGCGCGGCTGCGGAAAAGGGGCGCGGGCGCGGCCGGCGGCGGCGATTCGGCCGGCACGCTCGGCGCCGCTGGGGCCGAAGCCGCCAGCGCGGATATGGATGGTGTGGGCGCGACGGCCGCGGGCGGTGTCACCGCAGGCTCGGCGGCTTTTCCAACCGGCTTCTCGACCGGCTTGGCCTCCACCGGCGAATTGTCCTGCGCGGCCGGCAACAGAACAATATCGGGCTTGCTCTCACGCGGCGGCTCGGCGAGGCCTTCATTCGCCGCGATCTCCCGGCGCGGTGACGGCGCGGCCAGCATCGCTTCCTCGAACGGCGAGGGCTCGATGGTCGCCCCCTTGTCCGACGACGGCAGGCTCGCCACCGGCGTCTGCCACTGGAACGCGTCGATCCGTCCCGTCACCGGCGATACCGGCCGCCAGCGGTCCGAGACATAGCCGTCCGCGGTCCAGGCCGGATCGTGCCGCGCGCGCACCGCGCGCAAGGTCCACATCCGCGCCTTGCCGCCGTCGCCATGCTCGGTGCGCTCGATCTCCGCCATCAGCATCGCCACGCGTTGCGTTGGATTGGCGACCAGCGACGACAGCGCCTCGCGCGCCTTGGCGAATTCGGATGCATCGATCGCGGCGCGCGCGATCGCGAGCTTGCCTTCGACATGATCGGGCATTTTCGCCGCCAGCGTCTCGATCCGCACCAGCCGTTGCCGCGCGGAATCGCCGAGCCGCACATGGGCATAGGCGTCGGCGAGATCGGGATGCGGATGCTTGAGCCATGCGGCCTCCACCAGCCGCATCGCGCGCCGGACCTGATGCGCCTCGCTCTCGAATTTCGCGGCGAGCACCGCGGCCGGCACCAGCGTCGGGGCGAGCTTCACCGCTTCCATCGCGGCCTCGCGCGACATGTCGCGATCGACCTTCTCCAGCTCGAGCGCGCGCTCCGTGAGCAGCACGCCGCGGCGGCGGCGATAGACCGCCTTGTCGATCAGGCCGGAGGCGAGATCGTTGTCGAGGATTTTCAGCGCGCCGTCCCAGTCGCCCTGCGCGCAGCGGAAGCCGAGCACTGCATGCGAGGCCCAGGTCGAGGCCGGCGCGAGCTTCAGCGCTTCCTCCGCGATCGACGCGGCCGCAACCGCATCGTCGGCGCGTTGCGCCTCGATGAAGAGACCGCGCAGGCCCAACAGCCGCGTGTCCTCGCGCTCGGCCATGGCGCCGAACACCGCCTTCGCGCCCTCCCGGTCGCCGTCGAGCTGCGCCGACTGCGCGTGCAGGAGCAGCGCCAGCGGGTCGTTGCCGGTGAGTTTCCGCGCGACCTCGGCATGCTGGCGGGCGGCCGCGGAATCGCCGTGGCCGATCGCGAGCAGCCCATGCGTGATCGCATGCCGGCCCCGTGCGTGGCGGCGTTCGTGACGGCGGCGGCGCAGCCGGGAGGGCGTGCGCCACAGCGCGCCAAACATCCCCAGCACGATCATCGCCGCGACGACAATGACGGCGATCCCAAGCGCGAACACCGGCAGCGTGGTCGTGAGCTTATAGCCGCCCCACGACAGCGCGACGTCGCCGGGCTGGTCGGCCACCCAAGCCGCCCCCGCCGCCGCCAGCGCGATCAACAGCAGAAACAGAACGATGCGGATCATGAAAAGCCTATTGCGACGATTTCGCCAGCGCCGCCATAGCCTCTTCGGCGAATTGACGAGACGCGGCGAGCGCGGCATCGCGCGCGGCCGCCTTGTCGAGCCAGGCCTGCGCGGGCGCACGGCCGGCGGCATCGAGCGAAGCCAGTTCGCGCCGCGCCTCGGCGAGGTCGTTGCGCAGCGCCGCCGCGGTCGCACGCGCGACCACGGCGCTGCGGTCGTTGCCGGCCGCGTCCGTGCGTTCGATGCGCACCAGCTTCGACGCGCCCGCCTGCAGGCGATCGACGATGCCGGAGCCGGTGGTCGTGTTGTCCGCGGCCGGCGACAATTTCGGCACCAGCGTCAGCAATTCGCGGGTCAGCGCCGGCGGATTCGGCACGCCTTTCTCCGCGAACGGATCGAGCGGCTTCAATTTCTCCGCATCGGGCGCAAGCGCCTTCGCCGCCTGCAAGGCGCCCACAAAGTGATCGCCATGACGGACTGCGACGTCGAGCAGTGCGGCGGCGACGATACGGCGGAGCGGGACATCGTCGGCCGGCTTGCTCGCAGCAGCCTGCGCGCGACCGATCTGGTCGATGCGCTCGTTGAGCGCGGAGAGATCGACCGCGGGCGCGGATGCGGAATCGCGCGGGGCCGATTTCGCCTCATTGACGGCCGCCGCGAGCTTGTTTACTTGCGCGCGCTCATTGGCGAGATCGCCGCCCATGCCGGCCAGCGATTTCTCCAGCGTGTCGATGCGCGCGGTCGTGGCGGGATCGGTCACGGGCCTGGCGGTTTTCGATTCGAGCCCGGCGACGCGCTTGCCGAGATCGTCGACGGTGGCCGCACTCACCTGCGGCGCGGCGGGCGGCGCCTGCACGGCCGGCCAGCCGAGCAGCCAGCCCACCAGGATCACGAGGCTGGCGGCGACCGCGCCGGAAAAGGGCGCGATCACCCAGGGCGAAATGGAGGAAGCAGCCCTGGCCGGCTCCGCGTTCGGACCTGTCTCGCGGGCCGGCTCAGCCTTGGGCTCGGGCTTGGGCTCAGGCTTGGCCGCGGCCGGCTTGCTGTCCGCTGACTTCTCTTCGGCAGGTTTGGCTTCAGCAGGCTTGGAACCAGCAGGTTTGGAATCAGCAGGTTTGGACTCGGCCGACACCGTCTCCGAAACCTTGGTGGCCTCGAGATCGATCGTCGGCGGCTCGCGCTTGACCTTGCCGGGCCCGGCGTCCTCTAGCACGTCATCGGCCATCCCTGCGGTTCCCTGGTTGTTGGGTCTCAAACATTATACCGGAATCGGCGCGCTCTCTTACGCCAATCAGGGCCGCAAAGCACGCTCCAAAGCCCCGAAAAGGGCACTTTCGTCCGGGCTCGCCGCCACCAGCACCCGCAATGCGCCGGCCTCGCGCAAAATCGCGGCCACATTGGCCGAAATGCAGCATTGCGGCACGGCCAGCGCGGTAATTTCGACGCCATCCGCCCGCGCCGCCTCGAGGAAGGCGCGCGCGCTGCGCTGGGAATAATGCAGCACGGCTTCTACATCATTGGCGGCAAAGGCGTTGCGTGTCTCGCGCGACAGGCCGGACAGCGCGGCCATCCGGTAGGTCGTCCGCGTGACGACATCGAAACCGTGATCGGCGAGCTCGCCCGCGAGATCGCGCGAAAGATCGGCGCCGGCGAGATACAGCAGTCGGCTTTTTTTCGCCTTGAGGTCCTTGCGCACGCGGTCGCGCAATTTTTCCGCTTCACCCTCGGCTGCGATCACCTTGGCAAAGCCGAGCCGGCGCGCTTCAGACGCGGTATGCTCGCCGACGGCATAGAGCGGCAGCTTGAGCAGCGGAGCAAGCTGCGCTTCGACGGCACGAAACGCATTGGCCGACGTGACGATGACGGCGGCGTGGTCCTGCCCGAGATCGTCGGCCAGCACCACCGGCTCGAACCGCAACATCGGCGCCAGCACGACGTTGAAGCCGCGATCGCGCAAGGACCGCGCGGTCGTCTCGTTGTCGGGGTGCGGGCGTGTGACGAGAACGGCCATGGGCAGCCTTGCCATCGGGATTCCGCGGTGACGGCGATTGCAACCGCGATGCTACGCGGTTACTTACGAAACGACGGGATTAGCGCAAGGGTTTAAATTGGATAGCGACAAGCCGACTTTGGTGCTGGGGATCGAGACCACCTGCGACGAGACCGCGGCCAGCGTGGTCGAGCGGCAGCCGGACGGGTCGGGACGGATCCTGTCCAATATCGTGCGCTCGCAGACCGAGGAGCATGCGCGCTACGGTGGCGTGGTGCCGGAGATCGCGGCCCGCGCCCATGTCGACCTGCTCGACGGCATTGTCGACCGCGCGATGAAGGACGCTTCGATCGGCTATGATCGCTTGTCGGCGGTCGCGGCCGCCGCGGGCCCCGGCCTGATCGGTGGCGTCATCGTCGGCCTCACCACCGCGAAGGCGATCGCGATGGTGCATAATACGCCGTTGATCGCCGTCAACCATCTCGAAGCGCACGCGCTGACGCCGCGGCTCACCTGCGCGATCGCCTTTCCCTATTGCCTGTTCCTGGCCTCGGGCGGCCACACCCAGATCGTCGCGGTCGCAGGCGTCGGCAATTACGTGCGGCTCGGCACTACCGTCGATGACGCCATGGGCGAGGCCTTCGACAAGGTCGCGAAGATGCTGGGCCTGCCCTATCCGGGCGGGCCGCAGGTGGAGCGCGCGGCGGGCAGCGGCGATCCCACGCGCTTCGCCTTTCCGCGGCCGATGTTGGGCCGCGCGGACGCGAACTTCTCGCTGTCGGGATTGAAGACCGCCGTGCGCAATGAAGCGAGCAAGATCGCACCGCTGGAGCCAAAGGACATCAACGATCTCTGCGCGGGCTTCCAGGCCGCGGTGCTGGAATCGACCGCGGACCGGCTCAGCGTGGGCTTGAGAATGTTCGAGGAGATTTTCGGCCCGCCCCGGGCCCTGGTCGCGGCCGGCGGCGTCGCCGCCAACCGCGCCATCCGCGGCGCGCTGCAGGATGTCGCGGCAAAGGCGCAGACCACGATGCTGATTCCGCCGCCTTCGCTCTGCACCGACAACGGCGCGATGATCGCCTGGGCCGGCGCCGAGCGGCTCGCGCTCGGCATGATCGATACCATGGACGCGGCCCCACGGGCGCGCTGGCTGCTCGACGCCAACGCCACCGCGCCCGCGGGCTACGCCAACTCCCGCGCGGGATTTTGAAAAAATGCCCGCATTCAATTCCGTGGCGGTGATCGGCGCGGGCGCGTGGGGCACCGCGCTCGCTTCCGTCGCCGCGCGTGCGGGGCGGGATGTGACGCTCTACGCGCGCGACGCCGATCATGCGAAGCGGATCGCGACGGCGCGGGAGAATCCGCGGCTGCCCGGCATCAAGCTTGAAGCCGACATCGCGGTGACCAACGATCTCGCACCTACGGCGAAGGCCGACATCGTCCTCGTCGTCACGCCAGCGCAGCATCTGCGCGCTGCGATGAATGCGATCGCGCCGTACCTTCGCGGGCCAACGCCGGTGGTCGCCTGCGCCAAGGGCATCGAGCGCGGCACGCATAAATTCATGACCGAGATCATCGCGGAGTCCGCGCCGCACGCCGTGCCCGCGATTCTCTCGGGCCCGAGCTTTGCCGAGGATGTCGCGCGCGGGCTTCCCACCGCCGTCACGCTCGCCGCAAAGGACGAAGACCTCGCCGCCCGCCTCGTGCAGGCGCTGGGCTCGGCGACGTTCCGGCCCTATCACACCAATGACGTGCGCGGCGTCGAGATCGGCGGCGCGGCCAAGAATGTGCTGGCGATCGCCGCCGGCATCGTCGTGGGCAAGAAGCTCGGGGCCTCGGCGCAAGCCGCACTGACCACGCGCGGTTTCTCCGAGCTGGCGAGATTGGGCCGCGCCTGCGGCGCGCGCGCCGAAACCATGACGGGCCTTTCGGGATTGGGCGACCTGATCCTGAGCTGCTCCAGCCCACAATCGCGCAATTTCGCGCTGGGGCTTTCGCTCGGGCGCGGCGAGCCGAAACCCGCCGGAAAACTCGCCGAGGGCGAGTTCACGGCTCCCGTGCTGATCGAGCTCGCGGCTTCGCAAGGCATCGAGATGCCGGTATCAATGGCCGTAGCGGCGATCCTGGGCAGGAAGCTCACCGTCGACGCCGCGATTGAGGGTCTTTTGACGCGCCCCTTCAAGGCGGAGGAATGAGCATGGCGTACTGGCTGGTAAAATCGGAACCGTCGGCCTGGTCATGGGACCAGCAGGTGGCGAAGGGCGCCAAGGGCGAGGCCTGGACCGGCGTGCGCAATTTCACCGCGCGTCAGAACCTCGTGAACATGAAGAAGGGCGACAAGGCGTTCTTCTATCATTCCAACGAGGGCAAGGAGATCGTCGGCATCGCCGAGATCATCAAGGAGTCCTATCCCGACCCGACCGACAAGACCGGCAAATTCGTCTGCGTCGACATCAAGGCCGACAAGAAGCTGCCGGCGCCGGTGACGATGGCGGCGATCAAGGCCGACAAGAAGCTCGCCACCATGGCGCTGGTGAAATATTCGCGCCTGTCGGTGCAGCCGGTGACGGCGGAGGAATGGAAGCTCGTCTGCAAGATGGGCGGATTGTAGCGCCGCAGGTCGCAGGCGGGCGAACCTCAATCCTCCGGCAGCGTGAACACCGCGCATGGCGCTGGAATGCCCCGGAGCGGATGCGTGCCGAGCGCGATCAGCGGCGTGTCGGTCTCGGCTGCGAGCGCGCCCGATACCAGCACCGTCTTGCCGAGCGGCCGGCACAGCCCTTCGAGCCGGCTCACGAGATTGACGGCGGGACCGATCGCCGTGAAATCGAGCCGATCGGCCGCACCGATATTGCCCCACAGCATCTCGCCGAGATGCAGCGCGGCGCCGAAAGGCAGCGGCGAGAGTCCTTGCTTGTTTCGCTCGGAATCGAGATGCGCCATCCCGGCCCGCGCGGCGGTCACGGCCCGCAAGGCCGCCTCGCAAGCGCCGCGCGGCGCACCGCCGGTGACCGGAAAGATCGCCAGGATGCCATCGCCGATGAATTTCAGTACCTCGCCGCCGAAGGCATGCACTGCGCCAGCGATGCGATCGAACCAGGCGTCGAGCGCCGCGATCACCATCGCCGGCGGGTTCGCTTCGGAAAGCGCGGTGAAGCCGCGCAGATCGGCATAGAGCAGCGCGGCCTGAATGGTCTCACCGATGTCGCGGCGCAACGGCGCCGCCATCACCCGTGCCGCGCTGCGCCGGCCGAGATAGGCTTCGAGCGCCGCCGTCAGGTTGGCGCGTGCCGCAAGGACCGCGAGCGGCGCGGCGGCGAAGCGCGCGGCCTCGCGCAGTCGTTCGACCTCGTGAGACGCGAATCGACGCGGTCCGATCCAGCCGAGCGTCGGCCCGTCCGGCCTCGGCCCAACGGAATCCTCATGCACGACCCCGCCGGCGATCCCGGCAAGCCATTGCCGGCCTGCATCGTTGGGAGGACTCTGGTCCAGCGCCGCCAAAGGTCCGCCCGGCGCAAAGCCCAGAGCTTCGATCACCTCTCCACTTTCAGCGCGCCACAGCCAGGTGCGACGAGCGATCAGCGGATGCGGAACCTCCAGCGTCAGCGCGCCGCCTGCAAGCGGCAGGCCGTCGGCGACCAGATGCGCGCCGAGTTCCGCGAGCAACCGGTCGGCGCCCGAGGTCTCCGCCGCCAGATCGACGAGCCAGGAGAGCGTCGAGGAAAGCCGCAAGGAAGACTGCATGCCCCGATCATGGCGTTTACGCGTCACATTTGTCACGGCCTATCCCTCGACGACGGGCCTTGACGACGAACCCCGGCGCGGCCATGTCCTGAGCTGAGTCAGGGATATGAGCCGATGACCGATGCATTCGTGGTCCGACGCGAGACCCAAATCGCGGCCCCGCCTGCCACCGTTTTCGCCTATTTGACCGATCCCCAGAAAATCCTGAACTGGATGGGAACCGAGGCGTCGACCGAGCCCAGTCCCGGCGGGCTCTATCTCGTCAAAGGCATCGGTAACGGCAACGTCGCCCGCGGCGCGTTCCGCGAGGTCGTGCCGGTGCATCGCCTGGCCTACAGTTTCGGCTGGGACCACAACGACGAAGTGCCGGCGGGATCGAGCCTGATTGAGATCGACCTGATCGACCGCGATGGCGGCACCTTGCTACGCATGACCCATAGCGGGCTGCCGAACGCCGTGCAGTGTGAGAGCCACAGCAAGGGGTGGGCGCATTATCTCGGCCGGCTCGCCATTGCCGCCACAGGCCGAAATCCCGGTCCCGATCTGCACAAGCCGGCGGCCAAAGCGGGCTGATCTGAAAAAACGCGGCGCCGTTACGCCGCAGCCGCGGTGACGACCTGCGCCAGAAGCTGCTCGCGCTTCTTCTGCGTACGCGGTCCCTTCATCGTCGCCGCAAAGCGCTCGAGGATGCCGTCCTCGAAGGCGGTGACGATGGTGTCGTGGACATAGCTCTTGCGGCAGATCGCCGGCGTGTTGGAAAGTTGGTCGGCGGCCGCGCGGATCGCGTCCAGCACCTGGCGCTTGCGGCCGCGCTCGCTCGCCGCCGGCGTGATCCGCGACAGCGATTCCACGACGACCGCAGACGCCATCAGCGTGCGGAAATCCTTCAGCGAAATCTTGATCCCGGCGATCTCGCGCAGGAATGCGTTGACCGAGGTCGTGCTGACGCCGCGCACGATGCCATTGCCGTCGCGGTACTGGAACATGCGCTTGCCCGGCACGGTCTGCAGGATCCCGATCGCGCGCACGAGCTTCGCCGCGTTGCATTCCTTGCGCACGGCCTTGCCGCCCTTGGCCTTGAAGGTCAGCACGACGGAATCGTCTTCCAGCGTGACGTTGGACTTCAGAAGCGTGGTGGCGCCGCGGGTGCCATTCATCCGCGCGTAGGATTCATTGCCGGGACGGATCGCGGTGCGTGCGATCAGCTCGATCACGGCCGACAGCGCGAACTCCCGCGTCGGCTCCTCGCCGGCGAGATGCATGGAGACGTTGCGGCGGATCTTCGGAAGGGCCCCGACAAGCCGGGCCAGGCGGTGCGCCTTGCGCTGCTCCCGCACCTTTTCCCAATCGGCGTGATAGCGGTATTGCAGCCGGCCCGCGGCGTCGATGCCGACCGCCTGCAGATGCGAATTGGGGTCGGCCGCATAGCGCACCTCGCGATAGGCCGGCGGCACCGCCATCCGGTGCAGCCGGCGGATGGTGCCGACATGCTTGATGCGGGTGCCGTTGGCACGGACGAAGCTGTAATTCTTGCCGCGCTTGATGCGGCGGATGGTCAATTCATTCTGGTCGCCGAGCTTCAGGCCGAGTTCCTGGGCAAGGTCCTCAACGGAGACCTTGGGCGCGGCCGGCTTCGCCTGTTCCTCGGCGGGCTTTGGCAACTGGCCAAGCATTTCCGCCAACGCCACGGCAGGATCGGCGGAAGCGGGCCGTTGCGGCTCGAGATTCTGCTGATCCGTCATGGTCGTTAACGCTGGCTCCTGTGCTCTTCCGGTAATGCCTTTTTACGAGGCTTCGTTCCGGACGGGGACCGTCTGGCCCGGGGACGCCATTTAGGGGGTCAAAGCCTTAATGGCCAGTCCCGATTATGACGCAGGAGGTTATTAGATACCTTTCATGAGTGCCATTCGCGCCATATCGTTGATTTGGGACCAAAGAAAAACGTGAACGTGATCGCCCGGCCGGCCCGGCGCGATCTCCAGGCGACCTTGACGAGGCGCAATTACGAGACCCGCCGAAGGTTCTATTCGTCCGCCTTGTCGGCACTGGATGAGCCGACGCATACTCGCGTCAACGACGAAGCGGCTTCAGTGTTCATCGTATTCGCTGGCCGTGCGTGTGGGAGGGTCAAATGTCCGAGAAAACCTACGATGTGCCGGCGGATTGGGCGAAGCGCGCCTGGATCGATCAGGCGAAGTACAAGGAAATGTACGCCCGCTCGATCTCCGACCCCAACGGTTTCTGGGGCGAGCAGGCCAAGCGCCTCGACTGGATGAAGGCGCCGACCAAAATCGAGAACGTCTCGTTCGCACCCGGCAACATCTCGATCAAATGGTTCGAGGACGGCGTGCTCAACGTCGCCCATAACTGCATCGACCGGCATCTGGCCAAGCGCGGCAAGCAGACCGCGATCATCTGGGAAGGCGACGATCCCTCGCAGTCGAAGCACATCACCTACAAGGAGCTGCATGACGAGGTCTGCAGGATGGCCAACATCCTGCGGACGCGAAACGTCAAGAAGGGCGACCGCGTCACCATCTACCTGCCGATGATTCCGGAAGCGGCCTACGCGATGCTCGCCTGCGCGCGCATCGGCGCGATCCATTCGGTGGTATTCGCGGGCTTCTCGCCCGACAGCCTTGCCCAGCGCATCAGCGACTGCAAATCCAAGGTGGTCATCACCGCCGACGAAGGACTGCGCGGCGGCCGGAAGGTGCCGTTGAAAGCCAATGTCGACGCCGCGATCGCCAAGACCGAAGGCGTCGACTGGGTCGTCGTGGTCAAGCGCACCGGCGGCAAGATCGACATGAAGCCGTCGCGCGATCTCTGGTACCACGAGGCGGCGGCGATGGTGACGACCGAATGTCCGCTCGAGCACATGCATGCCGAAGATCCGCTGTTCATCCTCTACACGTCGGGCTCGACGGGTACGCCAAAGGGCGTGCTGCACACGACCGCCGGCTATCTCGTGTTC
>DATNBL010000011.1:0-22232 GCA_035571935.1 Pseudolabrys sp.
GACGTCGGCTTCCACGTAGTAGCCGCGGGCGACGCCCGACTGGTTGGTGACGACGATCACCAGATAGCCGGCCTCGTTGAGGAGCCGCACCGCGTCCGCCGCGCCGGGGATGAGGTCGAGCGCGTCGAGGCGGTGGACGTAACCGTGATCGACGTTGAGCACGCCATCGCGGTCGAGGAAGGCTGCGGCGCGCGCGGTGCTCATGAGCGATCGGAGTCCTGTAACCGTCGGCGCGTGCTTTGGCACAGGGTGAAGCGGCTGGCAACGGGCGCTCCCGGCGTCGCGTATCGCCGACGTTCTCAAGGGGGTTCATTTACTCTTTGACGAATGTGCTCACGAACCTGTTTGTTCGAAAGCACTTCAGCCAAAAGCTCGTGAGGAAGAAGGAATAGGCAGGCGTTTAAACACTCGTTCGGTTCGCCCTTGCAGCAATGTGATCTACTGCACCGGGCGCGATGACAAAACTTCCACAAGTTCAAAATGTTTGAGAGTCGACGGCGAGCAACGTGCAGCGGAAGACGTGGAGTTTCGGTATTAGTCTTCAGGCTTTCCATCTGCTGCTCAAGAATATCGAGCGCTTTGATTTGGAGCTCGGGTATGCGGGCTCGAATTCTGGCCTGCAATTCCTTGATTGGCTCGCTGGTAGTCTTGGGCGCGCTCCATTGTCTCGCGACGCGGCAGCGTCCGAGGTTTGGTAGCTTTCCCTCGCTGTGTAAAAGCGAGGGGGACGGCGCGCCTTGAAGCGCGCGATCCTTCTATCGGCACGCGCACCTCGCGGCACGCGTGGCGCCTCTCGGCGCGCCGTCCGGCGGTTTTCGGTGGCGGACCGCGCTTTCGGACGATTTTGATGTCGTCCGTCAGCCAAGCTCCTGGCAGGAGGTCATAGTGCCTCCGGGCGGAGCCCGCCACCGCCCGGGAGAGCGGGCCTGCTAAGCCCGCGCCCGCGGGCGCCGGCTCCCTCCCCACGAGCCGGAGCAACCGGTTCGCTACCCCCCTTTGGGAAAGGAGCAAAATGAAGGTAAATAATCGCAGGAATGATGTCAATTAAAAGTAGGAAATAATTTGGAAGATAATTTCCGCGCGGGGTCATTCCGTAATTTTATAGTCCATAATGAGAATTTATAAAATCAGCTTTGGCCGGGCGTCTCAACTTGGCAGCAGAACAAAACGGGTCAGAAAACCGCGAAATCGTTATGATTCAATAAATGGTTGTCAAAATGTTCCATTTCGCGCGTTAATTGAATGCAATTTGCATACGGTATCGGTGTCCGGCGGTGATTGGAATTGGAATGCAATGCAGGTGCTTTCCTTAAAGGCCTTGGAAGAGACGCTCAAAAGTGCGGATTCGCATACACGCCACAGGACACTTCGAGCGGTCGCAAGCCTGTTTCTGGAAAGTGCGCCTCAATACAGCGACGACAAAATTGAGTTCTTTGATGACGTGTTCGGCGCGTTACTCGATGGCTCGACACACGCCGATATGCTGGACATCAGTCGTCGCATGGCTCCAGTTGAAAATGCGCCTCGCAAGCTAATCAAGAAGCTGGCCGAAAACCCTGAAATTTCGATTGCGGGGCCTGTGCTAAGTCAGTCGCCTCGGCTTTCGACAAGCGATCTTTGCGATATAGCGCGATCAAAGGGCAGCTTGCATATGCTGGCAATTTCGCACCGTTCGGAAATAAGTGAGCCAGTGACAGACATCTTGCTCGAGCGCGGCGATGAATGTGTTGCAAGGACTGTGGTCGGAAATGCGGGCGCAAGGCTCTCGAACCGCGGTATCGGAAAAATTCTTCATCGAGGGAAAACAGATCAAGCACTTATTGATGGCCTTCAACGCCGACCCGAGATTTCTGAGGAATTAATAAGTGAAGCGAGAGAACAGTTGGCGGACGCCGTGGTACGTCACGGCTGGATGACGGCCATGGTGGAGGAGCGAGTTAAAATATTGCTTGGCGGAGATCCCATTGGGGAAGCGGAAGTCAAAGGCTTCGCCTCCAAGAACGACTATGAAGGTGTAGTTGCGTCTCTGTCGATACTCGGCCGGCTAAATTGCGAAGTTGTCGCCAATATGATGCAGCCAAGTCGCGTGTCTGGAACAATTTTGGTCTGCAAGGCGCTCAGCTTCGCATGGGGGACAGTCGACGAGATATTGAGGCTTGTAAGATCGCAGAACCAGGTGAGCAGCGAGGAAACCAAGCAAGCTCACAGAGACTTCGTGAACATGACGAGGGCGACGGCCGAGCGCATTATAAGATTTTGGCAGATTAGGCAGTCTGTTACAGCGTGACCCATGGCCGGAAGATTTTACCGCTTGTTAAGCGGCTTTGTGTCAAAAACCATGCTGAAAGAATGGTACTGATATATCACATGCCTGAACCAACCCAGCCCGTCCTCATCATCGACGACTTCGCCACGATGACCCGCATCATGATGGGCATCGTCCAGCAGCTCGGCTTCGTTGAGGTCGACACCTGCCAGAGCGGCGAAGCCGCGCTCGCCAAGCTCAGCAGCCGCAAATACGGCCTGATCCTCTGCGACCTCGAAATGGACGGCATGACCGGCGCCGAATTCGCCGGCCGCGCGCGGGGAAACCCTTACGCCGTGCAGTGCCCGATCGTCATCACCACCGCCAACCGCGAGAGCGCCGCGCAATGCGTGCGCGACGGCGTCCACGAGTTCGTCGACGGCTTCATCCTCAAGCCGTTCAAGGCCGCCGACCTCCAGACCAAGCTCACCGAGATCGAGGAGCGGTTGCGCATCAAGCGGCGGCACCTCGAGCAGCAGCCGGTCCTGACGCCGCCGAAAGAGCCGGCCGCGGCCGGCGCCTGAGCCGCCGCCGCGCGCCCCGACGTCAGGCCGCCGGCGCCTGACGCAAGCCCAGGATCGTGCTCCAGAACGCGAAATATTTGAGCGCGTTGTCCTGCGACGTCAGCGCCAGAAACTGGCAGATGTCGGCGAGCATGTCGGCAAACGACAGCCGGCCCGCCGCCTCCTTCCACCGCGCGCAGAGCTTCTCCGCCTCGCCCGCGAGCGGCGAGCCGTAGGCATCGCGCGGGTCGGTCCGGAAGCGGGTGAACATCGCCGAGAACCACAGGTCGGCGAGCGCCTGGCGCTGCTGCGGCGAATAGCTCTGCTGCAAAGCGAGGTTGCGGATCAGGGTCGCGCCCTCGAAGCCGCACAGGAACCAGTGCAATTTGTCGGTCGCCGGATCGAGATGGCCCTGCTGGTAGAAGGCAAGGCCGGCGCGGCGCTCCGCTTCGGCGCCATCGGCGGCGTGGACGCTCATCAGCCGCGTCATGCGCGCGAACTTGCCGCTGACGAGATAGAGCATGCTGGTGATCCGGTCGTCGAACGGGAAGGCGAAGGGCCTGCGGCCGACGATGTCGAGCGCCCAGCTCATCGCCGCGCGCCGGATCGGCGCGAACAGCAGAAGGTCCGGGCCGCCGGCGCTCAGATAGCCCGACAGGCGCACCAGCGCGTCGCCGGCGTCGATGTTGGGATAGGCGAAGGCCTGCGCCGCGTCCGCCGTCTCGAGCAGGACCGGGGCCGCGACACCGACGATCGACGCGTCGGCCGCGACGCTCTCGAGCACGCCAGGCAGCATCGCCAGCGCGCGGTCGAAGCAGAGGCCGTCGTCGGCGAGCAGGTAGACGAAGTCGCCCTGCGCCGCGGCCAACGCATCCGCGAGGCCGCCGTCACCCGGCAGCGCCACGATCAGCCGGCAGTTCTCGTGCGCGACGCCGCGCAGGAAATCGCCCTTGGCGGCGTCGGCGGAGGTGTCGCGCACCACGATCTCGACGCGCGGGCCGGCCCAGGAGCAGGCCTGAAGGATGCGGGAACAGGCGGTGAGGCCGGCGCGGCTCGACGGGATGACGATGGACAGCCTGATCATCCGGACGACCTCGTGCCGCGCGAATCAGATGCGGTAGTCTAGCCGATGGGGCCCGCCGGTTGCGTGCAGGCAGGCGCCCCTATAGTTTGCGCCCGCGCCGCCGGCGGGCGGCAACAACCCCTCGGCGCCGACGGAGAACACGGGCTTGGACCTCGCGGCCTTCTTCAAATCGGAATTCGCCGAGCACCACGACGTGGCGCGCCGCAGCGAGGCCGCGCTCGGCGCCGCCTTCGCCGGTTTGGTCGGCGCCTGTGTCGCCTCGCTCAAGAGCGGCGGCAAGCTGATGTTCTTCGGCAATGGCGGCAGCGCCGCCGACGCGCAGCACCTCGCGACCGAATTGACCATCCGCTACAAGAAGGACCGCGCCGCGATCGCGGCCATCGCGCTCACCACCGACACCTCGGCGCTGACCGCGGCCGGCAACGACATCGGCTTCGAGCGCATCTTCTCGCGCCAGATCGAGGCGATCGGACGGCCGGGCGACGTCGCCATCGGCATCTCGACCTCGGGCAAAAGCCCGAACGTCGCCGCGGCGCTGAAGCAGGCGAAGGCGATGCGGATCGTCACCGCGGCCTTCACCGGCAAGGGCGGCGGCGGCCTGCCGGGCCTGGCCGAGCACGTGCTGATCGTGCCGTCGGACACCACCGCGCGCATCCAGGAGATGCACATCACCCTCGGGCAGATGCTGTGCGGGGCAATCGAGATCGAGCTCGGGCTGGCAAGTTCCGCCTGACCTGCGCGGTCTTGCCGCAATTGTCTTTTGACGGGCGGCGGAAATACTGGCGCGCCCGCGCGTTCATCGGGGGCAATGCCGCCAATCCGCCGGCGCGGAGAACCGCTTATGCCCCGTTTCCAGTCCCGTCTCGTCAAGCTCATCCTGGCCGCCGCCATGGCGGTCACGCTGCCGATCACGCTGGCCGGCGAGGCGGTGGCGCTGGCCTTCGACGGCAAACCGCTCGGTAGCGAAGTCGGCACCGCGACCGACGTGTTCGCCTGGCTGTTCACCGCGGCCTTCGTGGCGATCTTCATCCTGATGGTCGTGGATCAGGACCGCATGATGCGGGCGCGCGGCGCAAAGCACGGCAGCGCCCGGTAAATCACCTCATTTCGATACCAGCGGCCGGCGTCCGGGAGGGCGCCGGCCGTTGTCGTTTGTACCGTCCGGCCCGAGATGCGGGGCGAGCGATTTCAGAATGAGAAAACGACGTTGGCGATCCTGAAAAGTGTTGACTCTCCCTCGTCCTGCCCTTTCGATTTGAGGCAGGGAGAAACGAACCAATGGAAGCAAAAATACTGCCCGGACCTGGCTCGAAGGTCCGCCCGCCGCGCGTGCGCGCCGAAGGCGAACGTCACAGCATCCAGTCGGTCGACCGGGCGCTGTACCTGCTCGAAACCATCGCGGAGGCGGGGGGCGAGACGACGCTGACCGACCTGTCCAACCGGACCGGCCTGAACATCTCGACCTGCCACCACCTGCTGGCGACGCTGATCCAGCGCGGTTTCGTGGCCAAAATCCCGGGCCGGCGGCTCTACGCGCTCGGCAACCGCATCGTCTATCTCAGCCACGCCTGCCTGCAGGTCGACCTGCCGCGGCGGGCCGAGCCGTGGCTGGAGAAGATCAACGCGGCGACCGGCGAGACCGTCCACCTTGCGACCTTGCAGGGCGACTCGGTCGTCATGCTGGCGGTCAAGGAGGCGCGGCACGCGGTGCGCGTCGATACCGGCCGCATCGGCCGCATCGAGGCGCCGCACGCGACCTCGCTCGGCAAGGCGATCTTCGCCTGGCTGCCCGAAAGCGACCTCAACCGCTTCTTCGGCAACGGCATGAAGCGCTGCACCGAGCACACCATCACCGACGCGAGGGCGTTCCATGACGCCATGTGCACGGTCCGGCGCGAGGGCTACGCATTCGACCGCGAGGAGCATCTGCCGGGCGTGATCTGCATCGGCGCGGCGATCCGCGACCTGGCCGGCACGGTGGTCGGGGCGATCAGCGCCTCGACGCCGCTGATGCGGGCGACCGACGAGCACCTCGCGCTGATGCGTGAGGAGATCACCTCGGCGGCGAGCGCACTGTCGGCCGAGTTCGGCGCGCCGGCGGCGCAGGCCGATCGCCTCGCCGCGGTCAACTGAGACAAGCGGGCCGTTCGCGGCCCGCTCACTCTCTCCGGACACGACGATGTACGCACCGGCCGGCGTCAAGACCAACCACAACGAGTTCCCGATTCCTGACCGGATGCGCGCCTGGGTGCTGGGCAATCCGGGCGAGCTGAATTTCGTCGAGAAGACCGTGCCGGTGCCGAAGCGGGCCGAGGTGCTGGTGCGGATCGACGCGGTGGCGATCTGCGCCACCGATCTCGACGTCATCTATCACGGCCCGCCGGCGATGATCGAAGGCGGCGCGCCGTTCAACAAGAACTTCACGCCCGGCCACGAATACATGGGCACGGTCGTCGCGCTCGGCCCCGGCGTCGACGAGTATCGGATCGGCACGCGCGTCTCGGTCGAAATCCACGCCGGCTGCGGCCAGTGCAAGCGCTGCCGCGAGGGCATGTACACGTCGTGCCATAACTACGGTCTCAATTACGGCGACGTCGACAAGGGCCATCGCGCCAACGGCTTCACCACCGACGGCGGCTTCTGCGAATACCAGGTCAACAACATCAACACGCTGGTCGCCATCTCGAACGAAATGCCGGACGAGGAGGCGACGCTCGTCGTCACCGCCGGCACGGCGATGTACGCGCTGACCGAGCTCGGCGGGCTTGTCGCCGGGGAGAGCGTCTGCGTCACCGGCCCCGGCCCGATCGGCCTGCTGGCGGTTGCGGTGGCCAAGGCGCTCGGCGCGCAGCCGGTGATCCTGACCGGCACACGCGACAACCGTCTCGACATCGGCAAGGCGCTCGGCGCCGACGCGGTCGTCAACGTGCGCAAGACGCCCGACGTCGTCGCCGAGGTGAAGAAGGCGAACGGCGGCAAGGGCGTCGACTACGTCGTCGAATGCTCGGCGGCGGCGAGTGCCGTCAACGACGCCGTGCGCATGGTCAACCGCGGCGGCAAAGTCTGCCTCGCGGCCTTCGCGCACGAGGGCGAGGTGCCGGTCGACGTCGCGCACATCGTGCGCAACAACATCTACGTCTATGGCATCCGCGGCGAGGGCCGCAGCGCCACGCACCGCGCCGAGGCCTTCATGCGGCAGAAGCGTTTCGACGCGACGAAGATCCACACCCACACCTTCCCGCTCGCCGACCTGCCGACCGCGCTGCGCTACGCCAAGGACCGCGTCGAGGACGCGATCAAGGTGGTGGTGAAGGCGCGGATGGCCGCGGCGGAGTAGGGCCGCCGGGAACGTCCGCGGCGCTTCGGAGTTCCCTCCAGACCGGCGGCGGAAAGGGAGAAAGCCACATGAGCGGCCACGGCAGACATTCGAAGTCCAAAGAGCAGCCAGTCCGCGAGGAGGCCGTAAAGGACCGCGAGGACATGATGGAGCACGAGGACCAGGTCGTCGTGTCCTCCGACGAAAGCTTCCCGGCCAGCGATCCGCCCTCGTTCAACCCGGGGATCACCGGCGCGTCCGACATCAAGAAGAAGAAGGACTAGTCTTAGCCGGCGGTGTAGCCGCCGTCGGCATAGAGCACGTGGCCGGTGTAGAAATCCGAAGCCTTCGAGGCCAGGAACAGCAGCGGACCCGCGAGATCCTCCGGCTCACCGAGCCGGCCCTTCGGCACGCGGGCGAGGAAGCCCTTGCGCACGGTTTGCGCGCGCTCGGTGTCCTCGTACATCCATGCGGTCAGAGGCGAGCGGAAGACCGTCGGCCCGATGGCGTTGACGGTGATGCCGGTCTCGCCCCATTCGCAGCCGAGCGCCTTGGTGATGCCGTCGATCGCCGATTTCGAGGCGCAATAGGCGGTGTAGCCGGCCGGATGACCGAGCAGGCCGCGCGCCGACGACGTCAGGATCACCTTGCCGCCGTGCCCCTGCTTGAGCATCTGTTTGCCGGCGGCGCGCGCCATCAGCCAGGCCTGATTGACGTTCGCGTCCATGACGTCGAGGAAATCCTCGACCTTCTGGTCGACGATCTTAGAGACCTTGTTGAGTCCTGAGGCGACGACAAGGATGTCGACGCCGCCGAACGCCTCGACCGCCTTGGCAACGATCTTCTCGCAGTTTTCCTCCGAGGACGGGCGCAGCGCGATGACGGCGGCTTTGGCGCCCAGCGCCTCGCATTCCGCCGCGACTTTTTTCAACTCCGCTTCCTTGCTCGCCGCCAACACGACCTTGGCGCCGGCGCCGGCGAGGGTCTTGGCCGCCAGCGCGCCGAACGCGCCGGACGCGCCGACAATGACGGCGCTCTTGCCGCGGATGTCGAAGAGCGAGGCGGGGTTTTTCAGGAAGGCTTCGGACATTGTGTTTCTCCCAGAGCTGTTTTTCTGTCATGGCCGGGCATAGCCCGTCGAAGACGGGCGTGAACGCCCTTATGTCCCGGCCATCTCGCTTAGGTGGGCACTGCCTTGTGGCGCGAGATCGCGGGGTCAAGCCCGGCGATGACGGGCCAAGCGGCCCGTCACTTCACCGCCGCGACCGCGACCAGCAGCGTGCACACGCCCGCGCCGCGGTTGACGATTTCGCGGCTCTCGTTCGGCGCGATGAACACCGTATCGCCCTGCCGCGCGACGACTTCCTTGCCGCCGGCGATTACCGTCAGCTCGCCGTCGAGGATGTGATAGATCTTCTCCGGCGGCGAGGCGTCGGGACCGGCGCCGCCGCCGGGCTGGAAGTGCGAGATGCCGAACACGAGCGCCTGCGAGCCGCCGGTCTCGGCGCCGAAGATGCGCAGCGATTCATATTTGCGGTGGTTCGGCGCCTCGTAGCGCTTCGCCTGGCTGAGTTTGCGGACTTCCATCAGAACTTCTCCCCTCGTTCGATGCGGTATTTGCCGTCGGGATCGACGATGGCGACGAGGCGCACGATGCAGCCGTCGCCGCGATCCCAGTTCCACGGGAAATAGGCGAAGGTGCAGCGTTTGCCGGTCACCTTGTCGATGTCGCCGCCGACGTTCTCGATGCCGAGGATGCCGTTGGTGAAGAGAATACGGTGCACCGGCTCCCATTCCGGGAAGTCGTCCTTCCAGTCGCGCCCGCCCGACCACTTGAAATACTCGTCCTTGAGGTGGGGATGCAGCGGGCCGTTGCGCTGCGGGCCGATGGCGGTGGCGAGCGGATGATCGTTGGCCTGGGTGTCGTGGCCGACGACCTTGACCTTCTTCTCGACGAACCACTCGCCGGCCGATTTCACGAAGCCGGGCGAGCGGCAGAAATAATCCTCGGAGTCCTCGTAGAGCTTGTGCCAGCCGGTATTGACGATGACGACGTCGCGCGGCCGCACGATTTTTCCGGCCGCCTTTTCGAGATCGTCATAGGTGATCGGCTCCCACTTCTTCTTCGGGACCGAGACGACGATGCCGGAGCCGAAGAAGTGCGGCAGCGGCACTTCGTCGATGAACGGCGTGCCCTGCACGACGTGGGCCGGCGCATCGATATGCGTGGTGTTGTGCATCGAGGTGGTGATGCGCTGCGACAGCACGCCGGACTTGGCCATGTAGTGGATGCGCTCGATCTTCACGTCCTCGAAATAGGGCCAGTTCGGCGACTGGTAGCCGAAGCGGTGGGACAGGTTGAAGAACTGCAGCCCCATGCTGTTGTTGAGGTTTTCCTCGAACATCACGCCGCGAATTTTCTTGGCCACGGCATCCTCCCTTCTCGTGTTTTGCTTCAAACGGAACCCGCGCTCAGCGCGCGGCATTCATGCTGCTCTCCAGCGCATGCTTGGTGGCGAGCAGGCGCTCGGCGATCTCCTTCTCGCGGCCGGCAAATCGCTGCGACGGCACCGGCACCGAGACGGCGACGGCATTGCCGAGCGGGTCGTACAGCGCGACGCCTGCGGCGCAGATGCCGGAGGCGTGCTCCTCGCGGTCGAAGGCGACGCCGCTCGCGCGCGCCGATCTCAGCTCGGCGATGAGAGCGTCGAGCCTGGTGATCGTGCGCGGCGTGCGCGCCGGATAGGTCTTGCCGATCAGCGCCTCGACCGCGGCGTCGGTCAGCTGCGCGAGATAAGCCTTGCCGTTGGCGGTGCAGTAGAGCGGAAAGGTCTCGCCGACCGCCGACACCGTGCGCAGTCGATGCGAGCCGATCACCTGGTCGATGAAGACGAGGTGGTCCTTCTTCACGGTGGCGAGGTCGACCGTCTCCTGCAGATCGGCCGACAGCTTTTCCAGATGCGGCCGCGCCAGCGCGATGTAGTCGCTGCGCACCGAGGCGGCGAGCCGCAGGATGGTGGGGCCGAGCCGCACGCGGCCGTTCGGCGTCGCCGCGATGACGAGCTTCTCGTTCTCCAGCGCCGCGACGATGCGCTGCACCGTGGAGCGCGCGAGGTTCACGCGTTGGGCGATCTGGCCGAGACTAAGACCTGCGTTCTCGTCCTCGAGCGCGCGCAGGATGCTGGCCGCGCGGGCGATGACCTGCACCTGGCTCTTCGCGTTCGACGCGACGCTACTCATGAACACTCCCGCTCCCGCTTTTCCGCCGGCGGTCTCTGCCGCCTTGCATCGTGGGACACGTTAGCCCAAAATACGGTACAAGAGAATGCCAAAGAATAGCGGCCGAGGGCCGCGCGCCGAGGCGACGCATGGTCAAGAAAATCGCGCTTGAAGAGCATTTCCTCTCGCCCGGGCTGGTCGACTATTGGCGGCCGACCATGACCGAGGTGGTGGCGCCGCACGTCGACAGGCTCTACCGGCAGCTCACCGATTTCGACGCCGAGCGGCTCGAGACGATGGACAGGGCCGGGATCGCCAAGGCGGTGCTGTCAGTCTCGGGGCCCGGCGTGCAGGCCGAGCGCGACGCCGGCGTTGCGACCCGCAAGGCGCGCGAGGCCAACGACTTCCTTGCCGAGCAGATCGTGCGCCGTCCGGACCGCTATGCCGGCTTCGCGCATGTCGCCGTGCAGGACGCGACGGGCGCTGCGCGTGAGCTTACGCGCTGCGTCACCGAGCTCGGTTTCAAGGGTGCGATGATCAACGGCCACACCAACGGACTGTACCTGGACGACCGCTCGCTCGATCCGTTCTGGGCGGCGGCGGAGGCGCTCGGCGCGCTCGTCTACATCCATCCGACCGACCCGCTGGTCCCGGCGCCGGTGCTCAACGGCGTGCCGGCGCTGCGCCGCGCCACCTGGGAATGGGGCTTCGAGACCGGCTCGCACGCACTGCGGTTGGTCTTCTCCGGCCTGTTCGACCGCTTCCCTAAGGCGAAGGTCGCGCTTGGCCACATGGGCGAGACGCTGCCTTACCTGCTGGCGCGCTTCGACAGCCGGGCGAAACTCTACAACGTCAAGCTCGCCAGGGCGCCGTCGCAATACATCAAGGACAACATCGTGGTGACGGTGTCCGGCGTCTACGCGCGCGAACCGCTGATGTGCGCGGTCGATGCGCTCGGCCGCGACAAGGTGATGTTCGCGGCCGATTATCCGTTCGAGAACGCGGAGGAGGCGGGCCGCTTCATGGACGACGCCGCCATCCCCGAGGATCTGCGCGCCGACGTCGCCTGCAACAACGCCGCGCGGCTGCTGAGGCTCTAGTCGGCCGGCACGGTCATCGGCTTGCCGAGCACGCGGCGGGTGAACTTCTGCGCTTCCATCGGCCGCGCGAAGAAGAAGCCCTGGATCAGGTCGAAGCCGAGCGCGCGCGCGGCGAGGAAATCGGCGCGTGTCTCGACGCCTTCCGCCACTGTGCGCGCGCCGACGCGATCGGCGAACTCGACGATGCTGCGGCAGGTCGTCTCCTTCAGCCGGTCGGTCGAAAGCCCGCCGACGAAGGCGCGGTCGACCTTGATCTCGACGAAGGGGAACGCGTCGAATTCCAAGAGCGCCGGCCAGTCGGCGCCGACGTCGTCGATCGCGACGGCGATGTTGTGGAGCTGGAGCTGCCGCGCCGTGCGCTGCGCCAGCTCGGGCTTGCGCACCAGCTCGATGGCGTCGAATTCGACGATGATGCCGGCGAAGGCCGGATGCCGCGGCATCTGCCGCGCCAGCGCGCCGACCGCGTCGGGCCGCTCGAAGAACGTCATCGGCAGGTTGATGGCGAGCTCGACCGGGCCGTTGCTGTCGAGGAAATAGCGCCAGTCCTCGGCGGCGCGCGCGGCGACGAACTCCGACAGCGTGAAGAAGTGCGGGTCGCCGTCCTCGGGCAGGAAGCGTTCCGGCGGGAAAACGCCCCAGGTCGGATGACGCATGCGGATCAGCGCCTCGGCGCCGACGACGCTCAGCGAATGCACGTTGACCTTCGGCTGGTACCACAGTTCGAGCCAGTCGCCGTGCAGCGCCTCGCCGACGTCGACCGCGGGGGCGGCAATTGCGTCCTTCGGCAGCAGCGGCGCGACGCGGTCGCTGAGATCCTTGTCGCTGAACGGCGTCGGCAAAAGCGGCAGCATGTCGAGCCCGATCTCGGCGCCGATCGCCGCGATCGCCGTCACCATCGGCGAGGCCGGCGGGCCGAACACCAGCACACGGCCTGCGAATCCGATTTCGCGCAGCGCCTCGAGCTCGGTGCTGGCGGCGATGCCGCCGGCCGAGAGGCCGAGCACGACGAGATCCGACTGATGCTCGATCACGGAGTCGGCGAGCTTTGCCGCGTCGGCGCACTCGCTGGCGATGAAGCCGAGCTCCTCGAGCGCCTCACGCAGGAAGTCGCGGATGTGTTTCTTGCCGTCGGCGATGCAAACGCGCGGCGCGACCTTGCGGCGGCCGAACGCGGCCGCGGGCGTTACCACTTCGAGCATCGGTCGGTTCATCGGAAGTCCTTTCTCATCGACGTCATCGAGGCGTCATATGAGACGATGAACAGGGCGCGCCACGGTACGAGACCACGACTTCACAGCGATATGTCCGTTTAAGCCTAATCGGGCAAATTGCGATAAAGTTGTGTGCTGACGCGCATCGGGCATTGCACGGAATGCCGCGCGAGGTTGCGCGCCCGCCACTGTTTTTGTGCCTTCGTGGCAACAACTGTGGCGAATGCGCAGCGCAGAGGAATAGCTGGAGTCTTACGTTCGTACCGAACGCGTCAGGTTACGACGCGCACCGGCTTGCCGTCGAGCCACGCGCGGATATCACCGACGATATCCGGAAAATACCGGGCATAATTCTGGGCGCTCACGTAGCCGAGATGCGGCGTAATCACGACATTGTCGATCGCGCGGTAGGGATGATCGAGCGGCAGCGGTTCCACGTCGAACACGTCGAGACCGGCGCCGGCGATTTGCTTCGCTTTCAACGCGGCGATCAGCGCCTTCTCGTCGACGATCGGCCCGCGCGCCGTGTTGATGAGGTAGGCGCTCTTCTTCATGCGGGAGAGATCGGCGGCGCCGACCAGCCCGCGCGAGCGGTCGCTGAGGACGACGTGGATTGTGACGGCGTCGGCCTTCGCGAACAGATCCTCCTTCGAGACGTAGGTCGCGCCGGCGGCGGCCGCCTTCTCCGGCGTCAGGTTCTGGCTCCACGCGATCACGTTCATGCCGAACGCCTTGGCGACGGCGGCGGAGCGCTGGCCGAGCTTGCCGAGGCCGAGCACGCCGAGGGTGAGGCCCTCGAGGTCGGGGCCGATGGTCACCTGCCAGGGCTGGCCGGCCTTCAGCCGCGCATTCTCGAAGCCGATGCGGCGGGTCAGTTCCAGAAGCAGGCCGAAGACGATGCCGGTGGTCGGCGAACCGAAGCCGCCGGTGCCGCAGACGGTGACACCGCGCTCGGCGGCGGCCTTCAGGTCGAAGGAGTTGTTGCGGCCGCCTGTGGTGATGAGCAGCTTGAGGTCCGGCAGCGCCTCGATCATCACGCGCGGAAAGGGGGTGCGCTCGCGCATGCCGACGATGACGGCGAAGCCCTGCAGCGCCTTGATCGCCTCGTCGCGGCTTTTGAACGGTTGATTGAAGACCTTGATCTCGACGTCGTTGGCGATGGGCGACCAGTCGGCCATCGACAGCGCCACATTCTGGTAGTCGTCGAGGATCGCGGCGCGGATCATGCCCTGAAGTCCTGTTCTGGAAGAGGCCCGGAGAGTTCCGGGCGGCGCCAGATTAGGACGAACGATCCGAAAGAAAAGAGGGGTCCCTTACGCCGGCGCGCCGCCGCCGTGCTTGGCGCGCCAGGCCGGTCCCGGCCCGCGCATGTAATGCTGTTCCGGCCGGTAGGGGCGGACGGCGTCGCGGGTGATCTCGCGCCAGAAGGCGACGAGCACATGTGCGAAGCCGGTGAAGGGGCGCGGCAGATGCGCCGCCGAAAGGACCGCGATGGCCCGTGTCATGACACCTAGTCCCACTGAATTTGCGGCCGGTCGATCCGTCCGCACCCCGGTTTGTCGCGCGCGGCGACGTCCGGGTTCATGACCGGGGATGATGGCGCAGCAACGGTTAAATTCGGGTGGTTTGTGCGCGAAACGCCCGAATTTTCGTTACAAGCTTTCTGAAAAGTTGATGCCGGTGCGGACGCAGGGTTGCTCCGGCTTGCTCTTTACGGGGCCGCTCGCTACATCAGCCGCGTCTTCCCGACAACGGTATCCGGCGCAGGGCGCACGCCGCGCGCGGGCGTGGATTCGGGCAAAAATCGGGGTTCAGGATCGCCATGAACGGACGCCAGTTCATCTACCACATGGAGGGTCTGGCCAAGACCTACCCACCCAGCAAGAAGGTGCTGGATAACATCCACCTGTCCTTCTACCCGGACGCCAAGATCGGCGTGCTCGGCGTCAACGGCTCGGGCAAGTCGACCTTGCTCAAGATCATGGCCGGCATCGACACCGACTTCTCCGGTGAGGGCTGGGTCGCCGAGGGCGCCCGGGTCGGCTACCTGGAGCAGGAGCCGCAGCTCGACCCGTCGAGATCGGTGCGCGGCAATGTCGAGATCGGCGTCGCCGCCAAGCGGGCGCTGCTCGACCGCTACAACGAGATCGCCATGAATTACTCCGACGAGACCGCCGGGGAGATGGCGAAGCTCCAGGACATCATCGATTCACAGAACCTGTGGGACCTCGACTCCAAGGTCACCCAGGCGATGGACGCGCTCAATTGCCCGCCGGACGACGCCGAGGTCGGTAAGCTCTCCGGCGGCGAGAAGCGCCGCGTCGCGCTCTGCCGCCTGCTGCTGGAAGAGCCCGAGCTGCTTTTGCTCGACGAGCCGACCAACCATCTCGACGCCGAAAGCGTGAACTGGCTCGAAGGCCATCTGCGCAATTATCCCGGCGCGATCCTGATCGTCACCCACGACCGTTACTTCCTCGACAACGTCACGAGTTGGATCCTCGAGCTCGATCACGGCCGCGGCATTCCCTACCAGGGCAACTATTCGTCCTGGCTGGTGCAGAAGCAGAAGCGGATGGAGCAGGAGGGCCGCGAGGACGAGGCGCGCCGCCGCACCCTCGAGCGTGAACAGGAATGGGTGCAGTCCTCGCCCAAGGCGCGTCAGGCCAAATCGAAAGCGCGCTACCAGCGCTATGAGGACCTGATCAAGATCGCCAACGCCAAGGTCAACCAGGTGGCGCAGATCACGATTCCCGTGGTCGAGCGTCTCGGCGACAACGTCGTCGACTTCGACCATCTGTCGAAGGGCTTCGGCGACCGGCTGCTGATCGACGATCTCACCTTCAGATTGCCGCCCGGCGGCATCGTCGGCGTCATCGGACCGAACGGCGCCGGCAAGACGACGTTGTTCCGCATGATCACCGGCCAGGAGAAGCCGGACGGCGGCACGATCAAGGTCGGCGAAAGCGTCCACCTCGGTTATGTCGACCAGTCGCGCGATACGCTCGACGGCAAGAAGACCGTCTGGGAGGAAATCTCCGAGGGCAACGACATCATCCAGCTCGGCAAGCGCGAGATGAATTCGCGCGCCTATTGCGCGTCATTCAACTTCAAGGGCGCCGACCAGCAGAAGAAGGTCGGCTCGCTCTCGGGCGGCGAGCGCAACCGCGTGCATCTGGCCAAGATGCTGCGCACCGGCGCGAACCTCCTGCTGCTCGACGAGCCGACCAACGACCTCGACGTCGAGACCTTGCGCGCGCTGGAAGAGGCGCTCGAGGATTTCGCCGGCTGCGCCGTGATCATCAGCCACGATCGCTGGTTCCTCGACCGCATCGCGACGCACATCCTCGCCTTCGAGGGCGACAGCCACGTCGAGTGGTTCGAGGGTAACTTCCAGGACTACGAGGCCGACAAGATGCGGCGATTGGGGACCGACAGCGTCATCCCGCATAGGCTGAAGTATAAGAAGTTCACGAGGTGATCATCCGACCCTCATGGTGAGGAGCCCGCCGCAGGCGGGCGTCTCGAACCATGAGGCCACGGCCTCATCCTTCGAGACGGATCGCTACGCGATCCTCCTCAGGATGAGGGTTGAGCCGACGGAAACGACCTGACGCGTCACCCCGCCGCGCCGCCCCGGCCTCCCCCCGAATCGCCTATAAATCGGCTGGGCCGCGCAACACGGCGCGCCCAACGGGGTGCCCTTCATGTCCATGGCCGCCGACGAACCTGCCGTCCCGCCCCACGCCCCGGCGCTGCGGCCGCTGCCGCGGCTCATCTTCGCCTCGCGCTGGCTGCAACTGCCGCTCTATCTCGGGCTGATCGTGGCGCAGGCGGTTTACGTCGTGCTGTTTCTGAAGGAACTGTGGCACCTCGTCGAAGGCGCCATCCGCTACACCGAGCAGGAGATGATGCTGATCGTGCTCGGCTTGATCGACGTTGTGATGATCTCGAACCTGCTCATCATGGTGATCGTCGGCGGCTACGAGACCTTCGTGTCGCGGCTCGAGCTCGAGCGCCACCCCGATCAGCCGGAATGGCTCAGCCACGTCAATGCCAGCGTGCTCAAGATCAAGCTGGCGATGGCGATCATCGGCATCTCGTCGATCCATCTCCTGCGCACGTTCATCTATGCCGGCTCGCTCGGCAAGCCTGAGGTGCCGTTCACCGAAGCCGGCGTGATGTGGCAGACGATCATCCACGGCCTGTTCATCCTCTCGGCCATCGGCATCGCCTACGTGGAAAAGCTGAGCCAGGCGGCTTACGTCCGCAACGGGCACTGAGTGGTCCGGCACGGCGGTGCCTCATTGATCGGGATAGACGGGACAAGCCCGGCCATGACACTCATGAAGTCTGCGCTCACCGCGCTTTTCTGCTGCCTGCTTTTTGCCGCGCACGCGCGCGCGGACGCGGCGTTCGACCGCTGGCTCGCGGAGCAGTGGCCGGCGGCGCAGCAGCTCGGCGTCTCGCGCGCGATCTTCGACAAGGCGATCGCCGGCCTAGAGCCGGACTTGTCGCTGCCCGATCTCGCCATTCCGGGGCGGCCGGAGCAGGCGCCGCAGCAGCCGGAATTCGTTCAGACGCCGGCGCAGTATCTGCGCGAGACGACGTTCCAGCGTCTCGCCACGCGCGGTCAGCAATTGGCGAAGCAGTATCACGACACGCTCGCGCGCATCAGCCGCGAGTTCGGCGTGCCCGGCAATGTCGTGCTGGCGATCTGGGCGCGGGAGACCGATTTCGGCGGTTACAAATTGCCGCACGACGCGCTGCGCGTGCTGGCGACGCAGGCCTATACCGGCAAGCGCAAGGACTTCTTCCGCAACGAGTTTCTGCACGCATTGAAGATGCTGCAGGACGGCGTGCCGCGCTCCGACCTGCGCTCCTCATGGGGTGGTGCGATGGGCCTGACGCAGTTCCTGCCGTCGGAGTTCTACAAATACGCCGTCGACTTCGACCATGACGGGCGCGCCGACATCTGGCATTCGGTGCCGGATGCGCTCGCCTCCGCCGCGAAGCAACTCGCGGCCAAAGGCTGGGTCACCGGCGTGCATTGGGCCTGGGAGGTGAGGGCGCCGGCGAATGCCGACTGCACGATGGGCGTGCCGGAGGTGACGGCAACGATCGGCGAGTGGGAGAAGCGCGGCTTTGCGCCCATCGGCGCGCTGCGTCCCGGGCCGCGCGATCTCGCCACGGCGGCGTCGCTGTTGCAGCCGGAAGGCGCCTACGGCCCGGCCTTCCTGGCGACCAAGAACTACTTCGTGCTCAAGGATTATAATTATTCCGATCTCTACGTGCTGTTCGTCGGCCATCTCAGCGACCGCATCGGCGGCGCCGGCGCCTTTGTCACGCCGTGGAGCAAGAACGCGCAGTTGAAGACGCGCGAGGTCGAGACAATGCAGGAGCGGCTGACCGCGCTCGGGCTCTACAAGGACAAGGTCGACGGCAAGGCCGGGATGCTCACGCGCGCCGCGCTCGGCGCCTATCAGAAAAAGAACGGGCTCAAGGTCGACTGCTGGCCGACGTCCGCAGTCTTGCAGCACATGCGCAAATGAAAACGCCCGGCGCATGGCCGGGCGTTTTGCATTCCAATTTGCATCCGGTCAGTCGCAGACTTCCTCGCGCGTCCAGCGGTAGCCGACGCCGTCGATGAAGATGCGGCGGCGCACCATGTGGCACACCGGGCCGACGTCGGCGGGCTCGACGTAGTAGTCGGGCGGGGGCGGCGGGCCGGGCTCGACATAGACCGGCGCCGGCTGGCTGTTGGCGATGGCCGAGCCGATGATGGCGCCGGCGGCAAGCCCGCCGACGACACCGGCGGCCACGCCGCAGCCATGGCAGCGCGCCTGCGCGACGGTCGGAACAGCCGCGGCAGCAAGAGCGGCCGCGGCGAGAGCGATCACAGTGTGCTTCATCGAATATCCCCTACGGCCCTGGAAGAGAGCCGCGATGATGCGATCAAGCCCTTACGAGATGCTTAAGGGCAGATGAAACGCGGCCGGCTCCAGCCGACGAAGTTGCCCCAGCGGTCGTGCATGGGACGCCGCGCCCAGTAGCCGCCCGGGCAGGCGGCCGGGTAGGGCGCGCCGTAGCCATCGTACACGACGTAGCCGGGCGACGGGCCGTAATAGCGCGGCTGGCTGTTGGCGATAGCGCCGCCGATGATGGCGCCGGCGGCAATGCCGCCGATGACCGCGGCGCCGACGCCGCAGCCGTGGCAGCGCGCTTCGGCCGGCGCCGGAGCGGTCAGAGTTCCCGCGGCGAGGGTCGCAGCGGCCGCTAGTGCAAGAATGGTCTTCTGCATGGATGTTCTCCAGGGCCTCCGGCCGGCGCGACTCCGGTCCGGGATTGAGAACCATGGCGCGGTTCCCGAGACATGGAAAGAGGCCGCCGCACTTTGGCGGAATTGGGTCGGCGGAACCGGCCGGCCTGCGGCCTGCACAAAAAGAAAGCCCCGGTCCGTCGCCAGACCGGGGCTTTTCGCGCTATGGTATCCTGATACGGGTCAGTCGCAGACGCGGACGCGGTGGACGCGCCAGCCCCAGCCGTCCCAAACACGCTCGCGATGCCACCAGCAGTGCGGGCCGTAATAGACCGGGCCGGGGCCATAGTAATAGCCGGGGCCGTAATAGGGGCCATGGGCGGCCGCGGAGCCGATGATCGCGCCGGCGGCGAGACCGCCGATGATGCCGGCGGCGACGGCGCCGCCGCGCGCCTGCGCGGGCTGCGTCGGGACGAGCGCCGCGGCGCTCAGGGTCGCGGCAGCCGCGATTGCGGTCAGCGTCTTGCTAATTCTGGTCATGCGCACCTCCTTCGAGTTCGCTTGCGAGCCCGTATCGATTGAACGGCTCGCGAAAGGGTTTCCTGCGCCAACAGTCGCAGCGACAACTCTGGCGTGGAGGCGATGTTCCGTTTTTTGCGGTGAACAGGCCGTGAATGGCGCGTTGGGAAGGCAAATAGTTACCGGCGGCGGCAGATTAAATTTTTGTGAGGTTTGCGGCCTAAATGCGGCGCGCGTGTGCATGCGCTGTTTCGCTTACGCGTAGTGGAAATTGACATTCAGCCGCGGCGCGGCCTCGCCTTGCGCATGGCCTTCCGGTTCGCCTTGCGCACGGTCTTGCGTCTCGATTTGCGCATCCGTCGTGCCGGATTGCGGCCAACACTGTTGAGGAACAGCTTCTCGAGCGGGTAGCTGAGCCGCTTCACCGCCTGCCGCAGCGGCAGCCAGGCGACCGCGGCGATGTCGCGCATCAGGTCGCGGCTGGGTCGCGCCGCCGCTGCCATGTGCCAGAACTGCACCAGCTTGGGGCGCGCCTGGGCGCGGTAGGTGATGGCGCCGGCGAACGCGTGCACCACGACGCGGTGGCCGGTCTCCTCGAACACCTCGCGGCGCGCCGCCACCACCGGCCGCTCGCGCGCCTTCAGCTTGCCGCGCGGCAGCACCCAGCGGTCGTCCTTGGCGCGCTGCACGACGGCGAACAGCCGCCGTGCCCCGGCACCCCTGCGCACCACGATGCCGCCCGCCGCCTGGATCGGTTTGCGCGCCATTCCGCCCCGTCCGTCCGCCCCGACTCTCCGTGTAGCAAAATTGCGCGGCCCGGTGTGCCGCAGCCGGCACTTATCCCGCCGTCATAAAAGCGTCGCGGCCGCGGCCCGCCGCTCGGATTGACACGACCCCCCTCCGGCCTACATTACGGGGCGTTCCGAGGGGTGCCCGCGGGCGGGCTGAGAAACACCCTTTGAACCTGATCCGGGTCATGCCGGCGAAGGGACGGAAGATGCGAGACAATCACGCCAGTACAGCGTTCCCCGCGGCAGCCGGCCTCGAGCGCGCGCATGCCGTATCCTGACCGCTTCTATCCGGTCGTCGACAGCGTCGCCTGGGTGGCGCGTCTCGCGCGGCTCGGCACCGGCACCATTCAGTTGCGCGTCAAGGACCTGACGCACGCGGCCGCGCTCGCACTGGTGCGCGAGGCGCTGGCCGCCGCCGGTCCTGCGCGGCTCGTCGTCAACGATTATTGGCACGCCGCGATCGAGGCGAAGGCGCAGCATCTGCATCTCGGCCAGGAAGACCTCGCCACCGCCGACGTCGCCGCGATCCGCCGCGCGGGCCTGACGCTCGGCCTGTCGACGCACGACGAAGCCGAGCTCGACCGCGCGATGAGCCACGACCCCGACTATGTCGCGCTCGGCCCGATCTATCCGACCACGGTCAAGCCGATGCGCGCCGGGCCGCAGGGGCTCGCCCGCATCACGCAATGGAAGAAGTTGATCGGCGCGACGCCGCTCTGCGCCATCGGCGGCATCACGCTCGAGCGCGCGGGCGCCGTCTACGCCGCCGGCGCAGATTCCATCGCCGTCGTCACCGACATCACCAGGAACGCCGACCCGGACGCGCGCGTGCGCGCCTGGCTCGCGGCCGATCCCGCCAGTGCGGCGGCCTAGGCTCCAGGTTACGAGGAGAAGATCATGAACAAGCCCGTCACGTCCGCCGATCTGGTCACGCCGAAGGTCACGACCGGGCCGCTGCCGGCCTCGCGCAAGGTGCACACCGCGCCCGCGGCCGCGCCGGACCTCAAGGTGCCGCACCGCGCCATCACGATCTCGGACAGCGCGGGCGAGCCGCCGCTGCCGGTCTACGACACCACCGGCCCCTACACCGACAACGACGTCGCCATCGACGTCGAGCGCGGCCTCAAGCGCGCGCGCATCGAATGGGTCAAGGAGCGCGGCGGCGTCGAGGAATACGAGGGCCGTCCGATCAAGCCGGTCGACAACGGCAACGTCTCGGGCAAGCACCTCGCCCGCAATTTCCCGAACACGCCGAAGCCGTGGCGCGGCGTCGGTGACGCGCCGGTCACGCAATACGAGTTCGCGAAGCGCGGCATTATCACCAAGGAGATGATCTACGTCGCCGAGCGCGAGAACCTCGGCCGCAAGCAGATGCTCGATCGCGCCAGCGCCGCGCTCGCCGACGGCGAATCCTTCGGCGCGTCGGTGCCGGCCTTCATCACGCCGGAATTCGTGCGCGACGAGATCGCGCGCGGCCGCGCCATCATCCCGTCCAACATCAACCACGCCGAACTCGAGCCGATGATCATCGGCCGCAACTTCCTGGTGAAGATCAACGCCAATATCGGCAACTCCGCCGTCACCTCGTCGGTCGAGGAGGAAGTCGAGAAGATGGTGTGGGCGATCCGCTGGGGCGCCGACACGGTGATGGACCTCTCCACCGGCCGCAACATCCACAACACGCGCGAATGGATCCTGCGCAATTCGCCAGTCCCAATTGGCACCGTGCCGATCTACCAGGCGCTGGAGAAGGTCGACGGCGATCCCGTCAAGCTCGACTGGGAGGTCTACAAGGACACGCTGATCGAGCAGTGCGAGCAGGGCGTCGACTACTTCACCATCCACGCCGGCGTGCGGCTTGCCTACGTGCCGCTGACCGCGAACCGCGTCACCGGCATCGTGTCGCGCGGCGGCTCGATCATGGCGAA
>DATNBL010000012.1:0-57327 GCA_035571935.1 Pseudolabrys sp.
CGAGAAGGCGGTCGCCAATCCGAACGCCTGCAAGGACGAGCAGGGCCGCCTTCGTGTCGCCGCGGCGACGACGGTCGGCGACAAGGGCTTCGCCCGCACCGAGGCGCTGATCGCCGCCGGCGTCGACCTCGTCGTGGTCGACACCGCGCACGGCCATTCGCGCCTTGTGCTCGACGCCGTCCTGCGCATCAAGAAGCTGTCGAACGCCGTGCAGGTGGTCGCCGGCAACGTCGCCACCGCCGACGGCGCCAAAGCGCTGATCGAGAGTGGCGCCGACGCGATCAAGGTCGGAATCGGCCCGGGCTCGATCTGCACCACGCGCATCGTCGCCGGCGTCGGCGTGCCGCAACTGACCGCGATCATGGACTGCGTCGAGGCCGCGCGCGCCACCGGCACGCCGGTGATCGCCGACGGCGGCATCAAGTATTCCGGCGACCTCGCCAAGGCGATCTCGGCCGGCGCCGACTGCGCCATGGTCGGCTCGCTGCTCGCCGGCACCGACGAAACGCCGGGCGAGGTGTTCCTCTATCAGGGCCGCTCGTACAAGACCTATCGCGGCATGGGCTCGGTCGGCGCGATGTCGCGCGGCTCGGCCGACCGCTATTTCCAGCAGGACATCAAGGACTCACTCAAGCTCGTGCCGGAAGGTGTCGAGGGGCAGGTGGCCTACAAAGGCTCGGCCTCGACGGTGCTGCACCAGCTCGCCGGCGGCTTGCGCGCCGCGATGGGCTATGTCGGGGCGAAGGACATCGCCGCGCTGCATCAGCGCGCCGAGTTCGTGCGCATCACCGGCGCGGGCTTGCGCGAAAGCCACGTCCACGACGTGACCATCACGCGCGAGAGCCCGAACTATCCGGGCGCGGTGTGAGGCTTCTTATCCCTCCCCCGCAGGGGGAGGTTGGCGCCGTCAGGCACCGGGTGGGAGCGCAACCTTCGCGCACGGACGGTGCCGCTGTTGGCTCCTTATCAGGCCGGAAGCCGACCAAGCGCGCCTACGCGCTCAGCTCTGCTGTGGGCCAGGAGCGGACTTGACGCGATCCTGGCCGGAGACGGGCTAAAAACTATGCAACTCCACTCGTCATGGGCTCGGCCACCTTCCTCGCCCAGTCAATAAAGGTCTGCGCGACAGGGCCCGTCGTGCGGTTCTTTAGCGTGACAATTCCGTTGGGCCGGCGCGCGGCTGGTAGATCGATTGGCAGCACCTTCAATTCCGAATGCTTCGCCAGAAACTTTATTGAAGACGCCGGAAACAAGGTGACGAAGCGGCCGGTCGCCAAGAGGCTGACCCGCATATGCGGGCAATCCGTAACGACGGTAGCCCGAGGCGTGCTCAATCCGCTGCTCCGAAATGCGCCGGAGATTATACCACCGATGACACTGCCCGCGGGCGGCAGCACCCATGTCTCGCCCACCAGGTTCTTGAGTTCGACTCTGCGCCGCCGCGCCAAGGGGTTTTGCGCACCGGAGACGACGACGTAGGACTCGTCGAAAAGCCGCTCGAAGTCGAAACGCGGGTCGTCGGTGTCGCCCGGGCTGCGCACGATCAGGAGATCGACCTCTCGCGCCGCAAGCGCCTCGTGCAGCGCGCCCGTATAGCCGCTTGTAACGTGAAATATCATGCGTGGATGACGATGCGAAAGTCGATCGACCACGGCTGATACGAAGCTTGCGGCCAGAAACGGGGTCGTGCCAATCCGCAATTCTCCTGCGCTCGCATCCGCAAGATGCTCGATGGTCCTCACACCCTGGCGAAGATCGTCGAAAACGGCCACTCCGCAATCGAGCAGGGATCGGCCGTACTCCGTCGGCTCTATGCCGCCAGCGTGCCGATCGAACAAACGGACCCCCAGAGTCCGCTCGAGCTCCGAGATCGATCTCGACACATTCGGCTGCGTGCTGTTCAGGGCCTGCGCCGCTCGACCCATGCTGCCGGCGTGCACTGCAGCCATAAAAACATGCAGATCGTGCAATTTCAGGCGGCTTCCGATGCGGTCGCTCCATTGCATGTTTTCACCCATACCGAGTTTGAGATGAGGCAATCACAGAATAGCCTTATGCGCTTATGGCGTCGCGGGCTATCGTTTGCTTGGGCGATTTCTGACCTGAATGCGACCCGTCCCAGGGGAAGTCCACATGCCCATTTCCCGGCGCCAAGCTTTGCAGGTCGCAGCCGGTGCTGCCGCCCTTCGCGCGGGATTTCGGCCGGCGTCGGCACGGGCCTATCCCTCGCGGCCCGTACGCATCGTCGTCGGTTTCGCCGCAGGTGGCCCGAATGACATCCTGGCGCGTCTGATCGCCCGGTGGTTCGCGGAGCACCTCGGGCAGCCATTCGTGGTCGAGAATCGGCCGGGCGCCGGCAGCAATATCGCCACCGAGGCAATTGTGCGTGCAGCTCCGGACGGCAGCGAGCTCTTGCTCGTCGGCTCCCCAAACGCAGTCAATGCGACGCTGTATGACAACCTCAAATTTGATTTCGTCCACGACATCGCGCCGGTTGCAGGCTTGATGCGCGGCGCGTTGATCATGGTGGTCAGCCCGACTGTGCCTGCAACCACACTTCCGGAATTTATCGCGTACGTTAAGGCCAATCCCGGCAGGCTGTCTTATGGCTCGGGGGGCCTCGGCGGAATCACTCACATTACGGCCGAACTCTTCAAACAGCGGGCGGGCAACCTCCAGATATTGCACGTCCCTTATCGCGGAGTGGCGCCGGCGCTTGCGGATCTGCTGCGCGGCCAAGTCCAGGTCGTCTTCATGAATGTGCTTCCATCGATCGGTTACATCCGATCAGGCGAGCTGCGCGCTCTCGGGATCACGACCTCAATGCGTTCTACCGTCCTGCCCGAGGTTGCTCCCATAGGCGAGTCTGTACCCGGCTATGAGGCAAGTTCGTTTTTCGGGATCGGCGCGCCGAAGCGCACGCCGGTCGAGATCATCGACCTGCTCAACAAGGAAGTCGGCGCGGCGCTGGCAGATGCTGAGTTTGAGGCCCGGATCGCAGCCCTCGGCGGCCATCCGCTTCCGGGGTCACCGGCCGCGTTCGGCGAACTCATCGCTGACGAAACCCGAAAATGGAGAACGGTCATAAAGGTCGCGGACATCAAGCCGCTTTAATCCAAGATTGCCGCTCGCGTTCGCAAACAGCCTTGGGGTCGCTTTATCCTCGGAGCCGCACATGCCTGGTCGTACAGTACGCATTCCATCGAGGGATAACGGCAATTTCGATTGTTATGTCGTGATGCCCGCGGGCGCGGTTCCGACCTCCGCCGTCGTGCTTGCCTCTGCCGTGCACGGCGTCGACGCAGATATCCGCACATTGGCGGACGAGTTCGGGAAGCAAGGCTTCATTGCCGCCGCGCCGGACCTGTTCTGGCGTTCGATTCCGGGACCGCTTCCGCACGGCGAGCGTCGAGCCGCAGAGCGTTCGCAACCACGGCTTCAATGCATCAGAGCCGGGGAATCCGATATGGCCGTCACGCTGGCTTATCTGCGAACGCTCCCGGTTTTCAATGGCAAAGCCTTGGCGATGGGCTTCTGCTATGGCGGCCCCTACGCAATCCTGGGACCGAAGCGCCTTGGGTACGCCGCCGGCATCTCCTGTCACGGCTCGCAGATGCTCGAGTTCGCGTCAGACGTGGAAGGAGTCGATAAACCCGTTTGCGTCATTTGGGGTGACCGCGACTATTTGGCCCCTGCCGAGGTAGTCGAAACCTATCGCGACTTGTCCGCGACAATGGGAAACCTCGAAACGCACATCGTCGTCGGCGCGGTTCATGGCTTCATGATGCGAAGCCGCCCGACGGCATTTCACGCGGAAGCCTTCAACCTCGGAATGACTAGCGCATTGGCCATGCTCCGGAACCTCCGAGCGGCGCGGGAGGTCAAGTCTGATTAGGGTCATAAGCGGTCGGGCTGGGCTACGGACCCACATGGCGATATTTTCCAAGACTCGGCAGCGCGTGTTGATCCGTCCGATGGTACGCGTCCGGCCGATCTGCTAAAGCGGCCGACGAAATCCCGAGGCAAACGCCATGTCGCTCCCCACCGTCCTCCTCCCACTCTTCGTCGAAGTCCTCCTCACCTTCGGTCTCTATTTCTGGATGGCGTGGCTGCGCACGGCGGCGATCCGCAGCCGCACGGTGCGCATGCGCGACATCGCGCTGCGCGAGCCGAACTGGCCGCCGCATGTGCTTCAGGTCGCCAACGCCGCGCACAACCAGCTCGAAATTCCGATGCTGTTCTACGTGCTGACGATCCTGTCGGTCCTCACGCACCACGCCGACGTCATCTTCGTCGTGCTCGCGTGGGCTTTCGTGCTGTCGCGCCTCGCGCACGCCTATGTGCACACGACGAGCAACGACGTGCGCAGGCGCGGGCCGCTGTTCGGCATCGGCCTCCTGGTGCTGGCGGTCATGTGGCTGATCTTTATCGTGCGCATCCTCGCCGGGGCGCCGTGAGGGGCGCGGCCGGCGTTTTCCCATTGAAATGACCGCGGGCAGGGGCTAGGTCGCGGCATGACACCCGCCGCCCGCCTTGCCGCCGCCATCGAGGTTGTCGCGTCGATCGACGCCGAACGCCGCCCCGCGGCCGATGCGCTGAAATCGTGGGGGCTGGCGCACCGTTTCGCCGGTTCGGGCGACCGCGCGGCGATCGCCGGTCTCGTCTACGACGCGCTGCGCCGGCGCGCCTCGAGCGCGTTCCTGATGGGTGCCGACACCCCCCGCGCGATCCTGCTCGGCATGCTCAGGCGCGAGCGCGGTCTCGAGGCCGAGACGATCGCAAAGCTTGCCGACGGCTCGCGTTTCGCGCCGGAGCCGCTGACGGATGACGAGCGCGCGCGGCTGGTTTCGGGCGACATCGCCGGCGCGCCGGCTCATGTCGCCGGCGACTATCCTGAATGGCTCGATTCAGCCTTTGCCGCGTCCTTCGGCGACGAGCGGGCCGAGGAGGGCGCGGCGCTAGCCTCGCGCGCGCCGCTCGACCTGCGCGTCAATACGCTCAAGGCCGAACGCGACGTGGCCGCGGCCATGCTCGCCGACCTCGCGCCCGAGCCGGCGCGCTGGTCGCCGTGGGGCCTGCGCATCCGTCTCGCCGCCGACGCCAAGGCGCCGCCGGTGCACGCCGAGCCGGCGTTTCTGAAGGGGCTCGTCGAAGTGCAGGACGAGGGCTCGCAGCTTGCGGCGCTGTTCGCCGGTGCGAAGCCGGGCGAGCAGGTGCTCGATCTTTGCGCCGGCGCGGGCGGCAAGACGCTCGCGCTCGCGGCAATGATGGAGAACAAAGGCCAGATCTTCGCCACCGACGACGACAAAAGGCGGCTGGCGCCGATCCATGAGCGGCTCAAGCGTGCAGGTGCGCGCAATGTGCAGGTCAGGACGCCGAAGTCGATCGGAAGCGAAATCAACGACTTGCAGGGCCGCATGGACCTCGTGCTCATCGATGCACCTTGCACGGGCACGGGCGCGTGGCGGCGCAATCCCGACGCCAAGTGGCGCATGCGTCCGGGCGCGCTGGAGCAGCGCGTGAAGGACCAGGCCGAGGTGCTCGACCGCGCGGTGCCGATGCTCAAATCCGGCGGCCGCATCGCCTACGTCACCTGCTCCGTGCTCGAGGCGGAGAACGGCGCGCAGGTCCGCGCCTTCCTAGCCCGCCACCCGAGCTTTTCGGCCGCGCCGGCATCCGAGATCGTGGTGCCGCTGGGCGAACGGGCCTTCCTGTTCGGCAAGGCCATTCGCACCTCGCCCGAGGGCGTCCTGATGACGCCGCGGGCGACCGGCACCGACGGCTTCTTCGTCTCGATCTTGCGGGCGTCCGGCGCCGCTTAACCAAATCGGCACGGGGAGGGGGCGCACTTTTCCCGATTGTGCCGCAATCCCGGCCCAAATAACCCCCGAAGTTCCTGTGTCTGACGCACACGACCTCTCCAGCCGAGGCTCCCCTCCCATGTTGGTGGCGACACGCGATCCCATGCATTCCCCGGGGGCGCATGACGGTCTGCCGCGGCCGCGCGCGTCGCGCTCGACCCGCTTCGTCTCGGCGATGCAGATCGCCGGCTCGGTGCTGGCGATTCCCGTCGGCCTCGGCAGCGCCTATTCGGTCTACCACGCCAATTTCTCGGTCGAGACGACCTGCCAGACTTTGCGCGCCAACATCATCTCGATGATCGACAAGAAGATCGACGCCACCGCGCGGCGGATGCTGGTGCGGCACGACGTCGAGACCTTCGAGACCACCTGCACGAATGTCGATCCGGACGCCGCGGCGGCGTTCAAGACGCTGCTGGCCGAGCCCGCCGCGCCGGTCGCGGCACCCGTCGCGAAACGCATCGAGGTGCCGAAGGCCGAGGCAAAAGCGGAGCCCAAAGCCGAGGTGAAGGCCGAGCCGGTCAAGGAGGCGCGCAAGCCCGACCTGCGCACCGCCATTCCCGCCGAGCCGGTGCGCGAGCCGCCGAAGGAGCGCGCGAAGGAGGCCGTACGCGAGCCGGTGAAGGAGACCCCGAAGGAAGCGGCGAAGGAGCCGGCCAGGGAATCGCCGAAGGCAGCCGAGGCGGCGCCGCCGCACGATGCCGCCTCCGACGCGCGCTGGCTCGATGCAGTGCGCGGCGCGCTGGTCGCGCATGAGAAACAGGCGAATGCCGAGGCCGCAGCCGACACCGCCGTCACGCGCGGCGCCCCGCCGCATCCGCTCGCTCTGCCGCCGCCGCCGGTCGCCGCCGCGCCAGTTGCCGCGCCGGCCTTGCCGCCGCCGACGCAGGTCGCCGAGCCGGTGCGCGCGGCCGCGGACGCGCCCGCCGATCCCGACCGCCTCGTCCCGCCGGCGCCGATCCCCGAGCAGTCCGGCCCGAAGCCGACCGGCTGGGTCAGCAAGGTGCCCTTCGTCGGGCAGGTGCTGGCGAAGTAGTCAGCGGGCGTTCGCGATTAGCGATTCCACCTCCGGCACGATGCGCTTGACCAAAATGCGGTAGCCCTCCGCGTTGAAATGCGCGCCGTCGCGGGCGCGGTAGCGGCCCTTGGGCAGCTTGAACGACGCGTAGGGCACGCGCGCTTCGCGGGCGAGCGCCGACAAGTCGAGCGATCCCAGGCCGATCAGCAGCACGTCTATGCGCCGCTTCTGCAACGTCCGGACGATCTCGGCGACGTTGGCCCGCATCCTCGCCGGCGGGACATGCAAACGCAGGTCGTTGGTGCCGATTTCGACCAGCGCGATCCGCGTGTCGGGATCGACGGCAAGGTCGAGCCGCTTCAGCGCGCCGGCGCTGGTATCGCCGGGAATGCCGGCGTTTTTCACCGTAACGTCGTGGCCCCTGGCGCGAAGCTGCCGCTCGAGCTCCGCCGGATAGGCGTCCTTGCGCGCCACCAGCCAGCCGGAGGTGGCGCTGTCGCCGATGGCGACGATTTTCAGGGGCGCGGCCGCGGCGGGGAGGGGACGCGGAGACGCGAATACAAGCGCCGGCGACAGGACCAGGGCCAAAAGCAGAATGCCCGGCCGGGGCCGGGCATTTGTCTGTAAGGCTCTATTCCTTCGGTCCGGGCATGGCTCGCAGCGTCCTTGCTTGTTCAGTGGTCCCACTTGGCGGCCAACGATTGAAGCCGATTATAGTTCTGAGGATTGAGGCCGGCACGTTCTGCCATGTTGTCATCAATATATAGCTCCACGTGCGTTTCACAATGGTAACCAAGTGATCCCGGGCCAGCGATTCTATGTAGAGGTCCTGATCGATTCCGATCGCTATTGCGTCCAGATAGTTAAGGACCGTCGCAATCTGGGTTTTGTATGCCGCCGGGTCCGCGGCTAATTGCCCTGACTTGCGAGCGCGCGCCAGCGTCTTGAGCGTGTTGTCGAGCACCGGGTCGGTGTCGTAGCGGTCGCAGGCCAGGATAGTCCGGTTTCTTTTGGCCTCGTCACGGATCGACCAAATTTGCCACGCCGCGGTCGTGGCCAAAGCCGATGTCAGTACAGCCAGTGCGATCGTCCCGACCGCCGTCCATCCGTCGGCGGCCAGACCGAGGAACGTCTCCTTCTTGACGTCCGTGACTCCACTTAACGCCGTGAACAGGGCTGTCATCGCGGAAACTGCAATTCCCAGCATGAAGCCGATGACCAGTTCGGGCGCCGTAAATCGCCGCATCGAATGACCCGCATGCAACCACGTATTGGTAGTTAAGCCGAAATTCGCGTCACGTCGCAAGACTTGCTCGAATTGATCAATTCAAGACGCCGACGATCGCGCCCATCAAACACGTCGTCAGCGTGCCGGACACGATCGTCTTCGGCCCGAGCGAAACGATATCGGCGCGGCGCTCCGGCGCCATCACGGTCAAACCGGCGATCATGATGCCGAGCGAGCCGAAATTGGCGAAGCCGCACATCGCGTAGAGCAGGATCAGCCGCGAGCGGGGATCGAGCGCGTCGGCGGGAAGCTTCGCCAGCTCGAGATAGGCTATGAGCTCGTTGAGCACGGTCTTGATGCCCATCAGCGAGCCGGCCGTCATCGCCTGGTCCCACGGAATGCCCATCAGCCAGCAGACCGGCGCCATCACGAGGCCGAGCAGGCGTTGCAGGGTGATCGGGGCGCCCGCGACGTCCGGCAGCAGGCTGAGAATGGCATTGGCGAGCGCGACCAGCGCCACCAGCACGATCAACATCGCGACGATGTTCAGCAGCAGTTCGAGCCCGGCGGCGGTGCCGCGCACGATGGCGTCCATCGTCGAGTCCGCGACGGTGCCGACCGCGACCTGGCCCACGTCCGTGCGCTCGCCCGGCTTGTCCGGCACCATCAGCATGCTGACGAGCAGCGCACCCGGCGCGCTGACGATCGAGGCGACGAGGATATGCCCCGCGACGTCCGGGATGACCGCCTTCAGGATCGTCGCGTAGAGCACGAACACCGTGCCGGCGATCCCGGCCATGCCGCCGGTCATCACCATGAACAGCTCGCCGCGCGTCAGCCGCGCCAGGTACGGTTTGATGAACAAGGGCGACTCGACCATGCCGAGGAAGATGTTGGCGGCTGTCGACAGGCCGACGGCGCCGCCGACGCCCATCGTGCGCTCGAGCAGCCAAGCAAAGCCGCGCACGACCGGCGGCAGGATGCGCCAGTGGAACAGCAGCGTGGTCAGGACGCTCATCACCAGAACGATCGGCAGCGCCTGGAAGGCGAGGATGAAATCGGCGCCGGGTGCCTTCAGGTCGAACGGCAGCGCGCCGCCGCCGACATAGCCGAACACCAGCGAGGTGCCGGCGCGGGTCGCGGCGCCGATCGCATCGGCAGCGCGGCCGACAGCCGCGAACACGGTCTTGGCCTGCGGCACTTCCAGCAGCGCCACGGCGGTGACGATGGTGACGATGGTGGCGATGGCGACGTTGCGCCAGTCGACGGCGCGGCGGTCCTCGCTGATCAGATAGGCGAAGGCCAGCAAAGCGACGACGCCCAGCGCCGATTGCAGGTGCTGCATGGCCGGCTCCCCCCGAAGCCCGCGGCCGCCCCTCGCGGCCCTTGCCAATGTCTCACGAGTCGCGCGCCCGGCGCGAGCCGCGAAAGTGTCAGCGGTGCTCGGCCTGGTGGCGCACCATCGACAGCATCAGGTCCCAGGCATTGCGGATGTTGACGATCATCAGCACCAGTAGCGTGCCGCCGACCACGTCGAGGGCGTAGGGCGCGCCCGTCACGATCATATAGGCCGCGATGAGCAGCACGGCGTAGCAGACCATCGGCAGCAGACCGTAGGCGAGATGATCCTGGACATAAGATGTCCAGCGGTTGCGCAGGAGCTGCACCGTTGCGAACACCGACGCACCGCCGCCGATCAGCGCTGCAACCGCGACCGATCCGGCGAAGAAGACCGCCGTGTGCGCGGGCACGAGTCCGGCCGCCGAAATGAAGAAGACGGCGGTGAAATGCAGGACCACCGGGCTGTAGAAAGCCCGCGTCGGCGCCGCCCGCTGCTCGGTCAGGAAGCCGGTGCCGATTGAGACCGCCACGAACAACAAAGCGACCAGAGTGGCGCCCGCCGTGCCGACCAGCACATAGAAATCGTGCCAGCGCTCGATCTCGCCGGCCATCTCAGCCGCGGCCGACGAACGGCATCGTGTTGGCCATGACCGTCATGAACAGCACGTTGGCGTCAAGCGGCAGGCTCGCCATGTAGGCGACCGCCGCGCCGACATTGTCGGCGTCCATGCGCGGCTCGATCATCTTGGTGCCGTTGGGCTGCGGCACACCCTCGCCCTGCACCATGCGGTCGGTCATCGGCGTCGCAGCATTGCCGATGTCCACCTGGCCGCAGCAGATGTCGTATTTGCGCGTGTCGAGCGAGGTCGACTTGGTCAGTCCCGTCACCGCGTGCTTCGTCGATGTATAGGCGACCGAGAACGGTCGCGGCGCGTGCGCCGAGATCGAGCCGTTGTTGATGATGCGGCCGCCTCGCGGCGACTGCGCCTTCATGATCTTGATCGCCTCCTGCGTGCACAGGAACATGCCGGTCAGGTTGGTCTGCACCACCTTGAGCCAGGTCTCGTAGGGCAGGTCCTCGAGCGGCACCGGCGGCGCGCCCATGCCGGCATTGTTGAACAGCACGTCGAGGCGGCCGAAGGTCGCCTTCACCTTGGCGAACAGCGCCAGGATCGAGTCGCGGTCCGACACGTCGGTCTGCACCGGCAGGCCCTTGCGGCCGAGCGCCTCGATCTCGCTCTTGACCGCGTTCAGCGGCTCGGCCCGCCGTCCGGCCAGCGCCACGTCATAGCCGGCCTTCGCCAGCGCCAGCGCCGCCGCGCGGCCGACGCCCGTGCCCGCACCCGTCACCACTGCGATCTTCGCGGCCATTGTCTCTCCCCGTCCTGCGCGTGTTCTGTTGCCTTCCGATAGCAACAAAAGCGCGCTCGCGCCATGCGGGGCGCGCCGGGGGTGCCGGCAGGTTTGGAGGAGATTAGCCGGCCAGGGCGGCCGGGCGCGCGGGGCCGGGGCCCGCCTGCGCGCTCAGGCGGCTGGTGATCTCATCCGCCGGCATGGCCGCGCCGAAGCGATAGCCCTGCATGAAATGCACGCCGGCGGCGCGCAGGAACAGGTGCTGGTCGGCGGTCTCGACGCCCTCGGCGGTGACCTTCATGCCGAGGCCGCGGCCGAGGCCGACGACGGCATGCACGATGGCCGCCGCGTCGGCTGCCTTCTCGATCGAATGCACGAAGCTGCGGTCGATCTTGAGCTTGTCGAACGGATAGCGGCGCAGATACAGCAGGCTCGAATAGCCGGTGCCGAAATCGTCGAGCGCGATCCGCACGCCGAGCGCCTTCAGCCGCAGCATCGCCGCTTCCGCGCTGTCGACATTGCCGAGCAGCACGCTCTCGGTCAGCTCGAGCTCGAGCCGCGTCGGGTCGAAGCCGGTCTCTTCGAGGATGCGCTCAACCACGTCGACGAAGTCGGCGCGGCGGAATTGCAGCGGCGATACGTTGACGGCGAGGCTCAGGCCCGGCCAGGCGTTGCCGTCGAGGCAGGCCTGCCGCAGCATGAAGGCGCCGAGTTCGATGATGCAGCCGGAATGCTCGGCCAGCGCGATGAATTCGGTCGGCGGAATCTCGCCGCGCACCGGATGCGTCCAGCGGCACAGCGCCTCGACGCCCATGATCTTCTCGCCGGTCTTGTCGACAATCGGCTGGTAGGCGACGCGCAGGCCGTTATGGGCAATGGCGTCGCGCAGGTCGCCTTCGAGCAGCTTGCGGTTCGACAGCGCCGCGTCCATCTCGGCGTCGTAGATGCAGGCGCGGTTGCGGCCCTCGTTCTTGGCGCGGTAGAGCGCCATGTCGGCGTAGCGCATGATGTCGGCGGCGCCGGCACAGTTCGCGTCGATGATGGCGATGCCGATCGAGGCGCCGATGACGATGTTGTGGCCGTTCACGGAGTAGGGCGCGCAGATCGCCTTGATGATGCGCGTCGCCAAAGTGAGCACACGTTCCGGCTCGTGCGCGATCTGCGAGATCACGGCGAACTCGTCGCCGCCGAGGCGCGCGACCAGGTCGCCGCCACGCAGGGTGTTCGACAGGCGGAGCGTGACATTGCGGATCAGCTCGTCGCCGATGTTGTGGCCGAGCGTGTCGTTGACGTCCTTGAAGTGATCGAGATCGATGCAGTAGACGGCCGCGTTGCCGCCGCCGCCGCGAACCTCGGCGAGGGTCGCCTCGAGGCGCTCGCCGAAATAGATGCGGTTGGGCAGGCCGCACAGCGGGTCGTGCATGGCGAGGAAGCGCAGGCGCGACTCGCCGGCGGCGATGGCCGCGGCGGTGCGCCGCATGTAGCGCAGCACGAAGGCGGCCAGCAGCGCGAATCCCGCGAGCGCCACGGTGATGAAAGGCGCGACGCTGTGCACGATATCGGAGCCGGGCTGTTTCGGCGTCCAGGCGAAGCGGGCAAGCGTGCCGCCGCCGGCGGCGTGGATGGCATCGACGTAATCGCTGTCCGCCGGCTCGTCCTTTGCCAGCAGGCGCAGATTGGCGAGGCGGAGCTGGCCGCCGAGGGCGGCGATCAGGTTGCCGTCGACGAATTTCACCGAGACCAGCACCGGCCGGCCGGCCGGATCGTTCTGCGCCCGCGCGACAGCGGCAGCGGCGATGATCGCCGGGCGGCCGAGCAGGGGCCGTAGCAGCGCGATGCCGCCATAGCCGTGGCCATGGTCGAGCCTGAAGGCGGAGGTTCCGGCCGCGATGTCGCCGCGGAGCGCCGCGAGCACCTCAGCCAATTCGGGGCGCGCACTGTCGAGCCACTGCGCGGGGCGCGTCTTGCTCGGGCCGATGGCGTAGAGCGGCGCGCCGGCGGCATCGAACACGGCGACCGCGTCGTGGTCGGTCACGCTCTCCGACCAGGCGTCGATATGGCTTTCGGTCCAGGGGCGGACGAAGGCGTCGCCGATATTGCGCAGCGCGCCGTCGGAATGGGCGAGGCCTTCGAGGTCGCGCAGCAGGCGCTCGCCATAGGTGGCGAGGGTGGCGTTGAGCATCTGCTGTTCATGACTGACGGCCACCTCGTCGGCACGCCGCGCCGAGGACAGCACCGCCACGACAATGCAGACGATGGCCACCGCGACGATGGCGCCGATCGGCACCACCACGCTCAGCCGCGCGCGATCCCAGTGGCTGTAGGGCCGCTGCTCCGGCCCGCCCCGCGCCGTCGACGCCACGAAAGTCCCCTAAGTTTCGCTACGACAAACGATTTTCGGGGATCATCTAGGCGGCAAACCCTTGCCATGGGCTTTCGCCGGCCGCATCCGCGCCACAAATCGCGGCCGCGCGCCGGGAAATCGGCTTCCGGCGTTAATGGCAGGTAAATACCACTTCTCAAATGCCCGATTTCGGAACTTTCGCCTGCCAGAGGCCGGTCCGCGGGTGGGGACAACCGCCGCGGCCGCGGGCCCGCTCTGCTTGAGTGGCGTAGTCCGAGGGGCTACCTCTACGGCCGCCGCCAGTCCGAGGTTCCCATGAGCGCCAGCCCCGACATCGTCACCGCCGCCGTGCTGGTCATCGGCGACGAGATCCTGTCCGGGCGGACCAAGGACAAGAACATCGGCTACATCGCCGACTACTGCACCGCCATCGGCATCGACCTGAAGGAGGTGCGGGTGGTCTCCGACGACGAGGCGGCGGTCGTCTCGGCGCTCAACGCGCTGCGCGGCGCCTACACCTACGTGTTCACCACCGGCGGCATCGGCCCGACGCACGACGACATCACCGCCGACTGCGTCGCGAAAGCCTTCGGCGTGCCGCTCGACGTGCACCCGGAGGCGGTCGCGATCCTCAAGGAGCGCCTGGCCAAGACCGGCGGCGAGCTCAACGAGGCGCGCCTGCGCATGGCGCGCGTCCCGCGCGGCGCGGCGCTGGTCGCCAACAAGGTGTCCGGCGCGCCGGGCTTCTGGACCGGCAACGTCATCACCATGGCCGGCATCCCGGCGGTGATGCAGGCGATGCTCGACGAGGTGGCGCCGAAGCTCAAAACCGGCGCGAAGCTCATGTCCGAGACGATCCGCGCCGACGCCAAGGAGGGCGACCTTGGCACGCCGCTCGCGGCGGTCGCCAAGGCGCATCCGGAGACGATCATCGGCAGCTACCCGTTCATCGACGACCGGCTCGGCCCGAACACCAACATCGTCGTGCGCGCGCGCGATGCGCAAAAGCTCGCGGCGGCGAAAGCCGCGGTCGAGGCGATGCTGGCCGAAGTGCACAAGCGGGTTGCGGCGGCGGCGCGCTGAATTTTAAAAATGAGTGGAGACCCCGCGATGGCGAAAGCAGCCGAGCAGCCGCGCCCGGAAAAAATCTTCCCCGTGTCGTGGGATCAGTTCCACCGCGACAGCCGCGCGCTCGCCTGGCGGCTGCACGAGGCGGGGCCGTTCGAGGCGCTGGTCTGCATCACCCGCGGCGGTCTCGTGCCGGCGGCGATCGTCGCGCGCGAATTGAACGTGCGCATGATCGAGACGGTCTGCATCGCCAGCTATCACGACTACAAGAACCAGGGCGACATCACGGTGATCAAGGGCGTCGCCGCCGAGATCACGTCGATGCGCGCGCAGGGCAAGGGCGTCTTGATCGTCGACGACCTCGTCGACACCGGCAAGACCGCGCGGGTCGTGCGCGACATCCTGCCGGCGGCGCACTTCGCCACCGTCTACGCCAAGCCGATGGGCCGGCCGCTGGTCGACACCTTTGTGACCGAAGTGTCGCAGGACACCTGGATCTACTTCCCCTGGGACACCGGCCTGTCTTACGTGCCGCCGATCCGCGCCGGCGGCGATTGAGTCGCCCCGTGCCAAGGCCGTGCCCTTGGTGTAGGATCGCCGCGATCCGACCGGGAGAGCGCCCATGACCGCCGCCGCCGTCAAGACGACCGAAACCGACGACCTGCGCTCGCGCGTCGTCAAGCCCGCCGAACTGCCGTGGCAGAAGATCCAGTTCGAAGGCTGCGAGATGAAGCCGCTCTATTTCGACCCGAAGACCGGGCAGGCGACCCTGCTGATCAGGATGGCGCCCGGCGCGGTGCTGCCCGACCACGAGCACGCGCTGCTCGAGCAGACCTACATGCTCGAGGGTGAACTGGTCGACAGAGACGGCCCGGATGCCGGCCTCGCGGTGAAGGCCGGCGAGTTCGTCTGGCGCCCGGCCGGCAGCCGCCATTCGGCGTGGTGCCCGAACGGCGGCCTGATGGTCGCGATCTTCCAGGTGCCGAACAAGTTCTTCGCCAAGGACGGGCGCGTCACCGATCCGAACGGCAAGGACTGGGACGCGGCCTGGGGCCACGTCTTATCGAAATAAAACTTCACGTCTCGCGTCGGTCGTCACGCCGCGCGAGCCGCGGCGCGAAGACCACGTTATGCGGACGTGGCGGAATGGTAGACGCAAGGGACTTAAAATCCCTTGGGAGCAATCCCGTGAGGGTTCGAGTCCCTCCGTCCGCACCAGACCTTCATTGCTAGATTTTGTTGAAGAGTAATTTTCCGTTCGCGTCACGTGTTGTTTGAAAGATGGCAATGCTTGGATTTAATGCTTTCGCTTTGTGCACTATATCCGCTTTGTCGGCTTCATTGATATCAGCGCCAAGATAAAGCTCAGTAATTTCCTCTGGGTGAAACCTCAACAAGTTCCACGACGGTTCACCTTGGCGAAGGGGTATCGCGAGTCGGTACTCTCCTTCGTGCTCCCACGACAGAGTTTTGGCGTAGACGATCTTTTCTAGCATCGCGCGGCGGCGCTCTTCTTGATCGCCAAAAAGGGCGCCCGCTATGAAATCAAGTGTGTCGTCAAAAAGCGGAGGACGAGTCTCGCGATATTCGACAGGTTTGAAAAGTGTGAACTTTGAATCCTTGGCCACATTCGGTTCAATTCGGACCGCCACTCCTTTATGCTCTTCGGCGTATTCGGACCACATTTTATTGGAGTCCTTATGCGTCGATACGCACAGGACTCGATAGTCCTGCATAAATTCGTTGATCTCCTTTATGAAATCGGTCGAACGCTGGCGCATGTAAGTGACATCATAGATCGGCTTTGTGCTCTCTTTATTCCTCTCGGCTTTGACAATCTCGGCAGCCTTGGGATTTGTACGATACACGTGCTGGATAATGACGAGCTTCTCTTTCATCGGTGAACTGCAGGTCGGCGGATCGTTTAAATGCTGCAGAATTACGTCAGTGAACCCGTTCTCAAGTGTCTTAAGCGCGATCTCAGTTTCTTCCGGAAAAATGCTTTGTATAGTAAGATCTTCGACGTCATTAAAATCTGATGGCTTGGAGTGCTTGAACATACCATTACCCAAGGTCAGCTTTGCACCTCGTACATCAAGATATTTATAAAGGGGCGGCAGTGTCATGGTCCAAGATTATCATAGATTGAAGTGCTGCGAATGTGTGCGGCGCCATTTTGACTGCGTGCAGATAAGGCCGGTTACCCTTCGATTGATGCGCCGCTAACGTGCGCGGGGCCCTCCGTCCGCACCAAGGCCGAGTTTTTCACCACCGCTCCGTGACCCACCTCACACTTCCCCCGTTCGGGTCCCGCTACCTTCCCCATGGGCCTCGTGCCCCGTTGAACCTCCTCGGATCGACTCGAGCCCGGACGACGCTTCCCCAAAGCATTCCCGGGCTCGCTTTTTTTCCGCCGCCGGCGCTGACGCTTATCGAGCGAGACTGCCCGCATCGCGCGCAGTGGGTTACCGCGTCCGCGCCGTTCCGTCGCAAATTTCCTCGCGCGAAACCTCTATGATTGTTTGAATTCGCCGCTACAATGCGCCGCGTCGGGTATTCAACTCGACGCAAAAAAGAACAACGAACTCAACGAGTTCGCGCCCCAAAGGGAGGCTCTATGGCGTCCGTCGTCGTCAGCGACGTGCGCAAGTCGTTCGGAGTGACGCCTGTCCTGCACGGCGTCAACGTCACCATCGAAGACGGCGAATTCGTCGTGCTCGTCGGTCCGTCCGGCTGCGGCAAGTCCACACTATTGCGCATGATCGCCGGGCTCGAGAACATCACCGGCGGCGAAATCCGGATCGGCGATCGCGTCGTCAACAACCTTCCGCCGAAGGCGCGCGACGTCGCGATGGTGTTCCAGAATTACGCGCTCTATCCGCACATGACCGTCGCCGCCAACATGGCGTTCTCGATGCGGCTGCGCGGCGCGCCGCAGGACGAGACGGAGGCGCGCGTCAAGCGCGCCGCCGAAATCCTCGGCCTGGCGAACCTGCTCGAGCGCTTTCCGCGCCAGCTCTCCGGCGGCCAGCGCCAGCGCGTCGCCATGGGCCGCGCCATCGTGCGCGATCCGCAGGTGTTCCTGTTCGACGAGCCGCTGTCGAACCTCGACGCCAAGCTGCGCGTGCAGATGCGCACCGAGATCAAGGAGCTGCACCAGCGGCTCAAGACGACGACGATCTACGTCACGCACGACCAGATCGAAGCCATGACCATGGCCGACAAGATCGTGGTGATGAACGGCGGCCGCGTCGAGCAGATCGGCGCGCCGCTCGACCTCTACGACCGGCCGAACAACCTCTTCGTCGCGGGCTTCATCGGCTCGCCGGCGATGAACTTCCTCAAGGGCGCCATCCGCTCCACCGGCTTTGAAGGGCCGGGCGGGGCGCGCCTGCCGCTGTCCGCGGCGCCCGGCGGCTCGGACGGCCGGCCCGCGGTCTACGGCGTGCGGCCGGAGCACTTCACCATCGCCGATGACGGCGCCGAGGCGACCGTGCACGTCGTCGAGCCGACCGGCTCGGAGACGCAGGTCGTCGCTCATATCGGCGGCGCCGAAGTCGTCGCCGCTTTCAGGGAACGTCACGCTTTCAAGCCGGGCGACAAGATCCGGCTCAAACCCGATCCCCGCCTTGTGCATCTGTTCGATGCCTCGTCGGGGCAACGGCTCACCGCCTGATCGAAAAGAAACCGAACGGAGGAACTCATGACAAATCTGACCCGCCGCACGCTGCTTGGCAGTGCCACAGCCGCGGTCGCCGCCGGTGCGCTGACCGGTCCCGCGCTGCTCGACTGGGCCAAGGCCTGGGCGCAGAACGCGCAATGGAAGCCGGAGAAGGGCGCCAAGCTCTCGATGCTGCGCTGGAAGTATTTCGTGCAGTCGGAAGACGACGCGTTCGTGAAGCTGATCGCCGCCTTCTCCAAGGCGACCGGCGTGCCCGTCGAGATTTCGCGCGAGTCCTACGAGGACGTGCAGCCGAAGGCGTCGGTCGCCGCCAACACCGGCACCGGCCCGGATCTGTTCTGGGGCCTCTATTCGCTGCCGCATCTGTTCCCGCAGAAGTGCGTCGACGTCAGCGACGTCGCCGAGTATCTCGGCAAGAAGTACGGCGGCTGGGTCGACAGCGCGGTCAAATACGGCCACAGCGGCAACAAGTGGATCTGCGTGCCCGTCTGCTATTCCGGCGCGCTGATGAACTACCGCATCGCGGCCTCCAAGAAGGCCGGCTTCTCCAAGTTCCCGGACAAGCTCGACGCCTTCCTCGAATACACCAAGGCGATGAAGGCGCAGGGCACGCCCGGCGGCTTCGCGCTCGGACATGCTTCGGGCGACGGTAACAGCTGGGCGCACTGGTGCCTGTGGTCGAATGGCGGCGAGACCGTCGACAAGAACGACAAGGTGATCATCAATTCGCCCGAGACCGCCAAGGCGCTCGAATACGCCAAGGGGCTCTACGCCAACATGATCCCCGGCACGGCGGCCTGGAACGACTCGTCCAACAACAAGGCGTTCCTCGCCGGCGACATCCACTGGACCAATAACGGCATCTCGATCTACGTCGCCGCCAAGAAAGACCCGACGAAGAAGCAGATCGCCGAGGACATGGACCACGCCTATTTCCCGGTCGGCGTCTCGGGCAAGCCGACCGAGTTGCACCTGATGTATCCGGTGATGGCGATGACCTACACCAAGTATCCGCAGGCCTGTAAGGCGCTGATGGCGTTCATGCTGGAAGCGGACAACTTCAACCCGTGGATCGAGTCGGCGCAGGGCTATCTCACGCACTGCCTCAACGCCTACGACAAGAACCCGGTGTGGACAGCCGATCCGAAGACGACGCCGTTCCGCGACGTCGCCAAGCGCACCCGCACCGCGGGCGGCCTCGGCTCGGTCGGCGAGAAGGCGGCGAGCGCGATCTCCGACTTCATCGTCGTCGACATGTTCGCCAACTACTGCACCGGCCGCGATGACGTGAAGGGCGCGATCTCGAACGCCGAGCGGGCGCTCAAGCGCATCTATCGCTCGTAAGGCCCTTGTCCCGGGCGCAGCGCGGCGCGCCAAGTGCCGCGCTGCAGAACCGGGACCGTACCACCTGAAGGCCCCGGATCTGCGGTGCACCGCTCGCGCGCTGCACCGCGTCCGGGGCACGAGGCTCTTTCAGAATGACCGACGCCGCGATCAGAACCAAGTCCATCGTCGCCGAGCCCGGCCTGTGGGAACGGTTGATGACCAACCGCGACTGGCTCGGCTTCTGGTTCATGCTGCCGGCGGCGGTGTTCCTGATCCTGTTCCTCGCTTACCCGCTCGGCCTCGGCATCTGGCTGTCGTTTACCGACGCCCGGCTCGGGCGCGGCGGCGTGTTTGTCGGACTCGATAACTACGATTTTCTCTCCGACGACCCGACCTTCTGGCTGACCGTCTTCAACACCATCCTCTATACGACCGTCGCCTCGACCATCAAATTCGCCGTCGGCCTCTATCTCGCGCTGCTGCTCAACGAGCGCCTGCCGTTCAAGGCGATCATCCGCGCGGTGGTGCTGATCCCGTTCATCGTGCCGACGGTGCTCTCCGCGATCGCCTTCTGGTGGCTGTTCGATCCGCAGTTCTCGATCATCTCGTGGTCCCTGATGAAGCTCGGGCTGATCACGCAATACATCAACTTCCTCGGCGATCCGTGGAACGCGCGCTGGTCGGTGATCTTCGCCAATATCTGGCGCGGCGTGCCGTTCGTCGCCATCACGCTGCTCGCCGGTTTGCAGACAGTGTCGCCCTCGCTCTACGAGGCGGCGACCATCGACGGCGCGACGCCGTGGCAGAATTTCCGCTTCATCACCTATCCGCTGCTGACGCCGATCATCGCGGTGGTGATGACGTTCTCGGTGCTGTTCACCTTCACCGACTTCCAGCTCATCTGGGTGATGACGCGCGGCGGCCCGGTCAACGCCACGCATCTGATGGCGACCTACTCCTACCAGCGCGCGATCATGAGCGGCTATCTCGGCGAGGGCTCGGCCATCGCCACGGCGATGATCCCGTTCCTGCTCGGCGCCATTCTGGTCTCGTGGTTCGGCCTGCAGCGGCGCAAGTGGCAGCAGGGAGAAGACAATGACTGACGCGCTCGCCAAGCAGGTCGCAGAGCCCCAGCGCGTGCTCGCCGGGTCGAGCGCCGACCACAGCGAGGGCATGAGCTATCTGCAGTCGCTGCCGCGGCGGCTGGTCACGCTCTATCTGCCGCTGTCGCTGATCCTGATCGTGCTGCTGTTCCCGTTCTACTGGATGGCGCTGACGGCGGTGAAGCCGGACAGCCAGCTCCTCGATTTCAACACCTACAGCCCGTTCTGGACGTGGAATCCGACGCTCAAGCACATCTACCACCTGCTGTTCGAGACCGAGTATCCGGTCTGGCTGTGGAACACGATGCTGGTGGCGGTCTGCGCCACGGCGCTCTCGATCGTCGCCAGCGTGCTGGCCGCCTATGCGATCGTCAGGCTGCGCTACAAGGGTGCGCGCTGGGTCGGCGGCCTGATCTTCCTGGCGTACCTGGTGCCGCCGTCGATCCTGTTCATCCCGCTGTCGACGGTGGTATTTCAGTACGGCCTGTTCGACACGCCGTTCGCGCTGATCCTGACCTATCCGACGATCCTGATCCCGTTCTCGACCTGGCTGCTGATGGGCTACTTCAAGACCATTCCCTATGAACTCGAGGAGTGTGCCCTCATCGACGGTGCCAGCCGCTGGCAGATCCTCGTCCGCATCGTGCTGCCGCTCGCCGTGCCGGGGCTGATCTCGGCCTTCATCTTCTGCTTCACGCTGTGCTGGAACGAGTTCATCTACGCGCTGACCTTCATCTCCTCGACCCAGTATAAAACCGTACCCGTCGCCATCGTCACGGCGCTGGTCGACGGCGACGTCTACCGCTGGGGTTCGTTGATGGCCGGCGCGCTGATCGGCTCGCTGCCGCTCGTCGTGCTCTACGCCTTCTTCGTCGAGCACTACGTCTCGGCGATGACCGGCGCGGTGAAGGAGTAGGCGTCAGCCTTTCGCCGCGGCGAAGAAGGCCTTGGCGCCGGCGCCGAGGATGCGCGGCGCGTGTGTGTAGATGTAGCGCACGCCCTGGCCGATCGCCTTGCCGACGTTCTCTGTCGACGCCGGCATGCCCGGCGTCTTGCCGGCGCGAACGATCTTCGCAATTGTCTCGTTGATTGCCTTCGCCACCGGCTCCGCCGCCGGGTTGCCCGGGTGCCCGAGCGACTGCGACAGGTCGGAGGGGCCGACGAAGAACACGTCGACGCCATCGACCTTGAGGATCTCGTCGATGTTCGGCAGCGCCTCGGCGTGCTCGAACTGGACGATCACCAGCGACTCATCGTTGGTCTTCCTGATGTAGTCGGCGGCGTTGCCGGTGAAGCCCCAGTCGTCCGGGCGCGTGCCGGCGGCGAGCCCGCGGCCGTGCGCCGAGCCGAACTTGACCGAGGCGACGGCGCTCGCCGCATCCGCCGCGGTGTTGACGTGCGGCACCTGCACGCCGGCGACGCCGCGGTCCATCAGTACCTGGATATCGATCGCCGAATTGGTGCGCGGCCGGCCGATCGGCGTGACGCCGACGGCGTCGGCCGCAATGCACATGAGCTCCACGTCGGCCGGCGAGAGCGAGCCGTGCTCGCAGTCGAGCAGCACCCAGTCGAAGCCGGCGTACCCGAGCATCTCGACGAGTTGCGGCGAGGGGAACATCACCGAGCAGCCGAGCGCCGGCGCGCCGGACTTCAGTTTCGCCTTCATCCGGTTCGGCTTCATTACGATCTTCCCCCGCTTGTCATTGCCGCGGCCCTTGGCGGCCGGATGGAGGGAGTATCGGGGATTCGAGCGCCGGTAAAAAGCACGGGGACGGCGTGGCCGCCGTCAGCCGACCGCCTCGCGGTGGCCGTTCACGGCGGGACCGTCGATCGACGGGTTCGGCTTGGCGAAATCCTGCAAGAGCCTCAAGTCGTCCACCATGATGTCGCGGCCGGCGTTACGGACGCCGTAGCGCTCGAGCAGGGCGAGGTTGCGCGACAGGTTCTCCGGCGCCATGCCGAGGCGGGACGCGAGAATTCGCTTGTTGAATTTCAGCTCGACGCTCGCCCGGTTGCCGTCGATCCTGCAGCTCGTGATGATCCACGCCGCCAGCCGCTCGACGCTGGTGCGCAGCTTCTCGTTCATCAGCAGACGCATCACGTCGCGGTATCCTTCGGCGAGCTCGCCGGCGACGGCGAGCGCGAAATTCGGGTCGCGCCTGAAGATATCGCGGACCGTTTCGGCGGGAATGGCGAGGATACGCGCCGGGGACACGGTGCGCAGCTGCTCGACGGGCGAGGCGCTGCGCAGGATGGCGGCGAGGTTGAGCGCGCTGACCGGCTCCTTGACGTCGATGGTGGCGCTCTGCCCGTCGTGGCTGCCGTAGAGCTCGACCGTGCCTTCGGCGAGCACGTGCAGCACCCGCTCGCCGGACCGCGCGATCGGCGCGCCCTTCGACAGGCGGTTGACCACGGCCGCATCGCGCAGCGCGCGGAAATTGGTCTCGCTCATCGCGGCGAACAGCGCCGCGCCGCGGACGGCGTCCCAGTCGGACAAGGTGAAGCCTCTCTTGAATTCACCGCCACGATTACGAGCGGCAGTAAATTGGCGAGCTGAGCACCCCGCATTGACGGTGATCAATTCCTTCGTAATGCCGCCGATACAGATCCCTAAGTATTTGGGATTGAAACCAATCTTGGCATTTGGCCCGGCTTAAATCGGCGTAAAAACTGCCGCCGGGCGCCGCTCAGCGCGGCCGCCGCGCCAGCACCAGCGAGCCGTCGTCCAGTCCGATCGCAACGGCCGGCCCGTTCGCATCGCCGACTACCGCCGCATCCGTCGCGGCCTTGGCCGGCAGCGCGACGCTGGCGATCTCGTGCGCCCGCGGCGCAAAGCCGATCAGGCGCAGCCGCTTGCGGTCGAGTGAGGGCACCGCGAGATCAGCGATGCCGTCGCCGTCGAAATCGGCGACCGCGCTCATGTGGATGGCGCGCGTTCCGGCGAGGTGATTGCTCGCGTCCGGCAACTCGACCGCCTTCGTGAGGCGCTTGCCATCATAGACCCACAGTTCGAGTTGGCCGATGACGTGCGGCTGGCGGACGATCGCAATCTGCCTGGCGTTGTTGCCCGCGCCGGTGAAGCCGGCGATGCCGGCGACGTCGAGCCAGCGATGCGGCGCGCCGAGCGCCGGCGTCTCGGCGGCGATCTCGTAACGATTGCGCCGCCATGCGAGCACGGCAAGGCTCGAGCCGAACCGCAGCGACGACTTGATGACGACGACCTCGTCGCGGCCGTCGCCGTCGAGATCGGCGATGCGCGGCTCGAGATCCTCGAACACGGCGTCGGCGCCGAGCTTGTAGGTCTGCCGCGCGCCGTCGCGCCGTTCGATGACGAGCGCGCCGGCCTCGATGCGGTCGCCGAGCGCGCCGTGGTTGTAGCGCTCGGTCGGCTCCGCGAGCCAGGCGCGGGCAATGTCGCCTGAGCCGGTGGCGACGCGGCTGTCGGGCAGGGCGCCTTCGGGCCGCTCGAAGTCCGGCCCGTTATCGAGAAAGGTCAGCGTCGGACCCTTCGGGCCGAGACCCAGGCGGTACCACAATCCCCCGGCCTCGATTTCGGCGGCATTGCCGACGATCTCGACGGCATTGACCCGCGCCGGAGTCTTCACGACCTGCGCCGTCCACTCGGCCGCCTGCGCCGGCAAGGCGATAAGCACGGCCAGAAGCGCAAGCGGAATAACACGCATGAAGAGGTCCTTTAGAGCCGCACGCGGCGGAGTCTCAGCGCGTTGCCAACCACGCTGACAGAAGACAGGGCCATCGCCGCCGCCGCGATCACCGGCGACAGCAAGAGGCCGAACACCGGATAGAGCACGCCCGCGGCGATCGGTACACCGGCGGCGTTGTAGACGAAGGCGAAGAACAGGTTCTGCCGGATATTGCGCATCGCCGCCGCCGACAGCGCGCGCGCCCGCGCGATGCCGGTCAAGTCACCTTTGAGCAGCGTGATGCCGGCGCTCTCGATGGCGACGTCGGAGCCGGTCCCCATCGCGATGCCGACCGCCGCGGCAGCCAGCGCCGGCGCGTCGTTGACGCCGTCGCCGGCCATGGCGACGACGCGGCCTCCGCGCGCCAGCCGCGCGACGACGGCGCTCTTCTGGTCCGGCAGCACTTCGGCCTCGACCTCGTCGATGCCGAGCCGCCGCGCGACCGCCTCGGCCGTAGTGCGGTTGTCGCCGGTCAGCATGACGACGCGAATGCCGTCGGTCTTGAGCGCGTCGAGCGCGCCGCGCGTCGATGCCTTTACCGGATCGGCGATGGCGATGAGGCCCGCCGGCTTGCCGTTGACGGCGAGGAAGACGGCGGTGGCGCCGTCGCCGCGCATCTTCTCCGCCTCGGTAGCTAGCGGCGCGGTGTCGATGCCGAGTTCGGCAAGGAAACGCGCATTGCCGAGCGCGAGCCGCTGCCGCTCGACCATTCCGATGACGCCCTTGCCGGCCGGCGCGTCGAAGCCGCGCACCGGTGCGAGCTCGAGCTTGCGCTCGATTGCCGCCGCGACGATGGCGGCAGCGAGGGGATGCTCGCTGCCGCGCTCGACGCTGGCCGCGAGGCGCAGCACCTGCGCCTCGTCGAAGCCTTGCGCCGGCACGGCGGCGACGACCTTCGGCTTGCCCTCGGTCAAAGTACCGGTCTTGTCGATCACCAGCGTGTCGACCTTTTCCATGCGTTCGAGCGCCTCCGCGTTCTTGATCAGCACGCCGGCTTGCGCGCCGCGGCCGACGCCGACCATGATCGACATCGGCGTGGCGAGGCCGAGCGCGCAGGGACAGGCGATGATGAGCACGCTGACAGCGGCGACGAGGCCATAGGCGAAGCGCGGCTCGGGCCCGAACGTCGCCCAGGCCGCGAAGGCGAGGATGGCGACGGCGATCACCGCCGGCACGAACCAGCCGGCGACCTGGTTGGCGAGCCGCTGGATCGGCGCGCGCGAACGCTGCGCGCTCGCCACCATCTGCACGATCTGCGCCAGGAGCGTGTCGCGGCCGACCTTATCGGCGCGCATGACGAAACCGCCGGAGGCATTCAGCGTGCCGCCGATCACCCTGGCGCCCGTCTCCTTGGTGACCGGCATCGACTCGCCGGTGACCATCGATTCGTCGATCGCCGATCGGCCTTCGATCAACGTGCCGTCGACGGGGACCTTGTCGCCCGGGCGCACGCGCAGGCGTTCACCGACGTGCACCGAGTCGAGTGGTATCTCCTCGTCGGAACCGTCGTCCTTGACCCGACGTGCGGTGGCCGGCGCAAGGTTGAGGAGCGCGCGGATTGCGCCGGAGGTCGCCTCGCGCGCGCGTAACTCCAGCATCTGCCCGAGCAGCACCAGCACCGTGATGACGGCGGCGGCCTCGAAATAGCCCGCCGGTGCGCCTTCATGACCGCGGAATTCCTGCGGGAACATGCCTGGCGCGAAAGTGGCGGCGACGCTGTAGACGTAGGCGACGCCCGTGCCCATCGCGATCAGCGTAAACATGTTGAGGTTGCCCGTGACGAGGGACTGCCAGCCGCGCACGAAGAACGGCGCACCCGCCCACAGCACCACCGGCGTCGCGAAGGCAAACTGGATGTAATTCGAGAGAGCCGGATCGACCCAGTTGTGCGCGCCGGCAATGTGCGCGCCCATCTCCAGCACGAAGACGGGGAGCGTCAGCGCAAGGCCGATCCAGAAGCGGCGGGTGAAGTCGGCCAGTTCGGGGTTCGGCCCGGTGCCGGCCGACGGCATCTCCGGCTCGAGCGCCATGCCGCAGATCGGGCAGGAGCCGGGGCCGTCCTGCCGGATCTCGGGATGCATCGGGCAGGTGTAGATCGCGCCTTCGGCCACAGGTTCCGGCTCGCGCGCGCCGAGGTACTTCTCCGGATTGGCGGCGAACTTGGTGCGGCAGCCGCCCGAACAGAAATAATAAGGATGGCCTTCATGGTCGGCGCGGTACTTGGCCGTGTGCGGATCGACCGTCATGCCGCACACCGGATCGATGATGCCGCCTGCGGCCGGCGCACCGTGATGATGGTGGTGGCCGTGATCGTGCGGCGCGGCGTCGGACATGGCGGACCCTTGCAGACTATACCCTAGGGGGGTATATAGACGGCATGAAGAAGGACAGCAAGGGCGCCAATCTGAAACGGCTGAGCCGCATCGAGGGCCAGGTGCGCGGGCTTAAGCGCATGGTCGAGGACGAGCGCTACTGCATCGACATCGTCACGCAGATCGGCGCGGTGCGCGCAGCGCTGCGCCGCGTCGAGGAGGAGATTTTGCGCGAGCACGTCGCGCATTGCGTCGACCACGCGATCTCCTCCGGCGACAAGGCCGACCAGCGGCGCAAGGTCGCCGAGCTGATGGACGTGATGGGCCGCGCGGGGCGGTGAGTGTCGTCCCCGCAGACCGGGTTTACCCGATGTCTGCCTCTAAAGTGCACAAGTTGGCTATAGTCGACTTGTGTTGGCGGGACGCATACGTCGCGCCCTATCGATGCGCTGCGGAGTATGGGTCCCGGGCCTCGCTCACGCTCGCCCGGGACGACAGTGCTGCTTCCGTTCTAGACGAGCCGAGAAAATCAGCCCCACTTCTCCCTCGCCAGCTTCACGCCGGCGCCGAGCGCGCGGAGCTTCGCCTCGGCGATGTCGCGCCGCATCGGCGCCATGCCGCAGTTCGTGCAGGCGACGATGTGCTCCTTCGGCACGACTTGCATGACGTCCTTGATGACAGCGGCGACTTCCTCAGGCGTCTCGACCTTGTCGTTGGCGACGTCAATGACGCCGGCGAGCACGTCCTTGCCTTCGAGCAGCGCCAGAAGCTTCATCGGCACGTGCGAATGGATGACCTCGATCGAGACCTGCTTGATGCGGCTCTTCGCAAGCGCCGGAAAGAAGATCTCGTATTGCCGCCATTCATCGCCGAGCGCGTTCTTCCAGTCGATATTGGCCTTGATGCCGTAGCCGTAGCAGATGTGCACGGCGGTCTTGCAGGTGAGCCCGTCAATGGCGCGATGCAGCGCCTCGACGCCCCAGGTCGGCACCTCGTCCATGAACACGTTGAAGGCCGGCTCGTCGAACTGGATGACGTCGACGCCGTCGGCCTCAAGTGCGCGCGCCTCCTTGTTGAGCAGGTCGGCGAAGGCGAGCGCCATCTTGGCGCGATTGCCGTAATGCGCATCAGCGACCGTATCGGCGATGGTCATGGCGCCGGGCAAGGTGATCTTCAATTGCTTTTTCGTATGTTCGCGCGCGTGCCGCGCCTCGGCCTGGTGCACGCGGCCCTTCAGCGACAGGGCGCCGCGCACCACCGGCACCATCGCCTTGTAGCGGTCGGCGCGGATGCCCATTTCGACCTTGTTCGAGAAGTCGATGCCGTCGACATATTCGAGGAAGCCGTGCACGAAGTGCTGGCGCGACATCTCGCCGTCGCAGACGATATCGATGCCGGCGTCCTCCTGCTCCTTCACCGCGAGCAAGGTCGCGTCGAGCTTGGCCTGCGCCAGCTCGGCGCCGGACAACTGCCATTTCGGCCAAAGCTTGTTCGGTTCGGCGAGCCATGCGGGCTTCGGCAGGCTGCCGGCAACGGTCGATGGAAAAATCATGAACTCAAACTCCCCGTCTCGTCAGGCGGCCGCCACTTATAAATCCAATCGTAACGCGCCCGCAGCCTGTCGCCACCCATGAATTTCATGCCGAGGTTGCGCACCAGGGCTTCCGGCCCACTCCGCCCATAGATTTTGCCTTGCTTGTGCGAGGTGTCCTGCGCCCGCGCGGTGCGGTGGCGGCGCGCGCCCTCGTAAGCGCGCAGCGCGTCGGCCGGATCGTCAAGGTACTCCTTGAGGCACCAGGCGAGCACGGCGGCGTCCTCGATCGCCATGCCGGCGCCCTGCGCTAGGAACGGCAGCATCGGATGGGCCGCGTCGCCGATCAACGTCACCGGGCCTTCGCCGCCGCGGAAGGCGGCGCGGCGCTCGTATAAAGCCCATTTCAGCCAACGCTTCGGCGTCGCGATCAAATCGCGTGCCCGGTCGTGCCACGTCCAGCGTGCAAAGCGGCGCAGGATATCGGCCGGCTCGCCCGGCGCCGACCAGCCGGTTTCGCTCCATTCATCGGCAACAATGCCGACAATGTTGATGAGCGCACCGCCGCGCAGGGGATAGTGCACAAGGTGCGCGTCGAGCCCGAGCCACAGGTGCACGAAGGGCGCGCGGAATTCGGCCGGCACGCTGTCCGCCGGCACCAGCGCGCGCCACGCGGTGCGGTGCGCGAATTGCGCCGGGCGCTGGCGCTTCAGCCGCGCCGCGACGCTCGACCAGATGCCGTCGGCGCCGATGAGCGCGATGCCGCGCTCGTCGACCACCTGCTTTTCCTGCCGCCCGAGCACCGAGATGCCTTTGACGTGCGATGCGAAATCCTCGACGCGGGTGCCGAGCTTGAGCGTGATGTCCATCGAGCCTTGCGCCGCGGCGATCAGCGCCGCCTGCAGGTCGGCGCGATGCAAGACCCAGAATGGCGCGCCGTAGGCGGCCTCGGCGCCGGAGAGCGGGATGCGCACGATCTCGCGCGCGCTTGCCGCCGACATGACGCGGATGGCGTGCGGCGCGACCACATGCGGCAGAAGCCGCTCGCGCAGGCCGAGCCCTATCAGCACGCGCGTGGCGTTGGGAGAAAGCTGGAGACCGGCGCCGGTTTCCAGAAGCTTGTCGGCCTGCTCGATGACCGTGACGCGCAGACCCGCCTTCACCATCGTGAGCGCGGCGGTCAGCCCGGCAATCCCAGCGCCGGCGACGATGACATGACGCGCGGCGGCCAAGGTCTGCCCCGGCCGCTCAGGCGGCGGCGGGCGCGGGCAGGGCGCATTCCGCCGGACGCGCGGCGTGCGGGTCGAGCGTCGGGTCGTAGCGGTAGAGCGTCGAGCAGTAGGAGCAGATGATCTCGCTGTCGTCGCCCATGTCGCAGAAGATGTGTGGATGGTCGAACGGCGGCGTCGCGCCCGTGCACATGAACTCCTTGGCGCCGATCTCGATGACCGGGACGCCCGGATCGTTCTGGAAATGGGGGACGACGTGCTCCGCCATGAGGAACCCTCTGGAATCGGCGTGAACGGGCTGAATTGCGCGGCACCATAGCGGCGGCGGCGGGCCATGCCTAGGGCTTTTGACCCGCCCCGGATTCGCGCTAGAAGCGCTGCCTTCACCCAACCCGCCGGGTACCGGAATGCCGAGCTTCACACATGACGGCGTCGAGATCGCCTTTCTCGATGAAGGCGAGGGCGAGCCGATCGTCCTGGTGCACGGTTTTGCCTCCACCAAGGAGGTGAACTGGGTCGCGCCCGGCTGGGTGAGCACGCTCACGCGGGCCGGCCGCCGCGTCATCGCGCTCGACAATCGCGGCCACGGCCAATCGGCGAAGCTCTACGATCCGGCGCAGTACGACACGCGGCTGATGGCCGGCGACGCGCGCGCGCTCATGTCGCACCTCGGCATCGCCCGCGCCGACGTCATGGGCTACTCGATGGGCGCGCGTATCACCGCCTTCCTGGCGCTCGCGCATCCCGAGATGGTGCGCGCGGCGATCCTCGGCGGCCTCGGCATCCACCTCGTCGACGGTGTCGGCCTGTCGACCTCGATCGCCGAAGCGCTCGAGGCGCCAACCTTGCTCGACGTGCCGGACCAGCAGGGTCGCATGTTCCGTACGTTCGCCGACCAGACGAAGTCGGACCGCCGCGCGCTCGCCGCCTGCATCCGCGGCTCGCGCCAGACGCTGACGCGCGACGAGGTCGCCTCGATCCGCGTGCCGGTGCTGGTGGCGGTCGGCACCAGGGACGACGTTGCCGGTTCAGGGCACGATCTCGCCGTGCTGATCGCGGGCGCGCAGGCGCTCGACATCCCCGGCCGCGATCACATGCTCAGCGTCGGCGACAAGGTGTTCAAGCAGGGCGTCGCCGACTTCCTGGCCCGGCGCCCGTGACAGGGCAGCCCTGCCGTCGGCGATATATTTCGTCCTCTTTGGCCTCTCCCCATCTGTGCTAGAAGGATTACGTAGGGGATGCTGAGAGGCATCGGAGAAGAATATTCTATGGCACAGCTTCAGACGCGCCCGATGAAGGGCCTCGACAAGGTCGATCCGGTGTGGTCCCGCATCCGCAGCGAGGCCGAGGACGTCGCGCATCGCGAGCCGGAGCTTTCCGCCTTCATCTACGAGAACATCCTGCACCACGACTCGCTGGAAGGCGCGGTCATCCATCGCGTCAGCCGCCGGCTCGATCATGCCGACGTCTCGGCCGAGCTCATCCGCCAGGCCTATCGTGACGCGCTCGAGGACGAGCCGTCGCTCGGCGAGATGTTCCGCGCCGACATCGTCGCCACGGTCGACCGCGATCCGGCGACGACGCGCTTCTGCGAGCCGCTTTTGTATTACAAGGGCTTCCACGCCATCCAGACGCACCGCCTGGCGCACTGGCTGCTCGGCAAGGGCCGCAAGGATTTCGCGCTTTATCTCCAGAGCCGCGCCTCGACCGTCTTCCAGTGCGACATCAACCCGGCGGCGCGCATCGGCCGCGGCATCTTCCTCGACCACGCGACCGGCCTCGTCGTCGGCGAGACCGCGGAGATCGACGATGACGTCTCGATCCTGCACGACGTCACGCTCGGTGGCACCGGTAAGGAGAACGAGGACCGTCACCCCAAGATACGCCGCGGCGTCATGATCGGCGCCGGCGCCAAGATCCTCGGCAATATCGAGGTCGGCCACTGCGCGCGTATTGCCGCTGGCTCCGTGGTCATCAAGCCGGTGCCGAACAACGTCACCGTGGCCGGCGTCCCGGCCCGGGTGGTGGGCGAGGCGGGCTGCGCCGAGCCTTCGCGCACCATGGACCAGATGCTGCGGGGCATCACGCTTGACGGCTGAAAAGCCGCGCGCCATGGCGCTTGCGCGGCCGCTCCCGATCGGGCATAGGCGATCCGATCAGAAGGAGCGGCCGTGAACGTCCAGGAAATCAGACAGCTCGACGCCTACCTCAAGAAGCTGTTCGGCAGCGCGGATATCCGCGTCGTGCCGAAGGGGGGCGACGAGGCGAACGTCTTTATCGGCGAGGACGAGATCGGCGAACTGACCGCCGACGAGGACGAGGGTGAGCGCTCCTACAATTTCCGCATGGTCATCCAGCTCGGCAGCGATCCGAGCATCCAGCCGGTGCCGTCGCTCAACGCGTATCTCCGCCGCCGCTTCGACAACGACCAGCTCCGCGTCGTGACTCGGCCGAAGAAGATGGACTCGCTCGAAGTCTATCTGGGCGAGGAATTCATCGGCGTTCTGTTCGTCGAGAACGAGAAGGGCCGGCGGTCGTACATCTTCGAATTGCCGATCCTCGACGTCGATCTCGAGGGCGGCCTCGCGGGCTGACGCGCGCGCACGGCGCAATCGCGCCTTTGCGCACTCTACGGGCGACTACTTCCTCTGCAATCTCGCTATCAGCGTATCGATCGCCTGCGCGACCTGCTGCCAGTTGTCGAGCCAGGCGCGGGGGAAGCGGAACGTCAAATTCGCTTCCCCAAGGCGCTTCTCCAAAAGGCAGCTTCCCGAGCCGACGGCGCCGCGGCGCGAGCAGCGCGCTAGGAAATGCTGCGGGTTCGTCGACTCGAAGGCCAGTTCCTCGCCGGCATAGGGCGTGTCCTTGCGGAAGCCGCGCAAGGTCAGCCCCGGCGGGCCGGCGGCCGGCTCGGCGACGAGATAGCGCGGATAGATGGTCTCGACGCGCTCGATCGGCGGCATCGTGCCGTCGGCGCCCTCGATGGTGACGAACAGCCGTTCGAGCGGCTGGATCGGCGCGCCGGGCGTGGCCGCCTTCTCCGCCGGATCGGGCGGCGCCAATGTCGGCCACACGTAAGCGAGATCGACGCGGTCCTGCGTGCCGGGCCGGCGCTGCACGCGGTTGCGGATCGCGGCTGGCTCGATGTTGAAGGCTGCGCCGGCGACGACGATCGGCAATGCCGGCGTGTCGAGCGCGACCGGGGTGTCCGGCCAGCGCGGCCACAGCACGTAGCCGACGTAAGATGCGGCGGCGGCGCCGGCGATCAGGAACAGGATGAGCGGGGCGGCGAGCGGGCCGTGGCCGCCGCGCCGGGGACGGCGATGCTGGCGGGCGGCGGGGTGGGCGAAGGCCATTTGCGGCTCGAAGTATGCCGAATCGGCGGCGTGTCTGGACCGCTCTCCTTGTGCCGCCGCAGCCGTTAACCAACCATTAAGGATGCGGTGGCGGCCGCGACGCCGCTGACCTCATATGGCGGCCCGTTGCGTGCGTTGGGGCCGTCGATGTCGCCGCAATCCCTCGAACTGCTGCTGTCGCTGGCGCTCGGCTTTGCCGTGGCCGGCCTGTGCGCGTCGGCCTACCGCCTCGTCACCGACCGGCTGCCGAGCTTCAGCCTTCTGACCCGCGGCCCGCGCGCGGCGACTTTCGCGGCGCTGGCGCTGCTGATGCTGTCGGCGCCATTCCTGATCATGCGCAACACGCTGACCGGCGGCCCCTCCGAGCACCGTTTCCAGTTCGTGTTCTTCGCGACCCTGGTGGCCGGCTTCTGGAGCCTGATGTCCGGCATGGTGCTGGTCATGGCCCTGCAGGCAATGCTGATCGCCTGAGCGCGGTCCCGCTCAAATCCTCATTGCCGAAAATGGGTGCGGCCGGGCTTGGGGGAGCCCGGCCGCGCGCAGCCCCGGTCTGGGGACGGGGAGGGGTGGGGACGTGACCGGAGCCGCGTGTCCCTGGAGCTCTCACATCCGCGCGCCCCTCCGGCGCACGGACAATCTCGTCAGCGGGCGGACACGGTCGCCGGCGCCACGCGCGGCTCGCCGAGCGCCACCCACACGTTCGGGTCGGACTGCGACTGCCGCTTGACGAAGCGGTAGCCGGTCTTGTCCCAGGCGATGATCTCGTTTTCCTGATTGTCGAGCACGAACTCGCCGCGATTGGTCTTGACGGTGAGCACCGCGTGGCCGTCGCCCTTCTTGTTGCGCACGACCGTGACGAGCAGCGCCTCGCGCGGCCAGCCGGCCTTGATCAGCATCTTGCGCTTTTGCAGGACGTAGTCCTCGCAGTCGCCGTAACCGTCGTCGGGATAATTCCAGCGCTCGACCACGCCCCAGTGATCGAGATCGGTCATCGGCTTGACCGTTTCGTTGACCCAGTCGTTGACCTTGACCATGTCGGCCCAGGCCTTCGGCGTCATGACGATATCGCGCGGCTGCGACGGCTTGGTGTCGCATTCGCCCTTGTATTCCACGCAGAATTCGACCCAGCCGATGGGCGCGCGCGTGACGTCGCCGACGGCGGCGTAGGTCGCGTGCTCGCCGCGATTGGCGTAAGCGTGACCGATCGAACCGGTGCGGTCGGCGCCCTGCGCCGAGATCGCCGTGAAGCAGAGAAAGGCGAGCGCGCCGGTGACGCGCAAAGCCCTGTTTGTACGCGTGAACATTTTTTTGTGACCCCAACCCTGTCGTGAGGCCACATGTCGCACAAAGCGTTTGCACCGCCGCTAAGTGGAACAACGCGATTTGAAATCAAACAAATTCAACAGCGATGCGAATGCGCGACAATCTCAAATCTAATTCGCGTAAAAAGCCGGCCTTTCCAATTTGCCTAAAATTGTCGGCATTTACTTCCGTCACCGTGTAACGGCGGGCGAATTCGCGCGCCGGGGACGGCGACGTTTACCGTGATCGCGGCGCGGCGGTGGCGGGACAGGGGCTGAAAAAGCGCAAGCCGCGGGCCCGTTCGGGGCGCGCGGCTCGCTAAACCTGGAGCGATCCGGTTTACGAAAAAGACAGGCTATTCGCCGGTGACGCTGTCCTCGATGAAATCGGGGTGCTGCAGGCGCGTGAATTCGATGGCGAAACCGTCCTCGATATGGCGGACGACACGGCCTTGCGTCTTGCCGATCATGACCATGGCCCCGACCGCCGGGCGCAGGTCCGGGGCGATCGAGACGGCGGCGCCCGACTGCGACAGGTCGATGACCCGGCAGGCGACATTGACGCCGTTCGGCAGGATGAGCCGGGCCACCGGGTTCTTCGGGGTAAAGCGGCCGTGGCGGCGGTCTTCCGGCAGGTTGAGGATCTGCCGGTTGGCGAGCCAGGTGAGCTGGGCGGCGAGCTTGTCGCGCTTGCGCAGCGTCGCCGAGATGGTCATGGCGAAGCCGTTATCGAGGATGCGGGCGATCTTGCCCTCGAGCCGGCCGAGATGGTCGACATAGGCGATGACCCGCTCGCCGGGATGGCCGGTGACGGGGGCGACCAGCGCCATGCCGCCGGGCGACATGTCGACCACCTGACACGGGAATTCACGCCGGTCCGCCAGCATGTAGCGGCCGAGCAGGTTGACCTTGACGCGCTGATGCCGCCGGCGTTCTTGCGCCAGCGGCAGGATGCGGGGCTTGTTCAGCGCCGTTGCAGCGGGCATTTTCCGCACGTTCTCCGATAGACGCCCACCGTATTGGTCTATTGTTAACGCTGGGTTGATCAGCCGGTGCGCTCGCCGCTGGGCGATGTCTCGCGGCCGCCGCGATAGACCACGAAGCCGTGCCGGACGCGGCCGCCGAGGCCGGAGACGACCCGCGGCGCGTCGCCGCTGTCGTCGCCGAGATGGCGCAAGGTCCGCAGCGAAAGTTCCACCAGCGGCTTTTCGCCGAGCCAGTAGGGGGGCGTCAGCGGTGCCATCACACCGAGCGCCCGGATGCGGGCGAGGCCGGAATGGGCGAGCGGCAGCAGCATCATCTCGACCTCGGTTTCCGAACCGTCCGCGGCGGTGCCGAGCAGGCCGGCAACCGCGCCAACCGCCTCGTTGGTGACGACGCCGATCAGTTCGTCGATCTGGCCGCGGCTCTCCGCGTTGAACAAAGTCGCGAAGGACTCGCCCTTGATCTCGCGCCCGAACAGGGCGCAGACGCGGGTCCCGGCGAGCCGGAAACGCAGTTCGTCGACGAAGTCTGCCGCGAGCATGAACGTGTCGCCGAGCGCCTGGCGGATTTCGCCCGGGTCGATGTCGGCGCGATCGGGGGCCGGCCGGTTGCGGCGCCGGTCGTTCCAGTAGTCGAGCACCAGGGCCGAGGAAGCGTGTTTCATGGCAATCGCCTCACCTGTTCCGTCGCGGGACGCTTTCAGGCGGCGCTCTGTCTCCGATCGGGACAGGCGCGCCGCTTTGGCGCCGTGACGGGGTGAGTGCAGCGAGAGGTGTGCCGCGGACCGAGCTTGCGGCGGGCGCGCGCGGATTAGTGTTAAAAGCGCAATCCGGTTGCCGCCGCGCGCCGTCCGCTTTATCTGCGGCATTGAGACGCAACGGCGCCGGCTCCAGGACTGACGCCGCAAACTGTTGAGAGCCGTTGATTGCGACGGCGATGCGGATGACCCCCTCATCGCCCGAAGGTCGGCTCGCAAGGAGGGCGAAAGCCCTCCTTTTTTCTTGCCCGCGTGACTATCTCGGAAGCCGGGGCGCCGCGGCTTGCCCTCGCGCCGGCAACGGCGTAAGGCCACGCCGCCACCGGAAGCCTTCCCTTGAAACGCGAGCCGCTGTTCAATATCCCCACCGTCATCGTCGCGCTGCTCGCGATCTTCGCGTTCATCCACGCGGTGCGCACTTACGTGCTGACGGAGAACGAGGACATCGAGGTTCTGCTGCAGTTCGCCTTCATTCCGGCGCGCTACGATTCCTCGGCACTGATGCAAGGCTGGCCGGGCGGCCTCGGCGCGCAGATCTGGACCTTCGTCACCTACGCGTTCCTGCACGCGAACTGGATGCATTTCGGCGTCAACGCCATCTGGTTCCTGCCGTTCGGCAGCGCGGTCGCGCGCCGCTTCGGCTCGCTGCGCTTCCTCGCCTTCTTCGCGGTGACGGCGGCGGCGGGCGCGGCGATGCACCTGGCGACGCATGCGGGCGAGCAGTTTCCGATGATCGGCGCTTCCGCCGCGATCTCCGGCACCATGGCGGCGGCGATGCGCTTCGCCTTCCAGCGCGGCGGTCCGCTCGGCATCCTGCGCAACAACGAGGACGACGCCTATCGCGTCGCGGCGCTGCCGCTGTCGGGCGTACTGCGCGACCCGCGCGTCGTTCTGTTTCTCGCGGTGTGGTTCGGCATCAACATCGTGTTCGGCGCCGGCTCGTTTCCCTCGCTGACCGGCGGCGAGACGGTGGCGTGGCAGGCGCACATCGGCGGATTTCTCGCCGGGCTCCTGTTGTTTGCCTGGTTCGATCCGGCCCCGGATTTTCGGCAATATGACGATTCCGCGGCAGCGGGCCGTTAATCGCTCCCGCGTTGCAGCGCAGGATTGATTTGACGGAACCGGGCTCGCGGCAGGATCGTTGCCGGTGACCCGGAGTCGCGGGATGCCGCGACAGCGACCGGACAGGAATGGCGCGCGGGCCGGAAACGGTTCGCAATCTTCGGCTCCCGCGCATCGACCAGGGAGGCTGCCATGAAGGTCAAGGACATTCTCGCCGCCAAGGGCGGCGGCAAGGGCGGCGACGTCATCGGCATCGAGCCCGCGGCCAGCCTCGAAGCGGCGGCGAAGCTTCTATCCAAGCACCGCATCGGCGCGGTGATCATTCGCGGCGCGGGCGGGCGGCTCGCCGGCATTCTTTCCGAGCGCGACATCGTGCGCGCTTTGGCCCGCGACGGCGCCGAGGCGCTGCATTATCCCGTGGGTCAGGTCATGACGCGCGAGGTCGTCACCTGCGGCGAGAACGACACCTGCGCCGAGGTCATGGAGCAGATGACCGCGCACAAGTTCCGCCATTTGCCGGTGCTGCGCGACAACGATCTGATCGGGCTGATTTCGATCGGCGACGTGGTCAAGCAGCGCGTTGACGAAGTCGAGCGCGAATCCGAGGCGATGCGCGACTACATCCGCACGGCGTGACGAGGGCGGCTACTTGCCGCCGCCATTGCCGTTGAAGTGCGGCTGCGACAGCGCGGCGATCGCCTCGTTGATCTCGCCGACCGACCGCTCGGCGGTCTCGGCGCCGATCGTGATGGCGTCGCCGGCGCGGTGGAAGTCGAACCAGCCGATCGAGCCGAGGCGCGGGCTGATGATCACGTCCGGCGGATCGCCGGCGAGCCGCGCGCGGGTGATGCGGTCCTGCATGACGTTGAAGGCTTCCACCATCACCGTCGGAATGCCCGGGCGGCCGCGGCGGCCGAACACTTTGCGCTGAAGCGATGGCTCGCGCCGGAACAGGCCGCGCAGGCCGGAGCCGCGCGGCAGCGCCGCTGCGGCGGCTTCCGCAAGATCCTCCTCGTCGGAGCCGTGGCTGGCGATGATGGTGCCGCGGCCGAACAGGTCGGAATTGAGATTGATGGCGATGACGAGCCGGGCGCCGAGCGCGCGCGCCGCCGACACCGGCACCGGATTGACCAGCGCGCCGTCGACCAGCCAGCGCCCGCCGATCCGCACCGGCGGGAAGATGCCGGGCAGCGCGTAGGAGGCGCGCAGGGCCTCGACCAGGCGGCCGCGCGTCAGCCAGATCTCATGGCCGGTGTTGAATTCGGTGGCGATCGCAGCAAAGCGCGTCGGCAGTTCGTCGATGCGCGTGTCCTGCAGGCCGGTCTCGAGCTGCTTGGCGAGGTGATTGCCGTTGATCAGGCCGGCGCCCGAGAGGTTGACGTCGAGATAGCGCATGACGCTACGGACGTTGAGCCCGCGGGCCCATTGCTCGAGCGAGTCGAGTTGCCGCGCGGCGAAGCAGCCGCCGACGACGGCGCCGATCGAGGTGCCGACGATGACGTCGGGCACGATGCCGTGCGCGGCCAGCACGTGCATCACGCCAATGTGAGCAAAGCCGCGCGCCGCGCCGCCGCCGAGCGCCAGGCCGATGGTCGGCCGCGCGCCAGCGGGCGCGGGTTGCGGCTCCGCCCCTGCGGTGTCGTCGCTGTGACGGGCGCGCGCGAACAGGCCTTCGAACACCACGTCAGTTAACTCCGTCGAGGGTCGTCATGATCGGTCCGGGACCGGGTCCCGCACAAGCGTCGGGCTGCAACATGGTGAAAACCGCTGCCGCAGTGGTGTGACCGAAGCATGACGGGAAATTGCGGGCGCCGGCAGTTCGTAAACGGCGCGCGGCGGCTTCAGGTTTCAGGCCGGATCATGGAAAACAGACTTTCGACAACGGCGTATTGATCGTAGCCGCACCGGGCCACCGGCTTGAGCGCGGCCGTATCGAGGACGCCGTCGACGATGAAGCGGTCGTCGATGTGCACGCCGACGACCTCGCCGAACACGACGTGACTATCGACCGGCTTGTGCGTGTGCGTCTCCAGCGCGACGATGCGCACGAGCTTGCATTCCAGCGCACAAGGGGCGGCGGCGACGCGCGGCGGCTTGACCAGCACGCAGGGCGCGGGGTCGAGCTTCGCCCGCACCATTTCGTTTGCCCCGCGCGGCATCGGCGCCGAGGTCTCGTTCATCGCCTCGCGCAGCTCCCATGTTGCGAGGTTGCAGACGAACTCGCCGGTCTCCTCGATGTTGCGCACCGAATCCTTGCGGCCCTCGCTGGCGAACATCACCATCGGCGGCCGGCTGTTGACGCCGTTGAAGAAGGAGTAGGGCGCGAGGTTGACCTCGCCTTTGGCGCTGATCGAGGAAATCCAGCCGATCGGCCGTGGCGCGACGATCGCCTTGAATGGGTCGTGCGGCAGGATGCTGCGGTCGCGCGCGTCGCAGGCGTAGAACATGCCCGTCCCCTATCGGCTGTAATAGCGGCTGACGATGTCGGCGAGCTTCGGCCGGTCGCGTTCTTCCGGCGGCTTGCGCGGCCGGCCGATATGCACGAAGCCGGCGATGCGCTCGTGTGGTGCAAGGCCGAGCTGATCGAGCACGGCGCGGTCATAGGCGTACCATTCGGTGATCCAGCTCGCGGCGAAGCCCATCGCGTGCGCCGCCATCACCAGCGCCATCGCCGCGGCGCCGGCGGAGAGCTGCTGCTCCCATTCCGGGATTTTCACGTGCGGCGCCGCGCGGCTGACGACGGCGATCACCAGCGGCGCGCGGGTGAGCCGTCCGCCCTCGAAGGCGAGCTGGTCGGCGGTGGCGTCGGCATGCTCGGCGGCGAAGCGGCGCGCGATGATCTCGCCGGCTGCCTCGCGCGCCGCGCCCTCGAACACGATGAAGCGCCACGGCGCGAGCTTGCCGTGATCGGGCACGCGCGCGGCGATTGTCAGCAGGGTTTCGAGTTCGCGCGCGTCCGGACCCGGGCCGGTCATCTCGATCGGTTTCACCGAGCGGCGGGTCTTCAGGAGATCGAGGGCGTCGGGCATTGCGGGTCTCGCATTCGGTTCGGCGGGGCGCGGGGGCCTGCCGCTAGCACACGGCCCCAGAGGTGACAAACCGCGCCGGCGGCGGCGCGCGACGGCCCTCGGCGGGCCGCGACCAATAGCATCGTACTACTTGGATGTGAAATCGCTTGACGAACCGCAATGCGTGCAATGCGCGGCAAAACTAGAAAAGCACCATCAGCCTCGCCGGGCGTGTCCGGCCGGCGCGATGGGATGCCCCCACATGCTGCGCGCAGCGATGCGTTTCATTGTCTTCATGACGGCGCTGTCTCCGGCGGCGATCCTCGCCGCGCCGGTGACGCTGAAGCTGTCGTTCTTCACCTCGGATCGCTCGGCGGCCTACGAATGCCAGGTGCGGCCTTTCGTCGACGCCGTGAATGCAGAAGGCGCGGACATCGTCGAGATCAAGGTCCTGTTCGGCGGCCGTGGCGCGATCAACACGGCGATTCCGGAGCAGCCGCGGCTGGTGCGTGACGGCTCGGCCGACCTCGCGATCATCGTTCCCGGCCTGTCGGCCGGGTTCGGCGACACGGCGGTTCTGCAAATGCCGGGGCTCTATCGCGACGAGCGCGAGGCCTCGCTCGTCTTCACCAGGCTGGTTGAAGCCGGCGCGCTCGAGGGCTACGGCGCCTTCTATGTCGCCGGCGCCTATGTCTCCGCCGCCGAGAACGTCCATAGCCGCAGGCCGTTGCCCAGCCTCGGGGCGCTTAAGGGCCAGACCATTCGCGTCAACAATGCGGTCGAGGCCGCCGTGCTGCGGCGGCTCGGTGCGACGGCGGTGCTGCTGCCGATCAATCGCGCGATGGATGGGCTGAGCGACGGCACACTCGACGGCGTGACGGTGCCGCCGTCGATGGTCTTCGAATTCGGCTTCGGCCGCGTGACCGAGCACCACTACCTCATCGAACTCGGCGGCGCGCCGGTGGCGCTGGTGATGAACCGCGACAGGTTCGCCAGCCTGCCGGCGCCGGCGCAGGAGATCATCCGCAAATTCAGCGGCGAGCGTCTCGCCGAGCGCGCGGCCGCATGCGCGGCGGCCAAGAACAGGGATGTGCTCGAAAAACTCAACGCCAGCCCCCGGCGCATGCTGGCCGAGCCGACCGCGTCCGACCTCGTCACCATTCGCGACATCGAGTCGTCGGTGCTGCGTGATTGGGCCGCCGAAAGCCCCCACAACCGCGAGCTTCTTGAACGCGTGACAACAGAGCTCGCCAAGCTGCGGAAGGAGACCCCGCAATGAACGCGGCCACCGCCGTCCCGTCGCGCCACATGCCCATAGCCGGAGCGTGCGTTGCCGCTCTGCTTGCGCTTGCGCCCGCCCTGCCGGCCTTCGCCGAGCCGGTCGAATTGAAATTCGCATTTTTCGCTCCGGAGGCGACGGACATTTTTCGCTACGGCATCAAGCCGTTCGTTGACGCAGTCAATGCGGAGGGGCAGGGCGTCGTCTCGATCAAGGTCTATGCTGACGGCAAGCTCGGCAAAAGTCTCGCCGAGCAGTCGCAGATGGTGCTGAGCGGCGCCGCCGATATCGCCTGGGTCGTTCCGGGGCAGACGCCGTATCGCTTCCCTGACAACGAGGCCCTCGAGCTGCCCGGTCTGTTCCATGACGTGCGGGACGGCACGCTCGTCTACACGCGGCTTGCCGCGGCGGGCGCGTTGCGCGGCTACGAAAATTTCTACGTCGTCGCAGCTTTCGCCGTCGCCCCTGGCTTGATCCATAGCCGCACCAAAATCGGTTCAATCGCCGACCTTGCCGGCCTAAAGATCCGAACCAACAACGCCATCGAGGCCGATGCGCTGAACCGGCTCGGCGCGCTGCCGACGGTGATGCCGGCGTCGATGGTGTCGGATGCGCTCGGCAAGGGCGCGCTCGATGCCGCCATTCTCAGTCCGGCCGGGCTCTTTCAGTTCGGCGGGCCGCAGGCGACGAACCATTATCTCCTCACGACCGGGTCCGCGCCGCTTGTCATCCTCATGAGCCGAAAGCGGTTCGACAGCCTGCCCGAGAGCGCAAAGACGTTGATCCGCAAGTATTCCGGCGATCGCGCGGCTGCGGCCTGGATCGAGTCCTACGGCGGCAGCGAAACGCGCTCGATCGAGCGGATCAAATCCGATCCCGATCGCAAGGCCGTCGAGCCGTCTGCGGCCGATCGCGAGGCCGCGCGCCGCGTCTACGACGCGCTGATCGAGGCTTACGCGGCGAAAAGCCCGCACAGCCGGCAACTCGTCACCATGATTTCGGCGGAACTCGCCACCATCCGCTCCGGCAGCCGGTGACGCCCGCCATGGAAACCCCCGAGAGCAAGCCGCCGTGGCGCTACTGGAGCCTGTTGCTCGTCATCCTCGGGGTGCTGGTCGCCGGCACGTGGTTCACCGTGCAGGCGACGACGAGCCGTCTTCTCTACCGCAACGCGACCCACACCGCGCATAACTGGGCGGACTATCTGGCGGCCAATGTCGGGGACCTCGAGCAGATCGCCGCCGGCGAGACGCCGTCGTCCGCGAGCATGGACTTCTTCCGTGCCACCAAGCATTCGGAAGAGGTTTACCGCTATGTCATCTTCAATCGCTACGGCTACTCGATCCTGGTCGCCGACCACGGCCAGGTCACCCCAGTCGATGTGTCCGAGTACGATCCTATCGCGGCGAGCGCCCTGAAAGCCGACGGGCCGATCGTCGACGCGCGCAGCGGGCGCGGCCTTGGCGAGCCGGTTTATCTGGCGCAGGCCTACGTGCCGGCCGAGGTTGGCGGCCGGGCGGTGGCGATCGTCGCCGCCTATGTCGATCTCACCGACGAGCGCGTCGAATACCTGCAGGCTTCCGCGACCGCGGCGCTGTCGCTGTGCGGCCTGACGGCCCTGGCTTTCGGCCTGCCGGCAATCGCCTGGTATCGCCGCACGCGCGAAAAGCAGCAGGCCGACCGGCGCATCCGCTTCCTCGCCCATCACGACACCCTGACCGGCCTTGCAAACCGCGCGCTCGTGATCGACCGCCTCGAAGGGGCGCTGGCGCTGCTGCCCTCCGTCGGCGGCATGATTGCGCTGCATTTCATCGACATCGACCAGTTCAAGCAGGTCAACGACACGCTCGGCCATGACGGCGGCGACTTCCTGCTCAAGACCGTCGGCGAACGGCTGCGCGTCATCGTGCGCGCCGAGGACATGGTGGCGCGGCTCGGCGGCGACGAGTTCGTCGTGGTACAGACCGGCGTCATCAGCCGGGCGGACGCGGAGGCCTTCGCCGCGCGCATCAAGTTGGCGCTCGGCGCGGTGAGCTATTTCAGGGAGCAGGAGATCCGCACGAATTTCACGATCGGCGTCGCATTGGCGCCCGCCGACGGCAGCACCGCGGAGCGCCTGCTCAAGAGCGCCGACCTCGCGCTCTACGCCGGCAAGACCGCGGGGCGCAATTGCATCCGGTTCTTCGTGCCGGAAATGGACGAGGCGCTGCGGCAGCGCATCGAGCTCGAGAAGTTGATGCGCGACGCGGTCGCGACCGGCGGCTTCGTTCTGCACTACCAGCCGGTGTTCGAGATGGAACGCAAGCATCTCGTCGGCTTCGAAGCTTTGCTGCGGCTGCCGGCCACGGACGGCACGCTGATCCCGCCCGACCGGTTCATACCGCTCGCCGAGGAGATGCGGCTGATTGACCAGATCGGCAACTGGGTCCTGCGCGAGGCCTGCCAGGTGGCGGCGACCTGGCCGTCAAACCTGACCGTCGCGGTCAATCTATCGCCGGCGCAATTCGAGGGTGGGGCGGTCGAGATCGCCGTCGCGGATGCCTTGCGGCGGTCGGGGCTGTCGCCGGGACGGCTCGAACTGGAGATCACCGAGCGGCTCCTGCTCGCCAATTCCGAGGCCGTGATCGGCACGCTGCGGCAGCTCAAGGAGATGGGCGTGTCGATCGTCATGGACGACTTCGGCACCGGTTATTCGAGCCTGAGCTATCTCTGGAAATTCCCGTTCGACAAGATCAAGATCGATCGCAGCTTCATGGCGAGCTTCGACAAGTCCGGCCGCGAGGTCGAGACCGTGGTGCGGACCATCATCGCGCTCGGCCGCGAGATGAAGATGCGGGTGACGGTCGAGGGCGTCGAGACGGCCGGGCAGGTGGATTTCCTCTACGACGCCCATGCCGACCAGGTGCAGGGCTTCTATTTTGGCCGCCCGGTGCCTGCAAAGGCGCTCAGCGCGGACGTGCTGGCGAATTTCCTCAACGCCACGGTGCCCGAAGAGCAGGTCGGCGTCGCCCCGGCCCATCCGGGCTAGAGGGCGGCGCGCCGCCGGCGGCTTGAATTCGCCGCGATTTGGCCCGAAAAGGCAGGGGCATGCGCTCGTCCCCCGTCACCGCCGCCATGACCGGCCGGCTCCGGCCGGTGTTCGCGCTCATCCTGGCATGTCTGGCCGCCGCGCCCGCTGCGGCGCAGAACCGCGGCAACAATGGCGGGCTCTTGTCTGGCGCGCCGGCCGCCGGAATGATCGCCCCCAACAGCAACGTGTTCGGTCCCGGCGGCGCGCTCGGCTCGCCCGGCGAATCCCTGATCATGCCCGGTCCGGCCGGCGCCATGCCGATGGTCCCGGCCGGGCAGGTCGCGCTGGCGCTCGGCGCGCGCTTCGGCAAGGAGGCCGCGCCGATCACCGGCGGCCTCGACTGGCGCGTCTACGCGGCCAAGCCCGACGCTTCCGGTAATTTCCATCTCGTGCGCGAGGACAAGGCGCCGGCTCCGACCATGGTGCTGCCGGCGGGCAATTACATCGTCCATGTCGATTTCGGGCTGGCGACCGCGGTCAAGCCGGTGACGCTGCGTGGCCCGACGGTGCACGAGGTGTTCGACCTGCCGGCCGGCGGCCTGCGCATCGAGGGCCGCGTCGGCAACGCACGCATCCCGCCGGGCCAGATCTCATTCGAAGTCTACAAGGGCAGCCAGTTCGAGCCGGGCGACCGGCGGCCGATCGCCGAGCATATGCTCACCGGCGCGGTGCTGGTCGTGCCGGAGGGCACCTATTACATCGTCTCCAACTACGGCGACGCCAATTCGGTGGTGCGCTCGGACATCCGCGTGCAGGCGGCGAAGCTGACCGACGTCACGGTCAATCACCGCGCCGCCGCGATCACGCTCAAGCTCGTCACCGAGAGGGGCGGCGAGGCGCTCGCCAACACCGCGTGGTCGGTGCTGACCCCCGGCGGCGACACGATCAAGGAATCGATCGGCGCTTTTCCGCGCGTGATCCTCGCCGAAGGCGAATACCGCGCCATTGCCCGCAACGAGGGCAAGGTCTACGAGCGCGAATTCAAGGTGGTCGCCGGCGTCGACGGCGACGTCGAGGTGCTGGCGCGGTGACGGCCGACAACGACAACGGCGCCGCCGTCGACACATTCCTCGCTCTCGATCCCACCGCAACGGCGTTCCTGTTCGACGTCGACGGCACTCTGATCGACATCGGCCCGTCGCCGTTCGAGGTCGACGTGCCTGCGGCCTTGCGCGCCGCGCTCGAGCGGCTGACGGCGATAGCCGGCGGCGCGCTGGCGCTGGTGTCAGGCCGGCCGATCCGCGATCTCGACAGGTTGTTCGATCCCTTGAGACTGCCCGCGGTCGGAGGCCACGGCGCCGAGACGCGCCTGCACGAAGGCGAGGCGGCGCGTCGCGTCGCCGACCTGCCGCAGAGCCTGCGCGATTATCTCGCCTCGGCGGTGGTGCCCGATCCGCGGCTCGAGATCGAGGACAAGGGCTATTCGGTGGCGCTGCATTTCCGCAAGGCGCCGGAGCACGAGCGGCACTTGACGTCGCACGTCGAGAAGGGGCTTGCGATCTATCCGGATGAGCGTCTCGAGATGCTGCCGGGCAAGGCGATGATCGAGGTCAAGCGCCCCGGCGTCTCCAAGGGCGAGGCCGTGCGCGCCATGATGGCGCGGCCGCCATTTGCGGGGCGGCGGCCGGTCTTCATCGGCGACGATGTCACCGACGAGTCGGTGTTCGCGGTGATGCCGGAACTCGGCGGCGCCGGTTTCTCGGTCGGCCGCCGCTTCGACGGCGTGCCGCATGCCTTCGCAACGCCGGCCGAAGTGCGCGGCGTCCTCGCGGCGCTCGCTCAGCGCTGACGCGCCGACAGCACGATGGTCTCGTTCTCCTCGCCGTCGAGCGGGCCGGCGATCCAGTTCTCACCCGGCAGCGGCGTGACCGTGACGTAGTGCACGAGACCGAGCTCGAAGCCCGGATCGAAGTAGCGCATCGTGCGCGTGTTGAGGTCGATGATGCGGCCCGGCATCAGCGGCCCGACGTCGTTGATCCGCACGATGACACGCTTGGCGCCGCACTCGACCAGCGCGAAGGCCGGGCGGTAGTTGTGCCCGTAATGCACGCCGCCGAATTCGCCGCGCAGGGCGATCTGGATCGCCGCGGTCCACGTCTCCGGGTCGTAGGTCTCGCCGGAGGCGGTCTCCATGCCTTCCGGTTCCTTGGCGGTGAGCGGATCGTAGGTGGAGGCGGTGCCGAAGATGCCCGTCTCCGTCATTTGCACGTCGAGGGACGCAAGCCGCAGGTCCTGCGGCTCGGCCCGCGACGGCGTGAGCGGGACGATCAGAAACAGCGCAAGCAAGAAGCACGAAAGCGGTCGGCAGACATTCTGTCTTTGCACGGTGCCCTCGGACGCAATGGTGTTGCCCGAGGGGGATTCAATCGATCACCCATAAAGTCGCGGTAAAATGCGGTAGTGCAAAATCCAGCCGAGTTTTAAGTAAAAGGCGGTCGGTTCGGACAGCGATTTGTAATTCCGTCACGCCGCCAGGCGGCCGTGATCGGGGCAATGGTGCACCTCTACCGTCACGTGGCTCAGGCCGCGCAGGTGCGCGATGCGGCGCTTGTAGACGGACGGCTCTTTCGGGCTCTCGCTGACGATCGAAACGATCGCCGCATGATGGCCGGGGCCGAGCCGCCAGACATGCAGGTCGCAGACGCGGTCGTCGCCGAGTTCCATGTGGCGGCGGATGCGCTGGTCGATCCCGCCGAGCGGCACGCGGTCGAGCAGCACGCCGGCCGCGTCGCGCATCAGCGTCGCCGACCAGCTCAGGATCACGCCGGCGCCGACGATGCCGATGACCGGGTCGGCGGCTGTCCAGCCGAACACCCAGCCGGCGCCGAGGCTGCCGATCGCCAGCACCGAGGTGGCGGCGTCAGCGATCACGTGCATGTAGGCGGCGCGCAGGTTGAGGTCGCGGTGATGGGGGTGGCCGTCGTGTTCATGATCGTGCTCGTGGTCGTGCTCATCACGGTCGTGGTCGTGCTGGTGACCGTGCCCATGGTGATGGTGCGCGCCCCCGCTCAGGAGCCAGGCCGAGACGACATTGACCACGAGGCCGAGCGTGGCGATCGCCATCGCCTCGCCATAGGCGATCGGCACCGGATTGAGGAGCCGCAGCACGCTCTCATAGGCGATGAGGATCGCGACGATCGCCAGCGCCACCGCGCTGGTGAAACCGGCGAGCTCGCCGACCTTGCCGGTGCCGAAGGCGTAGCGGGGGTCGTGCACGTGCCGCCGGGCGTAGAGATAGGCCCAGCCGGCGATGCCGAGGGCCGCGGCGTGCGTCGACATGTGCCAGCCGTCGGCGGTCAGCGCCATCGAGCCGAAGATCGAGCCGCCGGCGATCTCGGCGACCATCATCGCCGCGGTGATCGCCACTACGGTCCAGGTGCGCGCCTCGTTGCGTGCGTGATGCGCACCAAGAAATACGTGCTCGTGCGTCCAGCGCTCGAGATTGTGACTATGCATGGCGGTGCCTCTTTTTGAGCGGCGGCATCCTACGCCGTCGCGGCGGCGCGACAACTGATTCTCACATCGTTGAACTTAAACGTTTTTCGCGCGTTGTTCCTTCCGGGCTCATTTGCCGCAGACCGGCGCCGGCGTTCCTTTGTTATCGGAAACGCAGGGGGCGGCCACATCGGAGGATCACTTTTTGCCGAGGCTTGTGGTCGTATCCAATCGTGTCGGGATTCCGGATGGCGGCACGCGCGCCGGCGGGCTGGAAGTCGCGATCCGGCCGGCGCTCAAGCGCCGCGGCGGCATATGGTTCGGCTGGAGCGGCAAGATCACCGACGGCGATCCCGGCCCCGCGAAGACGACGGTGCAGGAGAACGTCTCCTACGTCACCATCGACATGCGCCGGGACGATCACGAGGAGTTCTACAACGGCTTTGCCAACCGCGTTCTGTGGCCGATCCTGCATTACCGCCTCGATCTTGCCGAATTCTCCCGCCGCGACCTCGGCGGCTATTTCCGCGTCAACGAGCATTTCGCCCGCAATCTCGAAGAGATGCTGCGGCCCGACGACGTGGTCTGGGTGCACGATTATCACCTCATTCCCCTGGCCAAGGCCTTGCGCGAGCGCGGCCACAAGAACCGCATCGGCTTCTTCCTTCACATCCCGTGCCCGCCGCCCGAAATCCTGACCGCGCTGCCCAACCACGAGCGGCTGATGCCGGCGCTCGGTGCCTACGACCTGATCGGCCTGCAGACCGAAACGGACGCCAGCAACATGTGCCGCTATTTCGAGAGCGAATGCCGCGTCCGCGGCCTTGGCGGCGGGCTCTACGATTTCGATGGCCGCAATGTGCGCGTCGGCGTCTACCCGGTCGGGGTCGAGACCGAGCCGTTCGCGCGACTCGCCCGCCGCGCCATCGAGACCGCCTTCGTGCGCGAGGTCGTCGACAGCCTCGCCGGTCGGGCGATGCTCATCGGCGTCGACCGGCTCGATTATTCCAAGGGCATCCCGGAGCGGCTCAACGCCTTCGAGCGGTTCCTCGCCAATTTCCCCGACTGGCGCGGCAAGGTCACCTATCTCCAGATCACGCCGCGCAGCCGCACTTCTATCGCCGAATATGCCGACATCGGCCGCCTCGTCGGCGAGACCGCGGGCCGCATCAACGGCCGTTTCGGCGAGGCGTCGTGGACTCCCTTACGCTACATCAACAAGGCGCACAGCCGCACCGCGCTGGCCGGCCTCTACCGCGCCGCGCGCGTGGCGCTGGTGACGCCGTTGCGCGACGGCATGAACCTCGTCGCCAAAGAATATGTCGCGGCGCAGAACCCCGACGACCCCGGCGTGCTGGTGCTGTCGCGTTTCGCCGGCGCCGCGCACGAATGCGCGGCGGCCCTGCTGGTCAATCCATACGATCCGGAAGGCGTCGGCGCCGCCATCAACCGCGCGCTGTCGATGCCGCTCGAGGAGCGGCGCGAGCGCCATGCGCAGAATTACCGCGTGCTGGCGCAGAACGACCTGACCCGCTGGGCCGAGCGCTTCCTTGCGGCGCTGGAGCAGGGCGCGGCCCCGGCGCCGGTGCGTCTGGTCGCGCGCGGCGCGGCCGCGCACTGAGCGCGTCTTGACGCCGTCCTTCGAGGTCTAAGGCCTCGCCCGCTTCACGTCCGGCGGCAGGGCTTCATCTGCCAGCATCGTCAGCGCCTCGTCGAGCGGCAGCACTTGGCTCTTGTCCGAGCCGAGGCGGCGGATCGACACCTGGCGCGTCTCGGCTTCCTTCTTGCCGACCACCAGCATTACCGGCACCTTGGCGAGCGAGTGCTCGCGTACCTTGTAATTGATCTTCTCGTTGCGCAGGTCGCCGTCGACGCGCAGGCCCTTGCGGCGCGCCGCCGCGACCACCTCGGCGGCATAGGCGTCGCCGTCCTGGGTGATGGTCGCGACGATCGCCTGTTTCGGCGCCAGCCACAGCGGCAGGTGCCCGGCGTAATGCTCGAGCAGCACGCCGAGGAAGCGCTCCATCGAGCCGCAGATGGCGCGGTGGATCATCACCGGCGTCTTCTTCGAGCCGTCGGCGGCGATGTAGAAGGCGTCGAAGCGCTCCGGCAAATTGAAGTCGACCTGCGTTGTGCCGCACTGCCAGTCGCGGCCGATGGCGTCGCGCAGGACGTATTCGAACTTCGGCCCGTAGAACGCGCCTTCGCCCGGATTGATCGCGGTCTTGATCTTCTGGTTGTGGCTCTGCGCCTCGATGCGCTTGAGCACATCCATCATGACGCCTTCGGCGTGATCCCATGCCGCGTCCGAGCCGACGCGCTGCTCGGGCCGTGTCGAGAGTTTAACGGTCAGGTCGCCGGTGAAGCCGAAGTCCTGATAGGTCGTCATGATCAGGTCGTTGATCTTCAGGCACTCCTCGGCCATCTGCTCTTCGGTGCAGAAGACATGCGCGTCGTCCTGCGTGAAGGCGCGCACGCGCAAGAGCCCGTGCAGCGCGCCGGACGGTTCGTAGCGGTGCACGATGCCGAACTCGGCGAGCCGCAGCGGCAGTTCGCGATAGCTGCGCAAGCCGTGCTTGAAGATTTGAATATGGCCGGGGCAGTTCATCGGCTTGATGGCGAAGACGCGCTCATCGTCGGTGTGCTCGCCGGCCGAGGTCGCGGAGAACATGTTCTCGCGGAACCAGCCCCAGTGGCCCGACGTCTCCCACAGCGACTTGTCGAGCATCTGCGGCGCGTTGACTTCCTGGTAGTCGCCCTTCAGCCGCCGCCGCATGTAAGCGACGATCTCCTGGAACATGGTCCAGCCGTTGGCGTGCCAGAAGACGGTGCCGGGGCCTTCCTCCTGGAAATGGAAGAGGTCCATCTCACGGCCGAGCTTGCGATGGTCGCGCTTCTCGGCCTCTTCCATCTGCTTGAGATAGGCGTCGAGCTCGTCCTGCTTGGCGAAGGCCGTGCCGTAGATGCGCGTAAGCATCGGATTGTTCGAGTCGCCGCGCCAGTAGGCGCCCGCGACCTTCATCAATTTGAAGGCGCTGCCGATCTTGCCGGTCGATGTCATGTGCGGACCGCGGCACAGATCGAACCAGTCGCCCTGCTTGTAGATCTTGATCGTCTGGTCTTCCGGAATGGCGTCGACCAGCTCGACCTTGAACTGCTCGCCCATGCCGCGGAAGGTCTCTTTCGCCTTGTCGCGCGACCACACTTCCTTGGTGAAAGGTTTGTCGCGGGCGATGATCTCCTTCATCTTCTTCTCGATGACGGGCAGGTCTTCCGGCGTGAACGGCTGGTTGCGATGGAAGTCGTAATAGAAGCCGTTCTCGATCACCGGGCCGATGGTCACCTGCGTGCCGGGCCAGAGGCTCTGCACGGCTTCCGCCAGCACGTGCGCGGCGTCGTGCCGGATCAATTCCAGCGCGCGCGGGTCCTCGCGGTTGACGAATTCGATCCTGGCGTCGCGCTCGATCGGATCGTTGAGATCGGTGAGCGCGCCGTCGAGCGCCATCGCAACGGTGCGCTTGGCCAGCGAGGGCGAGATGCCCTTGGCGATGTCGAGGCCGGTGGTGCCTTGGGGAAATTCACGGCGTGCGCCGTCGGGAAAGGTCAACGCGACCATTCGGGTCTCCTGTTGCTCACTCGCTGCCTACGAATGCAGGTAAGCGTTGGGCGCAGGAGATATCGAACCGGCCCAGCGATTGCAACTGGCGGAACCGGCCGTTTCAGGCCTTCGTGGGCCGCCCGCCGGGGCGGAGCAGGGCGAAGGCCCGCCCGTCGATCACCAGTAGCGAGGTTGCGATCACGAGGGCGCCGGCGACCTCGCGCAGGGTCAGCGTTTCGGCGAGCAGGAAATGGCCGAGCAGGATCGCGGTGACGGGAATGAGCAGCGTCACCAGCATCACATTGGTCGCGCCGGAGCGGCTCATGATGCGGAAGAACAGGATATAGGCCAGCGCCGTCGACAGCGCCGCCAGACCGATCAACGCGGCGATCGTCGCCGCGCCGGGCAGCGGCAGCGTCCAGGGGCGATCGGCGGCGCCGGCCACCACGGCCATGATCGCGGCGGATGAGATGAGCTGGCCGGCGGCGGCGGTCAGCGGCGGCACGCCCGCAAGCCTGCGGCGCCCCCACAGGCCGGAGAAGCCGTAACTCACCGCGCCGGCGAGACACAGTCCGATGCCCAGCGCCTGGTCGGCGGCGCTGAGCCCCGGCGCGCGCAGAAGCGTCACGCCGCCAAGGCCGATGACCACGCCGGCGATGCGTCGCGCATTGAGCCGTTCCTCGCCGAAGCTCGCCAGCACCAGCACCGTGAACAGCGGTGTCGTGGCGTTGAGCACCGCGGCGAGCCCGCTCGAGATCATCGTCTGCGCGGCGAGGAAGAGCGAAAAGGGAATGACGTTGTTGAGCAGCCCCATCACCGCGAAGGGCAGCGAGTCGCGAAGGCGGGTCGGCAATCTGCCGCCGAGCGGACCGATGACCGCGAGAAGGCACAACGCGCCGAGCAAGACGCGCACGAAGGCGACCGTCAGCGGCGGCAGTTCGCGCAAGGCGACGCCGTTGAAGAAGAACGAGCCGCCCCACAGCACCGAGAGCAGGACGAGCAGCGTCCAGTCGCTCCTGTGCATCGGCACGGGATCGTTGCCGGCCGCCATTACCTCGTCCCCGCTCGGTTCATGGCGCGGGATGTCGCTTGGAGCGGGGCGGCGGCGCCACCCGGTTCCTGCCCGGCTGTGTCATGGCTCGATTTGCGTCCCGCGCCAGCGGCCGTAGCGCCACGGCATGTACCAATGCGCCTGTTCGGGGACGCCCCGCGGCACGAAGTCGAGGCCGTGCGTGCCCCACGGGTGGCAGCGCAGAATGCGCGCCAGCGTCATCCAGCCGCCGGCCCACAGACCGAAGCGGCCAATGGCCTGTTCGGCATAGTCGGAACAGGTTGGCAGATGGCGGCAGCGCGGGCCGATCACTGGCGACAAAGTGGTGCGATAGACCGTCACCAGCGCGCGGCCGGCGATTCGCGGCAGGCGCGCGATCGGGTGCTGCGGCGGCTCGGGTTCAGTGCTCACGGAAGTTCCAGTTCCGCCGCGGAGAAGTTCCCGGCGGCAATGCGAAATGCGAAAGAGAGACAACAGTACAATACTTTGCGGCCGAAGTTCCAATGCAATGGAACAGATGAAATGTCCGCCGCGGGTCTTTGGATAGCCATTTTGTTTAACTAGACCCCCGGCGCTCGCCGCATTAAATTTGACATCTATCAGAGCGGGGGTTCTGTGCGCTGCGATATGGCTCGATGCCTCGCGCGCGAATGCGCCGGCAAGCCTTGAAGCCGCCGGCGGTGCAGGAAAGGGGAAAGATGTTCCGTTCCCTCACGGCCGCGGCCGCATTCATCGGCGCGGCGGCAATACTTGTGTTCCCGGCGGCCAGCGGCGCGTCGGGAGCAAACGATCCAATGCATTTCGTCCTGCGGCAGCAGGGGCCGGCGCAGGTCTGCGGCACGGCGTGCAGAACCTACGTCGTGGCGTCCGGCGCGATAACGGCGGATACGCCCGCCGCGTTCCGGGACTTTGCAAAAAAATTGAATCTGAAAGGCGCGCTGGTCGTGCTGGAATCCGAGGGCGGTTCCGTGCACGGCGCCATTACGCTCGGGCGTGAAATCCGCCGGCTCGGCCTCGACACGACTGTCGGCCACGTCACCGACATGAAGGCCGCGCCGGGCGAGGCGCCGCGCGGGATCTTCGATGCGCACGCCGACTGCGAGTCGATGTGCTCCTTCGTGCTGCTCGCCGGTGTGCACCGCGCGGTGCCGGCCGATGCGCGCGTGATGGTGCACCAGATCTGGCTCGGCGACCGGCGCGAGGATCCGACCGCGGCGACCTATTCGGCCGAAGACCTCGTGCTGGTGCAGCGCGACATCGGCAGGCTCGCGATCTACACCGCCGAGATGGGCGGCTCGATGGACATGCTCGATCTGTCGCTGCGCATCCCGCCGTGGGAGCCGATGCACACCATGACCCGCGCCGAGATCGAGCGCATGCATGTCGAGACCGCGCCGGTGGCCAAGGCGACCGTGGCCGCCGCGCCGCCGGCTGCGGCGACCGCCAGCCAGGCGCAACCGCAGCCGCAGCCGGTCAAGTTGATGAACGCGCCGGCCGGCTTTGCCGAGATCAGCGAGCGCAGCTGGGGCGTGGTCGACCAGGCCGGCACGGCCTCGCTCGCGCGCCGGCATCCGCTGACCGTCGAGGGCGAGGAGATCGGCAGCTTCGACCTGCACGTCTCGTGCAGCGCCGGCGGCGGCTACGACGCCGTCTATGTCGAGCACCGGCACGAGGGCGACGACGCCCCGCTGCCGCGCGCCCTGCGCAGCGTGACGCTGCGCGCCGCCGGGCAACTGGCCAGGCTCAAGGTGGTCGCCTCGGACCGGCACGACGACGACGACCTCGTCACCTACGCGACGGGGACGATTCCCGCCGGCCTGATCGACGGCTTCGGCGCACAGGGCGATCATTCGCTGTTCGTCGAGACGAAGTCGAAGGACATGCTCACGAGCATCCGCCTTGGCAACACCGGCGTCGCCGCGTCGCTGCCGCGGCTGGCGGCGGCTTGCGCCGTGCCCTCGGCGCAGCAAAAGCGCGCCGACCTCGGCCAGCCGAAGACCGGGGCGATCGCGTCGGCCAAGTAGGGCGCCGAATTCGGGGGATGGGGCAGGCGGCCTATTCGGCCGCCTGTTTCTTTTGGCGCTCGATCTGGTCGAGGGCCGCGACCACCGCATCGAAGGTCAGCAGCGTCGAGGCGTGGCGCGCCTTGTAGTCGCGCACCGGCTCGAGCACGGCGATGTCGGCCCAGCGGCCGGTGGGCGGGGGCCCGTTCTCCTTGAGCATCTTGCGCACGGTCTCGCGCAGTTCGCGCAACTCGGCCGGTTTGGCGCCGATGACGTGCCGCGCCATGATCGAGGACGAGGCCTGGCCGAGCGCGCAGGCCTTCACGTCATGCGCGAAATCGCTGACCGCGTCCTGGTCGAGCTTGAGATCGACCGTCACCGTCGATCCGCACAGCTTGGAGTGCGCGGTGGCGGTCGCGTCGGGCGCCGCAAGCCGCCCGAGCCGCGGAATGTTACCGGCAAGATCGAGGATTCGGGCGTTATAGACGTCGTTCAGCATTCGCAATTCCGTGACCGCCCGGCGGATTGCCTCGGCTCGTCAAAGCTATATATAGGGGGCGACCCGATGGTGCGAGAAGGGGTTCCCCGCACCCGGCATGAGCCATGCCGTTCGGGAATGCGGCGTCCGGCCGTACCGCAATGGACTTCCAAGGTCCGGCGCGGGTAGGTGACGCGGCCACCCCGGTGACACTCCCGGCCTAGCCGTAAGGGCAGGGGCCGGTCGGACGGAGAGACCGACGTATGGACGCGAAGAATTCGAGCGTGAAGCCTTCCATCGTGACGACCTGGCCGAAGCAGGCGCTGTCGGACCATGTCCGCGCCGCGCCGCAGCCGGCCGTGCCGCGCCCCTCGCGCGAGGCCGCGGAGGCCGCCGTGCGCACGCTGATCGCCTATGCCGGCGACGATCCGGCGCGCGAGGGCGTGCTCGATACGCCCAAGCGCGTCGTCGACGCCTACGAGGAGGTCTTCCAGGGCTACCGCGAGTGCCCGGCCGAGGTGCTCGACAAGACCTTCAGCGAGACCGGCGGCTACGACGACTTCGTGCTCGTCAAGGACATCGGCTTCAACTCGCATTGCGAGCACCACATGATGCCGTTCTTCGGCAAGGCGCATGTGGCCTATATCCCGACCGACCGCGTCGTCGGCCTGTCCAAGCTCGCCCGCCTCGTCGACGTCTACGCCATGCGCCTGCAGACGCAGGAGCATCTGACCTCGCAGGTCGCGACCGCGATCGAGGAAGTGCTCAAGCCGCGCGGCGTCGCCGTGATGATGGAGGCCGAGCACATGTGCATGTCAATCCGCGGCGTGACCAAGCCCGGCGCGCTGACGGTGACCACGCACTTCACCGGCGCCTTCAAGGACGCCTCGGAGCAGGTCCGCTTCATGACCCTGCTGCGCGGGCAGCGCTGAGTTCCGACGCAACGTCGTAAGGCGTCGCCACGCGCACGGCGGGACTCCCTCTCCCCGTTGGGGAGAGGGTTGGGGTGAGGGGGGTCCTGAACTTCAGATATTGTAACCCCTCACCCGGCGCACTTCGTGCGCCGACCTCTCCCTATGGGAGAGGTGAAGCGGGCCCGTGACGTGGCTTGAGGAATACTGACCATGTCGTCGTCTAAGGACATCGAGGAAGGCACGGCGCTCACGCCGCGCTACGACGCGAACGGTCTCGTCACCGCGGTGGTGACGGACGCCGCGCGCGGCGACGTGCTGATGGTCGCGCACATGAACGCCGAGGCGCTGGCGAAGACCATCGCGACCGGCGAGGCCTGGTACTACAGCCGCTCGCGCAAGGCGCTGTGGAAGAAGGGCGAGACGTCGGGCCACGTGCAGCGCGTCGTCGAGTTGCGCATCGACTGCGACCAGGACGCGGTCTGGCTGCGCGTCGAGCAGCAGGGCGCGGGGGCCTGCCACACCGGGCGGCGCTCGTGCTTTTATCGCACGGTGCCGCTGAAGCAGGCCGGCGCGGTGAAACTCGAATTCGCCGACGAGAAGACCTTCGACCCCGGCAAGGTCTACGGCAAGTCATGAGCGCCGCGCGCGTCGACGTCCAAATGTCGCCGCGCGACGGCGGCAGCGTCGCCCGCCTGGCCATCGACAACAGCGCAAAGCTCAACACGCTCGACAGCGCGCTGATGCGCGACATCGTTGCCGCAGTCGATGCGCTGGCCGCGCGCGACGACCTGCGCGCGCTGGTCATCACCGGCGCCGGCGACAAGGCCTTCATCGGCGGCGCCAGCATTCCGGAGATGGCCGCGCTCGACGCGGCCACGGCGCGCGCCTTCATCACACGCGTGCACGAGACCTGCGACTGCCTGCGCCGCCTGCCGGTGCCGGTGATCGCGCGCATCGACGGCTACGCCCTCGGTGCCGGGCTGGAGGTTGCGGTGTCGTGCGACCTGCGCATCGCCACGACCCGCGCGCGGTTCGGCATGCCCGAGGTGCGCGTCGGCCTGCCGTCGGTAGTCGAGGCGGCGCTGATTCCGAGCCTGATCGGCTTCGGCCGCGCCCGCGAATTGATGATGCTCGGCGAGATCGTCGATGCCGGGACCGCGCTGCGCTGGGGCCTCGTCGAGCGTGTCGTCGCGCCGGAGACGCTCGACGCCGAGATCGACAAGGTTCTCTGGTCGCTGCTCGCGGCCGGGCCGCTGGCGATGCGGGTGCAGAAGAGGCTGATGCAGGCCTGGGAGCGGCTGCCGCCGGACGAGGCCATCGCCGCCGGCGTGGATGCCTTCGAACGCACCTTCGCCTCGGACGAAGCGCGGCGCATGCTGTCCGCCTTCACGGAGCGGAAGCGGCGCTGAAGCCGCCTTGTTGACGTTTATCAAGGCCGCGCGCCGCGGCGGCGAAGTTCCGAAGCCCGGCATAAATATCGCGATTCCACGGCGCGTTTGCGCTATCTGCTCGAGCGGCCTTTCGTTACGATTTCATCCGACCGGTGCCCAGTAGTGTTTGCGGGGGCGTTGCGGATGCGGTCAGTTGCACGGCGTACCGGCACCGGACGGAGGTTCTGCCTTGCTCTGGTGAAACCGTCGCATTACGACGAAGACGGCTACGTCATCCAGTGGATGCGCTCGCCGGCGGAGTAGGGGCGCCTAGGAGGGATGAGCCTCTTATCCCTCGCCTGAAAGGGGAGGGTGCTCCACGAGAAGCGCGGAGACGGGTGGGGCTGCCGCGCCGCACCGCAGCACAAAATCTTTTTAACTAGGACCATTGACCGATCCTAGGATGCGTGCCTATGATCCTCGGGTCTGGTCCGGCCGGGGGCGTCGTCGCGAGGCGTCTCGATTGACGGGAACGGATGCGGTGCCCGCGGGTCCCGTCTC
>DATNBL010000013.1:0-60577 GCA_035571935.1 Pseudolabrys sp.
GCGCCCGCGCGGCGTGCGCACGGCATCGAAGATGAATGCGTCGGGCATGGCATTTCTCCACCTTATCCGATGTCGTCCCCGCGCAGGCGGGGACCCATACGCCGTGACCTTTCGAGACGCTGCGGAGTATGGGTCCCGGCCCTCGCTTCACTCGGCCGGGACAACAGAAGATTACAAACTCCGCGCGATCAAGAGCTTCATGATCTCGTTGGTTCCCGCATAGATGCGCAGCACCCGCGCATCGCGGTACATCCGCGAGATCGGATATTCGTCCATGAACCCGTAGCCGCCGAACAGTTGCAGGCAGCGGTCGAGCACTTCGCCCAATGTGTCGGTGAGCCGGTACTTCGCCATCGAGGCGGTAACGGTGTCGAGCTTGCCTTCGATGTGCTGGCCGATGCAGTGGTCGAGGAACACCTTGGCGATGGTCGCCTCGGTCTTGCAGGCGGCGAGCTCGAACTGCGTGTTCTGGAATTCGATGATCTTCTTGCCGAAGGCGGCGCGCTGCTTCACGTAATCCGCCGTCAGCGCCAGCGCGCGTTCCATCATCGCCACGGCGTGCACCGCGACGATCAGCCGCTCCTGCGGCAGTTCCTTCATCAGCTGGTAGAAGCCCTGCCCCTCCTCTGTGCCGAGCAGGCTCTCGGCCGGCAGGCGCACGTCCTCGAAGAACAGTTCCGAGGTGTCGGCCGAATCCATGCCGAGCTTCTTGAGCTTGCGGCCGCGGCGGAAGCCGGGCGCGCCGTCGGTCTCGACCACCATCAGCGACACGCCCTTGGCACCCATCTTCGGGTCCGTCTTGGCGACGACGACGATGAGGTTGGCGTGCTGGCCGTTGGTGATGAAGGTCTTGGAGCCGTTGAGCACGTAGCCGTTGCCGGACTTCTCGGCCTTGGTGCGCACGCCCTGGAGATCGGAACCGGTGCCCGGCTCGGTCATGGCGATGGCGCCGATCATCTCGCCGGTCGCGAGCTTCGGCAGCCAGCGCTTCTTCTGCTCCTCGGTGCCGTAATGCAGGATGTAGGGCGCGACGATGCCGGAATGCAGGGGCCCGCCGAAGGTATCGAAGCCGGCCAGCGAATATTCGCGGTTGATCACCGCCTCATGGGCGAAGGTGCCGCCGGCGCCGCCGTATTCCTCGGGCATCGCGGCGCAGAGCAGGCCGGCCTCGCCGGCCTTGGTCCAGACCTCGCGCTCATACATGCCCTTTTCGTGCCAGCGGTCGAGATGCGGCGCGAATTCGTCGGCGATGAAGCGACGGGATTGTTCCTCCAGGAGGACCAGGTCTTCGGTCATCCAGGCGGGTCGGGGAAGATTGAGCGAATCCATCGGACCGGCAGGTTGGTGCGACTCAGGGTGGCCCCACAATAGGCGCGGCGCGCGGCAAGGGCGAGGGGCAGGGCCGCGCCGAGCCGCGAACGCGCTCACCCACCCCTCTGGAGGGCGACGGCTATCGCATTTGAGCGCGGCGCGCCTTCACCCTCTCCCCGCTTGCGGGGAGAGGGTCGGGGTGAGGGGGCACTTCCGCGATTCTGTGCGGTCAGACTTGTGGAGAAGCCCCCTCACCCGACCCGCCTTCGCTCGCGCTTTAGCGGGTCGACCGCTCCCCGCCCGGCGGGGAGAGATGGACGCTGCGCCATGCGCGATTCCTTCCCCCACGGGAGGCTGGAAGCGCGCGGCGAACCAAAACGTTTACTTATGCGCCGGGTCCTTGGCGTCCTTGATCGTGTCGATCTCGACATTCTGCACCAAGCCGCCGACCTTCTCGACCTTGCGGATGTTGACGTTCTGCACGATGTCGCGGGTGTTGGGATCGATCGAGATCGGCCCGCGCGGGCTTTCCCACTTCATGCCTTTGGCGGCGGCGATCAGCGAATCGCCGTCGGTTTTGCCCTTGGTTTTCTTCAACGCCTCGTAGATCAGGTGCATGCCGTCCCAGCCGCCGATCGAGAACACGTCGGGATGGCGCTTGTACTCGGCCTCGTAGGCCTTCACGAAGTCGGCGTTCATCTTCGATTTGTGTTCCCACTCGTAGTGGAACACGGTGCGGATGCCGAGCGCGTTGTCGCCCATGCTCTTGAGCGCATTGTCGTCCATGGTGATCTCACCCTGGCCGAGAATCTTGTCGCCCTTGAAGCCGCGTTCCTGGAACGCCTTGGTGATGGCGATCGGCTGCGCGCCGCCCGGGATGAAGATGAAGATGCCGTCCGGGTTGATGTCCTTGGCGCGCTGCACGAAGGCGGAGAAGTCGGGGTTCGCGACCGGCATACGCACCGAGCCGACGATCTCGCCGCCGGCTTCCTTGAAGCCCTTGGTGAACCAGGTCTCGGCGTCGATGCCGGGGCCGTAGTCGGAGACCATCGTGTACATCTTCTTCATGCCGTGCGTCGCCGCCCACTTGCCGAACGGATATTCGAGCTGCGGGATGGTGAGCGAGGTGCGCACGATGTAGGGCGACTTCTCGGTGATGATCGAGGTCGCCGCATTCATCACCACCTGCAGCTTCTTGGCTTCCTGCGATACGCGGGCGGCGCCGAGCGCTTCCGGCGTCAGCGTGAAGCCGGCCAGGATGTCGACCTTGTCGCGGACCACCAGCTCCTGCGCGAGGCGCTTGGCGACGTCGGGGTTCGGGCCGCCGGTGTCCTTGCGGATGAGCTCGATCTTCTTGCCGGCGACCTTGTCGCCGTGCTGCTTGATGTAGAGCTTGATGGCGTTGTCCATCTGCGCGGCAGTGTCGGCGAACTGGCCGGAATAGGCCATGATCAGGCCGATCTTCACCGTGTCCTGTGCCTGCGCGGCCGAGGCCGTAACGGCCAGGGCGGCGGCGGCCGCGAGCGTTGCTATCCGACGCATATCTCGTCTCCTCCGATGGTCATTGTGATTTTTCGTCACGATAGCGAAGCTGGCTTCCCGCGGTCAATGAACGTCGCGGCGGCCGGGCCGGCCCACTTGGCCCACCGGGACTGGGCCTGCCGTTGCTGCAGGCTGGGGGGAGGATGACGCGTGCAATTCGGTATCTTCGATCATCTCGACAGCGACGGCCGGCCGCTCGGCGATTTCCTGAAAGAGCGGCTCGACCTCGTCGCGCTGATCGAGGCGGCCGGCTTTTCCGGCTATCACCTCGCCGAGCATCATTCGACGCCGCTCGGCATGGCGGCGAGCCCGAGCGTGTTTCTCGCCTCCGCAATCGCGCGCACGGCGACGCTGAAGCTCGGCCCGCTCGTCTATGTGCTGCCGCTCTATCACCCGCTGCGGCTCTATGAAGAGATCTGCATGCTCGACCATCTCTCGGGCGGGCGGCTGATGGTCGGCGTCGGCCGCGGCGGCGCGCTGCTCGAACACGCGCGCTTCGGCGTCGAGCCGGCCGACGCGCCGAAGATGTATCACGAGGCCTTCGCGGTGCTGATGCGCGCGTTCAAGGACGAGGTCGTCAATTTCGACGGCGCGTATTATAAATTTAAGGATTACGTCGTCCAGGCAAAGCCGGTGCAGCGGCCGCACCCGCCGCTCTGGTATGGCGCGCCGAACGCCGACGCGATCGGCTGGGCGGCGCCGAACGCGATCAACGTCGTTTCGCTCGGTCCGGCGGCGCGTGCACGCGCGATCAGCGACCGTTACCGCGAGGAGTGGCAGAAGCTCGGGCGCAGCGCGGAGACGCTGCCGAAGATCGGCATCACGCGTCACGTCGTCGTCGCCGGCACCGACGCCGCGGCGCGCCGCATCGCAGAACCCGCCTACCGGCACTGGCGCGAGGCAATGGAGTGGATCTGGCGGCGTTCCGGCGCGGAGTTCGTGCTGAAAGACATCTACCCGAACGACTTCGCCGCACTGGAGACGATCGGCCACGGCGTCGCCGGCTCGCCGGCGACCGTGCGCAATTATCTCGCGCGCCTGAAGGACGAGACCGGCGTCAACTACGTGCTGTGCCAGATGGCGTTCGGCGACATGAAACTTGCTGATGCCTCCCATTCGATTTCGTTGTTCGGGAGCGAGGTGATGGCGGCCTTCGCATAATATGCTAGACGAAGCGCACCAGCCGGGAATGCTCCTTATGGACGCCGCGACGGGCCACGCGCCCGCCTCCGACATCGAATCCTCTTACGCCTGGCTGCGCCTCGGCGTCGTTGTCGCGCTGTCCGCCGTGGGCGGCGTCGGCATGTGGTCGGTGGTCGTCGCGCTGCCGGCGATCCAGGCCGACTTCGGCGTCGACCGCGCCGCGGCGTCCCTGCCCTACACGCTCGCGATGATCGGCTTCGCCGGTGGCGGCGTCGTCATCGGACGCCTCGTCGACCGCTTCGGCATCCTCGGACCACTGGCGCTCGGCACCACGTCGCTCGCCATCGGCTATGTTTGCGTCGGCTTCGCACCGAGCCTCACCTTCGTCGCGCTGGCGCACACGCTGATGGGCTTCGGGTGCTCGGCGACTTTCGGGCCTTTGATGGCAGACGTGTCGCACTGGTTCTCACGCCGCCGCGGCATCGCGGTTGCCGTCGCCGCGTCCGGCAACTACATCGCCGGCACGATCTGGCCGCCTCTGGTGCAGCATTTCATTTCGACGCAAGGCTGGCGCGCGACGCATATCGGCATCGGCATTCTCTGCCTCTGCATCATGCTGCCTCTGTCGCTGCCGCTGCGCCGCCGCCTGACGTCGCATGACGGCGGCGCGGCCGGCGCCGCCGCCGCGCGCCGGCGCGCCGAGGCGCCGTTCTCGCCGCTGACCCTGCAGGTGCTGCTGTGCGTCGCCGGCGTCGCCTGCTGCGTGGCGATGTCGATGCCGCAGGTGCACATCGTCGCCTATTGCGGCGACCTCGGTTACGGCGTCGCGCGCGGCGCCGAGATGCTGTCGCTGATGCTCGGCTTCGGCATCGTCAGCCGCATCGCGTCGGGCTTCATCGCCGACAAGATCGGCGGCGTGCGCACGCTGCTGCTCGGCTCGCTGCTGCAGGGCACGGCGCTGGCGCTCTATCTGATGTTCGACAGTTTATTCTCCCTTTATGTCATTTCGGCGCTGTTTGGCCTGTTCCAGGGCGGCATCGTGCCGAGCTACGCCATCATCGTGCGCGAGTATTTCTCGCCGAAGGAAGCCGGCACACGCGTCGGCCTCGTCCTGATGGCGACGCTCATTGGCATGGCGCTCGGCGGCTGGATGTCCGGCGCGATCTTCGATATCACGGGCAGCTACGAGGCCGCGTTTCTCAACGGCCTCGGCTGGAACCTGCTCAATGTGACAATCATGAGCTGGTTGCTGCTGCGCTCGCGCCGCGGCGGCCCGGCTTTGGCCGCGGCTTGATTGTTATCAACCGATGATTGTTTTTGCATATCTTGCGCTTTGGCGAGGCGCAGGGAATATTTCGTCTCGCACGGTGTTCCGGCTGAATTGGCAAAAGAACGAAGGTGCGCTCCCGGCCATGAACCGGTGAGCGCGGAGGGGACGCCCGATGGAATTCGATATGTCGCGGCCGGACGTGGTCCGTGCCGTGAACCAGCGATGGTTGCTCAAAATCTGGTCACAGAACCTCGACGGCCATCGCGTTCCGCGCTGGCAGGCCTTCGAGGCCGAGCGCCTGACGACGATGCAGGAAAACCTGAGCTTCCTTGACGTCGTACCCGGCGAGGACGGCGGGCCGCGCTTCCTGATCCGCTTCCACGGCGAGATCATCCGCCGTGCCTACGGCTCGCCCGACGGCCGCGGCCGCTATCTCGACGAAATCCTGACGCCCGCCATCTGCCCGACCGGCATCGCGCCCTATGAGAAGGCGGCGCGCGAGGGGTTGCCCGTCTACACCATCCTTGAGGTCAACGATCGCCAGGGGCGGCAGGTCCACGCTGAGCGGCTGCTCCTGCCGTTCGCCGGCGACGGCGAGGCGGTCGACCGTATCCTGGCGGCCTTCGAGTTCATCTGCGACGACGGCGCCTTTGACAGCCACGCCATCATGCAGGGCAGCGAGGAGCCGGTGCTGCGGCTCTCGGCGCTGATCGAGGCGCGGGTCTAGCGGGACGAGGGAGAAACGGCCATGCGCTCCGCGACAACGACACTGGCATCGATGATGGTCGCGGCGGTGTTGACCGCGCCCGCCACGGCGCAAGGCCTTGTGACGCAGAAGAATATTCCGCTAGCGACGGCGCTGACGATCGCGCAGGCGGCGCTCACGCAATGCCAGAGCATGGGCTTCAAGGTGTCGGTCGTGGTGGTCGACCGCGACGGCCTGCCGATCGTCATGCTGCGCGGCGACGGCGCCGGCCTGCACACTCCGGAAGGCGCCGACCGCAAGGCCTACACCGCGCGCACCTTCAGCCAGCCTTCGGCCGCATTCCAGAAACGCATGGCGGACGACCCGGCGTCGGTCGGCTCGCGCCAGTACTCGCGCGTGCTGGCGCTCGGCGGCGGCCTGCCGATCAAGGCGGGCAACGAGGTCGTCGGCGCGGTCGGCGTCTCGGGCTCGCCCGGCAAGGACGACGTCTGCTCGCAGGCTGGCATCGACAAGGTCGCCGACCAGCTCAAGTAGGCCCGATCAGAACGCCTCGTCCGCCAACTCCATCAGGCTGCCTGCGCCGGCCTCGATGCGGGCGAGCTGCGCCGCCGTCTCCGGCAGCATGCGCTCGGCAAAGAAACGCGCGGTGACGAGCTTGGCCTTCATGCGCGGGTCGTCGGGCTTTTGCAGCGCGGCCTCGGCGATGCGCGCCCACATGTAGCCGAGGGCGACGAGACCGAACAGATTGAGATAGTCGGTCGAACCCGCGCCGGCATTGTCGGGCTTCGACATGGCGTTGTTCATGAACCACATCGTCGCCTGCTGCAGGTGCGCGAGCGAAATGCCGAGCGGCTTGAGGTAGGCGTTCATCTCGTCGCTCTGCGCGCGCTCCTTCAGATACGCCTGCACCTCGTTGAAGAACGCCATGATGGCGCGGCCGCCGTCCTTCGCGAGCTTGCGGCCGACGAGGTCGAGCGCCTGGATGCCGTTGGCGCCCTCGTAGATCATGGCGATGCGCGCGTCGCGCACGAATTGCTCGACGCCGTGCTCGGCGATGTAGCCGTGGCCGCCGTAGATCTGCTGCGCCAGCACCGCGTTCTGGAAACCGAAGTCGGTGAGCACGCCTTTGATGACCGGAGTGAGCAGGCCCATGTGATCGTCGGCGGCCTGGCGGTCTTTCTCGTTGTCGGAGCGATGCGCGACGTCGCCTTTGAGCGCCGTCCAATAGACGAGCGCGCGGCCGGCCTCGTTGACCGCCCGCATCGTCATCAGCGCGCGGCGCACGTCCGGATGCACGATGATCGGATCGGCGGCCTTGTCCTTGTATTTGACGCCGGAGATCGACCGGCCCTGCAAACGCTCCTTGGCGTAGATCGCCGCGTTCTGGTAGGCGACCTCACCCATCGCCAGGCCCTGCACGCCGACGCCGAGCCGCGCCTCGTTCATCATCGTGAACATGGCGTTCAAGCCGCGGTTTTCCTCGCCGACCAGCCAGCCGATAGCGCCGTCATAGTTCATGACGCAGGTGGCGTTGCCGTGGATGCCCATTTTCTCTTCGATCGAGCCGCAGGTGACGGCGTTGCGCTGCCCTGGCGCGCCGTTGCCGTCGAGGATGAATTTCGGCACGACAAACAGTGAGATGCCTTTGGTGCCGGCGGGCGCACCTTCGATGCGCGCCAGCACGAGATGGATGATGTTCTCTGACATGTCGTGCTCGCCGGCGGAGATGAATATCTTGGTGCCGGTGATCTTATAACTGCCGTCGCCCTGCTTCGTCGCCCTGGTGCGCAGGAGGCCGAGATCGGTGCCGCAGTGCGGCTCCGTCAGGTTCATGGTGCCAGTCCATGTCCCCTGCGTCATCTTCGGCAAATAGGTCTTTTTCAATTCTTCGGAGGCATGCGCCAGCAGCGCCGCGATCGCGCCCTGGGTCAGGCCCGGATACATGGCGAAGGCCATGTTGGCCGAGCAGAAGAACTCGTTCATCATCACGGTGACGGTCGCCGGCAGTCCCTGGCCGCCATATTCCTCCGGCACCGACATGCCGATCCAGCCGCCCTCGACGACCTGCTTGTAGGCGTCCTTGAATCCTTTCGGCGTCGTCACGCTGCCGTCGGCGTGGCGCGTGCAGCCCTCGGTATCGCCGACGCGGTTGAGCGGCGTCAGCACCTCCTCCGACAGTTTCGCCGCCTCGCGCAGAATCGCCTCGACCGTGTCGGCGCTCGCCTCGGCGAAGCCCGGCAGATTGCCGTAACGCTCGAGGTGGAAGACGTCGTTGATGAGGAACAGCGCGTCGTCCACGGGCGCTTTGTAGGTCGGCATTCGGCTTCTCCGGCTGATCGTACGGCGGGCGGGGCGTTAACCGCTCGTTAACCCAAAACGAGCGGTCGCGGCGGAGACAAGTGCGGCCGCCCTCCCCTGGTTCCGCGACGGCCTGGCGCAGTATCGGGGCTGCGGATTGCACTACCGTTAAGCGCACGCGCGCCGTCGGCCTTCCGCAAAACCTCCGCCAAAATCGGGCACTTCGGCGTGATCTTAAGGGCTTGTTTACCGTGACCGGGAAAAGTCGGCGGGTGGACTGACGAGCCGCGCCGCGTGCACCCGTTGTTAACACGCGCCGGCTCCCCGAGGGCCGACCCCGGCCCTTTCTTTGCTCCACCTGACGTGGGTCTCGAGGATGAAATTTGGCGTCCCGTGGAGCGTGAAAGGCATCCGCCCCGAGGCCCGGGAGAGCGCCCGCGAAGCCGCGCGCCGCTCCGGCATGTCGCTCGGCGAATGGCTGAACAATGTCATCCTCGAACAGGCCGCCGAAGACGGCCGCGCGCCCGGTCATGAGGACGATGACGATGACGTCTACGCCGACGAACTCTCCGGCGTGCACGAGCGCCTCGACGATCTCACCCGCCGCATTTCGCAATTCTCGCGCGCCGCGCCGCAGGCGCCGCGCCGCCGCGGCCGCAATGTCCGCAGCGAAGAACCGGATCGCCTCGGCGAGTTGATCGGCCGCCTCGACAACCGCATCGAGCAGCTCGTTGCCGTCTCGGCGCGGGCGCAGATGCCGCAGCATATGGCGCCGCCGCTCGCGCCTTACGCGCCGCACCCAGCGGTCGCCGCTTATGCGCCGCCAATGCACCGGCCGCAGGCCTATGCGCCGCCGCAGCCGGCGCCGCAGCGGCCGGCCGAGCTCGACCGCGCGCTGGCCGAGATCGCCGCGCGCCAGCGCGTGCTCAACGGTCAGCCGCCTCTGCCGGCCGCAACGCACGCGCCGCAAACCGCGCCGGCCCCGATGTTTCCGCAGGTGCCCGCGCAGGACCTCTCCGGCCTTGAAGACCAGCTCCGCCGCATCACCGACCAGATCGAGACCCTGCGCAAGCCGGGCGTCGAGGAAGCGATCAACGCGCTGCGCGACGAGCTCGGCGACATCGGCCGCGCGCTGAACGAGGCGATGCCGCGGCGCGCGATCGACACCATCGAGAAGCAGATCCAGGGCCTGACCCAGCGCATCGCCGAAGGCCGCCAGGCCGGCGCCGACCAGCAGGCCGTGTCGAGCCTCGAGCACGGTCTCGCCGAGGTGCGCGACGCCCTGCGCGGCCTGACGCCCGCGGAAAACCTCGTCGGCTTCAACGATGCGGTCTCCGGCCTCGCGCACAAGATCGACCTCATCGTCGCGCAAAAGGATCCGGCGACGCTGCAGCAGCTCGAGCACGCGATCACGACGCTGCGCGAGATGGCGGCGCATGTCGCCTCCAACGACGCGGTCAGCGAGCTTGCGGCGCAGGTGCACGCGCTCGCCCAGAAGGTCGAGGACATGAGCCGCGGCGGCGGCGGCGACGTGCTCAATCATCTCGAACAGCGCATCGAGGCGCTCAGCCATGCGCTTGCCGAGCGGGCGCAGAGCGGCGCCAGCGTGCCGCCGCGCCTGGAAGCGCTGGTGCAGTCGCTGTCCGACAAGATCGAGCTGATCCAGGAAAGCCGCGGCGACAATCCGTCGATGGGGCATCTGGAAGACCGCATCGGCCATCTGGTCGAGCGGCTGGACGCTTCCGATTCGCGGCTCGGCCATCTCGAGGCAATCGAGCGCGGCCTCGGTGACCTGCTGGTGCAGATCGACGACATGCGCGCCAACAAGCAGGCCGACGCGCTCCGCGCCGAGGCCGAGAGCGCGGTCGGCGTCGATTCCCTCAAGGTCGACCTCGTCCGTACGCAGAACGCGCTCGATGCCGTCAACGGCACCCTGAGCGCGGTGGTCGACCGCCTGGCGCGCATCGAGAGCGATATCCGCGACGAAGGCCGCCGCCGCGCGTCCGAGACCGAGCCGCTCGAATTGACCCAACCGATGGGGCGCGTCGCCGCGCGCCCGGTCCAGGACATGGCGCCGCCGCCGCATCTGCCGCCCGCTGCGCCGTTCGAATTGCCCGAGCCGGAGCCGGCCGCCGCCGCGCCGCAGCCCGCCCCTCCGCCGCCGCCCCAGCCGCAGCCGTCGCAGCAGCAGCAGCAACGCAAGCCGCAGGCGCGCGTCGCGCCGATCGATCCCGATTTGCCGCCGGACCAGCCGCTCGAGCCGGGCTCCGGCCCGCCGCGCCAGCGCGTCGGTGCCCGTATCGCCGTTGGCGACGCCCGCGCCAACCCGGCCGCGCCGGCCGCCGGCGCCTCGAACTTCATCGCTGCCGCCCGCCGCGCCGCGCAAGGAGCGGTCAAGGCCGCGCCCCGACCGATGCGTCCGGACGCCGCCGAGGAGCCGATCGCAGGCGAGGCGCCGCGCGGCCTGATGCAGCGGATGAAATCGCTGTTTGTGGCGGCCAGCATCGTCGCCATCGCCGTCGGCGCGGTGCAGGTCGGCGGCAAGTTCCTCGTTGGCTACAAGGCCGCGCAGCCCGCCAAGACGGCCCAGACGCAAGCGCCGCAATCGCTCGCCGCCAACGATGACGACGATGCGGACAACACCTCGGCGACGCCCGCGAGCCCGCTGGCGCCGGCCCTCTCGGCGCCGTCGAGCATCCTGACCAATCCGACACCGATGATGCCCGTGATGCCGTCGCCGCTGGCCGCGCCGGCTTTGTCGGCGCCGCCAGCGCCGTCAAAGAGCGACGTCACCGGCTCGATCCCGCCGACGGCCATGCGCGCGCCCGCCGCCGAACGGTTGCCGGCCGAGATCGGCGGCGCGAAGCTGCGCAGCGCGGCCCTGTCGGGCGATGCCGCCGCCGCCTACGAGATCGGCGTGCGCTTTGCCGAAGGCCGCGGCGTTCAAGCCAACGCCGAAGAGGCCGCCCGCTGGTACGAGCGCGCCGCCAGCAAGGGCGTGGCGATGGCGCAGTTCCGCTACGCCGCGATGCTGGAGAAGGGCCGCGGCGTGAAGAAGGACCTCGCCCAGGCCCGCCGCCTCTATCTCGCCGCTGCCGCCAAGGGCAATGCCAAGGCGATGCACAATCTCGCGGTCCTCTATGCCGAAGGCGTTGACGGCCGGCCCGATTACACGACCGCCGCGCAATGGTTCCGTAAGGCCGCCGACCACGGCGTCGCCGACAGCCAGTACAATCTCGGCGTCCTCACCGCGCGCGGGCTCGGCACGCCCAAGAGCCTGGCTGACTCCTACAAGTGGTTCGCGCTCGCCGCCGCGCAGGGCGACAAGGAAGCCGGCCGCAAGCGCGACGAGGTGGCCGCGCAACTCGACGGCCAGGCGCTGGCGCAGGCGCAAACGGCGGTCAAGTCGTTCGCGCCCGTGCCGCAGCCGCATGAGGCGATCGTGGTCGCCGCCCCGCCGGGGGGCTGGGACGACGCCGCCACCCCCGCCGCCCCGCACGGCAAGGCGCGGTCCGGCGCGCCGATGGCGCTCGGCGCCTACAAGATCGGCAATCGCTGAGGCGGCATTAGCCACGTCGCAAAGGCCGCACTCGCCTTCGCACGCGATATCGGCCACATTCACGGCGCACGCAGCGGACAAACATGCCGCTTCGGCGCCGGGGGCGGCCGCGTCACGGGCGCGGGGCCGGCGGCGCCGCGCCGAACCCCGGATGACGCCGCCTTGCAGATCTATCTGCCGATCGCCGATCTGCCCGTTAACATCTTCCTCGTCCTGGGGATGGGGCTCGCGGTCGGCTTCATCTCCGGCATGTTCGGCATCGGCGGCGGCTTCCTGATGACGCCGCTGCTAATCTTCATCGGCATTCCGCCCTCCGTGTCGGTCGCGAGCGTGGCGAGCCATATCGCCGCCTCCTCCTTCACCGGCGCCCTGACCTACTGGCGGCGGCGGACGATCGACGTGGCTCTCGCATTGATGCTGCTCTCGGCCGGCATCGTCGGCACCGCGACCGGCGTCTGGCTGTTCACGCTGCTGCGCGCGCTCGACCAGCTCGACCTCGTCATCGGCGTTTCCTACGTCGTGCTGCTGACCACCGTCGGCGGGCTGATGATCAACGAGGCGCTGCGCGCCGAATTGCGCGCGCGCAGCGGCGGGCCGGCGACGCTGCGCCGTCCTGGCAGCCACAATTGGGTGCACGGCCTGCCGCTGAAGATGCGCTTCAAGCGCTCGAAGATCTACGTCTCGGCGATCCCGGTCTGGGGCATCGGCTTCATCATCGGCTTCGTCGGCGCCATCATGGGCATCGGTGGCGGCTTCCTGCTGGTGCCGATGCTCATCTATTTCCTGCGCGTGCCGACGGCGACGGTCATCGGCACGTCGATGGCGCTGACGCTGATCACCATGGCGTCCGCGACGGTGATGCACGCGGCGACGAACCATCTCGTCGACGCCATCCTCGCCCTGATCCTCATGGTCGGCGGCGTCATCGGCGCGCAGTTCGGCGCGCACACCGGGCACAAAATGCGGCCCGAGCGGCTGCGCCTCATGCTCGGGCTTCTGGTGTTCGCGGTCGGCGTGCGCTTTGCCTACGAGCTCGTCGTGCCGCCGGACGACCTCTATTCGCTGCGGTTGATCGCGCCATGATCGCACGCGCCGCCATCGCGCTCGCTCTCCTGCTCGCCGCTTCGGCCGCGCATGCCGAGCGGCTGGTCGTGTCGCTGTCGAACGAGCGCATCGCAGTGACCTCGAACTATATCGGCGAGAACCTCGTCCTGTTCGGCACGGTGCAGCCCGACGCCGGCAAGCAGATGCAGGGTGCCTACAATCTCGTCGTCACCGTCACCGGGCCGCACGAGACGCTGCGCACGCGGCGCAAGCAGCGCATGCTCGGCATCTTCGTCAACGTCGACTCGCGCGAATTCGTGCGCGTGCCGTCATACCTCGCCATCCTCACCGACCAGCCTGTCGCCCAGATCGGGGCGCCGGAAGTGCTGCGGCGGCTGCAGGTCGGCATGGACAACTTCATCCTGACGCAGCGCGTCGGCGCCGACTTCGCCGACACGGTCAGCGGCGACCCGTTCCGCACGGCCTTCGTCAGGCTGAAGGAGCAGCAGCACCTCTACACCCAGTCGGCGACCGCCGTGACCTTCCTGACGCCGACCGTATTCCGCGCCTCGATCCCGGTTCCGGCCAACGCGGCGACCGGCCGCTACGGCGTCGACGTGAAGCTGTTCGGCAACGGCGCGTTGGTGGGGCGCACCGCGACGTCGTTCGCGGTGACCAAGGCGGGCGTCGAGCAATACGTCGTCGAAGCCTCGCAGGATCACGGCCTGCTGTACGGCCTGGCCACGATGTCGATGGCGCTGGCGATCGGCTGGCTGGCCAGCGTCGCGTTCCGGCGCGATTAGGTCACTTCCGTCGCCACGCCCGGCGGCAGCAGGCGCAGGCGGTTGTCGATACCGAGCGCCTTGAAGGAGGCGGCGAGGTCGGCGCAGGTCTGCGTGAAGTGCTTCCAGCCCTCGCAATGCACCGGCACGATGGCGGCGTCGGGGAAGTGATGGGCGGTCTCGATGGCGTCGTTGACATCCATCGTCAGGTGGAAGGCGCCGCGCGTCTGCGCCGAGCCGGCGAACAGTAGCACGATGCCGGCCTTGAAGCGCCGCGCCACTTCGGCGACGCCGTCGTACCACACCGTGTCGCCGGTCACGTAGATCGGCGCCGCGCCGTCCGTCTCGATCACGAAGCCGACGACGTCGCCGGCCAGCGGCTCGATGCCGGCCGGCCCATGCCGCGCCGGCGTCGCGGTGACACGCAGGCTGCGGCCGTCCTTCGTCAGTTCGACCGACTGCCACGGCTTGAGCCCCTGCGCATTGCCGCCGAGGCGGCTCGCGCCGATCTCGGTCGTCAGCACGCGGCCGGCCTTCGGTAAAAAGTGACGGCCGCCGTGATCGAGATTGTCGGCGTGCTGGTCGTGGCTGAGCAGCACCGCATCGATGGCGCCGATATTTTCAACGCGCACGGCCGGGCTGCCGGTCTTGGTCAGCGTCACATGCGGCAGCTTGTAGTCGCCGGGCTCGTCGAAGGTAGGGTCGGTGACGAGGCGGAAACCCGCGATCTCGATCAGCACCGTCGGGCCGCCGATCAGCGTGAAACGTGGGGCGTTCATGGCACTTCTCCTGCTTACGATGCCGGCACGCGGGCCGCGGCGGGACGGGTGACGAGATAGATGCCGAGCGCCACCGGCACGATGCCGAAGAGGTCGGCCGCTTCGAGATGTTCTCCGAGCAGCAGCCAACCGAACATCATGCCGAGCGGCGGGATGAGGAAATGATAGCTGCTTGCCGCGGTGGCGCCGCTGACCTGGAGGATACGGAACCAGAGCAGATAGGCGAACACCGACACGAAGAAGACGTTGTAGAGGAATACGAGGATCAGGCTCGTCGACGGCACGACGTCGGCGAAGCTCTCGAAAGCCAGCGCAAACGGCAGGGTCGCGATGCCGGCCGCGAGGCTCTGCACGCCGTTGCCGATCCACAACCCCTGCCTCGGGCCGAATAGCTTGAACAGGATGGTGCCGCCGACCAGCGAGATGAGCGCCAGCACGCAGAGGACGATGCCGCTCAACTGGTCGGTGCCGAGAATGAGCCGACTCCGCACGATGAAGGCGACGCCGGCCAGGCCGAGCACGAGGCCGATGGTCTTTTGCCAGGTTATGCGCTCGCCGAGCAGGGCGACGGCGAGCACCGCGGTCAAAATCGGATTGGCGCTGATGATCAGCGCGGCAAGCCCCGCCGAGACACCGCTGTTGAGCGCGACGTAGCCGATGCCGAGATACACCGCCTGGTTGGCGACGCCGAGCGCGGCGAAGACGGCGACATCACGCCACGACAGCGTCCACCGGATGCCGCTCAGCGGCGCGATAGCGAGCATGAGCACGCCTGCCGCAAGGAAGCGCACGGCGAGGAAGATCAGCGGCGGTGAGTCGGCGACGGCGATCTTGCCGGCGGAGAAAGCCGAACTCCACAGCAGGACGAAGCCGACGACCATGAGGCCGAGGCGCAACTTGCTGGTCGAGACGGCTGGCGGAGCGGCAGACAGAGCGAGCTGGGACATGTCGGGGAATTCCTTTCAACCCGACAGGTAGGCCCGCCCCTTCATAGTTGGAAATTAAATGCTATAATGCTTGCCAGTGGGTTTCTGAATGGGTGCCGCAATGCTGGATATCGAGCTTTTGCGCAGCTTCGTCTCGGTGGTCGACGCCGGCGGCTTCACCCGCGCCGGCGAGCGGGTCCACCGCACCCAATCGACCGTCAGCCAGCAGATCAGGCGGCTTGAGGAGTCGGTCGGTAAGCCGCTGCTGGTCCGCGACGGCAAGCGGGCGACCCCGACCGAGGAGGGCGAGCGGCTCCTCGCCTATGCGCGCCGCATCCTCGCGCTCGAGCAGGAGGCGCGCGACGTGGTGGCGCGGCCCGTGGTCGAAGGCGTCGTGCGGCTCGGCCTACCTGAGGATTTCGCCGCCTACCGGCTGGTCGAGTTGCTGTCCGACTATGCGCGCGGGCGACCGACATTGCGGCTCGACGTCCGCTCCGGCCTGAGCTCGACCTTGCAGGCGCTGCTCGATCGCGGCGAACTCGACGTCGCTTTGGTCAAACGCAATGCGGGCCAGAGCAGCGGCACCACGGCCTGGCCGGAACGGCTGCAATGGGTGACAAGCCGCAAGCACCCGATCGACCTGTCACGCGATCCGGTGCCGATCGCGGTGGCCGAGCAGGGCTGCCTCTATCGCAACCGGCTCATCCACGCGCTCGAATCCGCCGGACGCACCTGGCACATCGCCTATACGAGCCCGAATCTTTCCGGCATTCAGGCCGCCGCCGCGGTCGGCCTCGGGGTCGCCATCCTGCCGAACGTTGCGGTCACGCCGGAACATCGGATCGTCGATACGCACGGCTTTGCGCCGATCGACAAAACCGAGATCGTGCTGGTGGTGTCCGACAACGCCAACGCCGCGGCGCGCAAATTGGCCGAACGGCTGGCCGACTTCTGCAATCTGGTGCGGCCGAGCCAGGCGGCCTGATCAATCCGGCAGACACCGCTTCGCGGCGAAAGCATAGAGCCGGTCGTCGCCAAGCATGTGCGCGGTGAACTTCAGCGTGCCGAACAGGTCGGCGAAGGCCGCGTCGCGGATGTTGAGCCCGCCGGTATAGGCGCCGAAGGCCGGCATCACCAGGCGCGTTGCATCCGCCGCGAAGCAGCGGCGGCGCACCGAGCGGCCGCGATGCGCGATGCGCGCCGACGGATGCAGATGGCCGCAGATTTCGCCGGCGCCGCTGCCGGGCAGGTGGCGGAACGTCAGCGCGCCGAGCGCGAAGCGGTCGTGGAAGACACCGCCGATGCCGTCGGCCGGTTCCGGATCGTGGTTGCCGGTGATCCAGATCCACTCGCGCCCGCGCTGCAACGCCGACAGGGCGTCGCGATCCTCGCGCGTCATGCGCGCCGGGCCGCCGCCGTCGTGAAAATTGTCGCCGAGCGCGACGACGACGCGCGGCGCATAGCGCATCACGAGCTGTGTCAGCTTCGCCAAAGTCGCCGCGGTGTCATACGGCGGCAGCAATTGCCCGCGCGCGGCGAAGCTCGAGCCTTTTTCCAGATGCAGGTCGGCGACGGCGAGCAGGCCGTGCTCCGGCCAGTACAGCGCGCCCGCGGAGTCGGCATGGAGTGTGACGTCGGCGATGACGATGTCGCACTTCCTTTCTTTACCTCCCCCTGCAAGGGGGAGGTCGGACAGCGAAGCTGTCCGGGTGGGGGTCGCTACCAAGATGATCCCACCCGGCCGCTTCGCGGCCACCCTCCCCTTTCAGGGAAGGGATAAGAAGAAAGGGAACTCACCGCATCGCCTCCTTGATCAGCTCGTCCGCGGCCTCGGCCAGAAGCGCGTCGGAAGCCTCGCCATAGACGCTTTCGCGGCCGATCTCCAGCAGCGCCGGCACGGCCAGCGGCGAGACGTGATCGAGCGCCTTGTGCACGATTCGGCCCTTGATGCGCGAGAGCGCCTCGCCGAGCCGCTTGATGTCGAGCAGGCCGGAGGCGGCGTCGGCCCGCGCGGCGCGCAAGAGCAGATGATCCGGCTGGTGCTTGCGCAGCACGTCGTAAACGAGGTCGGTCGAGACCGTCAGTTGCCGCCGCGATTTCTCCTCACCGGGGAACCGACGCTCGATCAGCCCGGCGATGATGGCGCAGGAGCGGAACGTGCGCTTCATCAGCGCCGACTCCGCGAGCCATTCCTCGAGATCATCGCCGAGCATGTCCTCATCGAACAACTGCGCCAGCGACAGGTCGCCGCGCTGGATGCGCAAGGCCAGATCGCCGAGGCCCCATACCGCCAGCGCATATTCGTTGGCGACGAACCCCAGAGGCTTCATGCGCGCGCGCTCGAGCCGCCGCGTCAGCAGCATGCCGAGTGTCTGGTGCGCCAGCCGCCCCTCGAACGGATAGCAGACGAGATAATTCTTGCCGCCGCGCGGGAAGGTCTCGACCAGCAGATCGCCGGCCTTCGGCAGCAGCGAGCGCCACTCCTGGATTTCCAGCCATTCGCGCACCTGTTGCGGCAGGCCGTGCCAGGCGTCGGGCGTCGCCAGCAGCGCGCGCACGCGCGCGGCCAAGTAAGTCGACAGCGGAAACTTGCCGCCTTCATAGGCCGGCACTTTCGGGTCGGCGCCGGTCGCCCGCGAGACGTAGACCTCGTCTTCCACGAGCGTCTCGTATTTCAGGATCTCGCCTGCAAACACAAACGTGTCGCCGGGCGTCAACGTCTCGATGAAATATTCCTCGACTTCGCCGAGCAGCCGGCCGCCGCGCCGCACCGCGCTGCCTGCAGCGCCACGCGCGCGCACCAGCCTGACCTTGATCATGTCGGCCTCGACGATGGTGCCGACATTCATGCGATAGCGCTGCGCCACGCGCGGATGCGTGATCCGCCACTTGCCGTCCTTGCCCTGCCTGATCTTGGCGAATCGCTCATAGGCTTTGAGCGCGTAGCCGCCAGTGGCGACGAAATCGAGCGCGGCCTCGAAGTCGGCTCGCGCCAGGCCCGCGTAAGGCGCCGCGGCGCGAACCTCGGCATAGACGTCGTCGGCAAAGAACGGCTCGCCGCAGGCGCGGCCCAGGATGTGCTGCGCCAGCACGTCGAGCGCACCGGTACGCAAAGGCGGCGTGTCCTGCGCATTCTCGGCGACCGCGTCGAGCGCGGCGCGGCATTCGAGCACCTCGAAGCGGTTCGCCGGCACGAGCACCGCCTGCGACGGCTCGTCGAGCCGGTGATTGGAGCGCCCAATCCGCTGCAACAGCCGCGACGAGCCTTTCGGTGCGCCGACGTTGACGACGAGGTCGACATCGCCCCAGTCGACGCCGAGATCGAGCGACGAGGTGCACACCACCGCGCGCAATTTACCGGCGGTCATCGCGTCCTCGACCTTGCGCCGCTGCGCGACGTCGAGCGAGCCGTGATGCAGCGCGATGGCGAGATTGTCGTCGTTGACGCGCCATAGCTCCTGGAACAGGAATTCCGCCTGGCTGCGCGTGTTGACGAAGATCAGCGTCGTCGTGTGCGTCTTGATCAGTGCATAGATTTCGGACAACGCATGCCGCGCCGAATGGCCGGCCCACGGCAGATGCTCGGCGGTGTCGAGCATCGACACGTGCGGCTGCGCGCCGGATTGTCCAATGACGATGTCGGCGAGCCGCTCGCCGTCGAGCGGCTGCGGCATCAGGAAACGGCGCAGGCCGTCCGGCTCGGCGACGGTCGCGGAGAGGCCGACAGTGGTGAGGCCCGGCGCCAGCGCATAGAGCCGCGCAAGGCCGAGCGAGAGGAGATCGCCGCGCTTCGACGTCACCAGCGAATGCAGCTCGTCGAGCACGACGCGCCTGAGCGAGCCGAACAGATAGGGCGCGTCGGCGGTGGCGAGCAGCAGTGCCAGTTGCTCCGGCGTGGTGAGGAGAATGTCGGGCGGATCGCGGCGCTGCCGCTGCCGCTTCGAGGCCGGTGTATCGCCGGTGCGGGTCTCGAGCCGGATCGGCAGGTTCATCTCGCGCACCGGCGTCTCGAGATTGCGCGCGATGTCGACGGCGAGCGCCTTCAAGGGCGAGATATAGAGCGTGTGCAGGCCGCGTCTCTCTTCTCCCCGCTCGCGGGGAGAAGGTGGCGAGGCACGCAGTGCCGAGCCGGACGAGGGCGCCTCGCCACCCTGCTGTAGCTTCAACGCCCCCTCACCCGACCGACCCCCGATCAAGCCGGGGGTCGGTCGACCTCTCCCCGCAAGCGGGGAGAGGTGAAGAGAGAGCTCCACCAGCGTCGGCAGAAAACCCGCCAAGGTCTTGCCGCCGCCGGTCGGCGCGATCAGCAGCACCGAGCGCCCCTGCTCGGCCTTGGCCAGCAATTCGAGTTGATGCGCGCGCGGCGTCCAGCCGCGCGAGGCGAACCAGCGCGCAAAGACGTCCGGCAAAAGACTTTCCGTTTCGGCGCGGTTCAGGAATGACAAGTGACCTCGGCTCTCAAGCGCGTCGTGGCCGGGCATGATGGTTATGGTTTCGCTCCGCTATCCTTCGGTCAAGTTCCGGCCTTCTCCAATCGGCCCGCTTCGTGCCTATTTATAGGCGATGCGTCCTGAAGGCATCCTCGTCCCGACCCCGTCCGGCGTCTGTTGCAGGCCCGGCGGCTTCCACATCGATCCGACCCGCCCGGTCGAGAAGGCCTTGATCACCCACGGCCATTCTGACCACGCGCGCGCCGGCCATGGCGCCGTGCTGGCGACGCAGGAGACGCTCGACATCATGCGCCTGCGCTACGGCGAGAATTTCGCCGGCCGCACACAAGCCATCCGCTACGGCGAACGGCTCACGCTCGATGGCGTCGAAGTGAGCTTCCACCCGGCCGGCCACGTGCTCGGCTCGGCGCAGATCCGCGTCGCCTGCGGCGGCATGAGGATCGTCGCTTCGGGCGATTACAAGGACGTAAGTGATCGTACCTGTGCGGCGTTCGAATTGGTGCCGTGCGACGTGTTCATCACCGAGGCGACGTTCGGCCTGCCGGTGTTCCGCCATCGCGACGCCGCCGGCGAGATCGCCAAGCTCCTGCATTCACTAGCGATTTTCCCCGAGCGCGCGCACCTCGTCGGCGCCTATTCGCTCGGCAAGGCGCAGCGCATCGTCTCGATGATCCGCACGGCCGGATACGACCGGACGATCTACCTGCACGGCGCGATGGAGACGATCACGCGTTACTACGAGAGCCGCGGCATCCCGCTCGGCCCGCTGGAACTCGTGCGCGGGGCCACCAAGGCCGATCTCGCCGGCGCCATCACCTTGTGCCCGCCGAGCGCCATGGGCGACCTGTGGTCGCGCCGCTTCCCCGACCCGGTCTTCGCGTTCGCATCCGGATGGATGCGCGTGCGCGCCCGCGCCCGCCAGCGCGGCGTCACCCTGCCGCTGGTGATCTCCGACCACGCCGACTGGGACGGCCTGACATCGACGATCACCGCCACCGGCGCCTCGGAAGTCTGGGTCACGCACGGCCAGGAGGACGCGCTGGTGCACTGGTGCAGGTCGCGGGGCCTGAAGGCGCGGCCGCTCGACATCGTCGGCTATGGCGACGAGGACGAGCACGACGCGGCGGAGGCCGAGAGCGGCGCATGAACAAATTCGCCGAACTGCTCGACCGCCTCGCCTACGAGCCCGGCCGCAATGCCAAATTGCGGCTGATCGCCGACTACCTGCGCACCACGCCCGACCCCGAGCGCGGCTGGGCGCTCGCCGCGCTGACCGGCGCGCTGTCGTTCAGGCACGCCAAGGCCGGCATGATCCGCGCGTTGATCACGGAGCGCAGCGACCCGGTGCTGTTCGCGCTGTCGTATGACTACGTCGGCGACTTGTCGGAGACGGTCGCGCTGATGTGGCCGGTTTCGCAGGCACAGCGCATTCCCCTCCCCCCGCGCAGCGGCGGGGAGGGGTTAGGGGTGGGGGGATCTTCTTTCAATTCCGGCACCGGACCCCCCACTCCCGACCCCTCCCCGCCACTCGCTTCGCTCGCGGGGGGAGGGGAGCAGAAGGCCCCCACCCTCACCTCCGTCGTCGAAACGCTCGCGACCCTCGGCAAGGCGCAACTGCCGGCGCAGATCGCGCGCTGGCTCGACGGCCTCGACGAGGTTGGCCGCTGGGCCTTGCTCAAGCTTGTCACCGGCGCGCTGCGCATCGGCGTGTCGGCGCGGCTCGCCAAGACCGCCGCCGCCTCGCTCGGCGGCAAGGACGCCGACGAGGTCGAGCTGCTGTGGCCCGGCCTGACGCCGCCCTATGGCGAACTGTTCGCCTGGCTCGAAGGCCGCGCGGAGAAGCCAACGACGCGCGACCCGGCGCCGTTCCGGCCGCCGATGCTGGCGCACGCGGTCGAGGACTCCGCGTTCGCCGGGCTCGACGCCGCCGGCTTCTCGGTCGAATGGAAATGGGACGGCATCCGCGTGCAGGCGGTCGCCGGCGCGGACGAGCACGGCACGATCGTCGCGCGGCTCTATTCGCGCACCGGCGAGGATATTTCCAAGAGCTTCCCCGACCTCGTCCGGTCGTTGACGCTGCCGGCGGCGATCGACGGCGAACTGCTGATCATGCGCGAGGGCCGCGTGCAATCGTTCAACGTGTTACAGCAGCGGCTCAACCGCAAGGCCGTCACGCCGAAACTCATCGCCGAATTCCCGGCGCATCTGCGCGCCTACGACCTGCTCGCCGAAGGCGACGCCGACCTGCGCGGCCTGCCCTTCGCGGAACGCCGCGCGCGGCTCGAACGCTTCATCGCTAAGCTCGACGATCTGCGCATCGACATCTCGCCGCTGGTGCCGTTCGAGACGTGGGAGCAACTCGCCGCCGCGCGCGCCGATCCGGCCGCCGCCGGCGCGGGCGCCGACGCCGCGGCGGTCGAGGGCGTCATGCTCAAGCGCCGCGACGCGCCTTACGTGCCCGGGCGGCCAAAGGGCCCGTGGTGGAAATGGAAACGCGACCCGATGATCGTCGACGCCGTGCTGATGTACGCGCAGCGCGGCCATGGCAAGCGCTCGTCCTATTATTCCGACTACACGTTCGGCGTCTGGAACGGCGCGGACGAGCTGGTGCCGGTCGGCAAGGCCTATTTCGGCTTCACCGACGAGGAGCTGATCGAGATCGACCGCTTCGTCCGCCGCAACACGCTTGCCCGCTTCGGCCCGGTGCGCGAGGTGACGCACGAGAAGACGCAAGGGCTGGTTCTGGAAGTCGCGTTCGAAGGCTTGCAACGCTCGACGCGGCACAAGTCCGGCATCGCCATGCGCTTTCCCCGCATCAACCGCCTGCGCTGGGACAAGCCGCCGGGCGAGGCCGACCGGCTGGAGACGCTGGAGAAGATGCTGACGCCGGCGGGCGAACAATGATCCGCCGTCATCCGCGGGACTGCCGGAAGCCGGCGGCAATATTCTGTTTCACGCCGACGATTGCGGGTCGGGGAAAGGATGGCTAATCTAAAAATAAAAATGCTCGTGTGAACAGCGGTCCGCATAGTTACGCCCGTAACGCGCGAATTTTCGTACCCGCTACAATCCCTAGTTTGCCGCCTCCGCCATAGCAATCTTCGGAATTTCATGGGCTCACAATGATCCTTGATCGTCGCGAACTCTTGCACTGGGGCGCTTGCGCCGCTGCACTAGCTTCATCGTCCGGATCTGCTCACGCGCAATCGTATCCGGACCGCCCGGTTCGAATCGTTATTGGCTTTCCTCCCGGCGGGTCGTCCGACATCATTGGCCGCCTGATCGCGAAATTTCTGTCGCAACGCCTGGGCCAGACATTCATCCTGGACAACAAGCCCGGCGCGGCCAGCAATATTGCGACTGAAATGGTCGTTCGCGCCGCGCCCGATGGCTACACGGTGCTATGGGTGACGTCCCCCAACGCAATTAACGCGACCCTTTATCAACATCTGCATTTCAATTTCATTCGGGACATGCAGCCGGTCGTCGCGGTATTTCGCGTGCCAAACGTGTTGGAAGTTAACCCCTCGCTTCCGGTCAAGACCGTGCCCGAACTGATTGCCTATGCGAAGGCCAATCCGGGCAAGCTGAACTTTGCGTCGAGTGGCGTGGGTTCAACGGCACATTTGTCCGGCGAACTGTTCAAAGCCATGACTGGCGTCGACATGCGTCATGTCCCGTATCGCGGCTCGGCACCGGCTCTTGTGGACCTGCTCAGCGGCCAGGTGCAGGTCATGTTCGACCTCCTGCCCGCATCGATCGGCCATATCCGGGCAGACAAGTTACGAGCGCTGGCTGTAACCTCCGCAGCGCGATCGGACGCGCTGCCGCAGATCCCGACGATTGCCGAGTTCGTGCCGGACTATGAAGCCAGCACATTCAACGGCGTTGGCGTGCCCGCCGGCACGCCACCGGCTATCGTGGAAGCGCTCAACAAGCAGATCAATGCGGCGCTGTCCGACAGCACAATCAAGTCGCGGCTTGCCGATTTAGGCGCTACCGGGCTTGGCGGCTCGCCCGCGGAGTTTGGTAAGCTCGTCGCCGACGAGACGACGAAATGGGCGCGCATTATCAAGTCTGCGGACATCAAAATCGACTGATTCCAATTCCGCCCCAGGCCGGCCGGCTGGAGACTCTGGAGCGGATGCCGGCGAGGATCGAACGCGATGAACCGGCTCCGTCATTCCGGGACGCGAGCGTCGGCAAGTGGACCCGGAGTCCAGACCTCTCGCGAAGTGCCTGTTGTCCGGAGTCCGGGTTCGGCCGTTCGGGCCGACCCGGAATGACGGAGGATTTCGATGCGCCTTGACCGGAACACAGACTCGGGCCACGTCTCCTCCGTCTGGAGGGAGAGACCGATGGCCGACAATGTGGGGCGATGGCTCGGCGGATCGCCGATGGCGGTACTGGGGCGGCTGATCCTCGCCTCGATCCTGGTCGGCGTCATCCTGGCCGCGCTCGGGCTCGATCCGTTCGACATCGTGCGTAGCGCCGAGCGGCTCTTCCGCTGGTTCTGGAATATGGGCTTCGACGCCTTCCGCTGGCTGTGGCGCTACTTCCTGCTCGGCGCGGTGATCGTGATCCCGATCTGGATCATCATGCGCTTGATCAACGGCGCGCGCGGCCGCTAGCCCGGCCAGGTTTCCGCCGTCATCTCGGCGGCGTCGACGCCGACCATCTCGGCCAGCGAATTGCGGTGCCCGCGCTTGAGCGCCGCCGCGAGGTCGGACTTGATCTCGGTGAGCAGGCCGATGCCGCGATAGACCAGTCCGGTATAGACCTGCACCAACGTCGCGCCGGCCTTGATCTTGGCGATCGCCGACGGGCCGGAATCGATGCCGCCGACGCCGATCAGCGGGAACGCGCCCTCGGCGCGCACGAAGGTCTCGGCCAGCATGCGCGTCGACAGCTTGAACAGCGGCTTGCCGGACAGGCCGCCCTGCTCCTTCGCCGTGGCACGATCGCGCAGCGAGGCGGGGCGCGAGATCGTGGTGTTGCCGACAATCATGCCGTCGACGCGGTTCTTGCGCGCGACGCCGACGACGTCGTCGAGATCGGCGAGCGTCAAATCCGGAGCGATCTTCAACAGCACCGGCGTCGGGCCGACGCGCGCGCGCACCTTCTCGCGCGCCTCGAGCACGCGGCCGAGCAGGTCGTCGAGCGCGGCCGCCTGTTGCAGGTCGCGCAGGCCCGGCGTGTTCGGCGAGGAGACGTTGACGGTGAAGTAGCTCGCCACCGCCGCGAAGGTGTCGATCAGCCGCACATAGTCGTCGGCGCGATCGTGCGAATCCTTGTTGGCGCCGATGTTGACGCCGACGATGCCGCCGGCCCGCGCGCGCGCCGACAGCCGCGCCAGCACCGACGGCGCGCCCTCGTTGTTGAAGCCGAGGCGGTTGATGACGCCGCGGTCGGCCTCGAGGCGGAAGATGCGCGGCCGCGGATTGCCGGCCTGCGCCCGGGGCGTCACGGTGCCAGCCTCGACGAAGCCGAATCCGAGCCGCAGCAGGGGGTCGGGGACGGCCGCGTTCTTGTCGAAGCCGGGGGCGACGCCGACCGGATTGGGGAAATTCAGCCCGAAGGCCCGGACCGCGATATCCGGGGGGTCGGCCGGCGCCCGCGCCACCGGCATCAGCCGCAGCGCCTTCAGCGTCAGGGCATGCGCGTCCTCGGGGTCGAGCGCGCGCAGCAAGGGGCGGGACAGGCGGTCGATCAGACCGATCACGGGACGGACGCTCCGGCGGGGTGGAGGCCCGGACCCTATCGGTCGAGCCGGGGCCAATTCAAGGCGGCGGGCAAATATTGTGCTTGCAATGCTCGGCTCCGAGGTTATATTTCCTACGATGACTTTCCGCCCTGCCACAAGAGGGACGCGTGCAATGCGCGGCGCCGTGACATGCTGACACATGCCCAAATCTGGAACGCTCTCGACCGCCTCGCCGCGCGCAACAAGCTGACGGCGTCAGGCCTCGCGAAGAAGGCGGGCCTCGACCCGACCACCTTCAACAAATCCAAGCGCATCACGCCGGAAGGCCGCCAGCGCTGGCCGTCGACCGAATCGGTCGCCAAGGCGCTCGCCGCGACCAACACCAAGGTCGACACCTTCGTCACGCTCATCACCGACGGCGTGAAGCCGCAGATCAGCACCGTGCCGATGATCGGCTTCGCCCAGGCCAGCGACGCCGGCAATTTCGACGATTCGGGCTTCCCGGTCGGCCGCGGCTGGGACGAGGTGGCGCTGCCGCACGTCACCGACGAGCAGGCCTACGCGCTCAAGATCCAGGGCGAGACGATGAAGCCGACCTACCGGCCCGGCGACATCATCATCGTCTCGCCGTCCAGCCCGATCCGCAAAGGCGACCGCATCGTCGTCAAGACGCGCGACGGCGAGGTGATGGTCAAGGAACTGCGCCGGCGCACGACCAAGACCATCGACTTGAAGTCGCTCAACGCCGAGCATCGCGACCGCACCTTCCCGATCAACGACATCGACTGGATGGCGCGGATCCTGTGGGCAAGCCAGTGAGTCACTAGACGTTCTGCCGCCGTCCGCGGGACGGCGGTCACCAACCGGCGCGGGGGGCGACCATGACTGACATTTCACTGCATTCGCAGGGCTGCACGTGCTGCGCCGATCTGCTGGCCAGGCGTTTCGACCGCCGGCGTTTCCTGCACGTCGCCGCCGGCGCCGGGCTGATGGCGGCGTTTCCGCCGCTCGCCTTCGCCGCCGAAGGCAAGTACGACGCGATGGTGCTCACCTGCATCGATCCGCGCTTTCCCGAGCCGACCATCAAGTACATGGAAGGCCGGAAGATGATCGGCAAATACAGCCAGTTCACCTTCGCCGGCGCCTCGATCGGCGTGGTGGCGCCCGCGTTCAAGACCTGGCAGGTGGCGTTCTGGGACAATCTCGCGGCCTCGATCCAACTGCACAGCATCCCGAAGGTCATCTCGATAAACCACCGCGACTGCGGCGCGGCGAAGATCGCCTACGGCCCCGACGCGGTGAAGGACAAGGCGACCGAAACCGCGACGCACAAGGCGGCGCTGATGGAATTCAAGAAGCAGGTCGCCGAGAAGCAGCCGAAGCTCCAAGTCGAACTGCATTTGATGGCGGTCGACGGGACGGTGGATACGTTCAGCTAAACAGCGCGTCCGCGCGCGAACGCCGCGCCGCATTTGCGCTCTCCCCTCGTGGGAGAGGGCAGCCGCAGAATTTCGAAATCAAAGGATGGGTGAGGGGGACACCCCCCTCACTCATCATCATGACTGGAGAGACCGTCGATGCCCTCTCCCACGAGGGGAGAAGGCGCAATCAAAAGCGCCGCGTGCGCAATTACTTCTAAGCACTCCGCGCCAGCGCGCCGTCGATCATGTCGACGGTGTTCTGCAGGCCGTAGAGCGCGACGAACGAGCCGAAGCGCGGGCCTTTCTCCTGGCCGAGCAGCACCTGGTACAAGAGATTGAACCAGTCGAGCGACACGCCGGGGCGGCCGTCCTTGCCCTTCTTCTTCGGATCGAGGAACGGCTCGCGGCGGCCGACCTCGTAGACGACGTTCTGGATGTCCTCCGGCGTCGCGCCCGCCGGCAGTTGCGATAGCGCGTCGCGCAAGTCCTGCAAGGCCGCACGCTCCGCGTCGGCCGGCTCGCGGAATTTCTTTTCCGGCAGCACGAAGTCGCGGAAATAATGAATGGCGTAGCCGACCAGCGCGTCGAGCTTGGGATGCGTCTGTGGCGTCACGCCCGGCCGGTAGCGGCCGATGAAGCCCCACAAGGTCCCGGCGTTCTCGGCGTTCGACGTCGACACTAAGGTCAGCAGCATCTGGAACGACACCGGCATGTCGGCCTGCGGCGGATGGCCGGAATGGATGTGCCACACCGGGTTCGACAGGCGCTGACGCGCGTCCTGCCGGTTATACGCGTCGAGGAATTGATAATACTCGTCGACGTGACGCGGGATGACGTCGAAATAGAGGCGCTTGGCCGCCTTCGGCTCGCGATACATGAACACCGACAGGCTTTCCGGCGAGGCGTAGCGCAGCCATTCCTCGATGGTGATGCCGTTGCCTCTCGACTTCGAGATCTTCTGCCCCTTCTCGTCGAGGAAGAGCTCGTAGTTGAAGCCCTCGGGCGGCGCGCCGCCGAGCGCTTTGCAGATCTCGCCCGACAGCTTGACCGAATCGATCAGGTCCTTGCCAGCCATCTCGTAGTCGACGCCGAGCGCGACCCAACGCATGGCCCAATCCGGCTTCCATTGCAATTTGCAGCGCCCGCCGGTGACCGGCACGGTGAAGCGCTCCTGCGTGTCCGGGTCCTCGTAGGTGATGGTGCCGCGCGCCGCGTCGTGCGCGACCACCGGCACCTGCAAGACGACGCCGGTCTTCGGGTCGATCGGCAGAAACGGCGAATAGGTCGCCGCCCGCTCCTCGCGCAGCGACGGCAGCATGATCGCCATCACCTTCTCGAAGCGCTCGAGCACCTTCATCAACGCCGCGTCGAAGCGCCCGGACCTGTAGCACTCGGTCGACGACATGAACTCGTAGTCGAAGCCGAAGTGATCGAGGAAGACGCGCAGGCGGGCGTTGTTGTGCTCGCCGAAGGACGGATGCGTGCCGAACGGGTCGCGCACCTTGGTCAGCGGCTTGCCGAGGTCCTGCTCCAGCATCTCCTTGTTCGGCACGTTGTCCGGCACCTTGCGCAGGCCGTCCATGTCGTCGGAGAAGGCGATCAGCCGCGTTTTGACCTTGTCGCCGGTAAGCACGCGGAAGGCGTGGCGCACCATCGTGGTGCGCGCGACCTCGCCGAAGGTGCCGATGTGCGGCAGGCCGGACGGGCCGTAGCCGGTCTCGAAGATGACCTCGTCCTTCGGCCGCCGTTTCAGCCGCGCGACGATCTTCTTCGCCTCCTCGAACGGCCAGGCGTTCGAGGTCTCGGCGACGGCACGCAGCTCTTCGGCATCGATCGACATTACGGCCTCCGGCGCGCACACATAGGCAAGGGGCCGCGAGGCGTCAAATCAGCTCGTTTCCCTGTGTGGCGCGCGCGGTCAAAGGCCGCTAGACGCTGTGGCGTGAGTACGGACACAAAGACAGCCGCCGTGATCGGCGGCGGGCCGGCCGGGCTGATGGCCGCCGAGGTGCTGGCGCGCGCCGGTATCGCGGTGACCGTCTACGACGCCATGCCGTCGGTCGGCCGCAAATTCCTGCTCGCCGGCCGCGGCGGGCTCAATCTTACGCACAGCGAGCCGCTCGACCGCTTCCTCACCCGCTACGGCGCCATCGATCCGCTGCTGAAGGCCGCCATCGAGCACTTCCCGCCCGCGGCGCTGCGCGCCTGGGCCGAAGGGCTCGGGCAGGAGATTTTCACCGGCTCCAGCGGGCGCGTGTTCCCGAGGGCGATGAAGGCCTCTCCTCTGCTGCGCGGCTGGCTGCGAAGGCTCGGCGATCTCGGCGTGCGCGTCGCGCTGCGCCATCGCTGGCGCGGCTGGAGCGAGGATGGACGGCTGCGCTTCGATCACGGCGGGCGCGAGGTGACCGCGACGGCCGGCGTCACCGTGCTTGCGCTCGGCGGCGCGAGCTGGCCCCGGCTCGGCTCCGACGCGGCGTGGACCGAGGAGCTGGCCGCGCGCGGCGTCGCCATCGCGCCGCTCGCGCCGTCGAATTGCGGCTTCACCGCCGCCTGGTCGGAGGCCATGCGGCGCGTCGAGGGCGCGCCATTGAAGCGCATCGCGCTCCGCTTCGGCGATCACGGCGTGCGCGGCGAGGCGGTGGTGACACGCGGCGGCCTCGAAGGCGGCGCGGTCTACGCGCTGTCGCCGCACCTGCGCGAGGCGGTCGCGCGCGGCGGCGCGGCGACGCTCCATGTCGACCTCCGCCCCGACATGACCGAGGCGGCGCTCACTGAGCGGGTCGCGGCGCCGCGCGGCAAGCAGTCGCTGTCGAACAGCTTACGCAAGGCGCTCAAATTGCCGCCGGTCGCGGCCGCGCTGCTGCACGAGGCGACGACGGCAAAGGGCCGCCCGCTGGCGTCATTGCCGGCGGGTGAAGTCGCCGCGCTGGTCAAGGCCGTGCCCGTGCAACTGACCGGCGTGCAACCGATCGCCAACGCGATCTGGACCGCCGGCGGCATCCGCTTCGATGCGGTCGACGCGCATTTCATGCTCAAGGCCGTGCCCGGCGTGTTCGCCGCCGGCGAGATGCTCGACTGGGAAGCACCGACCGGCGGCTATCTGTTGCAGGCCTGCTTCGCCACCGGCGTCGCGGCGGCGGAAGGCGCGCTTCGCTGGCTCAAAACGGGCTGATCGGGAAATAGCGCAACCACAGGTCCGTGAAGCGGCCCTTCTCCCACAACCGGAACAGCGCCCAGTTGAACGCCTGGCGCAACAGGTCGTTGTTGCGGCGGACGGCGATGCCGATGCCTTCACCGAAGAAGCGGCTCTCGGTGTAGGGCCCGCCGCGGAAGACGCAGCAGCCCGCGCTATCGGTGCCGTTGAGCCAGAAGGCGAGCGAGACGCCGTCGCCGAACAACAGATCGACCTCGCCCTTCTTCAGCGCGGTGCGCGCCGCCTCCTGCGACGGATAGGGATGCAATTCGGCTTCGGTGAACAGCTCCTTGAGGTAGGCCTCGTGCGCGGTGCCGGCGACGACGCCGATCTTCTTGCCCTCGAGCACCTCCGGCTTGATCTCCTCGAACTTGACGTCCTTGCGCGAGACGAAGCGCGCCGGCACGCGATAATACGGATCGGAGAAGTCGACGCGCTTGCGCATGTCCGGCGTCGGCGAGATCGACGCGATGACGGCGTCGCCCTCGTTCCTGTTGAGCGCGTCGATCAGCGTGTCGAAGCGCCGCATCTGCACGGTGCAGGCGACCTTGATCTCCTCGCAGAGCTGGCGCGCCAGATCGACGTTGAAGCCGGCGGGACTGCCGTCCGGCCCGGCGTAGTCGAACGGCGGATAGTCGGTCTCGGTCAGGAAGCGGATGATGCTGATGCGCGAGAGGTCCGGCCGCTCGGGACGCCGGCGCGGATCCCAGAAGCCGGGCACCGCCATCGGGTCGGCCTTGACCGCGGGGGTAAGCGGCACCGCAGGGCTCTCGGTCGGCGCCGGCGCGGCGTCGTTGCGCGGCGCCTGTGCTGCGGCCGCGCCGATGCCGAGGACGGCGACGACGGCGAGCGCCGCCGCGCCGCCCAGCCTCCTGCCCTGCCCGAATCGCATCGATGCCTCGCCCGCGAAAATCGGGCGCGACCATAGCACCGGGATTGTGGCGGGCCAGAGTTAAGTGGGCCCCGCTCAGCCGGTGGTGAGGTGCCTCTCGATCTCGTGCACCGGCAGCTTGACGAAGTCCTTGTCGACTTCGGCGCGCAGCGCCCCCTTGAGGGCGTGCGAATAGACCGGGCGCAGCATGCCGAGCGCGCGCGGCGGCGCGATCACGATCAGCGATTTCGTCTTGCCCGCGCCGATCGCGGCATCGAGGTGATGCGCCAGACGGCTGAGGAATTGCTGCTCCGACTGGTCGTGCCAGTCGGTCTGGCCGACCGCGCTGCGGATCGTGCCGGCCGCCCCGTTGGTGCGGCCGGGCCTGTCGGCGCCCTGCTCGTGAGTCGACGGATGCTTCTGCTCGAACACTTCCAGCGTCTTCAGGTTGGGAAACTTGGCGTCGCCGGCGTTCTGCAGGACCAGCGCCTTGGCGCCGTCGCACACCACCACCCATTCGCCTTCGCGGATCGACAGACCGGACATGGATTCCTCCTTCACACCTGCGCAGAGCCTAGAGCCGCCGGAAACTTGCGCCCTTGCTCTGGATCAAACGCCGCGGATGGAGGTTGGGTTCGGCGGGTCTCAGTTGGTGCCGTCGAGGAGCCGCCGCGCGATGACCTGCGCCTGGATTTCGGCGGCGCCCTCGAAGATGTTGAGGATGCGCGCGTCGCACAGGATGCGCGACACCGGAAATTCCAGCGCGAAGCCGTTACCCCCGTGGATCTGCACGGCGTTGTCCGCGTTCGCCCAGGCGACGCGCGCGGCGAGCAGCTTCGCCATGCCGGCCTCGAGGTCGCAGCGGCGGCCGGAATCCTTCTCGCGCGCCGCGTGATAGGTGAGTTGCCGCGCGATCACGATCTCCGCCGCCATCATTGCGATCTTGTCGGCAACACGCGGAAACTCGACGATCGGACGCGCGAATTGCACACGGCTCAGCGCGTATGACAGCGCCTGCTCAAGCGCCGCCTGCGCCACGCCGATGGCGCGCGCCGCCGTCTGGATGCGCGCCGATTCGAACGTCTGCATGAGCTGCTTGAAGCCCATGCCCTCGACACCGCCGAGCAGGTTCTCGGCCTTCACCTCGAAACCGTCGAAGGCGATCTCGTATTCCTTCATGCCGCGATAGCCGAGCACCTCGATCTCGGTGCCGCTCATGCCCTTGGCGGGAAACGGATCGGCGTCGCTGCCGCGCGGCTTTTCCGCGAGCAGCATCGACAGGCCGCGGTGTCCGGCTTCCTTCAGATTGGTGCGGACCAAGAGCGTCATCAGATCGGCGCGCACCGGATGCGTGATCCAGGTCTTGTTGCCGTAAACCCTGTAGACGCCGCCTTCGCGTACCGCGCGCGTCTTCAGCGAGGCGAGATCGGAGCCGGTATTCGGCTCGGTGAACACCGCCGTCGGCAGGATCGCGCCCGATGCAATTTTCGGCAGCCACTTGCTCTTCTGCTCGGCGGTGCCGGCGCCGAGGATCAATTCGGCCGCGATCTCCGAGCGCGTGCCGAGCGAGCCGACGCCGATATAGCCGCGCGACAGCTCCTCGGAGACGACGCACATGGACTCCTTGCCCAGCCCCATGCCGCCGAATTCTTCCGGGATGGTCAGCCCGAACACGCCGAGCTCGGACATCTGCGCGATGATCTCGAGCGGGATGTAGCTGTTGGTGCGATGCCATTTCTGCGCCTGACCAATCACCTCGGTGTCGGCGAACTTGCGCATCTCCTCGCGGATCGATTCCAGCGTGTCGTCGAGACCGCCGGCGCCAAAGGTGGCGCCGTGGCTCTCGCGCATCAGCGCAACGACGCGGGCGCGGCGCTCGGCGGTGTTGCCGGTGGCGACCAGCTCTTCCAGGGCGGGCGTCATGCGCGCGGCGACCTGCGCGGCGGAAAGGCCGAGGTCGGCGGGGCGCACCACCTCGTTCTGGCTCATCGGGATGCCGCCGAGAATTTGCGCGATGTATTCGCCGGCGCCGATGCGGACGAGGTGCTCCTCCATCTCGCCGAGCGCGCCGTCGGCGGCCATCCGCCCGGCATAGGCGGCGAGCTGCCGCACCGCCTCGACATAAGTGGCGAGCCAGGCGAGCCCGTGGGCCGCGCGCTGCTCGCGATCGAACAGGCGGCTGACGACGTGGCCCTCGACCGCGACCCGGTGGTGCACGCCGGCGGTGGCGTCGCCGAGCAGCGCCTCGAGCGCGGCCGCCGCCTCGCGGACCAGTTGGGTGAGATCGTGCCCGGCGGCGGGGCGGGTCGCGGCAGTCGGCATGTTTCCCTCGGCTTTCCGGCTCGGTTCAGACACTACGCGTGCACTGCACAAAAGCAATGGGCGGCCCGAATCTGCCCGGTCCGTCCGCGACCTACAGAAGCCTGGCGCAAATTGCTGAAATATTAACCATTTTGGGATTCTCTCGATCCGTGCCCCCGGCGCCGTGCCGAACGCCACTGGCGGGAATCCGACTCCCATGCAGTTTTCGAAACGTCTGGCTCCGCTGAGCCGCCTGCCGAGATTGCTCTCCTCGTTTTCGGTGCGCAGCCGCATCGTCGTGCTGGCGCTGATCCCGGTCGCCGGCTTTCTCGCCAACGGCATCACCTACATGTCGGGCGAGGATTCGGTCGGCAAGGCATTCGCCATCGTGCAGCGCTCGGACGATCTCGCCGGCGCCAGCCGCGACTTCAAGGCCGCCGTGACCACGATGCGGCTGACGGTGAAGGACTTCGACGCCGCGCCCAGCCAGAACCTGATCGACAAATTCACGACGGCCTACGGCGGCGCGCTCAACGCGCTCGCCACCATCGCCGTGCTCGACAATTCTCTCGCCCCCGACATCGCCGGATTGCACAACGACGTCGAGGCGCTGCGGGTCAATTTCGACACCTTGGTCGCGGCGCAGAAGGACCTCGGCTTCACCGACCACACCGGCCTGCGCGGCCGCCTGTTCGACGCCGGCAACGCCGTCGAGCGGATCATCAACCAGAACATGTCGTGGCTTGCCGCGGGCGATGCGCGCAAGCTGATGGTGTCGCTGCTGACGATGCGGCACTACGAGACGGAATACCGGCTCAACCAGGAAGACCTCAATCGCCAGCTCTTCATGCGCGCCTTCAAGGACTTCAACGCCATCTTCGGCAACGTCGACGGCACGCCGGAGATGAAGGATTCGCTCGAGCATCAGGTGAAGGTCTACGCCGACATCTTCAAGGACTGGGTGGACGGCTACAGCCGCGCCTATCCGATGCGGGCGATGATCGACGCCGACAGCGAGAGCATGCTGCCCCGCGCCGACAAGATCATCGTCTATGCGCGCACCACCTCGACCCGTGCGGCGTCCGCCCTCGCCACATCGCAGCGGCACACGCGCTTCGGCATCATCGCGGTAGGCATCGCGATGGTCCTGCTCGGCCTCGGCTTCTCGTGGATGATCGGCCGCACCATCACGCGCCCGCTGCACGGGCTGGCCGGAGTGATGCAGCGGCTCGCCGCCGGCGACACCTCGGCACGCATTCCGGCGACGCACGCGCGCGACGAGATCGGCGAGATGGCGCGCAGCGTCATCGTGTTCCGCGACACCATGATCGAGCGCGAGGCGCTGGCCAGAAAGCAGGCCGAGACCGGCGAGGAGCGCGAGCGCCGCAGCACCACCATCGCGTCCACGATCACCCACTTCAAGCACACGGTGGAGAGCGCGCTGGGCAAGCTGCGCGCCGCCTCGATGAATCTCGAGCTCAGCTCGAGCGACCTCAACAAGGCCGCCGACAAGGTCTCGACCGAGGCCGAGACGGCCACCGCCCGCGTCTCCGCCGCTTCCGACAATGTCAGCGCCTCGGCCGGCTCGGTCGAGGAGTTGGCCGCCTCGATCGGCGAGATCGCGCATCAGGCCGCGAAGTCCACCGACGTCGCCGGCCGCGCCGTATCGGAGGCCAAGCGCACGGTCGCAACCATGGCCGAACTCGGCAACGCCGCGACCCGCATCGGCGAGGTGGTCGGGCTGATCCAGGCGATCGCCGGGCAGACCAACCTGCTGGCGCTCAACGCCACCATCGAAGCGGCGCGCGCCGGCGAGTCCGGCAAGGGCTTCGCCGTGGTCGCCGCGGAGGTGAAGTCGCTGGCCAACCAGACCGCGCGCGCGACCGAGGAGATCGCCGAGCAGATCGGCGCGATCCAGTCGGCCGCCGCCGATTCCGCGCAGGCGATCGAGCAGGTCAACACCATCATCAACGACATGTCGGACATCGCGACCTCGGTCGCGGCCACCGTCGACCAGCAGAATTCGGCGGTGGCGATCATCGCCGAGGGCGTGCATCGCGCCTCCTCGGAGGCGCGCAACGGCGCCGAAGCGATGGCGCGGGTCGCCGGCGTCTCGATCGACGCGCGCGCGACCGCGGTCGGCGTCAAGTCGCTGGCGGACGCGGTCGCCGTCGAGGCCGAGAGCCTGGAAGCCGACGTGCGCCAATTCCTGCACGACGTGCAGGCGGCCTGACGGCGCCCTTGCAATCGGCCGGGCAATTGCCGATCTGAGTGCCGGCAGGCTGGAGCCCTCCTTTGCAATACCTCAGGCTGAGCTGGCGCGTGACCTACGGCGCCTTCCGGCATTTCCTCGCCGACGACGGCTGGGCGATCGCCAGCCATATCGCGCTGTCGACGCTGATGGCGCTGTTTCCGTTTATGATCGTGGTGACGGCGCTCGCCGCCTTCTTCTTCGGCTCCAAGGACCTCGCCGACGAGGCAGCGCGCATCCTGCTCGAAGCTTGGCCGCCACAGGTCGCCGATCCGATCTCGGCCGACATCACCGGCGTGCTCACCAACGTGCGCGGCGACGTGCTGACGTTCGGCGTCCTGTTCGCGATCTACTTCGCCTCCAGCGGCGTCGAGAGCCTGCGCATCGGCCTCAATCGCGCCTACGACATGGCCGAGACGAAGCCGTGGTGGTGGCTGCGGATGGAATCGATCGTCTATGTACTGGTCGCGGCGGTCGCGATCCTCGCCTTCTCGTTCCTGGTCGTGCTGGCGCCGTTCCTGCTCGACCGGCTGGTCCGGGTGGCGCCGCAATTCGCGGCCTTCAGCGGCACCATCACCTTCGCCCGCTATGCCGTGGCGGCGATGGTGCTGGTCATCGCGCTGACGCTCATCCACAGCTGGCTGCCGGCCGGGCGCCGCAGCCTCGGCGAGATCGCGCCCGGCATCGTCGCGACGCTGGTGCTGTGGCTGATCGCCGGCGCGGTGTTCGGCCGCTACCTCGCCGAATACGCCTTCGCCTACGTGTCGATGTATGCGGGGCTGGCGTCGGCGATGATCGCGCTGATCTTCCTCTATGTCTGCGCCTCGATCTTCGTGTTCGGCGCGGAATTGAATTCGACCATCGCCAAGGTGCGCAGCGGCATCGACAACCAATGACGCGCGGCGGCCGGCCGCGGCGGCAGACAATTATTTCAAATCCTCAAATCGCACATTCATGGGTTGCAGAAGCAGCGTCACAACCGTGGCCCGCCAGGCGGAACCCGGTAAGAAAATGTCAACGCCATCCGGGGTTGAATGTCAGCCAGGAGACCATGCGATGACCGAGTCCGTGCCGCGCGCTGCCGTGGAGGCCTTCTACAGGGCCTATATCTCACGCGATCCGCAGAGGATCGGCGCGGCGCTCGACGACGACGTCGAGTGGCACGTCAACGGCCCGGCCGAAGTGATCAAGATCTGTGGCTCCTGGCGCGGCAAGACGGCGGTGGTCGAGCGTTTCTCGGGCCTGGTGCCGCAGGTGATCGCGTTCAAGGCGCTGGAGATCGAGCATCTCCTGGTCGACGGCGATTGCAGCGCGATGTTCGGCCGCCTCACCTGCCATCATCGCGAGACCGGGCGCGTGATCTCGCACCGGGTGTCGCACATCGCCCGCTACCGCAACGGCAAGGTCGCCTATTTCCGCGTCGTCAACGACACGTTCGACGCCGCCGAGCAGTTCCTCGGCCACCGGCTCAACGTCGAGGACGCACCGGGCGCCGATGAGGGCAATCTCATCGCCATCTAGGCGGCGCCGCCCGCCGCCTCGAGCACGTCCTCGAAGCTCTTGAGCCCCGGCGAAGGTGCGTTGACCATCACCGCCATGTTGCCGGGCGGGTGCTGGTTCTTCCACATCATCGTGTGCGCCTTCGGGATATCCTCCCAGGCAAACGTCTTCGACAGGCACGGGTCGATGCGGCGCTCCAGCACGAAGCGGTTGGCGAGCGAGGCCTGCTTCAAATGCGCGAAGTGCGAGCCCTGGATGCGCTTCTGCCGCATCCAGACGTAGCGCGCGTCGAACGTGATATTGAAGCCCGTGGTACCAGCGCAGAACACGACCATGCCGCCGCGCTTCACCACCATGGTCGAGACTGGGAAGGTCTGCTCGCCCGGGTGCTCGAACACGATGTCGACGTCACGTTTTCCCGTGATGTCCCAGATCGCCTTGCCGAAGCGGCGCGCCTCCTTGGCCCAGTCGTTGTATTCGGCGGAGTTCACCTGCGGCAATTGGCCCCAGCACTTGAACTCCTTGCGGTTGATGACGCCCTTGGCGCCGAGGTTGAACACGTAATCCGCCTTGGAGTCGTCGGAGACGACACCGATGGCGTTGGCGCCGGACGCCGCGACGAGTTGCACGCCGAACACGCCGAGGCCGCCCGAGGCGCCCCATACCAGCACGTTGTCGCCGGGCTTGAGCGTATGCGGCGCGTGGCCGAACAGCATGCGGTAGGCGGTGGCCAGCGTCAGCGTGTAGCAGGCCGACTCCTCCCAGGTGAGGTGCTTCGGCTTTTCCATCAGTTGCCGCGACTGCACGCGGCAGAACTGCGCGAACGAGCCGTCCGGCGTCTCGTAGCCCCAGATGCGCTGCGACGGCGACAACAGCGGGTCGCCGCCGTTGCAGTCCTCGTCGTCGCCGTCATCCTGATTGCAGTGGACGATGACTTCGTCGCCGACCTTCCAGCGGTTCACCTTCGAGCCGACCGCCCAGACGATGCCGGACGCGTCGGAGCCGGCGATGTGAAACGGCTGTTTGTGCACGTTGAACGGCGTGATCGGCTGGCCGAGACCCGCCCAGATGCCGTTGTAATTGACGCCGCCGGCCATCACGAGGAGGAGCACCTCGTCCTCGCCGATGTCCCAGGTCGGCACCACCTCGAGCTGGAATGAGGTCTCCGGCGGCCCGTGACGGTCCTGCCGAATCACCCAGGCGTGCATCTTCTCGGGGACATGACCGAGGGGCGGGATTTCGCCGATCCCGTAAAGGTCCTTCAGCGCAGCGACTTTTCGCAGAGGGGCAGCCGGCATTGCCTGTCTCCTTGAGCGGTGGGCAAGTCTGGCCCAATCCATGTTGCAACGCAACAACAGCGTTGGAGTGCCATAGCCCCGCTTTTAAAGTTTCCTCAAGCCTGCCGGCCTAGCGTGCGGCCCTGATGGCGGTTCAGCACATTTCCGCAGCGCGGCAACCGGCCCCTCCGCTGGAGCGGCCGCTCGACCTCGTCTGCTTCGCGCTGGTGGTCGCCTACGCGGTCTATGTGGCCGCCTCCTATGCCGCCGGCCTGTGGCTGGTGAACCTCGACGGCAGCGCCAACGCCACCGACTTCACCAATGTCTGGGCCGCCGGACGGCTGGTGCTCGAAGGGCATCCGGCGTCCGTCTATGACTGGCCGGTGCACAAGGCGGCCGAAGTCATGGCCATCGGTCATGAATTCGGGGGCTATTTCGGCTGGCACTATCCGCCGCCCTTCCTCGTCGTGGCGGCGGTGCTGGCGCTCATGCCCTACGGCGTCGCGGCGATCGGCTGGACCCTCGGCACCTTGCCGCTCTACCTCGCCGCCATCCGCGTCATCATCGGCGACCGCAGCGGCTGGATGCTCGCGGCCTCGTTCCCGGCGATCCTGTGCAACCTCGTCGACGGACAGAACGGCTTTCTCAGCGCCGCGCTGTTCGGCGGCGCGCTGGTGACGCTCGAGCGCCGTCCCGTCGCCGCCGGCATCATGTTCGGCCTCCTGACCTACAAGCCGCATCTCGGGCTGCTGGTGCCGGTCGCGCTCGCCGCCGGCGGTTACTGGCGCGTCTTCCTTGCCGCCACCGTCACCGCCGCGCTTATGGCGCTTTCGTCGTGGTTCGCCTTCGGCACGGATACGTGGATCGGCTTCATCGGCAATATCGGCCATACCTCCGACGCCTTCCTCGTCAACGGCTGGGCCGACTTCGGCAAATTGCAGACCGCGCTTGGCCTTGTGCGCACGCTCGGCGGGCCGGACAGCGCCGCGTGGGTTGCGCAGGGCGCGGTGACGTTTGCTGCGGCCGCGGCTGTCGCCTGGGTCTGGCGCGGCAAGGCCGATTACAATTTGAAGGCCGCCGCGCTCGGCATCGGCGCGCTGCTGGCAACGCCCTATCTCTACACCTATGACCTGATGGTGCTCGCCGTGCCGCTCGCCTTCCTGTGGCGGCACGCACGCGCGCACGGCCTCATGCGGCACGAATTGTCCGGCATCGGTGCGATCTACGCGCTGATCCTCGCCTTCCCCTTCGTCGATATCCCGGTCGGCTTCTTCGCGTTGTTGATCGCGGCGGCGCTGAGCGCACACCGCATCGCCGCGGGCGGAGCACGCTGATGTCCGTCTCGACGCTTCCCGCCGCCGCCGCGCGCAACCCGCGCAGCGAGACGCGTATCCTGCTGGTGATGATCTGGGCGGTGGCGACATTCTCGCTCACCATGTCGTTCGGCATGAGCAGCCTGTCGCCCGACGACGCGATGCGGCTCGTTCAAGTGCGCGACCTGCTCGCCGGGCAAAGCTGGTACGACCTCACGCAGTACCGTCTCGATCCGCCGCACGGCGTCGTCACGCACTGGTCGCGCTTGGTCGACCTGCCGCTGGCGCTCATGATCGGATCGCTCAAGCTCGTCATGCCGCAAGCCACGGCCGAGAAGATCACGCTGGCGCTGTGGCCGACGGCGCTGCTGTTCGCCTATCTCGCCGGCATCGTGCAGATCGCGCGCCCGCTTGCCGGCGAAACCGCGGCGCGCATCGCGCTCGTTTTCGCGGTGCTGATGGCGCCGGTGCTGCAGCATTTTCGCATCGATTCGATCCATCATCACAACGTGCAGATCGTGCTGATCGTCTGGACCCTGGCGCTGCTGCTGCGTGGTGGCGTCCGCGCCCTGGGCGTCGCCGGCGGCCTCGCGGCGCTGTCGGTCGCGGTCGGGCAGGAGATGGCGCCAGTCGTCGCCGCGCTCGCCGTTGTGGTCGCGGCGCGCTGGATCGCGGCGGGTGAAGGGGCGGCGCGCGGAACGATCACCTTCGGCCTCGCCATCGGCATCGGCGTCCTGCTGCTGGCGCTCGCCACCGTGCCGCCTGCCGACTATTTCGCCGTGCATTGCGACGCGCTGTCGATCGCGCAAGCCGGCGCGCTCGCGCTCGGCGGTTTCGGCCTCGCCATCGCGGCGGCGCTGCCGCTGAACACCGTTGCGGCGCGGGCCGGTGCCGCCGCCGTGCTGGCCGCCCTCCTCGCTGCCGCCGTCGGCACCGGCGCGCCGCAATGCCTCGCCGATCCTTACGCGCAGCTCGATCCGCGGCTCGTGACGCTGTGGCTCGCTTCGGTGTCGGAGGCGCGCAGCGCGCTCGCCATGCTGCACGATCTGCCGCAGCAGGTGCCGGCCACGTTCGGCGTGCCGTTTGCCGCGCTCGTGCTCGGCGTCATTCAATGCCGGCGCACCTCGGACGCTCAGCGCTGGCGCTGGATCGCCGCGACCGCGGCGCAGGCCATGTTCGTCGCGATCGCGCTGTGGCAGCTGCGCGGCTCGGCCGGCGCCAATGCGGTCGCCGCGGCGCTGTTTCCCGCCGCGCTCGCCGCCTGCCTGCCCGCGCGCGAGAATGCGCCCTTCGGCCTCAACCGCGCCGCGCTGATCGCGCTGCTCATCGTCAATCCCGTGTCGCTGCTCGCGCTCGGCAGCGCCGCCGCGCGCGCCTTCGCGCACGAGTCGCGTTTCGTCACCAGCGGCGACGCCGGCACCTGCCAGCAGGCCGCCGACTACGCGCCGCTGGCGCGCCTGCCGCGCGGCCGCGTGCTCGCCTTCATCGATGCCGGGCCGTTCATACTGATGCAGTCGGACGATGCCGCGTTCGGCGCGCCCTATCACCGCAACGGGGCCGGCAATCTCGCGATCCTCGACGTGTTCCTCGCCGCGCCGACTGAGGCGGCGCGCCAGATGGCCGCGCACGGCATCGACTACGTGGCGTTCTGCCCCGGCTCGCCCGAGCGCTACCAGTACGCCCGCCTCGCGCCCCAAGGTCTCGCGGCAGCGCTAGCCAAAGGCGACGCGCCCGCCTTCCTTGCGCGCGTGCCGGCCGCCGGAACCGATCTCGTCCTTTACCGCGTCCGCCGCTAGGCGCCAGTTTGATATTGCGCCGCAGCAAGAAAGCCGCCACTTTGACCGGGAGGCAGAGATGGCGACATGAGCGGCGACACGCCAACACGCGATAAACCCTGGATTTTTCGGACCTACGCCGGCCATTCGACGGCGCAGGCGTCGAACGAACTTTATCGCAAGAACCTGGCCAAGGGGCAGACCGGCCTGTCGGTCGCCTTCGACCTGCCGACCCAGACCGGCTACGACGCCGACCACGTCCTGGCGAAGGGCGAGGTCGGCAAGGTCGGCGTGCCAATCTCGCATCTCGGCGACATGCGCGCGCTGTTCGAAGGCATCCCGCTTGCCTCGATGAACACCTCGATGACCATCAACGCCACCGCGGCGTGGCTGATGGCGCTCTATATCGCGGTCGCCGACGAGCAAAACGCGCCGCGCGCTTCTCTTACCGGCACGATCCAGAACGACATCATCAAGGAATATCTCTCGCGCGGCACGTACGTGTTCCCGCCGAAGCCGTCGCTGCGGCTGATCAAGGACATCGCGATCTTCACCACCTCGGAATTGCCGAAGTGGAATCCGATGAACATTTGCAGCTACCACCTGCAGGAGGCCGGCGCGACACCGGTGCAGGAACTGGCCTTCGCGCTCGCCACAGCCGTCGCCGTGCTCGACACGGTGAAGGCGTCCGGCGAGGTCGACCATGACAAATTCTGCGAGGTGGTCGGGCGCATCTCGTTCTTCGTCAATGCCGGGCTGCGCTTCGTCACCGAAGTCTGCAAGATGCGCGCCTTCACCGAATTGTGGGACGAGATCACGCGCGAGCGCTACGGCGTCGCCGATCCGAAGCAGCGCCTGTTTCGCTACGGCGTGCAGGTCAATTCGCTCGGCCTCACCGAGCAGCAGGCGGAGAACAACGTCACGCGCATCCTCATCGAGATGCTGGCCGTGACCTTGTCGAAAAAGGCGCGCGCCCGCGCCGTGCAACTGCCGGCGTGGAACGAGGCGCTCGGCCTGCCGCGACCGTGGGACCAGCAGTGGTCGCTGCGCATGCAGCAGATCCTCGCCTACGAGACCGATCTTCTCGAATACGGCGACATCTTCGACGGCTCGGCCGAGATCGCGCGCAAGGTCGACGCGTTGAAGGCCGAGGCCAAGGAGGAGCTTCGCCGCATCGAGGAAATGGGCGGCGCGGTGGCCGCGGTCGAGTCGGGCTACATGAAGCAGCAGCTCGTCGAGTCGAACACCGCGCGGCTCGAAGCGATCGAGCGCGGCGAGCAGACCGTCGTCGGCGTCAACAGATACACCGAGACCGAAGAGTCGCCGCTGACCGGCGGCGTCGAGACGATCCTTACCGTGCCGGAAGAAGCCGAGCACGACCAGATCGAGCGGCTGAAAGCCTGGCGCGCGCAGCGCGACGCGCGGGCCGTGCAAGATGCGCTCGCCGCGTTGAAGCGCGCGGCGACTGGCGGCGGCAATGTGATGCCTGCCTCGATCCAGTGCGCCAAGGCTGGCGTCACCACCGGCGAATGGGGCTGGACCTTGCGCGAGGCTTTCGGCGAATACCGCGCGCCGACCGGCGTCGGCCGCGCCATGCGCAACGACGTCTCGGGACTGGACGACATCCGCGCCGACGTCGACCGCGTGTCGAAGAAACTCGGCCGCCGCATGACCTTCCTCGTCGGCAAGCCGGGCCTCGACGGCCATTCCAACGGCGCCGAGCAGATCGCCGTGCGCGCGCGCGACGCCGGCATGCAGGTCGTCTACGAGGGCATCAGGCTCACGCCGGAAGAGATCGTCGACGCGGCGCGCAAGGAAAAGGCGCACGTCATCGGCCTGTCGATCCTGTCCGGCAGCCACATGCCGCTGGTGAAGGACGTGGTCGGCCGCATCAGGGACGCGGGCCTCGACGTGCCGGTGGTCGCCGGCGGCATCATTCCGCCGGAGGACGCGGCCGAGCTGGAAAGAGCCGGCGTCGCCGCTGTCTACACGCCGAAGGACTTCGAACTGAACCGCATCATGTCGGACCTGGTGCGGATCGTGGAGCGGAAGAAAGAGACGAGCGGGGTGTGAACTACTTCACCGCTCCCCGCAGACGGGGGGAGGGAAGAAGCGCCAGCACCTCCGCCAGCTTCCTGGGGCTGACCGGCTTGACCAGATACGCGTTCATGCCCGCCGCCCGCGCGGCGTCCTCGTCGTCGCTGCGGGCGCGGCCGGAGACGCCGATCACCGGCACGCGGCCGGCTTCGCCCGGCAGCGCGCGGATGCGGCGTGTCGCCTCGAGGCCATCGATGCCGGACAGCGTCACGTCCATCAGCACGGCGTCATAGCCGCCGCGCGCCGCCGCCTCGATCGCCGCCTCGCCGCTCGACACGAAATCGGCGCGGTGGCCGAGCTCGCCGAGGATCGTGTTCATGATGACGCGTCCGTACGGATTGTCCTCGGCGCAGAGCACGTGCAGCGCGCGGGCGGCAGCCGGCGGCGGCGCGCCGGCCCCTCCCCCGGCGGTGACGCGCTCGGCCAGCACGGTGAGGCGGAACGTCGAGCCCTTGCCCTTCGCGCTCGTCACGGTGAGGTCGCCGCCCATCGCCCTGGCGATGCGCTTGACGAAGGTGAGGCCGAGGCCGGCGCCGCCGTAGCGCCGCGCAACCTCGGCGCTGGCCTGCGCGTAGGGGCGGAACAGCGCCTTTAAGTCGGCCGCGCTCATGCCGATGCCGCTGTCGGTGATCGTGAAGACAAGCCGCACGCTCTTGCCCCGTGCCGGCTCGGCCGCGGCGGCGAAGCGTACCGCGCCCTGGTGCGTGAACTTGACGGCGTTGTCGGCGAGGTTTTCCAGCGCGGCGCGCAGGCGCAAGGCGTCGCCGGCGGCCTGCGCCGGCAGGTCGCGCGAGATCGAGGTCTCCACGGCGATGCCCTTGTTGGCGGCGCGCGCGGCCATGCCCTCGGCCACGGCCTCGGCGAGCACGCGCGGCGAGAACGGCTCGCGCCGCAGCACGAGACCAGCGGCGTCGGCGCGCGCCGCGTCGACGATCAAGGTCGACAGCGCGGCCAGATGCTCGGCGCCGCTCTTGACCGCCGCCGCCCATTGCCGCTCGCGCGGGCCGAGATCGGACGCGGCGAGCAATTCGGCCAGCGCCAGAATGCCGGTCAGCGGCGTGCGAATGTCGTGCGCGACGCCGGCGAGCGCGGCCTCGATGGCGCGCGGACGCACCGGGCGTTTCCGCCTCGCCGTCTTCGCTTTGCGCTTGCGCTTCGCCATGAATCCCCCAGCCCGGGCCCAATCTGGCACGGGCGGCGGGCTCAATCGAGCCCGGCGAGACGGCGGACCTCGCGCGGGGTCAGGCCCTGCGCGCGCAGTTCGCGCAGGCCCGTCGCCTGCGTCGATTTCGACAGCTTTCGGCCGTCGGCATCGAGCAGCAGCCGGTGATGGTGATAGCGCGGCGCCGGCAGGCCGAGCAGCGCCTGCAAGAGGCGGTGCACCGCGGTGGCGTGAAACAGATCGCGGCCGCGCACCACGTCGGTGACGCACTGCGCCGCGTCGTCGGCGACGACGGCGAGGTGATAGCTGGTAGGCACATCCTTGCGCGCGAGAATGACGTCGCCCCAGGCGGCCGGATCGGCGGCGACCGTGCCGGCCTCGCCGCCGGGTCCCGCGCCGGTCTCCTGCCAATCGAGGCGCGGCACCCGCGCAAGCGCCGCCGCGATGTCGAGCCGCAGCGAATAGGGCACGCCGGAGGCGATGCGGGCGGCGCGCTCTTCGGCGCTCAATCTTTTCGCCGTGCCGGGATAGAGCGGCGCGCCGTCGGGATCGCGGCCAACCGCCAGCGCGGCGATCTCGGCGCGGCTCTCGAAGCTCGGATAGACGAGACCCATCGCTTTGAGCCTGTCGAGCGCCGCCTGGTAATCGGCGAAATGCTCCGACTGCCGCCGCACCGGTTCCTCCCACGCGAGACCGAGCCAGGCGAGGTCCTCGTAGATCGCCGCCTCAAACTCCGGCCGGCAGCGCGTGGCGTCGATATCCTCGATGCGCAGAAGCAGCCGCCCGCCGGCGGCCTTGGCCATGCCGGCGTTGAGCAGCGCCGACAGCGCATGGCCGAGATGCAGATGGCCGTTCGGCGACGGGGCAAAGCGGAAAACGGGTGGCATCATATTATTCGGACTGGCAGCCCTTTTCTGTGTCATGCCCCGCGCAAGCGGGGCATCCAGTAGTCACAGGCCTACAAGGTTTATCACACGCGCAACCGAATACTGGATCGCCCGCTTTCGCGGGCGATGACGACCGGTTAGGTTCACGGGGACAACATTGCCAATGACCCACTTCCTCCACACCGAAGACGACCTGCGCGCAGGCCTCGTCGAGCTCATCAGGCAGGATCCGCGGCTCGGCCCCGTCGCCGAGAAGGCCGGCGCGTTCGCGCTGCGCCGGCGCGAGGCGGGCTTCGCCGGTCTGTGCGCCATCGTCTGCGGCCAGCAGCTCTCGACTGCGAGCGCGGCTGCGATCCGCGACCGGCTGTTTGCCGCATTCGATCCGTTCCACCACGACGCCGTGCGCGCCGCGCGCACCGGCAAGCTGCAACGCCTCGGCCTGTCGATGCCGAAGATCAAGTCGATCCGCGCCATCGCCAAGGCGGTCGCCGACGGCGCCATCGACCTCACCGCGGTCGGCGACATGGACGCCGATGTCGCGCACGCGGCGCTCGTGCAATTGCACGGCATCGGCCCGTGGACCGCAGACATCTACCTGCTGTTCTGCCTTGGACATGCCGACGCCTTCCCGGCCGGCGATCTCGCCGTGCAGGAGGCGGTGCGCATCGCCTTCAATCTGCGCAAGCGGCCGGACGCCAAGGCGCTCAACAAGATCGCCGAGGCGTGGCGGCCGTGGCGGGGCGTGGCGGCGCATCTGTTCTGGGCCTACTATCACGTGGTCAAGCGCCGCGAGGGCATCTCGCTGCAGGCGAAGAAGCCGGCTGCAAAATCGCGCAATAAGACGGCGCGCAAGAAAAAGTCCGGCAGGACATCCACGGCAAGGAAACGGAAGAATGGCTGATCTCGACGGCCCGCGTCTCGAACCGCGCTCGGGCGCCGCCAAACAGCTCGTCGTGTTCCTGCACGGCTATGGCGCCGACGGCAACGACCTGATCGACATCGGCCGCGCCTGGCAACCGAGCCTGCCCGACGCCGCCTTCGTCTCGCCGCATGCGCCGCGCCCGTGCGGGCAGGCGCCGGTGGGCCGCGAATGGTTCCCGCTGACCATGCGCGATCCGAACGAGCGCTGGGACGGCGTCAACGCCGCCGCGCCCGTGCTCGACGCCTTCCTCGACGCCGAGCTCAAGCGGCACAACCTTGCGGACAAGGCGCTGGCGTTGGTCGGCTTCTCGCAGGGCACGATGATGGCGCTGCATGTGGGCTTACGCCGCGCCGCTGCGCCGGCCGCGATCGTCGGCTATTCCGGCATGCTGGTGGCGCCGCCCGACGAAGCCGACATCGACGCCTTCGCCGCCGAGGTCCGCGGCCGCCCGCCGGTATTGCTCGTGCACGGCGACCAGGACCAGCTGATCCCGGTGCAGGCGCTGATGCACGCGGCGCAGGGCCTCGCGGCGCTCGAGGTCCCGGTCGAGTGGCATATCTCGCCGGGGGTCGGCCACGGCATCGACCAGGAGGGGTTGCGCCAGGGCGGTGAATTTCTTGTGCGCAGGTTTTCCGGGCGCTGAGCCGGACCCCTTGCCCGCACCCCCACATCTACTTCACAATCCCGTCACGGTGCCCTATTACTAGATCGTTCGCTGCGTGGCGGCAGCCTTGAAGGAGGCCGGAGAGCTCGCTTGAACGTGCACGTTTCGCCCAGTGGTTTTCCATCCCTGGTGCTCAACGCAGATTTCAGGCCGTTGAGCTATTACCCGCTGTCGCTCTGGTCCTGGCAGGACACGATCAAGGCGGTGTTCCTCGAACGCGTGAACATCGTCGCCAATTACGATCACGCGGTGCGCAGCCCGTCCTTCGAGATGAAGCTGCCGAGCGTCGTCTCGCTCAAGACCTTCGTCAAACCCTCGACGCATCCCGCCTTCACGCGGTTCAACGTATTCCTGCGCGACCGCTTCTCGTGCCAGTACTGCGGCGACCGCGACGACCTGACCTTCGACCATCTGGTGCCGCGCTCGCGCGGCGGCCTGACGACGTGGGATAACGTCGTCGCCGCGTGCTCTCCGTGCAATCTGCGCAAGGGCAATCTGACGATGGACGAGGCCAAGATGTGGCCGTCGCAACTGCCGTTCCAGCCGACGGTACACCACCTGCACCGCAACGGCAGGCTGTTCCCGCCGAACTACCTGCACGAAAGCTGGATGGACTATCTCTACTGGGACAGCGAGCTGGAGCCGTAAGGCGCGCGCGGTCTCACAAGCACAATGGCGGGGAACGCCCCGGCCATTTTCGTTTTCAGAGATGCCTTCGCTCACACCCCCGGCAGCATGCGCTGCAGGACGCCGTCGCGGCGGAAGAAATAGTGATAGAGCGCGGCGAGCACGTGCAGCCCGACCAGCGCCAGCATGGCGTAGTTGGCGAGCAGCATGTGGACGTCGCCGGTCCAGCCCCAGCCCGGCGCGCGCGTCGCCATGATCTTGGGCATGTCGAACAGGCCGAAGAAAGACACCGGCATGCCGCGCCACGAGGCGTTGATCCAGCCGAGGATCGGCACCACGAACAGCAGCACATAGAGCAGCCAGTGCACGACGCGCGCCGAGGCCGTCTGCCACGGCGGGATTCCGTCCTCCGGCGGCGGCTCGCCCTGCGTGGCGCGATAGCCGAGCCGGATGACGGCGACGACCAGGATCAGGGCGCCGAAGGAGAAGTGCAGGCCGATCAGCGTGGTCACCGGCGTGTCGCGCTTGATGTCGGGCATCAGCCAGCCGAGCGCGAACTGGATGATCAGCAGCGCCAGGATCAGCCAATGCAGCGTGCGCGCGGCCGTCGTGTAGCCCGCGCCGGCTCGTTCAACCATGGAAAGACCTCCAGCCCTGATGATGGAACTCTACAGACCAACCACTTGCGGCGGAACCGGGGCGCCCCCATATTCGTTCCAACGATGGTGTCGAGCCTGCAAGGGCTCCACCACGGCGCGTTGTGGAAACGCAACGCGTGTGACGGCCACGGGACCAGCAGGCGACGCCGGATGAACGCGCGCCATGGGTCTTCGTGGTCGTTGTCGTTTTGGCGGACTATTCCGCCGGGCGCGCCAGCGCGGCGCGGAAGCCGAGCGCGGCGGCCGCCGCCAGCGCCAGCGATACCAGCACGTCGTACCCGGCCAGCGAAATGCCGAACAGCCGCCATGCCGCCTCGTCGCAGCGGACGATGCGGATGTTCTGGAGACTCTTGAGCAGGTTCGCGGTCGAGCCGATGCTGTTGACCGGACCGCTGCAATCGGTCGGGCCCGGCCAGAATTGCCACTCGACGCCGGCGTGGTAGGCGGACAGGCCCGTATTCCACAGCATCACCAGCGCGATCGCCAGGAAGCCGAGCATCAGCACCCTGCGCGAGGCGCCGTTCGAGCCGCCGAGGATCAAGAGCGCCGCGAGCGGCACGGCGATGTAGAACGCCTTGCGCTGGTCGAGGCACAGCGGACAGGGCGGATAGCCGAGCACGTACTGAAAAAAGAAGAAGCCGCCGATGGTCGCGAGCCCGACAATGGCGACGAAGGCGGCGGCGAGTGTCAGGCGGTCCGCGGCAGCGGCTCGTTCAGCGATCATGACGCGCTCTCGGTCATTCCATCGACGATGAGAAGTCGTCCGCCCCCGCCGAAGGCTTCGGCGGATTCCCCCCGCCGTTCCTGACGAAGCCACCCGAAGCCGCAGGCTAAGGATGGTGCCCCTGGCCGGACTCGAACCAGCACGATGTTTCCACCACCTGATTTTGAGTCAGGCGCGTCTACCAATTCCGCCACAGGGGCATCGTCTCGATCGCGCATGGCCGGCCGGAACGAGCTCATCGAGTGTCCCGGGCCAGGCGCGGCGGCGCGGATCATAGCGGCGGAACGCTCCGGGTCAACGGCAACCGGCGGCTTGTCGGCGGCGCTTGTGGCGCTTTCGAGGCCGGGGCCGGCACCCTATGATGGCGGCCACGCCAAACATACCGCGGGAGAGCGCGATGAACGAAGAGGCTTTGAATTCCTCGCTGCGCAAGTTTCTCAAGGTCGTCGGGGTCACCTCGCAGGGCGAGATCGAGAGGGCGGTGCGCGCCGCCGCGGAGGCCGGCAAGCTCAAGGGCAAGTCCGGGCTCAAGGCGCAGATGGTGCTGACCATCGGCGACGTCGGCCTGACGCACCGGATCGAAGGGACGATCGACCTCGAATAAAGGTCCGCGTGGCGCATGCGTCATCCGACCGCGCGTCGGCGCGGCGCGGGCCGTGAAACCATGCGGCGGTCCGGCTGCTTGTCCTTTGGTTGTCACAAAGGAGAGCAGCACGATGATGAAAGCGACGATCTGCGCGGCGGCCGCCGCCGGCTTTCTCGCCCTCGCGGCGCCGGGCGGCGCGCAAGCCGCCATGCCGGTCAATGCCGGAATCGGCGGGGCAAGCGGCGGCATGGTCCAGACCGTGGGCTGGCACCACCACCATCATTGGCGCCGCTGGCATCACCGCAGCCATGTGTGCTGGGTCACCCGCCGCGCTCATTGGCATCACGGCCACCGCGTGGTGACCCGGGTTCGCCGCTGCGCCTGGCGCTGACCGGGTAACGATCGAGGCGCGCGACGGGGCGGCGGCGGTAACGCTGCCGGCTTCGCGCACCTGGGCCGATCAGGCGTTCGGACGGCCGAAAGCAGCCTCCATCTCGCGCCGCACCTTCACCGCCGTATCGCCGGCGTCGATCTCGACGTCGGCCCAGGCGAGCGCGCCGCCTTCCGCAATGTCGCGCTTGAGCCTGACATTGTGCGCCAGGCCGAGCGGCAGCAGGCCGCGCTCGAGCGACACGTCCGCCGGCGTCTGCTTGCCCCAGACGCAGAAGCCGCCCTCGCCGTCGAGCATCTCTCCCGCTTTCAGCGCGCGCTTCGCCGTCGCCACCACGTCCGAGCGGAAACCGGTGGGCGCGCCGGTCGGCTCGCCGCGCAGCGCGCAGCTTGCGACCGAGATGCCGAGCTCGAGCCCGATCATGTGGATCGGCCGGTACAGCGCGGCGTATTTGCCCGTCTTGTCCGGCAGCATCGCGTATTCCTTGAAACAGCGGCGGGCATACTCGGTCTCGCCCTCGAACACTACGTAAGTGCCGAGCGCCAGATGATGCGGCACGTCGCGACCGTCGCGGTAGACCGACGACGTCACCTCGGTGACGCCCTCTTTCTCCAGCGTACCGCCCTGCGCCTTCGGCTTGCAGACATCGGCCAACTCGAACCGCGTCGCCGGCGGGAAGTGCAGGCCGTCCGACTGCGGCACGAGGCCGGTGGCGTTGCACACCGCCGTCATCTCGATGCCCGACTTGGTGCCGTCGACGAAGGAATTGAACATCTTCGGATTGATCGACTTACGATCGGAGATGTTGAGATATTTGTCGAGGATGTCCCAGACATTGTCCGGGTTCGACTGGTGATAGTGCGGCTCGTAGCGCGTGCCCTTGCCGGCGGCGATCACCTTGAAGCCGGCGGCGCGCGCCCAGTCGACCTGCTCGCAGATCAGCGCCGGCTGGTCGCCCCAGGCGAGCGAATAAACGACACCCGCGGCCTTCGCCTTGCGCGCCAGCAAGGGGCCGGCGACCGCGTCGGCCTCGACGTTGACCATGACGATGTGCTTGGCCGAAGCGATCGCCTTCATGCAATGCGCGATGCCGGCGCCGGGAATACCGGTCGCCTCGACGATCACCTCGATGCGCGGATCGGCGATCATCGCCATCGCGTCGTCGGTGATGAAGGTCGCGCGCCTGGCGTGCGCATCGGGGAGCGAGGCGGCCGCGTAAGCGGCGTCGGGCCAGCCCGCGGTCTTGAGCTGGTTGCGGGCGCGGGTGACGTCGAGATCGGCCACCGCGACGACGTGCATGCCGCGTGTCAGCCGCGCCTGCGACAGGAACATGGTGCCGAACTTGCCGGCGCCGATGACGCCGACCGTGACCGGGCGGCCAGCCGCCTCACGCTCGAGAAGTTTCGTATGGAGGTTCACCGGCGTCGTCTCCCCGCGTGTTCTCGTTGCGGAGACGGAAACACGATGCGCGCGACCGCACAAGCCGCGCCGATCTCAGGTCACTGGCAGAGCGCGCTGGAGACGAAGGTCTCGGTCCGGCACTCGGAGGCGGTCGAGCGGCCGGCGATGTAGACCCTGGCCGGGCAGTTCTCGGCGGTGGTCATGTCCATGCTCTTGCCGGATTTGAAGCCCTTGGCCTTGCAGATGCTGGTCGCTGCCGTCTCGCAGTCCGGCGCGCCGTTGGGCGCGATGCGGCAGACCTCGTGGCCGGAAACGACGGTGGTCGCCGGCAACTTCTTGACGAACGTGTCGGCGGCGTCCTTCGCGGTGTCGGCCGTCGTCTTCGCCGCCGCCCCGGCTTCACGGCCGAAATTGTCGAACGCGCTTTTCGCGCCGGACAGCTGCTCGTCGAACCACTTGCCGACCGAGGTGAAGAACCCAGGGTCTTCCTTCTTGTCCGGCGCGCCCGCGACCTGCGCCAGCGCGGTCGCCGCCGACAAAGCCAGCAGGCCCGCGCAGAGGAGGGTCTGCGCCCGATATCCGATATGCGATCCGAAGCCCATGATCGTCAGGCTGACGTCCGTCAGCCGCCCCGAAGCGATCCACGGCATTCGCGCCGGCATCCCTGAATAGGTACCGCGGATGGCGAAATTGAGGAACCGCCGATTCGTCAGATCAAGTATAGCGCGGCGACAATGCCGATCACGATCACGGCCGCGCCCAGGGTGACCCAGAGGCCGAGCCGCTTCTCGATGATATGGCGGGCGCGCTCGCCGTAGCGGTGCAGCAGAAAAGCGAGCAGGAAGAAGCGGGTGCCGCGGGCGATGATCGAGAAAACGATGAACAGGCCGAGGTTATAGTTGGCGAAGCCGGAGGTGATGGTGACGATCTTGTAGGGGATCGGCGTCAGGCCCTTCAGCAGGATGATCCAGGCGCCCCACTCGGCATAGGCGGCGCGGAAAGCCTCGACCTTGTCGCCATAGCCGTAGAACTGGATCAGCCAGTGCCCGACGGAATCGTAGAGCAGGCTGCCAATCGCATAGCCGAGAAGCCCGCCGATGACCGACGCGATCGTGCACCACAGCGCCATCACATAGGCGCGCTGCGGGCGCGCCAGCGCCATCGGGATCAGCATCACGTCGGGGGGCACCGGGAAGAACGAGCTCTCGGCAAAGGCGATCGCGCCCATGGTCCACATCGCGTGCGGCTTGTGCGCGGCGTCGATGCACCAGTCGTAAAGCCGGCGCAGGAGCGAGCGCGGAGCGGCAGCCTCGAATGTCATGGGATAAGCGGTCTCTTGTAACGGGTACGGATCAGCGGCGCTTGCGGACGCGCCCGCTTTCGATCGCCACGACCTTGCGCGGCGGCGTCGCTTGTACCAGTTTTTTGGGCAGTTTTTCGGCGATGCCGAACAGCATTTCCCGCCGCCGCATTTCGGCCCAGACGTCGTCCGGACGCACCCCCGCATGGGCCCAGAGCACCACGAGGTTGTAGATGAGATCGGCGCTTTCGCGCACAACCGCCTCGGGCTGGCCGTGCATGGCGTCGATGACGACTTCGACCGCCTCTTCCGCGAGCTTCTTGGCCATTTTGGCCCGGCCGGCGCGAAACAGCTTCGCGGTCCGCGATTTGGAGGGGTCGGCCCCCTGCGCGGCGATCACGGCGTCATAGAGACGGGCGACCGAATCAGCCATGCCGGGAGAATATCCTAACTGCCGACAAGGTTCGGTTAATACGTGCGAAAATCGCGAAAATTCACCTCGGTATGGGTAATGGCCGCAAGGAGGGAGGCCGGTAGCCGCGCGGCGGCGTGAACGCACCATCGTTGCAGGAACGGGTGCGCGACCATCGGCCGCGCCCCGGCCGCCCCGTCAGGCGGCGGAACTCGCGCTGCGCGGCCGGGCGAAGGTCGCGTAGACCCGCTCCTGCACGTCCACGGGGCCGTGCAGCACCGCGGCGGCGTGGTCGGCCAATTGCTCGTAAGTCTCGCGGGCGCCGCCCTCGCGCACATGGATCGCGCTGTGCAGGGGCGCCGGCTTGGGCAGCGGGCAATCCTCCCACTCGGTCAGGCCGATCACACTGGCGCGGCGACGGGTACAGATCATGGTGCCGAGGCCCGCGGCGACGGCATTGTTGAGGCTGTGCATGGTGGCACCGAGGAAGATCTGCTCGTAATCGAGACCGGCGCCGCGCAATGTCTTCACCGCGTGCCGGTGATAGGTGCAAGGCTCGCCGCAGGAGACGAGCGGCACCGGCCGGCCGGACTCGACCTCGAGCGGAACCTCGCCGCAGACCCAGAGCATCTCCTGCGCCTCGCAATGGCGCGCATCGGCCGGCCGCGTCGGCGACAGGCCGAACAGAAGGTCGATCTCGCCCATGTGCAGCTGCCGCAGCAGCGGATCGTAGAAGTCCGACCGTATGATGAACCGCACGTCCGGATGGGCGGCGCGGAACCGCCCCAGGATCGGCGGCAGCACGGAAGCGACGAAGTCGCTCGGCGTGCCGATGCGCACCGTCAGGTCGGACCGCACCGCGGTTCCGCCGAGGCCGACAATCTCGTCATTGAGCGAGAGGAGCCGGCGCGCCCGGGCCAGAACCCGCTCGCCACGCGCCGTGAGAGAGACGCCCTGGCCGCTGCGCTCGAACAGGTCCGCGCCGATGAGCTGCTGCAGGCGCTTGATCTGGGCGCTGACGGCGGGCTGCGTGACCCCGAGCGAGTTGGCGGCCTTGGTGTAGCTGCGCAAATCGACCACAGCGACCAAGGTCCGCAGCAGGTCGGTCGGTATATTAGTCATGCAGACACGCCCCCGATGGCTGCAAAAAATTCCCTACGCATGCAAAGCCTTGCATGCGTCTGGCTGAACCCCCGGGAAAGAGTACCACGTCTTCGAGGATGTTCAATTTTAAATTGAAACTTCGGCGTACTACGCCTCCGGTTTTGCAAATTTGGGTAAATGGGCGCCAGAACAACGTCGGCCGGGCGTTATTTGATCCGTTCGAGAATACTGACGTAGTTTGCAACCGCGGTTCCGCCCATATTGAAAATCCCGCCCAGGGTCGCGGCGGCGACCTGCAGGTCGCCGGCAGCGCCCATAAGCTGTGCCGCCGTCATAACGTGCATTGATACCCCTGTGGCTCCGATCGGATGGCCCTTGGCCTTGAGACCGCCGGAGGGATTGACCGGGAGGCGGCCTTCCTTCCGCGTCCAGCCTTCCTTGATCGCGACCGCGCCCTGCCCTTCCTTCGTGAGCCCCATCGCCTCGTATTCGATGAGTTCGGCGATGGTAAAGCAGTCGTGGGTCTCGACGAAGGACAGATCGTCGAGCTTGAGACCGGCCTTCGCCAGCGCCCGCTGCCAGGCGACCGCGCAGCCCTCGAATTTGAGAATGTCGCGCTTCGACATCGGCAGGTAATCCTGCACGTGCTCGGCGGCGCGGAATGCGACCGCCTTTTTCAGCCTCAGCGCCGTCTCGACGTCAGCGAGCACCACGGCGGCGGCGCCGTCGGACACGAGCGAGCAGTCGGTGCGCTTGAGCGGCCCGGCGACGAACGGGTTCTTCTCGCTCTCGGTACGACAAAAGTCGTAGCCGAGGTCCTTGCGCATTTGCGCGTAAGGATTACCCACGCCGTTCTTGTGGTTCTTGGCGGCGATCAACGCCAGCGCGTCGGACTGGTCGCCCCATTTCTGGAAATAGAGCCCGGCGATCTTGCCGAAGATGCCGGCGAAGCCGCCGTCGATGTCGGCCTCCTCGCGCACATAGGACGCCTTGAGCAGGTTGCGCCCGATCTCGGGACCAGGGGTCGCGGTCATCTGCTCGACGCCGACCGCGAGCACGATGCGCGCCTCGCGCGCCGCGATCGTCTTCAGGCCCTGATGCACCGCGGCCGAACCGGTAGCGCACGCGTTCTCGACCCTGACCGCGCGCTTGAAGCGCAGGTCGGGCGAGGCCTGGAGCACCAGCGAAGCGGTAAAATCCTGCGCCGAAAAGCCGGCGTTGAAGTGCCCGAGCACGATCTCGTCGACATCGGCCGGGGCGATCCCGGCATCGGCGAGCGCTTCCGCCGCGACCTTCACGATCAGGCTCTCGACGCTCTCGCCCGTGAGCTTCCCGAACGGGGTGTGCGCCCAGCCGACAATCGCCGCAGTCATATGCCGTGCTCCTTTGCCGAATTTTCGGCGTAATAGGCGATGACCCTGCCCCGATCACCATATATGCATTTCGGGGATGGCCCGCTTTGCCTGACCGTCAAAGCTCCTCTACCCTAGCATTTACGCCCGTGGAACTCACCCGTTTCGCGCGCCGGATCCCGGACCGCCAAGGATGAGCCTGTTGCAGTTCAAACGCTTGCGCGCCCCTCTTCTGACTTTGGTCGCAGTCTGCGCCGCGCTGCTCGCCGCCGCGCCACGCGCCCATGCCGAAGCGAAGCTTCTGATCGACGCGGCGAGCGGCAAGGTGCTGTTTGCCGACAACGCCACCTATCCGTGGTATCCGGCCTCCGTCACCAAGCTGATGACGCTCTACACCACGTTGAGCGAGGTGAAGGCCGGCCACGTCACGCTCAACACGCTGCTGACGGTGTCCCGCGACGCCGCGGCGCAGCAGCCGACCAAGATGGGCTTCAAGGTTGGCACCACGGTGACGATCGACAACGCCGTCAAGATGCTGATGGTGAAGTCGGCGAACGACATGGCGGTGGCGATCGCCGAAGGCGTCGGCGGCTCGATCGAGGGCTTCGCCGATCTGATGAACGCCAATGCCAAGAAGCTCGGCATGACGCAGTCGAACTTCGTCAATCCGAATGGCCTGCCGGCCGACAATCACGTCACCTCGGCGCGCGATCTCGGCATCCTGGCGCGGGCGCTGATCACCGAATTCCCGCAGTACGACTCGTATTGGCACATCCATTCGATCCGCTACGGCAACCGCATCATCCACAATTATAACAAGCTGCTCGACCGCTATCCCGGCGCCGACGGCATGAAGACCGGATTCATCTGCGCCTCCGGCTACAATCTCGTGGCGTCGGCGACGCGCAACGGCCACCGCCTGATCGCCGTCATCCTCGGGGCATGGTCCGGCGCGGTGCGCACGCAGCAGGCGGCCGAGTTGCTCGAGCGCGGCTTCAACAGCACGCAGCTCTCCTGGCTCACGCCGTCGCTCGGCACCGTCAACGAGCTGGCGCCCATCGACGCGCAGCCGCCGAACCTGCGCGAGGAGATGTGCGGCGGCCACCGCCGCAAGCCGCCGTCGGAAGACAATGACGAGGAAGCCGACAACACCGCGACCGGCGACACGCCGGGCAACGGCCAGGGCTTCATGCTGTCGAGCTTGGCCAAGGGCAAGTTCGTGCTCGGCCCGCCGGTCGACACCGAGCCGCCGGTCGTCGTTTTCACCGGCTCCGCCGATCATCCGGACGCCGCGCCGGTCGAGACCGCGGTGAAGAAGAAGAAACGCAAGGGCAAGCACGTCGCCGCCAAGACAGGCGACGAAACGGATCAGGCCGCGAAAGCCAAGCCGGCCAAGCCCGCGCACGCCAAGACCGCGAGCAACAAGACCAAGAAGAAAGCCAAGCCGAAGGCCGGCGCGGACGCGCAATGACCGGCGCGGGCGAGGCGCGCGCATCCCGGCGCGGGCCGCCGGAGCCGATCCCGCTCACCGTCCTCACCGGATTCCTCGGCGCCGGCAAGACAACCTTGCTCAACCGGCTGCTGAAAGACCCGGCGCTCGCCGGCACCGCCGTCATCATCAACGAGTTCGGTGAAGTCTCGCTCGACCATCTGCTGGTCGAGCACATCGGCGACAACATGGTGCTGCTGCAATCGGGCTGCCTGTGCTGCACGATGCGCGGCGATCTCGTCGACGCGCTGGAGCGGCTGCTGCGCGACCTCGACAACGGCCGCGTGACGTTCAATCGCGTGCTGCTCGAGACCACCGGGCTGGCCGATCCGGCGCCGGTGCTGCACACGATGATGGCACATCCGTATCTGCTGCTGCGCTACCGGCTCAACGGCGTCGTCACCGTGGCCGATGCCGTCAACGGCGAGGCGACGCTCGACGAACACACGGAAGCCGTCAAGCAGGCGGCGGTCGCCGACCGCATCGTGCTGACCAAGACCGATCTCGCGACGCCGGCGCAGCGCGACGGCATCCGCGCGCGGCTCAAGGCTCTCAATCCGGCGGCGCCGGTGCTCGATGCGCACGAGGGTGAAGCGAGCGCGGAACGCCTGCTCGACGCCGGGCTCTACGATCCCGCGCGCAAGATCCCCGACGTGAAACGCTGGCTCGCGGCGGAGGCCTATGCCGACACGCAACCGCACGGCCATGACCACCACGGCCGCGATCACGATCATCACCATCACCTCGACCGCAACCGCCATGACGACCACATCGGCTCGTTCGTCATCGTCACGGAGCAGCCGGTGCCGGCCGGCACGCTCGAGATGTTTCTCGACCTCCTGCGCGCCAGCCACGGCGCCAGCCTACTGCGCGTCAAAGGGATCGTGAATATCGCCGAGATGCCGGACACGCCCGTCGTCGTGCACGGCGTGCAGCACGTCTTCCACCCGACCGCGCGGCTCGAACGCTGGCCCGACGGCGACCGGCGCACCCGCATCGTCTTCATCACCCGCGACCTGCCCGAACGCGCGGTGCGCGAGCTGTTCGACGCCTTCATGGGCCGGGTCGCGCCCGACCGCCCCGACCGCGCGGCGCTGACCGGCAATCCGTTGACGCCGTTCGGCGGCCGCTGACGGCGCACTTGCACGCGGCGGCGACTCGCCCGATCCTGCCGCGATGGACCGCATCTGGCTGCGCCACTATCCCCCCGGCGTTCCCCCCGACATCGATCCGTCGCGCTATTCCTCGCTGGTGGCGATGTTCGAGGAGAGCTTCGCGCGGCACGCCGCCCGTGAGGCCGCGGTCTGCATGGGCCGGACGCTGACATATGCCGAGCTCGATGAGGCCTCGCGCGCCTTCGCCGCGTTCCTGCAATCGCGCGGCCTCAAGCGCGGCGCGCGCGTCGCGGTGATGATGCCGAACGTGCTGCAATACCCGGTCGCCATCGCCGGCACGTTGCGTGCCGGCTTCATCGTCGTGAACGTCAACCCGCTGTACAAGCCGCGCGAGCTCGAATTCCAGCTCGCGGACGCCGGCGCCGAGGCCATCGTGGTGCTGGAGAACTTCGCCTCGGTGCTGCAACAGGCGCTGCCGCGCACGCCGGTGAAGCACGTCGTCGTCGCCAGCCTCGGCGACATGCTCGGCAGCGTGAAGGGCGCGCTGGTCAACGGCGTCGTGCGGCACGTCAAGAAGATGGTGCCGCGCTACGACATCCCGGGCGCGATCCGCTTCAACGACGCGCTCGCCGACGGCCGCCACTTTGGTTTCACACGTGTCGAGGCCGCACCCGACGACGTCGCCTTCCTGCAATACACCGGCGGCACCACCGGCGTCGCCAAGGGCGCCGTCCTCCTGCACAAGAACCTGATCGCCAATGTACTGCAGATCGACGCCTGGCAGGCGCCGATCGTCGCCACCCCGCCGCAGGTCGAGCGCATGGTGGTCGTCACCGCGCTGCCGCTCTATCACATCTACGCGCTGACGGCCTGCTTCCTGTTCGCCGTCAGCAATGGCGGCCTGTGCATCCTCATTCCCAATCCGCGCGACATTCCCGGCCTGATCAAGGAGATCGCCAAATACAAGGTGAACTCGTTCCCGGCGGTGAACACGCTCTACAACGCGCTGATGCATCATCCCGATTTCAAAAAGCTGGATTGGAGCGGCCTGAAATGCGCGGTCGCCGGCGGCATGGCGGTGCAGAAGGCCGTCGCCGAAGCCTGGATGAAGGCGACCGGCAAGCCGATCATCGAAGGTTACGGCCTGTCGGAGACGTCGCCGGTGCTGACGTGCAATCGCGGCGACATCGGCGAATGGACCGGCACGATCGGCCTGCCGCTGCCCTCGACCGAGATCGCGATCCGCGACGACGACGGCCGTGACGTGCCGCTCGGCCAGGAAGGCGAAATCTGCGCGCGCGGGCCGCAGGTGATGCCCGGCTACTGGCAGCGCCCGGACGAGACCGCGCGCGTGATGACGCCGGACGGGTTCTTCCGCACCGGCGACATCGGCGTCATGGACGACACCGGCCGCGTGCGCATCGTCGACCGCAAGAAGGACATGATCAGTGTCTCCGGCTTCAAGGTATTCCCGAACGAGGTCGAGGACGTCGCCATGAGCCAGGGCGGGCTCCTGGAATGCGCGGTCGTCGGCGTGCCCGACGCGCATTCCGGCGAGGCGCCGAAACTGTTCGCGGTGAAGAAGGACGCGGGCCTGACCAGCGCGCAATTGCACGACTACCTGAAGGCGCGGCTGGCCGGTTACAAGGTGCCGCGACAGATCGAATTCCGCAGCGAATTGCCGAAAACGAACGTCGGCAAGATCCTGCGCCGCGCGCTGCGCGACGACGGCACGCACAAGGACCCGTCATGACCGAAGAGGCGCCGATCGCCAGCCCCGCCGAGGTCGTCAAGTTCTGGGCCGACGCGGGACCGGACCGCTGGTTCACCAAGGACGACGCCTTCGACGCCCAAATCCGCCGCCGATTCCTTGCGACGCATGAGGCCGCGGCCGCCGGCAGGCTCACGTCATGGGAGGCGAGCGCCGATGGCGCGCTGGCGCTCTTGATCCTGCTCGACCAGTTCCCGCGCAACATGTTCCGCAAGTCGCCGCGCGCCTTCGCCACCGATGCGCAGGCGCGCGCCGTCACCGCGGCGGCGCTGCTGCGCGGCTTCGACGCGCAGGTGCCGGCCAACTTGCGCGCGTTCTTCTATCTGCCGTTCGAGCATTCCGAGGACATGGCCGACCAGGAGCGCGGGCTGGCGCTGTACAAGGCGGCGGGCGACGACGACGGCCTGAAATGGGCGCAGATCCACGCCGACATCATCCGCCGCTTCGGCCGCTTCCCGCATCGCAACGCCGCGCTCGGCCGCGCGACGACGCCGCAG
>DATNBL010000014.1:0-2270 GCA_035571935.1 Pseudolabrys sp.
ATTTATCGCGTGCGTCTCGGGCCGGTGGCGAACGTCGATGCGGCTGACGCGTTGCTGAATCGGGTGATGTCGGGCGGCGTCGCGCAGGCGCGCATCGTGGTCGATTGAACGAGGCTCGGCGCGGGTTTAAGTTGCCGCGGCGCGCTTGGTCTGGGAGTGGCGCATGTTTCAGATGAATCGGGTTTGCCGGTCGGCCGCGATCCTCGCCGCCGCCGCGTGCCTGTCGCTTGGCGCGATGTCGCCGGGCTGGGCCGCGGACAAGAAGCCGGCCGCGAAGGCGAGGCATCACGCCGCGCCACCGGTCACGGGCGGGCCGGGCGTCGACGCCAAGGGCGCACCGACCTTCGACACGGAAGCCAAATACGCGATCGTGGTCGATTACAATTCCGGCACGGTGCTGCTCGACAAGAACGCGGACACGCGGATGCCGACCGCATCGATGTCGAAAATCATGACCGCGTACCAGGTCTATCTCTATCTCAAGGCCGGCAAGGCGAAGCTCGAGGACGAGCTTCCGGTCAGCGAAGAGGCGTGGCGCACCGGCGGCTCAAAAATGTTCGTGCCGTATCCCGGCAAGGTCAAAGTGATCGACCTGCTGCGCGGCATGATCATCCAGTCGGGCAACGACGCCTGCGTCGTCCTCGCCGAGGGTCTTGCCGGCAGTACCACGTCGTTCGTCGATCAGATGAACAAGACAGCGGCCGCGCTGGGCCTGACCAACAGCCATTTCGCCACGGTGGACGGCTTGCCCGATCCCAACCATTACATGTCGCCGCGCGATCTGGTGATGCTGTCCGAGCACCTCATTACGGATTTTCCGCAGTACTACAAATTCGAGTCCGAGAAGGAATTCACCTACAACGGCATCAAGCAGGGCAACCGCAATCCGCTGCTCTACAAGAACATGGGCGCCGACGGCATCAAGACCGGCCACACCGACGAGGCGGGGTTCGGCCTGGTCGGCTCGGCGGTGCGCGACGGGCGGCGCATCATCATGGTTCTGTCCGGCCTGCCGAGCATGAACGCGCGCGCGCATGAATCAGAGCGCGTGCTCGACTGGGCCTATCGCGCTTTCGAGGATCTGACCGTCGCGCATAAAGGCACGACCATCGACCAGGCGCCGGTGTGGCTCGGCGACAAACCGAACGTGCCGGTCGCGACCACGCAGGACATCGTGATGACGGTGCCGCGCGGCACGCATTCCCATCTCAAAGTCACCGCCGTCTACGACGGACCGATCAAGGCGCCGGTGACAGTCGGCGAAAAAGTCGGCTCGCTTCACGTCGAAAGCGGCGATGCGCCGCCCGCTGACTATCCGCTGGTAGCGATGGCGCCGATCGCTAAACTCGGGCCGGTCGCGCGGGCCGCCGAAGGCATCGCCCAGTATATTTGGGAGAAAAAACACTGAGCGGCCGTTTCATCACGCTGGAAGGCGGCGAGGGCTCGGGCAAATCCACGCAGGCCAAGCTGCTGGCGGCCGATCTGGCGCGGGCCGGCATCAAGACGCTGGCGACGCGCGAGCCGGGTGGCGCGCCCGCCGCCGAACTGATCCGCGAATTGCTGCTCAAGGGCGAGCCGGGCCGCTGGGACGGCATCAACGAGGCGCTATTGATGGTGGCGGCGCGGCGCGCGCATCTGACCGCGACCATCCTGCCCGCGCTGGAGCACGGCGACTGGGTCGTATGCGACCGCTTCGCCGATTCCACCACGGCCTATCAGGGGCACGGCGCCGGCGTGCCGCTGGCGGCGCTCGCCGAACTGCACAAGCTGATCGCCGGCGATCTCATGCCCGACCTGACGCTGCTGCTCGATATTCCGGTGGAGGACGGGCTGGCGCGCGCCCACGCCCGCCGCGGCGACGAGACCCGCTTCGAGCAAAAGGACATTCACTTCCACAAACGGGTGCGGCGCGGCTTCCTCGCCATCGCCAAGGCCGAGCCGAAGCGGGTCATTGTCATCGACGCGTCGCGCGGCATCGACGAGGTTCATGCGGCGGTGCTTCGGGTGATTCGCGACCGGCTCGGCGTCGCGTTATAGTCCTTCGGCAATGGCCGACGAATTCGATGACGATGAAGCCGGCGCCGCGGCGGATGACGAAAGCTCGTCCGCGCCGTCGCCGCGCGAGAACCCGGACCTGATCGGGCAGGAGCGGGCGGAAGCCGCGTTACTCGAGGCCTACAATGCCGGACGTCTGCCGCATGCCTGGCTGCTCACGGGGCCGCGCGGCATCGGCAAGGCGACGCTGGCGTTCCGCTTCGCGCGCTTCCTGC
>DATNBL010000015.1:0-75363 GCA_035571935.1 Pseudolabrys sp.
CATGCCGATGTCTTATCGCGCCGTGCGGGTTGCATCTCTGCTCGCCGGGATGACGCTGCCTCCCGACAGCGTGATAGAGACAATCGCGCTCGACGGCTTCATCGCACAGCTCCCGCCCGACCTCGTGCTCAATACCGATAACAGCAAGGCCGTCGCCTGGCTTGCAATCGAACCTGCGGACCATCCCTGGCCACCAATGCCGGGAAAGGACACGAGCGCGGGGCCGTTTTACATTGTGTGGACCGGGGCCGAGGTGGGCAGCATTCGAAGCGAGCAATGGCCGTATCATATTGCACAGCTGGTGAGTCAGCCTTCGCCCGCTTCGCGCTGGCCTGCGCTGGCTGTCAATTCCGCGCTGCCATCGACAGATCCGGCCCGCGCCGGCCAGGTCCTGTTCGTTGTACAGTGCCTCCCCTGTCACAAGCTGAATGGCGCCGGTGCTTCGGACGTCGGTCCTGATCTCAACGTGCCGCAAAATCCGACCGAGTATCTCACGCCCCAGGGGCTGCATGATCTGATCCGCAACCCCAAAGCCGTGCGCGCATGGCCTGCAATGACCATGCCTGCGTTTCCGCCCGACCATCTAAGCGAGCGCGAGATCGGTCTTCTCATTGCGTACCTGAAGCACATGGCTGCCAGAAAGCATTGAAGCCGGAAGCAGCCCCAATTTGCCGGCATTGCTTGCCGGGGCTTGTCTTCGCTAACGTCCTCCGATTGGGGGACGCCTTATGGCGAAGACGGCCTACGACACCGATCTCGACCGCAATCCGGCCAATTACCAGCCGCTGACGCCGCTCGGTTTCCTCGAGCGCGCGGCCGCCGTCTTTTCCAACCACACCGCCATCATCCACGGCCCGCTGCGGCGCAGCTATCGCGAGTTCTACGCGCGCTCGCGCCGGCTCGCCTCGGCGCTGGCCAAGCGCGGCATCAGGCGCGGCGACACGGTGTCGGTGCTGCTCGCCAATACACCGGCCATGCTCGAAGCCCATTACGGCGTGCCGATGTGCAAGGCCGTTCTCAACACCCTCAACACCAGGCTCGACGCCGCGATCATCGCCTTCTCGCTCGACCACGCCGGCACGAAGGTTCTCATCACCGACCGCGAATATTCGAAGATCGTCAAGGACGCGCTGGCGCTCGCCAAGGTGAAGCCGCTGGTGATCGACTACGACGATCCGGAATATTCAGGCGCCGGCGACCGGCTGGGCGAAATCGAATACGAGGACTTCATCGCGCAGGGCGATCCCGACTACGCCTGGGCGATGCCCGACGACGAATGGGACGCGATCACGCTCAACTACACGTCCGGCACCACCGGCGACCCGAAGGGCGTCGTCTATCACCATCGCGGCGCGCATCTGCTCGCGGTCGGCAACGTCGTCACCTGCGCGATGCGCAAGCATCCGGTCTATCTGTGGACGCTGCCGATGTTCCACTGCAACGGCTGGTGCTTCCCGTGGTCGATCTCGGTCGCCGCCGGCACGCATGTCTGCCTGCGCTACGTGCGCGCGGCGGCGATGTACGACGCGATCGCGACGCATAAAGTCACCCACCTGTGCGGCGCGCCGATCGTGATGGCGACCTTGCTCAACGCGCCCGACGCGGACAAGAAGCCGCTGCCGCACGTCGTCGAATTCTTCACCGCCGCAGCGCCGCCGCCCGAGGCCGTGCTCGCGGCCATGAAGGAGGCGGGCTTCAACGTCACGCATCTCTACGGGCTGACCGAATGCTACGGCCCGGCCGTGGTCAACGACTGGCACAGCGCCTGGAACGCGCTTCCCGCCGCCGAGCAGGCGGCCAAGAAATCGCGCCAGGGCGTGCGCTACGGCGCGCTCGAGGCGCTCGACGTGCGCGATCCCGAAACGATGGCGCCGGTCGCGCGCGACGGCGAGACGCTCGGCGAAGTGATGATGCGCGGCAACGTCGTGATGAAGGGCTATCTGAAGAACCCGGCGTCGACCGGCGCGGCGTTTGCCGGCGGCTGGTTCCACACCGGCGATCTCGGCGTCATGCACGCCGACGGCTACATCCAGCTCAAGGACCGCAGCAAGGACATCATCATCTCCGGCGGCGAGAACATTTCCTCGATCGAAGTCGAGGACGCGCTGTACAAGCATCCGGCGGTGATGGCGGTGGCGGTCGTCGCCAAGCCCGACGACAAATGGGGCGAGACGCCCTGCGCCTTCGTCGAGTTGAAAGCCGGCGCCAGCGCGACGCCGGAGGAGCTGACGCAGTGGTGCAAGACGCACCTCGCCGGCTACAAGGTGCCGCGCACGATCGTGTTCGCCGACATCCCGAAGACGAGCACGGGGAAGATCCAGAAGTTCAAGCTGCGGGAAATGGCGAAGGGGGTGTGAGCTCTTCCTTCTCCCCGCATTGCGAGGAGAGGTGAAGGAGCCCCACCGGATATTCCCCGCGCGCTCTGATATCCTGAGCCCCAGACCCGCTGGGAAACGAAGGCTTCAAGAGCAACGATGCGCGGCCACGCCAGAAAAAGGCACGTCTCCGCAAATCCGGAAGACACGCTGAGAAACCTGGCCGGGCTGACCGGGCGAAAGCGAAACACGCCCGTCGGCGCCCTGCCCGCGATTCCGTGGGACCCCAAGGCCGACCAGGCCCTGAAGGGTTTCTACGATCTGCGGGCGCTCGCCCTGCGCTTCCTCGACACCGAATTCGTGACCGCGATCAGGCCGGCGCACGCCGAGCAGGCGCACATGTTCGATGCCGGGCTCGACGCCATGGGCTACGTCGCCTTTGTCTCGAGCGAATACGCCGATTACCCTGGCATCCAGAACAACCTCCAGGCGCTGCACGCTTATCTTCTGAGCACGCCGAACCTGGAGATCATGCAGTACGATCTCGCCGCGTTCCTCATCGTCCTGCGCGCCGCGCGTGAGGCGCTGCCCGAGCTGGCCGCCCGAACGCAGGACCTCGATCCCCTGCTGACCGAGGAGCGCATCTTTCAATTGGCCGGCAAACGGCCCTCCGAATTCTCCAGGGTCCTTCGCGGCCTGTTCGGCAAACGGCAACGGTTTGCGCAATACTTCCGCCCGCTGACCGCGTTGAACGAGGCTGTGGCCGCCTTTTTCCCGTTGCTTCAGCACGAGCCCGACGAGACCGCTCCCGGTTATCACGCGCTGATGGAGACAATCGGCGCCACGGCGCAAAACGCAAAAAATGCAGCACGCGAAGCGACGGCGTTGCATGAGCAGCCGGGACGCGGCCGCAAGCGTTCCGCGCCACGCAAGCGCCGTGTCGATGGCGAAGTTCCCAATCTCGATTATTATCTTCCGGTCGCCGACGCCGTCGCGGACCGCGTGACGCGCCCCGACCAGTTCGCGAGCTGGCCGATCGTGCCCGCGACGATCAAGGATCTCTACCTTCGTCACGCGCGCGAGCTGACCAAGGCGCAGAGAACATGGGACCGGTATGCCAAGGAAACGTGGCCGGCCAAGTCCGCCATGCGCTGGCGCATCGCGGATGAAGGGGGGAACCGGCCGCTTCACCTCAGTCAAACGGTCACCGACCCCTTCGGCCAGCCGCTGGAAGTGAAACTGATCGAAGAGGCGCAACAGGAGCGCCGCACCGAAGCGATCTTTCTCTTCAATCTGTCGGTCTCGATGCAGGAGAACGAGCGTTCGCTTCTGAGCTTCATAGTCGCCGACCGCTTCAGCGAGTTTCTCACCCGCGGCGGAATTCCAACCGAAATCATCGGCCATACGACGACTGGCGAGGCCATCCCGCGGGTCAAGGGGCGCAACCGCTCCATGCTCTACCTGCTCTTCAAGACGCGCGACGAGCCGCACAATCTGCTGACGATTCAGCGCCTGTGCAGCGTCCTCGATACACAGATGCACTATTTAAGCTACGACGGCGAAGCCATGATGTGGGCCTATGACCGGCTCAGGAGCAGTCCGGCAAAACATCGCCTGCTGTTCGTGGTGACCGACGGCGACATCAGCGGAACCTATATCGGCAAGAAGAATAACGAGCTTCGCAACGCCACCACGAATTACTTTCGTGACGTCGTCGCTCTTATCGAAGCCGAGAAGCTCGTCGACGTCATCGGCGTGCCGATCAGGTCCGACCTGGACGGCGTTTTCAGACGCTCGGTGCGGATCGATTCGATCGAGGACATCTACAAAAATCTCAGCCCCTATGTTTTGAGGCTGCTGCGCGACTTCGATAACGATGAAGGAGACGCTGCCAAAGCCCGCCGCTCGCGCATGGTGGCGCACCGGAAAGCCAGAGTGACGGGCCGAGGGTGACGCCGCCGTCAGCCGTCAGCGGAACGACGGGATCCGCTATTGCCCGGTCGGCCGCAGGTCGTTCTGGTTGAGCATCTGTTCCATAAGCCGCTGGTGGCCGCGCGTCTCCCTGGCCTGCTGGTTGGCGTAGCGCCGCCGGCAATCGTCATATTGCAGCGTGCCGGGCTGCAGGCCGGACGACTTGCAGGCCGCGTCGTCGGCCGCCACGCGCTCGCGTGACGCCGCCTCCAGGTTCTCGGTCCGAATGGCGTCGTATTGCGCGCAGCCGGCGAGACACGTCAGCGCCAGAAGCATCGCCGTATACCGCATGGCCGAACCCTCTCCGCAAAATGCGCGATCCGCGCCCCAAGGCGCCGCGGACTGTCATCGAACAATAAGGCCGGAATCGGATCGGGCCCTATGCGAATCCGATGACGGCGGTATAGCGCGCGCCCGCCGGATATTCCAAACTCCCGGGCATGCAACGGCCCGCGGCGGCCGGCTTAAAACAAAAAAAACCGCGAAGGAGGACCCATGACCATTTCCACCCGGCTGACCGAGCTGCTCAAGGTCAGGCACCCGGTGCTGCTGGCGCCGATGGACACCATCGCCAGCGGCGCGCTGGCCGCGGCGGTGTCGGGCGCCGGCGGCTTCGGCATCATCGGCGGCGGCTATGGCGACGAGGCGCGGCTGGCGCGCGATCTCGACGCGGCGGGTGACGCGCGCGTCGGCGTCGGCTTCATCACCTGGAGCATGGCGAAGACCCCGCGCCTGCTCGATCTCGCGCTCGAGCGCAAGCCCGCGGCGATCATGCTGTCGTTCGGCGACGTCGCGCCGCACGCGGACAAGATCAGGCGCGCCGGCGCGCTGCTGATCTGCCAGGTGCAGAGCGTCGCGCAGGCCAGGGACGTGGCCGCGCATGGCGCCGACGCCATCGTCGCGCAGGGCGGCGAGGCCGGCGGCCACGGCGCGGCGCGCGCCACCTTCCCGCTGGTGCCGGCGGTGGTCGATGCCGCGGGCGCGGTGCCGGTCATCGCCGCCGGCGGCGTCGCCGACGGGCGGGGCCTCGCCGCCGCGCTGATGCTCGGCGCCGACGGCGTGCTGATGGGCACGCGCTTTCTCGCCTGCACCGAAGCCGCGGCGACGGCGGCGGCCAAGCAGCGCGTGGTCGACGCGACCGGCGACGCCACGATCCGCAGCACCTTGTTCGATATCGTGCGCCGCCGCGAATGGCCTGCGCCCTATACCGGCCGCGCGTTGCAGAACGGCTTCACCGCGCGCTGGCGCGGCCGCGAGGCGGAGCTGATGCACAATCTCGGGCACGAGGAAGTCGCCTACGAAGAGGCGCGGAAGCGCGGCGACCTCGACACCGCGGTCCTGCATGCCGGCGAAGCGGTCGACCTGATCGGCGAAGTGCTGCCCGCCGCCGAGATCGTCGCGCGCACGGTCGACGGCGCTACAAGGCTCATCGCCGGCGCGTCGAACCGCTACAAGGCGACGTGACGCGCGCCGCCTCAGTCCGCCATCGCGAGAAATTCCTGACGCGTCGCGGGATTGTCGCGGAAGCAGCCGAGCATGCGGCTCGTCACCAGGTCGGAGTCCGGCTTGTGCACGCCGCGCGTCGTCATGCAGTGATGCGACGCCTTGATGATGACGCCGACGCCCTGCGGCTTGAGGACATCGTTGATGGTGTTGGCGATCTGCGCCGTCATCTTCTCCTGGATCTGGAGGCGCTTGGCGTAGACCTCGACGACGCGCGCGAGCTTGCTGATGCCGACGACGCGGCCGTTCGGCACATAGGCGACCCAGGCCTGGCCGACGATCGGCGCCATGTGGTGTTCGCAATGGCTCTCGAAACGGATGCCGCGCAGCACGATCATCTCGTCATAGCCCTCGATCTCCTCGAAGGTCTTCTGCAGGATCTCGACCGGGTTCTGCGCATAGCCGGCGAAATACTCCTCGAACGCGCGCGCGACCCGTGCCGGCGTTTCGATCAGCCCGTCGCGGGCCGGGTCGTCGCCGGTCCAGCGGATGATGGTGCGGATCGCCGCCTCGACATCGGCGCGGTCGGGCCGGTCGGCCTCGGCGTGCGAGAGCCTGGCGCGGTCCAGGGCACGGACGTTCGAACTCATGTGCGTGAAGTCCTCTCAGCGGCCGGCGGCCGGGCCGCCGATGTTTTTCGATAGCGGTTTGATGAGGCCGGGCGCGAAAGGTTCCCGGACTTGAAGCGGCCGGATCGATACGGGACACTCGGCTCAACCAAAGACAGAAGCGGCAAGGGGAGGATGGCGCATGCTGACGAAACGGGTGTTTTTGGCGGGGGCGGCGTCGCTCGCGGCCGGCGCGACCTTGGGCGGCGCCGCGGCGGAGAGCCCCTACCCGAGCCGGACGATCCGGATCATGGTCGGCTACGCCGCCGGCGGCGGCGTCGACATCGTGGCGCGCCTGATCGGCGACCCGATGGGCCGCGCCTTTCACCAGACGATCATCGTCGAGGACCGGCCCGGCGCCAGTGCCATGATCGCCTCGAACATCGTCGCGAAGGCCGAGCCCGACGGCTACACGCTGCTCGCCGCCGCCTCCGGCGAGGTCGCGATCAACCAGCACATCTTCAAGACGATGACCTACGACCCGGACAAGGACCTCGTGCCGTTCTGCCTCGTCGGCATCGTGCCATGCGTCGTCGTCGTCGCGGCCAAGACGCCGGTGCACAATCCGAAGGAGCTCATCGCCTACGGCCGCGCCAATCCGGGTAAGCTGTCGTTTTCGTCATCGGGCGTCGGCAATCCGCAGCAGCTCGCCGGCGAGCTCATGAACACGATGGCCGGCATCAAGGTACTGCATGTGCCCTATCGCGGCTCGGCGCCGGCCGTGACCGACGTCGCCGGCGGCGTCGTGACGATGAGCTTCTCGAGCCTCGCGGCGGCGCTGCCGCTGATCAAAGGCGGCCAGCTGCGCGCGGTCGCGGTCACGTCGAAGGAGCGGCTCGAGCAGCTGCCGGACGTCGCGCCGCTCAGCGAAGGCGATCCGGGGCTCAAGGGCTACGAATTGCTGAACTGGTTCGCCATGTTCGCCCCGGCCAAGACGCCGCGCGACGTGCTCGGCAAGCTCAATCAGGAGGCCAATGCGGCGATCAAGAGCAAATCGGTCAGCGATAAATTGACAGTGCAGGGCATCATTCCGCGGCCGATGAACCTCGAGGAGGCCGGCGCCTTCGTCCACTCGGAGAGCGCCAAGTTCGCCAAGATCGCGAAGGCGGCGAATATCCAGGTGAGCAACTAGGCTCCCGCACGCCGTCTCGTCACGCCGCCTGCGCCCGCTGCATATGCCGCCGCAGCGACTCCAGCCAGCCGGAAAAGGCGTCGCGCAGGGACGATACGCGCGCGTCGTAGTCCTCGGCGCCGCAATCGAACGAGGCCCACCATTCAACGAAGGCGCGGTCGCCGTCGATGACCGGCGTGACGCGCAAGGTCGCTTCGAAATTCCACACCGGGATCGGCGCCGGGCCGTCGAATGCATACACCTGCGTGCGCTCCGCGTCCGACAGCGCCAGCAGCTTCTGCCGCCGCCGCGCGCCGTTGTAAAGGACGTTACGCACCGCGCCGACGGCGTCGCCGCTCCTGCCGTCCTCGATGACGCTCTCGCCAGCCCCGTCGACCCAGACCGGATAGTTGTTGAAGTCGCGGATAACGCGCCAGACGGCGTCCGCCGGCTGCGCGAAGATGGTGCTGTAATAGGCTCTGGCCACGGGTAAACTCCTTGTGTCCCGCGCACAGGACGCCATCGCGCACGCGCCGCCCACCCGTTTCCTGAAGGCCCACGACATGCCCGACATCATCGTTTCCGACGACGGCGCGATCCGCACCATCCGCATGAACCGGCCGGACAAGAAGAACGCGCTGACGCTGGCGATGTACGACGCCATGGCCGCGGCGATCGAAAGCGCCGCCGCGCGCGACGACCTCAATTGCCTGCTGATCGCCGGGCACGCGTCGGGTTTCTCGGCCGGCAACGACATCGGCGATTTCGTCGAGATGACCAAGACCGGCGCGCTCGGCGCACCGATCCTGCGCTTCCTGCACGCCCTCAACCGGTCGGAGAAGCCGCTCGTCGCCGCCGTCGCCGGCCGCGCCGTCGGCGTCGGCACGACCATGCTCCTGCACTGCGATCACGTGGTCGCGGCCGAGGATGCGCTGCTGTCGACGCCGTTCGTTGCGCTCGGCCTGGTGCCGGAGGCGGGCTCAAGCCTGATCGCGCCGCGGCTGATGGGCCATGCGTGCGCATTCGAGTTGTTGGTGATGGGGCGGACGCTCACCGCCGCGGCGGCGAAGGAGGCCGGCATCGTCAACGCCGTGGTGCCGGCGGCCGAACTGGAAGCCGCCGCGCTCGCCGCCGCCCAGGCCATCGCGGCGCTGCCGCCGCACGCGGTCGCGGCGTCGCGGCGGCTGATGCGAGGCCACGTCACGCAGATCGACGGTCACATCGACGCCGAGGCCGAGGCCTTCCGCAAGCGCCTCGCCTCACCCGAGGCCAAGGCCGCCTTCGCCGCGTTTCTGGGGAAGAAAAAGTAGCCGCGGCGCGACCGGGCTCCGGCGGCGCCGAAGGAAGCGCCCGCGCGCGATTTGCAGTTGCCTCATCCGGCCAATTGGTTTCAACTTGATGCCAAGAAAAATGGAACTATTGCGAGCGGTGACGCGCCCGCCCTTCCGGACTGCGCCGCCGCTGCTGGGGAGGCAGCAATGGGCTACGCTTTGCTACGCATCGCCGGCGTTCTTGGCCTGATGCTTTCGTCGTGCATCACGGCCGGCGCCCAGGATTCGCCGACGCTCGGCAAGATCAAGCAGAGCGGGACGATCGTGATCGGCCACCGCGACATCGGCATCCCGTTTTCGTATTACGACGGCGCGCATCAACCGATCGGCTACTCGATCGACATCTGCCTGAAAATCGTCGACGGCATCAAGCAGGAGCTGGGTGTCAAGTCGCTCGACGTCCGCTTCAAGGAAGTGAACGCTTCGACCCGAATTCCGTTTGTGGTCAACGGAACGATCGATATGGAGTGCGGATCGACCTCGAACAGTGTCGCGCGCGACCGGCAGGTCGCCTTCTCGCTGACGACTTTCATTGCCTCTCCGCGCTTCGTCACGAAAAAGGACGCCGGCCTGACGACGCTTGAGAGCCTGCGCGGAAAGACGATGTCCGCCGTCGCCGGGACGGCTACATTGCGGACATTCAGCCAACTCAACAGCCGGAGCAACATTGGGCTGACGATCGAGCCGGTGAAGGATCACGCCACCGCATTCGAAATGCTCGACACCGGTGAGGTGGATTCCTATGGCGCCGTCGACACATCGGCGTTTAGCATGGTCGCGAAGTCGAAACATCCCGACCGCTATTTTGTGTCCCAGCCGCTGGCGGTCGATGCCTTCGGGATCATGTTCCGCAAGAACGATCCCGGGCTGAAGGCGATCGCGGATCGCACGATTCGGGCGATGTTCAAATCCGGCGAGATCGAGCGTCTCTATGTGAAGTGGTTCGAGTCGCCTTTGCCGCGACTGGGATTCAGCCTGAGCATGCCGATGAGCAAAGCCCTCAAGCATGCCATTGCCAGCCCGTCCGATTCGCCCAACCCCGCCGATTATGGCGGCTAGGACGGCAGTGCAAAGACGGGACGAACGGCCGTGACTTTGAATTCCTGGTACTTCGCCGCGCAACTGGCCGTCATCGCCTGCTCTGCCGCGGTCTGGTGCCGTGTGGCACACGGCAAGAGGCTCGGTGAGCATTTCCCCGACGGCGACGTTATCCCGCCGCCGCTCGTCGGCACGATCGTCATCTTTCTCGCCTTCTTCGTCGGCTTCGGCGGCGCCGACATGCGGGAGCAAAACCGGGCGCTCCGGCATTTCGCCCAGGAAGAGGCCAATCAGGCACGATCAGTCCTGAAGTTTGCCGAGGGTGTCGGCCCGTCGGCGGATCAACTGCGCGAGGCGCTGATCGAGTACCTGCAATCGGCGACGACCGTCGAAAGGCGCTGGATAGAAGGAAATTCGAATGATAACGCCCCGGCTCAGCCGATGGTCGACGCATTGGTGCTGTCGGCGAGCATCTTCACGGTGCAGGCGCAGAGCCCGGACGTCATCAAGAGCCTGCTGATCAATTCCGTCGAGCGATTGCGCCAGGCCCGTGTCAGCCGGCTCGGCGCATCGCGCCAATTCGCATCGCTGCCGGAGTGGCTCGCGATCACGGTCCTCGCGCTTATCGCCCAGGCTATGATCGCGTTCGTGCTGGTAGGCAAGCCGAGAGCGACGACGGTCACCGTGACCGCATTCACGTTCGCGGTGCTGTCGGTTTACGTCTATCTCGCCTGGGTCGACGGGCTGATCGGCACATCGAAAGCGGCGGTCTCCGTCGCTCCGTTGCAGGACGTGTTGAGAACAGTGACCTACTGACCGCGCGGATCTCCCCAAACGCCGATGGCCGGACCTTACGGCCCGGCCATCGATGAAACTCCGTTTTGCCGGAGGCCGCTCAGCGGCCGTCGCGGTAGAACGGATTAAACAGGTTGTTCGGGTTGTAATTCTGGTTCGCCGAACTCTGGCCGCCGAAGCGCAGCGAGGTGTTGCCGTTCTGGATGACGGTCTGGCCGTTGCCGTTGCGGCTGTCCTGCGATGTCGACGGGCTGTAGCGCGAATCCGGATCGACCAGCGCCGAGCCGCCGGTCACGCCCTGCGCGCCCTCGAAGGTGAAGGCATGCGCGGCGGAGCCGAACGCGGCAACCGCGGCGGCAACGGCGAGAGCGCGGACGGCGGAACGTGTCATGGACGGCCCCTTTCCCGAAGCAGGCAGGCGAGCAAGGTCACCTCACAATATGGCCGCACGGCGGCGGCGCGCGCAACCCCCTGCCGGCATCTCGCTTCAGGAGCGTTGCACGAATGCGACGGTGCAGCCGCGCATGACATCGCCGGCGCGTGTCTTCCAAGCCTGCGTCCCGGTCATGGTTCCGCTGTGCGCGGCGATGGCGCCGGAATAGCTGCCCTGGTAGCTGACGCCGCCGATGCTCCAGGTCGAGGTCAGCTTGATCGCGCCGCCGTCCTCGACGGTGCCGGTCGCGAGTTCGCTGCCGATCACCAGGGTGCCCCGCACATCGAACACCGGCCGCGCGAATGTCGCCGTCTTGCCGCTGACGATCATGTCGAACGGCGCGCGCAGGATGTCCGGCGCCGCCGCCATTTTCTCGCACACCAGGCTGCCGCGATAGGTACCGTCGAAGCCGTCCGCACGCGCCATCGAGGACGACGCAATCGCCGCAGCGGCGAACGCCGCAACCGTGAATGCCCTGATCATCCCCGCCTCCCTGAAGGGAGGCGCAGTCTAGGGCCGCCGCCGCGGGCCGGAACATAAAATCGGCATAACAGAATTGGACAAATTGGACCCCTGCCTCGCGCTCTGGTCCGGAAACACAAAACCGCCGCCTCGCGGCCGCGAGCCGACGGTTCATCCATCGAAACGACTATCGGCGCGAAATCGGCGGTGTCAGTGCACGCTGGCCAGGCCGTTATGGCGCAGCCTTTCGATCTCGTCCTTCACCAATAATTTCTTGCGCTTGAGTTCCACCACTTTCAAATCGTCGGTCGCGGGGTGCGCCAGGCAGTCGTTGAGCTCAGCTTCCAGGGCCTGGTGCTTCTTTTCGAGCTCCGCGAGGTGCGATTGGATCGACATGCAGAATGCCTCCTCAATCCTTGGATTCCCGAACATAGGCAGTATAGCGGAAAATCGCCGCCCGAGCGAGCCGAAACGCCGCACCTCGCCCGCCCGGCGGGAACCCGAAGCCGTTGGCGGGACGGCGTTTTTGGTAACCTTGATGACGGGTGTGGAAAACGTGATACTCGGGTTCCGTATGCCGGGCTGAAAGCCGCCCGGCCGGTGGAACAGCGGTACCGATGACCGACGAGGACGAACGCACGTTGCGGGAAGAGCTCGCGCGCCTGCAACAGGAGCATCGTGACCTCGACGCCGCCATCGCCGCGCTGATCGCCTCGCCCGGCGTCGACCTGATCCAGGTGCAGCGGCTGAAGAAACGCAAGCTGGTGCTGCGCGACAAGATCCGCGCGGTCGAGGACCAGCTCACGCCGGATATCATCGCGTGATGTCATTCCGGGACGCCGCGCAGCGGCGGGCCCGGAATCCATACACCGCAGCGCCAGGGAATATGGATTCCGGGCTCGCGGCCTGACGGCCGCGCCCCGGAATGACAGCTACCCGCGCCGCTCGCGCTTGCGGGCGTACATCGCCTGGTCGGCCGCCTCGATCATCGCCGACGGAGTGGAATCCGGGTCGAGCGCGACAACGCCGGCACTGGCGCCGCAGGCGAGCGTAAGGCCCTGGTAGTCGACGGCGACCTTGGCGATGAGGGTTTCGAGGCTCTGTGCCTTGGCGGCGGCCTGCGTCGGACCGGTGTTCCAGAGCACGGCGCCGAACTCGTCGCCGCCGAGGCGGCCGACGACGTCGGAGGCGCGCAGATTGCGCACGAGGTCTTGCACGACGGCCTTCAGCAGCGCGTCGCCGGCGGTGTGGCCGTGCCGGTCGTTGATCGCCTTGAAGCCGTCGAGGTCGACATACATGAGCACCGCCGGCGTGCCGTAGCGCTTCACGAAGGCGATCGAGCGCGCGAGCTCGCGCTCGAAGCCGCGGCGGTTGAGCACGTCGAGCATGGAGTCGGCATCGGCGCGCTCCTCGAGCTCGGCCACCGCCCATTCGGCGCGGATGAGCTTCTCGCGCAGCCGCGCGACCTCCGCGCGCAGCTCGTCCGGCGTCATGGCGTCGATATTGGCCGTATCGGCAGCGGTCTCCGCGGTCACCAAAGTCATTCCCCGAATCGCATTCCGGCCCCGAGAATAACGCTTTCGCCTTGCCAGCGGAGGGGTCATTCCTATAATGCGGCGCTTCCTTCCGCCGGGGCGGCGGAATCCGGGGGCAAAATGCCTGCAAAACCAGTCGCGATCATCATGGGCAGCCAGTCCGACTGGGCCACGATGAAGCACGCCGCCGAGACCCTGGACGCCCTCTCCATCGGCTACGACGCGCGCATCGTCTCCGCCCACCGCACCCCGAAGCGCCTCTACGAGTTCGCCCATGCGGCCAGGGACAACGGCTTCAAGGTGATCATCGCCGGTGCGGGCGGCGCGGCTCACCTGCCCGGCATGACGGCGGCGATGACGCCGCTGCCGGTGCTCGGCGTGCCGATGAACACGCACGCGCTCGAGGGCAAGGATTCGCTGCTGTCGATCATGCAGATGCCGGGCGGCGTGCCGGTCGGCACGCTGGCGATCGGCAAGGCCGGAGCGATCAACGCCGCGCTGCTCGCGGCCGGTATCCTGGCGCTGTCGGACGGCAAGGTCGCCAAGCGCCTCGATGCCTGGCGCGCCAGGCAGACGAAGTCCGTCGCCAAGCGGCCAAAAGACTGATGATCAGACCGCCCGCCTCTCCCGCTGGAACGAAATGCTGAAGCCCGGCGCCACCATCGGCATCCTCGGCGGCGGCCAACTCGCGCGCATGCTGGCGCTCGCCGCCGCGCCGCTCGGCCTGCGCTGCCACGTCTATACGCCGGAGAAGGATAGCTGCGCGCTCGACGTCGTGCATGCCGCGACCCTCGGCGCCTATGACGACGAGGCGGCGCTGGCGCGTTTCGCGTCGGCCGTCGACGTCGTCACCTACGAGTTCGAGAACGTGCCGGCGCAGACCGCCGCGATCCTGTCGCGGCACCGGCCGGTGCTGCCCGATCCGAAGGTGCTGGAGACGACACAGGACCGGCTGATCGAGAAGAACTTCATTGCGCGGCTGAAGATCGCGACCGCGCCTTACGCGCCGGTGCATTCGGCGACGCAGCTCGCCGAAGGCCTCGCCAAGGTCGGCGTGCCGGCGGTCTTGAAGACGCGCACGCTCGGCTATGACGGCAAGGGACAGGCGAAGATCAACGCACAGACGGAAGCAGCGTCCGCCTGGCGCGCGCTCAAGCAGGTGCCCTGCATCCTCGAGGGCTTCATCGCTTTCGAGCGCGAGGTCTCGGTCATCGCAGCCCGCGCCGCCGACGGGCATGTCGAGTGCTTCGAGGTGACCGAGAACGAGCACCGCGACCATATCCTGCATATCTCGCGCGTGCCGGCAAAGGCGACGCCGGCGCTCGCCGCCGAGGCAAAGCGCGTGGCGACGCGCATCGTCGACGCGTGCAATTATGTCGGCGTCATGGGCGTCGAGATGTTCGCCATCAAGCGCGGGCGCGAGCGGCACGTGCTGGTGAACGAGATCGCGCCGCGGGTGCACAATTCCGGGCACTGGACCATCGACGGCGCGACCGTGTCGCAGTTCGAGCAACACGTGCGCGCGGTCGCCGGCTGGCCCTTGGCCAAACCGAAGCGGCTCGCCGCCAAGGTCGAGATGCGCAACCTGATCGGCGACGAGATCCTGCGCGCCGGCGATTATCTGATGCAGCCGAACACGGCGGTGCACATCTACGGCAAGGGCAAGCCAAGCGCGCGCCGCAAGATGGGCCACGTCACGCGCGTGTGGCCGGGGAAGGCGTAAGCAAGCACGGAGACGAACCCCATGCCGAAACTGCGCGTCGCGAGTTTCTCGGTTTCGATCGACGGGTACGGCGCCGGTCCGAACCAGAGCCTCGACAACCCGCTCGGCGCCGGCGGCATGGCGCTGCATGAATGGGCTTTCGCCACGCGTACCTTCCGCAAGATGTTCGGACGCGACGGCGGCTCCACCGGCGTCGACGACGGGTTCGCTGCGCGCGGCTTCGAGAACGTCGGCGCCTGGATCCTCGGCCGCAACATGTTCGGGCCGGTGCGCGGGCCCTGGCCTGACGAGAGCTGGAAAGGCTGGTGGGGCGACACCCCGCCCTATCATTGCGACGTCTTCGTGCTGACGCATCACGCACGCGCGGCGATCACGATGCAGGGCGGCACGGTGTTCCATTTCGTCACGGACGGCATCCGCGAGGCGCTTGCGCGCGCGATGGCGGCGGCGGGCGGGCGCGACGTCAGGCTCGGCGGCGGTGTCGCCGCGATCCGGCAATATGTTCAGGCCGGGCTGGTCGACGAAATGCACCTCGCGGTCGCGCCCGTGCTGCTCGGCAACGGCGAAAACCTGTTCGCCGGCCTCGACCTTCCGAAACTCGGCTATCGCGTGAGCGAGCGCGTACCGACCGAACTCGCGACGCATGTCGTGCTGACCAAAGCGTGAGGCCCGGCTATGCCGCTGACGCTCTACTTCCACCCGCTCTCGTCCTACTGCCATAAGGTGCTGATCGCGCTCTACGAGGCCGGCGTGCCGTTCGCGCCGCGGCTGGTCGACCTCGGCAATGCGCAGGACGCCGCCGCGTTCAAGGCGATCTGGCCGCTCGGCAAGTTTCCGGTGCTGGATGACGGCGGCCGCATCGTGCCGGAATCGACGACCATCATCGAATATCTCGCCGCGCGTCATCCGACGGCGGCGCTGATCCCGCGCGACGAGGCCGCGGCCTTCGAGGCGCGCGCCGCCGATCGCTTCTACGACATCAACGTCCACAACGTGATGCAGGCGATCATCGGCGACCGGCTGCGGCCGGCCGACAAGAAGGACGGGCTCGGCGTGGCGCAGGCCCGCGCCGCGCTCAGGACGGCGCTCGGCATCGCCGAACGGTGGATGGCGGCGCGCCGCTTCGCCGGCGGCGACGGCTTCACCATCGCCGACTGCGCCGCCTTGCCGCCGCTGTTCTATTGCGAGCTCGCGGTGATGCCGCTCGCGCCCGACTACCCCGCCCTCGCCGCCTATCTCGCGCGGATGCGGGAGCGGCCGTCCTATGCGCGAACGCTCGCCGAGGCGCAGCCTTACATGCACCTCGTGCCGCGCTGAGTTCAAACGCAGCGGCCGCATTCACGATCGGGAAACCCTGATGGGCCGCGGGGCCGCCGTCCGGCTGATTTCACCTGTACTCCGCTCGCTGGCGCGCTATAGTTGTATTCCAGTCAGGAACAACCATGCGCGACCCATTCCCCGACCGGCTCCGACTGCCTCTCGCATTCGACCCTCAACGGCTCGCGGCCGATCTCGACGGGCTTTCGGGCATCGCCTGGACCAGCCATTTCGTCGCCCAGAACTACGAGGGCGAATGGAGCGTGATCGCGCTTCGGGCGCCGGCCGACGCCCGCCATCCGGTGCGGATGATCGTGTCCGAGCCGGGTTGCACGAATTTCGTCGATACGCCGGCGCTGGCCGCCTCGCCCTATTTCCGGCTGGTGCTGGCCGCCTTTGCCTGCCCGCTTCTGTCGGTGCGGCTGATGCGGCTCGGGGCGGGCTCGACGATCAAGGAACACCACGACCACGACCTGTCGTTCGACCAGGGCACCGTCCGCATCCATATTCCCGTCATGACCAACGATGACGTCGATTTCCGGCTCAACGGCGAGCCTTGCGTCATGCCGGTCGGTTCCGCCTGGTACCTGCGCCTCGCCGACCCGCATTCGGTCAGCAACCGCGGCGCGAGCGACCGCGTCCATCTGGTGATCGACGCCGGGGTAAACGGCTGGCTGCGCGGCCTGTTCGCCGAGGCGCTGGCGGCCGTCCTGCCGGGCGGGCCGAGGGCCGGGAACAGCCCGGCGGCGGCCGCCGTTGAGGGGTGACGGGGGCGGCCGCGCAGGGCCCGGAAACCGGGCGAAAGCGTGGACTCCCGGGGGGTTTTCTGTTACAGCCGCGCGACTCGAACGCCCGCCTTGTGCGCTGTTCGACCCTAACCCGACCGGCCACAACGAAGGAGCAAAAGTGCAAGTTCTCGTTCGCGACAACAACGTCGACCAGGCCCTCAAGGCGCTCAAGAAGAAGATGCAGCGCGAGGGCATTTTCCGCGAGATGAAGCTCCGCGGTCATTACGAGAAACCGTCAGAGAAAAAGGCGCGCGAGAAGGCCGAGGCGATCCGCCGGGCCCGCAAGCTCGCCCGCAAGAAGATGCAGCGCGAAGGCCTGCTGCCGATGAAACCCCGTCCGGCTCCGGGTGCCGGTCCTGGCGGCGCGGGCGCCGGCCGCGGCGGCGCACGCCGTTTCGGCTGATCGCCGGCGGCGCCTGCCGCCGGATGCGCATCAAGGTGGTGGCGCGGGCGGTTCATGCCCGCGCTATTGTTTTTGCCGGGGGCGGCTCTTCATGAATGCCCTGCGCCGAATGTTCGCCGCATTGGCGGGCATCAGTGGGCGCCGGATCTGCGCCACGAGTTCTGTTCCGATGGATCGACGCCATCTCCGCCGCGCCCGCCTCGCGCTCGTGCCCGTGCTCGCGCTGGCGCTCGGTTCCTGCTCCACTTTGACCAACAATCTCGGCGCCAACGCGCCGGAGAGCGAGGACGCGGTCTACGCCACCTCGCCGGCGAACATCGCGTCCCTGACCGACGTGGTGCAGCGCAATCCGCGCGACCCGCAGGCCTACAACATGCGCGGCTCGGTGTTCGGCCAGGCCGGGCGCTATCCGGAGGCGCTCGCCGACTTCAACCAGGCCATCACGATCGATCCGAACTACGCGCAGGCCTTCGCCAACCGCGGCCTCGTCTACCGCGAGACCGGCAAGCTCGATCTCGCGCTCGCCGACTACGACAAGGCGCTGGCGATCGACCCGAACTATTCGACCGGCTATCTCGGCCGCGGCATGGTCTACCGCAGCGAAGGCAAGCTGCTCGCGGCGCTCAAGGACTTCAACAAGGCGATCGCCATCCGGCCTGACAACGCGCAGGCCTATTACAACCGCGGCCTGCTCTACCAGGCGCAGCGGCAGCACGGCTTCGCCATCGACGACTTCTCGACCGCGATCGGCCTGTCGAACCAGCAGGCCGAGCCCTACATCGCGCGGGGCTTGAGCTACATCGCCGTGAACAATTTCAAGAACGCGGCGAGCGATCTCGACGACGCCGTCACCATCGCGCCGCAGAACGTGCAGGCCTGGATCAGCCGCGGGCTCGCCTATGAGCGGCTCGGCGACAAGGAGAAGGCGGCCGGCTCCTATGCCCGCGGCATGAACATCGACCAGACCAGCCAGGCGGCGCGCGACGGCTTCGAGCGGGTCGGCGGCAAGGTCGGACAGGCCTACCAAACCTTCTGATTTTCACGCCCTGACTCCCCGTTCGGCGGCGCGGCAGCGTGGCGTTAACGAATTGCGAACCGGCGCGGTCCATAGATGTCCCGGGGCGAACAATCCGGCACCTCGGACGGACGGGGGCGCGTAGCGCCGTGTTCGACACCATCATCCTGCTGGCCGAAGCGAACGAGCGCAACGCCCTCGCCGGGCTCATGCGCGAGCACAATTCGTCCGCGGCCATCCTGACGCCTGAAGACACGGCCGCGCTTGCCGCCATTCCGGCCGCGACGCTCGCGCGCGCGCGGCTGATCGGCTTTCTCACGCCGGTGATCGTGCCGGCATCCATCCTCGCCGCACTCGGCTACGGCGCCTACAATTTCCATCCCGGACCGCCGAACTATCCCGGCTGGCTGCCGTCGCATTTCGCGATCGAGGACGGCGCCGGCTTCTTCGGCGCGACGGCGCACGAGATGGCCGCCTCGGTCGACAGCGGGCCGATCGTCGATCTCGAAATGTTCGGCGTGCCGCACGGCACCGGCGTCGCCGAACTCGAGCGCCTCGCCTTCATCGAATGCGTGCGGCTTGTGTGGCGGCTGGCGCCTGCGCTCGCGGCCGATCCCGGGCCGCGGCCCGCCATGCCGGTCAAATGGAGCGGCCGGCGCGGCACCAAGGCCCGGCTCGCGGCTTTGGGCGAACGCCCGGCCGCCGCTGACAACGGCGCGGCGCCGGCAATCCCGCGCGGCACCGAGGCGGCCTGAGGCGCGGCTCTAGAACGCGGCGCAGACCGGCTGCGTGACGATCCCGACCGACTGCTGATGGAAGCGCTGCATGTAGGCCGCGGTCGTCGCGGCGATGGCCGCGCGTGTCGCTGCGCTTTCTTCGGTGACGATGACCACCACCTTCGAGTGCTCGCGCACGTCGCGCGCGCCGTCGCGCCAGGCGCCGCGCGCGTCGAGCACGGTGAGGCCGGGGAAGCGCGGCGTCAGCTCGCGGCCGACGAACCCGTCCCATTCGCGCCGCGTCACCGCCGCGCGCCCCTTGATCGCCAGCCCGAAATAGAGCTCGACGTGCAGCATCGGCTTCAGCGGCGGCGTGCAAGCCGGCCGCGCCAAAGCGGGCGTGGCGAGGAAGGAGAGCGTCAGCGCGACGAAGGCTTCACGGCGCACGGCACTGTGCCCTCCGAAACGGGATGGCCGGGACAAGCCCGGCCATGACATCCATTATCCAATTTCACGGCGGCTCACATCGCCTTGACGATCTGCTCCGTCATCTTCTTGGCGTCGCCGAGCAGCATCATCGTGTTGTCGCGATAGAACAGCGGATTGTCGATGCCGGCATAGCCCGACGCCAGCGAGCGCTTGATGAACATCACCGTGCCCGCCTTCCACACCTGAAGCACCGGCATGCCGTAGATCGGCGAGGTCTTGTCTTCCTCGGCCGCCGGATTGGTCACGTCGTTGGCGCCGATGACGAAGGCGACGTCGGCCTGCGCGAACTCGGAATTGATGTCCTCGAGCTCGAACACCTCGTCATAGGGGACGTTGGCTTCCGCGAGCAGCACGTTCATGTGGCCGGGCATGCGGCCGGCGACCGGGTGAATGGCGTACTTCACCTCGACGCCTTCCTTCTTGAGATGGTCGGCCATCTCGCGAAGAGCGTGCTGCGCCTGCGCCACCGCCATGCCGTAGCCCGGCACGATGATGACCTTCGAGGCGTTCTTCATGATGTAGGCGGCGTCCTCGGCCGAGCCGAGCTTGACCGGACGCTGCTCCGCGGCGCCGCCGGCGGGGCCGGCGGTCTCGCCGCCGAAGCCGCCGAGGATCACCGAGATGAACGAGCGGTTCATGCCCTTGCACATGATGTAGGACAGGATCGCGCCCGAGGAGCCGACCAGCGCGCCGGTGATGATCAGCGCCGAATTGCCGAGCGTGAAGCCGATGCCGGCCGCGGCCCAGCCGGAGTACGAGTTCAGCATCGAGATCACGACCGGCATGTCGGCGCCGCCGATCGGAATGATGATCAGGATGCCGAAGGCGAGCGAAATCGCGACGATGACCCAGAAGTCGGTCACCGTCTGATGCAGATAGAACATCACGATGAAGGCGATCAGTGCGACGGCCAGCGCGATGTTCACGGCGTGGCGCGCGGGCAGCATGATCGGCTTGCCGCTCATCCGCCCCGACAGCTTCAGGAAGGCGATGACCGAGCCGGTGAAGGTGATGGCGCCGATGGCGACGCCGAGCGACATCTCGATCAGGCTCTGCTGATGGATGTGGCCTTCCGAGCCGATGCCGAAGGCCGCCGGCGCGTAGAAGGCGCCGGCCGCGACCAGCACCGCCGCCATGCCGACCAGCGAATGGAAGGCGGCGACCAGTTCCGGCATCGACGTCATCGGCACGCGGCGCGCGATCACCGCGCCGATGCCGCCGCCGATGGCGATGCCGCCGACGACCAGCGCCCAGGACAATCCGTCGGAAGGCGGATGCGAGCCGAGCGTCGTCAGCACGGCGATCGTCATGCCGATCATGCCGAGCAGGTTGCCGCGGCGGCTGGTGTCGGGCGACGACAGCCCGCGCAGCGCCAGGATGAACAGGACGCCGGCGACGAGATAGAGCAGCGCGACGAGGTTGGCGCTCATAGCGGGCTCACTTCTTCTTTTTCTGGTACATCGCCAGCATGCGCTGGGTGACCAGGAAGCCGCCGAAGATGTTGATCGAGGCGAAGATCAGCGCGACGAAGCCGAGGCCCCGCGCCCACATCGGGCCCTGATCGTTGGTGGCGAGCGCGACGCCGACCGCCAAGAGCGCGCCGACCACGATCACCGATGAGATGGCGTTGGTCACCGACATCAGCGGCGTATGCAGCGCCGGCGTCACCGACCAGACGACGAAATAGCCGACGAACACGGCGAGCACGAAGATCGAGAACTCGAAGACGAAGGGAGAGACTTCGGCCATGTCGACCTCCGTTCTTTAAGCCGCCGACTTCGGCTGGAAATTCGGATGCACCACGGCGCCATCGCGCGTCAGCACGGTCGCTTTGACGAGCTCGTCGTCCCAGTTGACCGCGAGTTTCTTCTCTTTCTTGTCGATCAGGGTGTCGACAAAGGTGAGCAGATTCTTGGCATAGAGCGCGGAGGCCGACGCGGAGAGCCGGCCCGGCACATTGAGATGCCCGACGATCTTGACGCCGCCCACGATAGCCACGCTGCCGGGCTGCGCGCCCTCGACATTGCCGCCGCGCTCGACCGCGAGATCGACGATCACCGAGCCGGGGCGCATCGAGGCCACCATCTCCCTGGTGATCAACCGCGGCGCCGGGCGCCCCGGGATCAGCGCGGTGGTGATGACGATGTCCTGCTTCTTGATGTGCTCGGCGGTGAGCGCGGCCTGCTTGGCCTGGTACTCCTTGGACATTTCCTTGGCGTAGCCGCCGGCCGTCTGCGCGTTCTTGAACTCCTCGTCCTCGACGGCGAGAAACTTGGCGCCGAGGCTCTCCACCTGCTCCTTGGTGGCGGGGCGCACGTCGGTTGCGGTGACCACCGCGCCGAGACGGCGCGCCGTCGCGATCGCCTGCAAACCGGCGACGCCGACGCCCATGATGAACACCTTCGCCGCCGGGACGGTGCCGGCCGCGGTCATCATCATCGGCAGCGCGCGGCCGTATTCTTCCGCCGCCTCGATCACGGCGCGGTAGCCGGCGAGGTTGGCCTGCGACGACAGCACGTCCATCGACTGCGCGCGGGTGATGCGCGGCATCAGGTCCATGGCCACCGCCGTGACGCCGGCGTCGGCCATGGCCTTGAGCGCCGCGTCGTTGCCGTAGGGGTCCATGATGGCGACGACGAGGGCGCCGCGCCTGTAGCCGGTGAGCTCGGCCGCGGTCGGGCGCCGCACCTTGAGGATAAGGTCGGCGTCCTTCTCGGGCGTGTCGGAGATCGTCGCGCCCGCCGCCTCGTAATCGGCGTCGAGGATGCCGGAGGCGTTGCCGGCGCCGCGGCCGACCGCGACCTCGGCGCCCAGGGCCTTGAACTTCTTGACCGTCTCGGGGGTCGCCGCCACGCGCGGCTCGCCGGCGTCGGTTTCTCGCGCAACCGCAATCCGCATGGCGCCCTCCTCAGGGCCGAAGGATCAGCCGAGCACGCTGTAGAGGAAGATCAGCGCGCAGAGGACGAAGGCGACGTAGCTCGGCGTGCGGCTGCCGCTCAGCAGGCCGGCGATGAGGCCGATGATCGCCAGGATGAAGATGCACAGCGCGGCGAACCAGTGGTCGACGACGCCGCCGACGGTCAGGCCGAGCAGCAGGTTCACGACATGGAAGATGCCGGTGAAGGTGAAATGGAGGAAGCGCTCGTAGGTGTTCTCGTGCGCCGGGTAATCGTTGCCGGTTGCGGTGGCGTATTCGACGGTGCCGTGGTCGGCCATTTTCGGGAATCTCCGGGTCTCAAGGCGAGGCGGACTCGCGGATTTGGGTAGCGTAAATGGGGCGCAAGGGCAACGGCGCGGGCGCCGCAGTCAACGCCCGAAATCAGGGCAGAGCCCGCCGCCGGAAGGGGCAGAAATCCTCACCCCGGGAGGCCAGCGGCGGCCAAAGCAGCGGCCTGCCGGGACGCCACCTGCCCGACCGAGAAGGCCTCGATCGCCTCATTGAACAGCCGGTAGAAGTTCAACTCGGCCGCCAGGTGCAGGAACACCGCGCCGAGCCCGATGGCGGCGCGGTCCATGAACACGAATTCGCGCGGCACCGTGACCGGCCCCTTTTCCTTGAGCGCCTGGTGGACGCGGAAGGCCTCGCGGCGCCCATAGTCGGACGGCTTGACCCCGTCGGCGATGGTGCGGACGCGGTCGTCGAGCAGCGGTCCGTAGATGAATCGCGCCCAGATGTTGAGCGTGTCGATGATGTCGCGCGACAGCCGCTTGAAGCCCCAGGTCTCGTAGGCATGAACGATGCGGGCCTCGTCAGCGTGGAGAAGGCCCTGGTAGAGGTCCACCACGCCGCCGACGAAGGACGGCGGGAAGATGCGGATGCAGCCGTAATCGAGCAGGTTGATGCCCGCCGGGCCGCCGTCGTCCGTGAAGACGCTGTAATTGCCGAGATGCGGGTCGCCGTGGATGACGCCGAAGCGGCTGAACGGGAACCACCACGCCGTAAACATTGCCGACGCGAGCCGGTTGCGCGTCTCGAGCGCGTCGTCCTTGTGCGCCAGCATGCGCGTGCCCTCGCACCAGTCGAGCGTCAAAAGGCGCCCGGTCGACAGCTCCGGCCAGACGTTCGGCACGCGCACCGCCACCTCGTCCTTGAGCATGTGCTGGTAGAGCGCGACGTGCTTGGCTTCGCGCGCGTAGTCGAGTTCCTCGCGCAGGCGCGCGGCGATCTCGACGCCGATCTCGGAGGTGTCGATCGCCGGGTCGAAGCGCTTGCGCAGCGAGAGCAACAACTGGAGCTGGTTGAGGTCGGCTTCGACCGCCGACTGCATGTCCGGGTACTGGAGCTTGCAGGCGAGCGGCGCGCGGGACAGCGCCACGGCGCGGTGCACCTGGCCGAGCGAGGCGGCCGCGGCCGGCTGATGCTCGAAGGACGAAAACCTCGCCTGCCAGTCGGGGCCGAGCTCCGCGCCCATTCGGCGTTTGACGAAGGCCCAGCCCATCGGCGGCGCCTGGCTCTGCAGTTTCATCAACTCCGAGGCGTATTCCGGCGGCACCGCGTCGGGAATGGTGGCGAGCAGCTGCGCCACCTTCATGATCGGACCCTTGAGGCCGCCGAGCGCGGCGGCGAGCGCGACGGCGTTGCCCTCGCGGCCGCCCTGCGCGCCGACCAGCCGCTGCCCGGCAATGCGCGCGGCAACGCCGCCGACGCGCGTGCCGACCGAGGCATAGCGGCGGGCGCGGGCGGAGAAGCGGTTGCGTTCGGAGTCGGAGGGGGGCATGGGCGGCAGCGATGACGGTTTCGCGTCACCGCTATATAGGCCCCCGTGACCGCAATGCGAGGGCCGACGGCGTTTCGGCGTCAGCCCGTGTCCGTCGGAGGTGCGACCGCGACAACTGCAGCCGAGTCCGGGAATAGAACTGACGCGATCTCACGCACCGCCGCAATCTCGGTTGCATCGCGACCGGGGAACGGCGGCTTCTTCGGGCCGGGGCTCGGATCGGTCGGCGCGCGGACCACGGCGACGCGATCTTCGCGGCCGACCACGCCATGCAGGCAGTGGAATCCCAGTGCGCGATACACCTCGAATTGCTCCTCGGTGAAGAACTGGTCGCCTGTCGTCTGATGGGGGAAGCTGGAATAGCGGCGCTTGTATTCGACGACGTAGTTCGACTCGTCGCCTGTCAACGACGCCTTGACGTAAAGCAGCCTGCCCTCGCCGCCCGGATAGAAAATCTTGCCGATCGCACAGTGCGGGCCGCGCTTCGAACAGAGCGCGCCCGGATCGCCGCGGGATTCGATCTTCTTGGACGCGGCAAGATTGGCGGCACGAATTTCCTTGATCGGAATATCGATCCGAATTCCGAGATCGATACGCGCGTAGCGCTCCAGCCGCACCAGGGATGTGAAATTCAGATCGGGATCCGCCTCACCGTCGATGACCACGATCAGGCTGCAACGGCGGCGCAGCAGCTCATAGACGCCGAGATTTTCGATGTGGCCGCCGTCGGTGACGTAGACGTATTTGCGGTTTTCGTTCAGCTGACCGAACATCTCATAGAGGAAATAGGGCGTGATCTCCGTCCGCCGCACGATCGACGACAGCATCTGCTTCGGATTGCGGAGCCAGTAGCCGAGACGGACGTTCAGCAGTGCAAGCGAGAAGGTCCAGCCGCGAATGCTGGCGCTTCCCATGTTCGAGGATGCCGCGGCGCCCGAGATCGCCATGGCCGTCGCAAGATCGATCTGGCTCGACTGCTTCTCGAGCATGTCGGTCGGAACGTACCCGGTCGCTTCGCTGCCGACGAAAAGCTTGCTGAACAGGAAGAAGTCCGCGTTCCGCCCCCGGCGATTGGCGGATTTCGAGGCCTGCAGATTGAGGGCGCAATTGATCAGATGGTACGGCGACTTTATGGGGTCGAGCTCGGTCAGCTTGAAGTGGTCGAGCGTGGGTATTTCCTGGTCCGGCTCGCTCAGCGCTTCGAGAGGCTTGACGAGAAACGCCTTGCTCAGCCGGTCGCGGTACAGCCGGTGCAGCGAATTGGCGTTGGCGTTCAACGTGAATGCAAGCGCGGTCAATACGCCCGCCACGGTCAGTAGCAACAGGATCACCGATCGTGCGTCTGCGCTCAGGTAGGGTGGCGTGGCAAACGCGATTAGATCGACATACGACTCGAACAAACCCGCAGCAGCGCGCAACGCGGAGGCCTTAATGGCGGCACTCGCGATAACCCAGTAACTCAATTCGATATAGATCAACCACAGGAGCGCCGGCACGACCGCCGCCGCGACATAGATCGCGAGCTTACTCGCGAGGCTTGCCGCCTTCTTTCCGAACGTCGACGTCTCAGTCGTGGTCTTGATCAGCCACTGCAACTTGTTGCCGAGCATTCCAACGGTGACCGCGATCGGGGTCAGCAGCACGATCAGATAATGAACCCAGCCGGCAAATTGATCATTCCCGATCGCATTTCCCGTGCCCGCCTTTTTCGCAGCAGCGAACATAGTTTCGAGAATGACGGACTGAAGGCCGGCGAAGAACAGAAAAACAACTGCGACCAATGCGACCGCGAACGCGGTTGGCAAAAATCCAGGGACTTCCGGTGCGCCCTTTCGCGAATTGAGAGAGCGGTAGATTGCCCAGACCACCAGACCCAACACAAAGGCCAGTAAGTCGTACAGCGGTAACTTGAAATAGCCGTCAAAGAAGACCTTGGTGTGGTCCACCCAGAACGCCCAGAGCATCTTGAGGACGCCCGATCGGGTGAGATGATCGTGGGTCGGGTTGAAAGCGAATGTCACCATCACCGCCAGGACGAGCCACGGTGAAACGGCGAGAGCACTTGCGGCGAGCCCGCGCAAATAAATGCCGATGCTGCGAATGACATCGAACTGACCATGCGGGATCAGGTAATTCGAATAGTCGCGGATATGCTGGAGCGTCGGTCGCTCGTCGCGACGGATTTCGCTGGGAAAGGGAACCTTCCCGTCGAAGGCGCTCATGCCCGCAGTCAGGGAACAGCCGATGTACCCGCCGCCTGAGACCGTCGAAAGGTAATCGATCCGCGGCATGGCGCCGGCGACATCGAGTGCCTGCAAGGCGCCAAGACAGAAGGCCGCCGATCGAACCCCGCCGCCGGACAGCGCGACGCCGACCGTATTCCAGACGGGTTCTTGGCTCGACAATTTGGATTCGGGAGATGCGGGCCCGAATGAGAAAGGCGCCACAGCACTACGGCCATAGTGACGGCGCCGGTCGCCGATCAGCGCGTGTTCGGCCGCGCAAACATCTTCGACCAGGGCGGGCCTGCCTTTATGCAGCAAGCCTTGCGCAAAGCCCTGAATCGCACTGAGCGGCTGAGAAAAGAACGTCATGGTACGCCCCCGCTACCACCACACGGAATGATAGCAGCGTTTCAGGGCTATACAACTATTTCGTGCGCAACAAAGGCGCTAAGCTTTCTCGATCCCCTCCAATTCCGCGATCAGCCCGGCCACCACGCTCAGGCCCCCGTCCCAGAACTTCGGGTCGCGGGCGTCGAGGCCGAAGGGCGCCAGAAGCTCGGAATGGTGCTTGGTGCCGCCGGCCGAGAGCATTGCGAGATAGCGCTCGGCAAAGCCGGAGGCCGACTTCTCGTAGACGGCGTAGAGCGAGTTCACCAGGCAATCGCCGAAGGCATAGGCGTAAACGTAGAACGGCGAATGCACGAAGTGCGGGATGTAGCACCAGAAGGTCTCGTAGCCGGGCTTGAGCTCGATCGCCGGGCCCAAACTCTCCGACTGCACCGACATCCACAATTCGCAGATCTTGTCGGCCGTCAGCTCGCCGTTGCGGCGCTCGAGATGCACCTTACGCTCGAACGAATAGAACGCGATCTGCCGCACCACCGTGTTGATCATGTCCTCGACCTTGGCGGCGAGCATGGCCTTGCGTTGCTTCGCGTCCCTGGTTTCGGCGAGCAGTTTGCGAAAGGTCAGCATCTCGCCGAACACGCTCGCCGTCTCGGCAAGCGTCAGCGGCGTCGGCGCCATCAGCGGCCCGTTCGGCGCGGCAAGCACCTGGTGCACGCCGTGGCCGAGCTCGTGCGCGAGCGTCATCACGTCGCGCGGCTTGCCCATGTAGTTGAGCAGCACATACGGATGCGCCGACGGCACGGTCGGGTGCGCGAAGGCGCCCGGCTGCTTGCCGGGCCGCGCCGGCGCGTCGATCCATTGCTTATCGAAGAAACGGCCGGCCACTTCCGCCATCTTCGGCGAGAACGCGCCGTAGGCGGTGAGCACGGTCGCGCGCGCGTCGGTCCACGAGATCGTGCGCTGCGGCACCTTCGGCAGCGGCGCGTTGCGGTCCCAGTGCGGCAGGCTCTTCTTCCCGAACCACCGCGCCTTTAACGCGTAATAGCGATGCGACAGTTTCGGATATGCGGCGCGCACGGCCGCGACCAAAGCCTCGACCACCTCCGGCTCGACGCGGTTGGAGAGATGCCGCTGATCGGCGACGTCTTTGAAGCCGCGCCAGCGGTCGGAAATCTCCTTGTCCTTGGCGAGTGTGTTGGTGATCAGCGCGAACGGACGGAGATTCTTCTTGAACGTCGCGGCCAGCGCCTCGGCCGCGGCCTTGCGCTTCTTGCCGTCGGCGTCCTGCATCAGGTTCAGCGTCGGCTCGATCGGCAAGTCCTTGCCGCCGATCCTGAAGCGCAAGCCGGCGATGGTCTCGTCGAAGCTGCGGTTCCACGCCGAGTAGCCGGTGGTCGACTTCTCGTGGAAGAGTTGCTCGACGCGGTCCTCGAGCTGGTACGGCTTCTCCTTGCGCACGTCCTCAACCCACGGCCGGTAATGTTCGAGCGCGGGATCGCGCATTGCCGCCTCGAGCACGGCATCGTCGATGCGGTTCAGCTCGAGCGCGAAGAACAGCAGGTGCACCGAGGCGTTGGTCAGCCGCTCCTGCACGTTGCCGTAGAACTTGGCGCGCGCCGGATCGCTGTTGTCACCGGCGTAGAGTAGCGACGCGTAGGAGTAGAGCCGGCCGAGCCGGTCGTCGATCGCCTCGTAGCGCTTGACCACCTCGGCGAGCTTCGCGCCGCCCTGCCCGGCCAGCGCCGCGAGCCTGCCCTTGAAGTCGGCCTCGAAGGCCAGGCAGTCGGCGTCCGCCCCGTCGAGGTCGCGCTTGAGTGCGGGGTCGTCCATGCCGCGGTAGAGGTCGTCCAGGTTCCATTCCGGCAGGCGCCCGAGCTTCGGATCGGGCTTCGCTGCGGCTTTGGGCTTCGGCTTTACGGCAGACTTGGCGGCAGAACGGGCGGGCATGAAGGAGTCCGTGGGCTTGATCGGGCGCGGGGCCTGAATATCGGGCGCGGCGGGCGGCGGTTCAACCGGTAACGCGCCGTTAAGCCTGCGGGGCCAGAGTGCGCCAATTCGGTACAGGTTTGAGTCCTGTCAGTCCCGGAGTGCTCGATGCCCGACACCGTCCTCATCGCCGACGACGATCCGGTCCAGCGCCGCCTCGTCGAATCCCTGGTCCAGCGGTTCGGCTACGAGGCCATCACGGTGGAGGGCGGCGACGCCGCCGTGCGCGCGATCACCGGCGACGGCGCCCGGCCCATCGACTGCCTGATCCTCGATCTCGTGATGCCCGACCTCGACGGCCTCGGCGTTCTTGCCCGGCTGAAGGACGCCGGCGCCGACGTGCCGGTCATCGTGCAGACCGCGCATGGCGGCATCGACAATGTCGTCTCGGCGATGCGCGCCGGCGCCACCGACTTCGTGGTCAAGCCGGCAAGTCCGGAACGTCTTCAGGTCTCGCTCGCCAATGCGCTCGCGACGCGCCGTCTCGCCGGCGAATTGCTGCGCGTCCGCAAACAGCAGGACGGCACCTTCTCGATCTCCGATATCGTCACCCGCTCGCCGGCCATGGGCCCGGTGCTGCGCGCCGCCGAAAAGGCCGCCGCCTCCGCCATCCCCGTGCTGATCGAGGGCGAGTCCGGCACCGGCAAGGAATTGCTGGCCCGCGCCATCCACGGCTCCGGCGCGCGGCGCGCCAGGCCCTTCGTCGCCGTCAACTGCGGCGCGCTGCCGGAGAACCTCGTCGAGTCGATCCTGTTTGGCCACGAGAAGGGCGCCTTCACCGGCGCCACCGAAAAGCACGCCGGCAAGTTCGTCGAGGCCGACGGCGGCACGCTGTTCCTCGACGAGGTCGCCGAACTGCCGCTGCCGGCGCAGGTGAAGCTACTGCGCGCGTTGCAGGAGGGCGAGGTCGAGCCGGTCGGCTCCCGCAAGCCGGTCAAGGTCGACGTGCGCATCATCTCGGCGACGCATCGCGACCTGATCGCCGACGTGAAAGCCGGCCGCTTCCGCGAGGACCTGTTCTATCGCCTGCACGTCTTCCCCGTCACGGTGCCGCCGCTGCGACGCCGGCCGGAGGACATCGCGCCGCTGACGCGGCACTTCCTCGCCCGCTTCGCGGCGGAAGAAGGAAAGCGCGTGCGCGCCGTCTCGGCCGAGGCGATGGCGCTGCTCGCCGGCTTCCGCTGGCCGGGCAATGTGCGCCAGCTCGAGAACGCGGTGTTCCGCGCCGTCGTGCTGGCCGAGGGCGAACAGATCGGCGCCGATGAATTCCCGCAGGTCGCCGCGCTCGTCGACACCGACGCGGCGCCGACGCAGCCGTTGATGCCGCCGCAGCCTGTGATGCTGACCGATTGGCCGAGCGAGCCGCGCAAGCCCGCCCCGGCGGCGTTGCACCTCACCGACCCGGCCGGGCACGTGCGCCCGCTCGAGGAGATCGAGCGCGAGGTCATCCGCTTCGCCATCGCCCACCATCACGGGCAGATGTCGGAAGTGGCGCGGCGGTTGAAAATCGGCCGCTCGACGCTCTACCGCAAGCTCGAGAGCCTGGGCCTGGAAGGCGAGAGCCATCCAGCGGTCGACGAGGTAGCGTGAGGGTGCTTGTCGTCCCCGCGAAAGCGGGGACCCATACGCCGCAGCGTCTCATGCCGGCTGCGGCGCATGGGTCCCGGGTCTCGCTGACGCTCGCCCGGGACGACAGACAGCCCCGTTAACGTCAACGCCCGCGCCTTTACCTAAAATCTTAATCACGCGCCGCGCCGTTAGCTTTGATGCCAATTAGACGGCGCGAGGCGGCGAAATTGATACATTGCCCGGCGCGTCCGTCGCATAATGCGGACGCCCGGAAAGGGCCTCGCGGTTAATGGGCCGCGGTGCATTTTATTGTTCGTCGCGTGTGGTGGAGTTGGATTATGCGTGCGTTCCGGTTCGACCGAATGCTGGCCGGCACCGTCCTGGCCGCGGCCGTCGCCGTCCCTTCGCTCTCACCGGCGGCGCCGCGCGTCGAAACCGTCTATCCCGCGCCGCCGTCGCTGAACGGCCGCGTCATCCGTCATCACGAGCCGGTCGAGGCGCCGCCGGCGGCGACGCGCGCGCAGGCGCAGCCGCGCGAGGCCGCGCCGCTGCCCCCGCCCGCTCCGCAGCCCGCCGCCACGCGGCCCGAGCCGGCGCCCGCGCCGGCGCGCGAGGCCGACACAAAGAGCGGAATCGATCTCTCCGGCGCGCTCGACCGCATGTTCTCGGCAAGCGACGCGCAGATCACGCCGAAGCTCAAGGAGTTCGTCACCTCCAAGCAGTTCGACAAGCGCGTCGAGCGCCCGGCCGACCGCCGCGCCATCGAGGTCTTCTACGCCGCGCGCGGCTACGCGCCGCTGTGGATCCGCGACGGCCGCCTCACCACGCAGGCCAAGACCGCGATCGTCACGCTGAAGAGCGCCGCCGATGACGGCCTCGACGCCGCCGATTATCCGGTGCCGGAATTCGGCACCATCAACGGCGCCGACGCGCTCGCCGCCGGCGACCTCAGGCTCACCGAATCCGTCCTGACCTATACGCGCCATCTCGCCGTCGGCCGCATCGCGCCGACGCGCGTCAGCGCCGAGGTCGAGTACGGCGACCACACACCCGATCCGGACGACGTCCTGAAGAAGCTTGCCGGCGCGACCGACATGGCCGCCGCGATCGAGGGCTACAACCCGCCGAGCCAGGGCTTCCGCGCGCTCAAAGCCAAGCTCGCCGAACTGCGCGGCGCCAAGGCTTCCGCCGAACCCGACCAGGGCCGCATCCCCGACGGGCCGGCGATCCATTTCGGCAAGAAGGACGCGCGCGTGCCGGCGCTGCGCGACAGACTCGGCCTGCGCGGCCATGCGGACGACACCACCTACGACAAGACGCTCTACAACGCGGTGCGCGCGCTGCAGTACCGCAAGGGCATGAAACCGACCGGCATCGTCGATAATCGCACGATCGCCGCCATCAACGGGCCTAAGCCCGGCGACATCGTCGCCCGCATCCGCGCCAACATGGAGCGCTGGCGCTGGCTGCCGCGCAACCTCGGCTCGACCTACGTGATGGTCAACATCCCCGACTACACGCTCAAGGTCGTGCATGACGGCCGCCAGGTGTGGACGACCAAGATCGTCTCCGGCAAGCCGCAGACGCCGACGCCGCTCGTCTCGGCGCCGATGCAGCACATCATCGTCAATCCGTCGTGGTACGTGCCGCAGTCGATCATCCAGAACGAGTTGCTGCCGCTCTATGCCAGTGATCCGCAGATCTTCGACCGCATGGGCCTCGAGGTGAAGCAGGGTCCGGACGGCCACATCAACGTCGTGCAGCCTCCGGGCGCCGCCAACGCGCTCGGCCGCATCAAGTTCGCCTTCCCGAACAAGTTCCAGGTCTACCTGCACGACACGCCGGAAAAGAAGCTGTTCGGCTACGACCGCCGCGCCTTCAGCCACGGCTGCATGCGCGTCGAGGATCCGACCAAGTTCGGTGAGGTGATGCTGTCGCTCGCCATGGCCGGCCCGACGCCGAACGAGAAGCAGCTCGACCGCATGTTCGGCCAGGACGAGAAGACGTTCAATCTGCAAAAACAGCCGATGGTGCACCTGACCTACCAGACGGTGTACATCGACGATGCCGGCAAGATGCACGTTGACGAGGACCTCTACGGCTTCGACGCGCGCATCCATTCGATCCTGCACAGCGACGAGCGCCGCGTCGCCGATGTCGCGCCGCCGCAGGATCCCAAGCGCGACCTGTCGACCGACAAGGCGAACCAGGAGATTCTTCGCCGCGTCGAGCGCCGCGAGGCGCAGAACCCGTTCGCGTTCTTCGACAAGCTGTTCAGGTAGCCGACACAGCGGCCGCCACCTCCACAGCGTCATGCGCGGGCTTGACCCGCGCATCCATAATGAGGCTCCGCGCGCCAAGCCGTACGGCCCTGCGCGCGGAACAGCCACATGGATTGCCGGTCAAGCCCGGCAATGACAGCGCTGGAACCCAAGTCCCCCGCCCCCGCCACAATTGAAAAACGCCGGTTGGCGCGGTGTCATAAGACCGAAGTTCCTTCGCTCCTGCCGCGGCCGCGCCCGCGCGCCGGCCATTTTCCGCCATGCTTCAACGGTAAAAGGCCTCATTCCCGGGGGGACGACGAGCCCGTCAACAGCTCGTTAACCGATCCCGTCAACACTCGATAAGCCGTTGTTGCGACGAGGTTCCTTCGCCGCGACGGCGTGTGGTGGGGTATCGAATTGCACGGACATTGGCGGTGGTTCTGAGGGCGGCGCGTCGCATCCTGCTGTCGAGCACAATCGTGCGCGCCGGCGCAACGGCGGGCCTTGCCGTGCTGCTGGTCGCGGCGGCAAGCGCGTCGCTGCAATCGGCCTCCGCCGAAGGCGACACGCGCACGCTGACGTTCCATCACCTGCACACCGGCGAAGACATCACGATCACCTTCAAGCGCAACGGCCGCTACGACGACGCGGCGCTGAAGAAGCTCGACTGGTTCATGCGCGACTGGCGCAAGGAACAGTCGACCAGCATGGACCCGCATCTGTTCGATCTCCTGTGGGAGGTCTATCGCGAGGTCGGCGCGACGGCGCCGATCGACGTCGTGTGCGGCTATCGCTCGCCCTCGACCAACGCGCTGCTGCGGCAGCGCTCCTCCGGCGTCGCGGAGCTGAGCGAGCACACGCTCGGCCACGCGATGGATTTCTATATTCCCGGCGTGCCGCTCGAGAAGCTGCGCGAGATCGGCCTGCGCTTGCAGCGCGGCGGCGTCGGCTTCTATCCGTCGTCCGGCTCGCCCTTCGTGCACATGGACACCGGCAACATCCGCCACTGGCCGCGCATGACCTATGCGCAACTCTCGAAAGTATTTCCCGACGGCCGCACCGTGCATGTCGCCGCCGATGGCCGGCCGCTGCCGAGATTTGCATTGGCGCTTGCCGACGCCGAGCGCCGCGGCCAATCGCCGAACCGGCTGTCGCTCGAGCAGGCGCTGGCGCACGGCGCGATCAGCGAGCACCAGGAGCAGACGGCGGAGGCGATGGCAGGCAGGCAGAAGCGCATGCTGGTCGCGAAGATCTACGGCGGGAAGGACGACGAGGAGACGGCGGACGAGGCCGAGACGCTCGCCTCCGTCCCGGTCGCGACGCAACGCATCGTGCCGCTGCCGTCGGCGCGGCCGCAAGGCGCGATGACGGTCGCCGCGGCGAAAACCGCGCCGAAGCCGGCGGGGGCGCCTTACGCGATGGTCACCCTCGGGCCGAACATGTTCGACACGCGCGGGCTGTGGCAGACGGCGCCGGACGCGCTCGCGGCGCTGGCGCAGGCCGAGACGAAGCCGGTTGAGGTCGCATCCGCCGATCCGGCGGTCACCGGCTCGGCCGGCGCGGATGCGCTGGCCTACGCGCCCGGGACGGCCGCCGCGCCGCCTCCCCGCGCGAAGGCCATGGGCGCCGGCGTGAGCAAGGCGATGGCCGCGGTGGCCGAACCGCGCATCGCCGCGACGCCGAACACCACCGTCGTCGCCAAGGCGGGCGCGGCGTCCGGCACGTTCGCGCACATGACGAGCGGCGCGCAGCGGCTCGACAGCCCGTGGCTGCGCGCGGCGATGCTGACGCCGAGCATCAGCCACGCCATGACGGTGACGCGTTTCGGCGCCGTCGACCCGCGCGGCTTCGACGAATTGCTGCACAAGCCGCCGCAGGCGCTGGCGATGGCCTTCTCGGCCGATCCGCTCGCCGGCATGCGCGCCGACCGCTTCACCGGCAATGCCGTGACCTTCCTCGCCACCGCGACCTTCGTCCGGGCCCGGACCGCATCGCTGGACTAGGCCGGCTTTAGAAGAGGGGAAGAGCGCCGGCGTCTGCGCTATGCTGGCAGCGCGACTCGCGCCTTCATCCTGAGCCCGCCATGGTCGAAACCTTCCTGCTCGTGCTCGCCGCGCTGTTCCCGATCGTCAATCCGCCCGGCACCGCGCTGGTGTTCCTGAGCATGACCGCGCGCGCCTCGCATGTGGAGCGGCGCCTGCTGGCGCGGCGCGTCGCCATCAATTCCTTCTTCGTGATGGCGGTCGCCTTCCTGCTCGGCGCCCTGGTGCTGAAGTTCTACGGCATCTCCATTCCGGTGCTGCGCGTCGCCGGCGGGCTGATCGTCGCCATCTCCGGCTGGAAGCTGCTCAACGAAGGCAATCCGAAGGGAGAGGACGCGGCGCAGACGGGCGGCAAGATCGAATATTCCGGCCTCGCCTTCTATCCGCTGACTTTGCCGCTGACGACCGGACCGGGCACCATCGCCGTGCTGATCAGCCTCGGCTTCTCGCGCGGCGTCTATATCGACTTCAGCCAGGAGGCGCGCTTCGTCGCCGCGGGGCTCGCCGCGACGATCGCGATGGCCGCGTTCATCTACGTGTGCTTCGCTTTTTCCGACCGGATCGAACGAATCCTCGGCCGCGGCGGCACCGACATCGCGGTGCGCCTGTCGGCGTTCATCCTGTTCTGCCTCGGTGCGCAGATCGTCTGGAGCGGCGCCAGCGAATTGATCCGCTCGGTGATGGTGCCGGCCTGAGCCGTCGTCCCCGCCAAAGCGGGGGGCAACAGCGAGTGACTACTGCACCATCCCCAGCGCGTGCATGTAGGTCTCGAGCACGGCTTCCTGCTCGCGGCGCTCGTCGGTGTCGAGCTTGCGCAGGCGCACGATGGTGCGCAGCGCCTTGACGTCGAAGCCGTTGCCCTTGGCCTCGGCGTAGACGTCGCGGATGTCGTCGGAGGTGGCCTTCTTTTCCTCCTCGAGACGCTCGATGCGCTCGATGACCGCCTTGAGCTGGTCGCGCGCGAAGGTGGTGTTGGCTTTTTCCGCTTCGAGTTTTTCGGCCGCGGCGCTGGCTGGCATCGACGTCTCCTTGAACCTGGCGGCGGATAAACGCCGCCGCTTTGAGGAAGGAGCATTCGGAATTACGCGCGGCGGGGTCAAGGCGGCAGGCGGGTCATCCACGCTGTTCACAGCGCCGAGACAAAAGACTTGCCGCCCGCGGGTGCGGCAGACGCGGAACCTTTCCTCCCGGGCGGCATCAAAATGCGCTAGAGAACGCATGCCCTACATGACCCGCACCGGCGAAAAAACAGCGTTCGTCTTCAGTGGCGGCGGCAGCCTCGGCGCAATCCAGGTCGGCATGCTGCGGGCGCTGCTGGTCGCCGGAGTCACGCCGGATTTCGTCGTCGGCGCGTCGGTCGGCGCCATCAATGCGAGCTACTTCGCCTGCGCGCCGACCGGTGACGGCGTCGCGGCGCTTGCGCGCATCTGGCTGGGTTTGCGCCGCTCCGACATCTTCCCGTTCACCTTCGCCAGTGCGATGGGGTTCTTCCGGCATCCCGGCAACCTGGTCGACCCGGCCGGGCTGCGCCGCGTGATCGAGGCGCACCTGCCATGCGCGCGGATCGAGGACGCGATCATTCCGTTGCACATCATGGCGACGGACCTGCAAGGCCTGCCGGTCCGTCTCTCCGCAGGCCCGGCGGCCGAGGCGATTTTGGCGAGCACGGCCATCCCCGGCATCTTTCCGCCGGTCACCATCGGCGGCGAGCCGCTGATCGACGGCGCGGTCGCGGCCAATACGCCGATGCGGCTCGCGATGGAATTGGGCGCGACGCGGATCGTCGTGCTGCCGACCGGCTATGCCTGCGCGCTCAAAGAGCCGCCGCGGAGCGCCGTCGGCAAGGCCCTGCACGCGGTCACGCTGATGATCGCCTGGCAGCTCATGCACGAACTGGAGAACGTGCCGCAGGGTGTCCAGGTGCATCTCGTGCCGACATTGTGCCCGCTGGCCGTGTCGCCGTTCGACTTCTCCTCGTCCGGCGCGCTGATCGAGCGCGCCGCGCAGTCGTCGCGCCAATGGATCGACGGCGGCGGCTTGACGCGGCCGGCGCGTCCCGAGGAGCTCTCGCCGCACCGTCACTGACGGCCGGCAAGGCGGGCTAGTGCCCCGGCTTGGCCTTGTCGAAGGCGGCCTTCTGCGCCGGCGAGGCCTCCTTCTGGTGCCTGGCGCGCCATTCGTCGTAGGGCATGCCGTAGACGGCCTCTCGGCTCTCGTCCTTGCTCATGGCGAGGCCCTGAGCGTCGGCGGCGTCCTTCATCCAGTTCGACAGGCAGTTGCGGCAGAAGCCGGCCAGATTCATCAGGTCGATGTTCTGCACATCGGCACGATCACGTAAGTGCTCGACCAGCCGCCGGTAAACGGCGGCTTCGAGCTCGGTGCGGGTCTTGTCGTCGATATTGTCCATGGCGATGAGGCTCCGGCGGTCGCACAAGAAGATAATTGGCGGGCCGCCATCTTGCCATAGGCGGCAAAAATGGGCCGTATCGGCCTTATGTCCGACGCGCGCGCCCTCCTCGATTCGCTGTTTGCAACCGCGGTGGCCGCCGCGCATCCATCCGCCTTCCTGCCGCGCCTTCTGCCGGCGCCGCCGAAGGGACGCGTCGTGCTGCTCGCCGCCGGCAAGGCGGCCGGCTCGATGGCCGAGGTCGCCGAGCAGGTCTATCTCGACGGCACAGGTCTCGCGCCAGAACGGCTCGCCGGTATCGCGGTGGCGCGGCACGGCTATGGGCGGCCGACGCGCGCGGTCGAGATGGTCGAGGCCGGGCATCCGATTCCCGACGCGGCCGGGCTTGCCGCGGCTGAACGCGCGCTCCAACTCGGGGACGGGGCCGGTACATATGATCTCGTTCTGGTGCTGATGTCGGGCGGGGCGTCGGCCAACTGGATCGCGCCCGCCGCCGGCATCTCGTTTGCCGACAAGCAGGCGGTGACGCGCGCGCTCCTGCGCTGCGGCGCGCATATCGGCGAGATTAACTGCGTGCGCAAGCACCTCTCGCGCATTAAGGGCGGACGGCTGGCGCGCCACGCCTACCCGGCCAAAGTCGCGACCATCGCCGTCTCCGACGTGCCGGGCGACGATCCCGCCGTGATCGGTTCCGGCCCGACCGTGCCCGACCCGTCGACGCTCGCGGACGCGCGCGCCATCGTCGCGAAATACAAGCTCGACGTGCCGGCGGCGGTCACGCGGGCGCTGGCCGATCCGGCGAACGAGTCGCCCAAGCCCGGCGACAAGGTGTTCGGCGCGACAAGCTTCACGCTCGCCGCTCGGCCCGCCGACGCGCTCGCCGCCGCCGAGAAGGCGGCGAAGGCCGCCGGCTACGAGGTCGTCTTCCTCGGCGACCGGGTCGAGGGCGAGGCGCGCGAGGTCGCCGCCGCCCATGGCAGGCTTGCGCGCGACCTGCGCGCTCAGGGCAAACGCGCCATCATCATGTCAGGCGGCGAACTGACCGTGACCATCCGCGGCCAGGGCCGCGGCGGGCCGAACCAGGAATATGCGCTGGCGCTGGCCGGCGAGATCGCCGGCATGGCGGGGGTCGCGGCGCTCGCCGCCGACACGGACGGCACCGACGGCGGCGCCGGCGACGCCGCCGATCCGGCCGGCGCCGTCGTCGACGGCGGCACCGTCATGCGGGCGAAATCGCTCGGTCTCGATCCCGCCGCGTTCCTCGCCAATAACGATTCCACCGGCTTTTTCACGGCCCTGGGCGATCTCGTCCAGCCCGGCCCCACCTACACCAACGTGAACGACTTCCGCGCCATCGTCGTTGACACGCCTTGAGTCCCCGCGCGACAACCCGGCCCACCGCAACCGACGGCACGTGACCGCATTGGCTTTCCCCGCACCCCGGCGCCTCGTTCGATCGCTTGCCCGCGCCGGCGCGCCTGCCCTGCTGCTCGTGCTGCTCGCCGCCCTGCCCGCCCGCGCCGATTTCCGCCTCTGCAACAACACCGGTAGCCGGGTCGGGGTCGCGATCGGCTACAAGGACGCCGAAGGCTGGACCACCGAAGGCTGGTGGAACATCTCGCCGCGATCCTGCGACACCTTGCTGCGCGGCGCGCTGGTCGCGCGTTACTATTACATCTACGCGGTCGACTATGACCGCGGCGGCGAATGGTCGGGCCACGCGTTCATGTGCTCGCGCGACAAGGAGTTCACCATCCGCGGCACCGATAATTGTCTTGCCCGCGGTTACGACCGCACCGGCTTCTTCGAGGTCGACACCGGCGAGCAGCGGTCGTGGACGGTGCAATTGACCGACACGGCCGAACAGGGACCGGGCCGCACGGCGTCGCCGCCGGGCACGCCGCTAACGCCGCCACGGCCGGGACGGCCGCCGTCGACGCCGACCGCACCGGAGGGTGGAAAGAAATGAGACGTCTGCGCCGCACCAAGATCGTCGCCACGCTCGGGCCGGCGTCGTCCAGCACGGAGATGATCGGCAAATTATTCAACGCCGGCGCCGACGTCTTCCGCATCAACATGAGCCACACCTCGCCCGACCGCATGCGCGAGATCGTCGCCATGATCCGCAGCGTCGAGCGCGACAACGACCGGCCGATCGGCATCCTCGTCGACCTGCAAGGCCCGAAGCTCCGCCTCGGCACCTTCAAGGGCGGCTCCGTCGTCGTGAAGGGCGGCGACACCTTCGTGCTCGATTCCGATCCGGCCGAAGGCGACGCGACGCGCGCCTACCTGCCGCATCCGGAGATCTTCGCCGGCGCCGAGCCCGGCCACACGCTGCTGATCGACGACGGCAAGGTGCGCCTCACCGTCACCGAGGCGCAGCCCAAGCGCATGGTCACGCGCGTCGAGATCGGCGGCAAGCTGTCCGACCGCAAGGGCGTCAGCCTGCCGGATTCGACCATCCCGTTCTCGGCGCTGGCCGAGAAGGACCGCACCGACCTGGAAGCCGCGCTCGACGCCGGCATCGACTGGGTCGCGCTGTCGTTCATCCAGCGGCCGGAGGATATTGCCGAGGCCAAGAAGATCACGCGCGGCCGCGCCGCGGTGATGGCCAAGATCGAGAAGCCGCAGGCGGTCACGCGGCTGTCCGAGATCATCGACCTTGCCGACGCGCTGATGGTGGCGCGCGGCGATCTCGGCGTCGAGATGCCGCTAGAAAAAGTGCCCGGCGTGCAGAAGCAGATGACGCGCATGGGCCGCGCCACCGGCAAGCCGATCGTGGTGGCGACGCAGATGCTGGAATCGATGATCACATCGCCGGTGCCGACGCGCGCCGAGGTGTCCGACGTCGCCAGCGCCATCTTCGAGGGCGCCGACGCGGTGATGCTGTCGGCGGAATCGGCGGCCGGACAGTATCCGGTCGAGGCGGTGACGATGATGGACCGCATCGCCCGCTCGGTGGAGAGCGACCCGACCTATCGCGGCATCCTCGACGCGCAGCGCGCGGTGCCGGAGCCGACCGGCGCCGACGCCATCGCCGACGCCGCGCGCCACATCGCCGACACGCTCGACCTCGCCGCGGTGATCTGCTGGACCTCGTCCGGCTCGACCGCGCTGCGGGTCGCGCGCGAGCGCCCCCGGCCGCCGGTCGTGGCGCTGTCGCCGAACATGTCGACCGGGCGGCGGCTCGCGGTGGTGTGGGGCGTGCACTGTGTGGTCACCGAGGACGCGCACGACCAGGACGACATGGTCGACCGCGCCTGCCGCATCGCCTTCCGCGAGGGCTTCGCCAAGGCGGGGCAGCGCGTCATCGTCGTCGCCGGCGTGCCGCTCGGCACCCCCGGCGCGACCAACATGCTGCGCATCGCCTATGTCGGGCAGGACATCGGCGGCGACTGAGGCGAGCCCACAATTTATCCCTCCCCTGAAAGGGGTGGGTCCGGCGCGCCAGCGCCGGGGGTGGGGTTGCCTTAAAATTGGAAAAGCCCCCACCCGGCGCGCTGACGCGCACCAACCTCCCCCGCAAGCGGGGGAGGGATAAGGTGAAGCATCATCCCCGGCGATCGCTCGCGATCCGGCCGTCTTCGAACGTCAGGATGCGGCCGCACAGCGCCAGGCTCTCGGCGCGATGGGCGATGAGGATGATGGTGGGCCGGGCCGAGAGCGCGGACAGCCGCATCAGGATGTCGCGCTCGGCGGCCGCGTCGATGGCGCTGGTCGCCTCGTCGAGGATCATGACGCGCGGCCGGCGCAACACGGCGCGCGCCAGCGCCAGCCGCTGACGCTCGCCGCCGGAGACGAGCGAGCCGCGCTCGCCGACCACCGTGTCGAGGCCGCGCTCCATGCGGTGCACGAGACCGGCGGCGCCGGCGGCCTCGAGCGCGCGCCACATCTCCGCCTCGCTCGCTTGCGGCGCCATCCAGGCGAGGTTGCGGCGGACGCTGTCGTGGAACAGGAACGCGTCCTGCGCCACATAGGCGATGCCTTCGCGCCAGGCGTCGAGCGTGGCGGCCTCGAGCGGCACGCCGCCGATGGCGATGCGCCCGGCCTGCGGCGTCAGCAGGCCGGCGAGGAGATCGGCGAAGGTGGTCTTGCCTGCGCCGGAGGGGCCGGTGATGCCGACGCATTCGCCGGGCGCGATGGCGAGATCGAGCGCGGCGACGCCGCGCACATCGCCGCCGCCGCCGTGCACATAGGTGACGGCGTGGAAGGCGACCGGCCCGTCGGGCAGCGGCGCGCGGCGCGCGGGCGCGGCGGCTAAAGGCAGCGCGGCGAGTTCGCGCTCGAGCGCGCGCATGCTCGCATAAGCCGGCAGGAGCCGCGCAAGGAGTTGCGCGCCCTGCTGAATCTGGCCGGCCGGTCCGCTCATCCGCGCAATGACGACGACCAGCACGATCAGCGCCGACGCCGGCGCGTGGAAGATGCCGAAGCCGGCTAGCACCAGCGCCCCCGACGCCGCCGTAGTGAGCACCGTGGAGGTCGCGCGTGCGCGCGCCTGCCCCCGCGCGAAGTCGACCTGCCGCGCGGCAAGCTCGTTGAGCGTGCGGCCGAATTCCGACAGGAAAGCCGGCTGCAAATTCTGCCCGATCGCGAGCTTGAGCCCACCGAGGAATTGCGACGTGGTGTCGATCAGCGAGAGGTTGCCGCGCGTGACACCGACGCCGACGCCATAGGCGCGGCGCACCAGCGGGACGAGGACGATGGCGCCGGCGGCGAGAACGGCAAAGACGGCAAACATCAGAAGCGGCGCAAGCGAGAGAAGGAGCACCGCCTGCGCGGCGAGCATCGCCGCGGCGACCGCAGTGCGCAGGAGGATGCCGGCCGCGGCGCCGATGCTCTGGACTTCCGCGCCCATGAGCTGCGTGATGCGGGCATAGCGCAGCCGCGTCAGCGATTCCCACGGCGCGGCGGCGAGGCGCCGTGCAAGCCGCAGACGCAGGCCCTCGGAAAACCCGACCTGGAGCGTCGCGACGCGCACGTCGCGCACCGCGGAGACCGCCGCGCGCGCCGCAACGACGACCCCAAGCGCGACGACGAGCAGGATCAGGCGGCCTTGCGCCGTGTCGATGCCGACCTCCGCAAAGACCGCCGCCGCAATCCGTTCCAGCCGGCCGGAAGGCGCCGACGGCGCGATGACGACACCGATCAAGGGCACGATCAGGGCAAGGCCGATGCCCTCGAGCAACGCGCCGGCGGCGACGGCGAGAGCGGTCGCGATGCCGCCGCGCCCGGCAAAAGCGGCAATGTCGCGCAGCAGCGCCGCCGCTTCGCGCCCGCCGCCCGCGATGCGATCCTGCGCCCTGCCCATGCGCCCGTGCATGGCCGATTGTGGCATTCTATCCTTCGGCTCTGCAATCACAGGTTGATCGCCCTTTTCCGCCCCTTGGCGCGTCCCGCGCCCGTGCTATGTCCCCCCGGCACGACCCTCCACGCACAGGTTCCCCGACGTGACTTCGACCATGCCGGCCGCCGCTTCCGCCGCCGATCAGGACGCTTCGCGCAGCCGCGCGCTGATGGCGCTGCTACTGCTCTGGCTCGCGGGCAACGCCCTGCGGCTGACGATCCTGGCGGTGCCGCCGGTGATCCCGCTGATCCACGACCAGTTGCGGATGTCGGCGACGCAGATCGGCATCCTCACCGGCCTGCCGTCGATGCTGTTCGCCGCCGCCGCTGTGCCCGGCTCGCTGATCGTGGCGCGGCTCGGCGTGCGCTGGGCGCTGGTGACCGGCCTCGTCGTGACCGCCGCCGGCGGCGCGCTGCGCGGGCTGTTCCCGGACATCGGCTGGCTCTACGCCATGACCATCGCCGGCGCGGCCGGCGTCGCCATCATGCAGGTGACGATGCCGTCGGCCGTGCGCGCCTGGGTGCCGCAGCGCATCGCCTTCGCCACCGCGGTCTATACCAACGGCCTGCTGATCGGCGAGACGCTGCCGGTGGCGTTGACGCTGCCCTTCGTGCTGCCCTGGGTTGGTTCGTGGCAATGGGGCTTCGTGGTGTGGAGCGCGCCGGTGCTGGCGATCGCGCTGGTGATCGGCGCGCTGGCGCCGCGCGGCGCGGCGTCAACGGCGCCCGTCGGCCGCCGCTGGTGGCCGGATTGGCGCAACCACCTGGTCTGGCGCCTCGGCATCATGCTCGGCACGATGAACGCCGTCTATTTCGCCAACAACGCCTTCATCCCCGACTACCTGCGCAGCCAGGGCATGGGCGACTGGATCAGCGCGGCGCTGACCGGGCTCAATGCCGGACAGTTGCCGGCGTCGGCGCTGCTGCTCGCCTTCGCCAGCCGATTGCAGCTGAAGGCCTGGCCGATCGTCAGCGTCGGCGTGCTGTGCGTCATCGCCACCGCAGGCATCGTCTTCGGCAACGGCCCCGTGGTGGTCGCGGCGGCAAGCCTCGAGGGCTTCGCGGCGTCCGCGATCCTGATCCTGATTTTGGCGCTGCCGCCGCTGCTCAGCCCGCCCGACGACGTGCATCGCGTCACCGCGGCGATGTTCACGATCAGCTATAGCTGCGCGGTGATCATCCCGATCATCAGCGGCGCGCTGTGGGATTTGACCGGCGTGCCGGCCTTTGCCTTCGCGCCGATCGCCGTCGCCGGCTTCCTGCTGGTGCTGCTGGCGCCGGCCATCACCCACGTGCGGCGTCCGGAGATCTAGTCATGCGCCCGATTCCGATTGGTGCCACCGGCATCTTCACGCTGCGCGTGATGCCGAACCATCTCGCCAACCAGTTCAAGGACGCGATCCTGCCGCAGGTGTTCGCCACGCCGATGATGGTCACGATCATGGAGAACGCGGCGCTCAACGCCATCCGCGACTATCTCGAGCCGGGCGAGAGCGCGGTCGGCACCGTCGTCAACGTGCGCCATCTCGCCGCGACGCCGGTCGGGCACCAGGTGACGGCGACCGCCACCGTGACCAAGGTCGACGGCCGCCGCATCGAATTCGATGTCAGCGCCCGCGACGAGACCGAGGAGATCGGCACCGGCACGCACGAGCGCATGCTGGTCGATATCGCGCGGCTGAACAAAAGGCTCGACGCCAAGAAGCGCCCATAAGGCCTCGCCCAAAACAAAACCGGCCGCGATGGCGTTTCGCGGCCGGTTTATCTTGGCGCGGCGCGCTCAGCGCGGCGGGATGCGGATCAGGTCGGCAAGCTGCTCCTTGGTCAGGGGCTTGGCCGTGAACTTCAGGTCGACCGCGTCCTTCACGATCTGGTCGAGGCCGACGATCTTGTCCGGATCGATGGCCGGCCATTTGAAGAAATCGTCGCGCGTGCGCTTGGCCTTGGCGATCGAGATCTTCAGCCAGTCGGTATAGATATCGAGCGCCTTCGGGTCGTGGTACATGAAGTCGACCGTCTCGCGGTAGGCGGCCATGTAGCGCTTGACGATGTCCTCGTGCGCCTTGAGGTAATTGGCGTTGACGATGTTGAGGCGGACGGTCTGGCCCTTGAACGCAGCCGCGTCGTTGCCGGTGGCGATCATGCGGATGTCGCCCTTGTCGAGCTGGTCGAGGCCGAACGGCGGCGCCGCCCAGCCGATGTCGACCTGGCCGGTCATCACCGCAGTGATGTTGGCGGACGGCCCGCCCATCGCCACCGCCTTGGCCTTGTCGAGCTTGTACTGCTGGATGAAGGCGAGCACGACGCCGTTGGTCGAGGAGCCGTGCGTCGAATAGGCGATGCTGTGGCCGTTGGCGTCCTGAATCGTCTTGATCGGCGAATCCTTCTTCACATACCAGTAGAGGTCGCCGGCGCCGGTCGTTTCGGCGCTGATGACGCGCACCGGCGCGCCCTTGGCGTAGGCCGCGAGCACGCCCATGACGCCGGTCGAGCAGCCGATGTCGACGCTGCCGGAGATCACCGCCTGCTGCGTTTCGCCGGAGCCGTTGGTGTAGACGATGTCGAGGGCAAGCCCGTGCTTCTTGAAGATGCCGGCGCGCTGGCCGATCTCGGACACCGACGTGTCCCAGTTACCGCGCTGGCCGACCGCGAGCTTGAGCGTGTCCTCGGCCGAGGCGGCTTGCGCCGCGCCGATGAGCGCCGCCAGAGCGAGCGCAATGGTTGCCGTCTTCATGTGTCCTCCCCTTTGTCTTTTTTGAACGCGATGATTGTCAGACTGTAGCGGACTCCCGGCACGGCGTCATTCCGCCGCGGTGATCCGCGCCTCCTGCCCGGCCGTTTCGCTGCCGCCGCCGAGATTACGCCAGTTCACGCTCTTGGGCACCACGCCCTCGAACGACGAGATCGTCGCATGCGCGATGTGCGGCTCGCCGGCGCCGATCGCCTCGCCGGTATCGCGCATGGCGCGTGCGGCCTCGACCATCAACCGGCGGAAGGCGGCGACGGCGACGTCGCTCGAGCCGAGCCGTTCGGCCGAGCGGTCGGTGATCGGGCCCATGCCTTCCCACATCGCGATGTCCTGGTTGGGGATGCCGGCGATGCCGGTGAAATTCCCCGCCCGCATCTGCGCGCGGTCCTGCCGATAGAGGTTCTGCGCATTGCGCGCGCCGTCGAAATTTCCATCGACGTCGACGCCCCATTCCAGCACGTTGAACTTGCGCCAGGTCTCGGCGTCGACGCCCGGCTTGTCGGCGCCGTTCCAGGCGATGAAATAGAAGATCGTGGTCTCATCGTCTTCGGGCGTGAGCAGCGTGGCGACATTGTGCACGTTGTTCGGCGGGATCAGCGCCGTGAATGGCGCGATGTAGACCGTGGTGCGGATGTAATCGTGCGTCGCCTCGTTCTTGATCGGCCGGCGGATGGCGGCATAACGGAAGCCGTACGACGTGCGCTCGATCTGGAAACGCGGTGCCTTGTCGGTCGACGGCCTGAGCCAGTTGACGTCGGTCGCCTTGGCGCCATCGACCTGCGCCGGCACCATGTCGGAGGAATGCAGGCTCGAGGAATGCGCGGAATCGATCTGGCCCTCGAGGATCTGCGCCCAATTGCACTTGACGCGCACCTTGGTGGCGGAAACGCGCGCGTCCGCCGTCGGCGCAAAGGCCGGCGGCTCGAACTCCCGCACCTCCTCGGCCGGACCCATATAGGTCCACACGAAGCCGCCCCACTCGCGCGCCGGATAGGCCTTTTGCTTGATGCGCTCCGGCACGCTCGATCCCGGCGGCTCCGAGGCCATGTCGAGGATGTTGCCTTCGACGTCGAATTTCCAGCCGTGGTAGAGGCAGCGCAGGCCGCACTCTTCGTTGCGCGCGAACACCAGCGAGGCGCGGCGGTGCGCGCAGAATTCGTCGAGCACGCCGAGACGGCCCTTGGAGTCTCGGAACACGACGAGGTTCTCGCCGAGCAGGCGCACGCGCTTCGGCGCGCCATCGGGCTCGGCCACCTCCTCCGACAGACACGCCGCGATCCAGTGCCGGCGCATGATCTGGCCCATCGGCGCCTCGCCTTCGACGCGGCAAAGCAGGTCATTTTCCTCGGGCGTCATCGCTGTCCCCGTCTCCCGCGCGGCTTCTTGTTGTGCCGCCGCGGCTTTTATCTTAGATATCTAAGTCAAGGCTAACGGCACCAGGCTCGCTTGTCGAGCCGGAAGGAAGTCCGTGGAACAGGCGGTTCCCCGCACGCTGCGCCTCGGCGTCGCCGGCCTCGGCCGCGCGTTTTCCGTCATGTTGCCGACGTTCCTGCGCGACGGGCGCGTGCGGCTCGTCGCCGCCGCCGATCCGCGGCCGGAGGCACGGGCGAGCTTCGCGGCGGAATTCGGCGGCCGGACATACGCGGCCGTCGAAGAACTGTTCGCCGATGCCGAGGTCGAGGCGGTCTACATCGCCACGCCGCATCAGCACCACGCCGCGCACGCACGCGCCGCAGCGGCGCGCGGCAAGCACCTTCTCATCGAGAAGCCGATCGCGCTGACGCTCGCCGACGCGCAGGCGATCACCGAGGCCGCGCGCAAGGCGAAGGTGCATCTCATCGTCGGCCACAGCCATTCCTTCGACGCGCCGATCCTGCGCACGCGGGCGCTGATCGATAGCGGCACCTACGGCGCGGTGCGCATGATCAGCGCGTTCAACTACACCGACTTCCTCTACCGTCCGCGGCGGCCCGAGGAACTCGACACGGCCCAAGGCGGCGGCGCGCTGTTCAACCAGGCGCCGCATCAGGTCGATATCGTGCGCCTCCTCGGCGGCGGCCGCGTCAAGAGCGTGCGTGCGCAAGCCGGCGCGTGGGACGCGTCGCGGCCGACCGAAGGCGCCTATTCGGCGCTCATGACGTTCAAGGACGGCGCCTTCGCCTCGCTCAGCTACAGCGGCTACGGACATTTTGATTCCGACGAATTCCAGGGCTGGATCGGCGAGATGGGACAGGCGAAGCCCGCCAATCCGCGCCGCGAGCGCCGGCGCTTCGCCGACGCCGCGGCGGAAACCGCGTTCAAGGCCGCGCACATCTATGGCGGCGCGGACTGGACGCCACCTGCCGCGCAGGAACTGGCGCACCAGCATTTCGGCACCGTCATCGTCTCCTGCGAGCGCGCGGACCTGCGGCCGTTGCCGAATGGCGTCGTCATCTACGACGATAGCGGCGCGCGTCTCGACGCGCTGCCGCTGCCCGCCGTGCCGCGCGCCGAGGTGATCGACGAGCTCTATGACGCGATCGTCAACGGCCGCCCGCCGCTGCACGGCGGCGCCTGGGCGACGGCGACGCTGGAAGTGTGTTTGGCGATGCTCGCCTCGGCGCGCGAAGGCAAGGAGATCGCGCTGGCGCATCAGGTGGCCGTGCCATGAGCGCGCCGAAACGCGACGACACGCGCGCGATCCTGCGGCACTGGCGCGAGGCCGTGCCGGACGACCGGCTGGCGCATCTCATCAAGGACGCGGCCCGCGCGCTGGTGCGTTCGCTGAGCGTGCGGCTCGCCGACCATCAGGTGTCGTTCGGCCATTGGGCCTTCCTGCGCATCCTGTGGGAAGGCGACGGCCTGACCCAGCGCGAACTGAGCGAACGCGCCGGCGTCATGGAGCCGACCACCTTCGCCGCGCTGAAGGCGATGGATCGCCTCGGCTTCGTCGCGCGGCGTCAGGTCGGCAAGGACCGCAAGAAAGTCTACGTCTTCCTCACGCCGAAGGGGCGTGCGCTCAAGGACCGGCTCGTGCCGATTGCCGAGGACGTCAACCGCATCGCGGTCGACGGCGTGCCGGGCGAGCACATCGCCGTCGCGCGTTCGGTGCTGCTGGCGATCATCGAGAACATGGCGCGCGACGAGGAGCGGCTCGACCGGCCGATGCCCTCGACCCGCGCGATGGCGCGCATGGTGGAAGCGGCCGGGCGCAGGCGCGGCCGCGCCGGATAGGCGGTCCATAATCCGTACCGCGCCCGCCCGGCGCGCCGTGCTAGGCTCACGCCATGACCGGATACGGCCAGTTCTGCTCGATGGCGCGCGCCCACGAAGTGCTGGGCGGGCGCTGGACGCTGCTGATTGTGCGCGAGATCCTGTGCGGCAGCCGCCGCTTCAACGATATCCGCCGCGGCATTCCGCGCGTGTCCCGCACCGTCCTCTCCGAGCGGTTGCAGGCGCTTCTCGTCGCCGGCGTCATCGCGCGCAGCGACGGCCCGCATGGGCCGGAATACGCGCTCAGCGAGGCCGGCCAGGAGCTCGCAATGCTGGTGAGTGCCTACGGCACATGGGGGCAGCGCTGGCTCGCGCGCGAGCCGTCGCATGAAGACCTCGATCTCGAGCCGCTGCTCGTCGACATGCAGCGGCGCGTCGACTTCGACGCGCTGCCGAAAGCGCCGCTTGTGGTGCGCTTCGAAATCCGAGGCCAGCGCAAAAGATTCATGCTGCTGAAGAAGACCGAAGCCTCGCTCTGCCACCAGAATCCCGGCTTTCCCGAGCCGGTCTGCGTGCGCGGGCCGCTCGCCGCGCTGGTCGCGTGGTGGCGCGGCGACATGAGCTTTGTCGAGGCGCAGCGCATCGGGCTGACGATCGACGGGCCGAAGGCGGTCGCGCGCGCCTTCCCGAACTGGTTCGACCTCTATCCCTTCGCCCATATCGGGCCGGCCGGGCGCGTCACGGGCAAAACACCGGCGGCGGCCGGGCGGCGGAGAGCCTCGTGACGCTTCGGATCGTCCGTCTCGGCCAGCCCCGGCATCCGCAGGAAGGGCTTCGCCTCGGCACGGTGCGGCGGCCGCCGCGCGGCGTCCGCAAGGAACGCTACGCCGCGGAGGGCTGGTTCGACATCTGGTATCCCGACCTCGCGCCGAGCGCGGCCCTGATGGCGCGCGGCAAGGCCGCGGCGAGCGACGCGCAATGGAAGGCCTTCGCGCGCGCCTACAAGGCGGAGATGAACGAGCCGGCGCCGCGACGCACGCTCGATCTCCTGGCGGCGCTGTCGCATGACGCCGACTTCTCGGTCGGCTGCTACTGCGAGGACGAGAGCCGCTGCCACCGCTTGCTGCTGCGTGGGCTGTTCAAGGAGCGCGGCGCGTGGATGGCCTGACCTGCGAAAGCGGTCAGGATTCCGTACCCCACGCCGATCGTCCCGCCGCGTAAGACCCGTCCGCGACGTCAATTCCAAGCGCGCTCCGGCGCGCCGGCCATCGGCCGCGCGCGAGCCGCGACGACAAATTGCCGTGCGCCGGACACACAACGCGACCACATAAGGACACGGACCATGAAGCTCTACACGTTCACGCCCTCGCCCAACGCGCGCAAGGTGACGGCCGTCGTCGCGCATCTGCGCCTGAAGGACATCGAGACCGAGCTGGTCCGATTGCACAAAGGCGAGCATCGCCAGCCCGATTACCTGGCAATCAACCCGATGGGCAAGGTGCCGGCGCTGCGCGATGGTGAACTGACGCTGTGGGAGTCGAACGCGATCTGCCAGTACCTCGCCGAGCACGCCGGCGACCGTTCGTTCTATCCGGCCGATCCGAAGAAGCGCGCCGATATCGCGCGCTGGCTGTTCTGGGAAGCCGGCAGCTGGGGCCCGGTGATCGACGTCTTCACCCACGAGAACGTGCGCAAGCCGATGCTCGGCATGGGCAGCGCCGACACGGCGCGGCTCGCCGACGCGCAAGAGCGCTTCGCGCCGCTGGCGCGCGTGCTCGACACGCAGCTCGCCGGCCGCAAGTTCCTGCTCGGCAATGACGTGACCCTCGCCGATTTCATCGTCGGCGGCGCCGCCACCTACGTCGATCGCGGCCGGATCCCGTTCGACGGCTATCCGAACATCGCGGCCTGGTGGACTCGGCTCAACGCCGTCGAGGCGTGGGGCCGCACGATGCCGGGCCCCGAGCTGCCCTGATCCGACGCCACGCGCGGGAGACAAGCGATGAAGCAACTGCACGTTCACGCCATACCGGCGTTCAGCGACAACTACATCTGGATGTTGCACGACGGCAGCAGCGCCGCCGTGCTCGATCCGGGTGAGGCCGTGCCGGTTGAACGCGCGCTGGCGGAGATGGGGCTCAACCTCACCGCCATCGTGCTCACGCATCTGCACTACGACCACTGCTGGGGCGTGCCCGAGCTGATCAAAAAATGGCCGGTGCCGGTCTATGGCCCGGTGCTCAACGACCACGACCGCGCGACGCATCCGCCCTATCCGAAGCCGGGTACGGTGCCGCTCGATTGCGTCACGCATCCGGTCGGCGCCGGCGGCCGCATCGTGCTGCGCGCGCCCGATGTCGAGCTCACGGTCATCGCGGTGCCCGGCCACACGCGCGGCCACCTCGCTTTCTGGGACCGCACGCGCGACCGGCTCTTCACCGGCGACAGCCTGTTCGCCGGCGGCTGCGGCATCGTGCTCGACTCGATGGCGGACATGGCGCATTCGCTCGACAAGCTCGCTTCGCTGCCCGCGCAGACGAAGATCTACTGCGGCCACGAATACACGATGGCGAATCTGCGCTTTGCCGCCGCGGTCGAGCCCGACAACGAAGCGCTGCAGGCCCGCTGCGTCATCGAGGCGGGCAAGCGCGAGCGCGGCGTGCCGACGGTGCCCTCCACCATCGCAGTGGAGAAGGCGACCAACCCGTTCCTGCGGCTGCTCGAGCCCGGCATCGTGCAATCGATTCGCGCCCGTACCGGCACGCAGGTCACCAGCCGCGACGCAAGCTTCGAGGCTCTGCGGCGCTGGAAGGACGCGTTCTGACATGCGCATTGCATTCGAAAGCGCGCTCGTCACCGGGGCCTCGGGCGGCATCGGCCGCGCCATCGCGGTCAAGCTGGCGCAGGAAGGCGTGCGCCGGATCGCCATCCACTACCGCTCGCGCCGCGACCGCGCGGAAGAGACGCTGGCCGCGGTCAAGGCCGCCGGCGGCGACGGAATGCTGCTTGCGGGCGACACGTCCGACGCCACGCGCATGACGGCGCTCGTGGACGAGGCGGCGCAAGGTCTCGGCGGCTGCGACATCTTCGTGCAGTGCGCCGTGCCGCCGCTGCCCGACATCTACGCGCACACGCTCGCGACCTCCGTGCCGCTCGACAAATGGCAGCTCGGTTTCGACACGCAGGCGCGCGCCTTTTTCGTCGGCGCGCCGCGCGCGGCGACCTTCATGCGAAAAGGCGGGCGCATCCTCGCCCTCTCCTACCGCACGGGCGCCATGACCGGCAGCTGGCAGCCCTGGGTCGGCATGGGCTCGGCCAAGGCGGCGCTGGAGAGCATGTGCCGCTACTTCGCGGTCGCGCTGGCGCGCGACGGCGTCACGGTGAACGCGGTCAGCCCGCTGTGCTCCGACGACACGACATTGTTCGGCCAGTTTCCGCCGGAAGGCCGGCAGGCGGTGAAGGACTGGGCGGCGTCCGGCTGGGCGCCAATGCGGCGGCTGGCGACGGCGGCCGACGTCGCCAATACCTGCGCGCTCCTTTGCAGCGAGGAGGCCTCCTTCATCACCGGGCAGAGCATCGCGGTGGACGGCGGCACCTCGCTGATGAGCGCCGACTTCCCGCTCGCCGTGCAACTGCCCGCCTAGGTGACCGCCATGAACGACATCAAGCAAGGCCGGTTGCGGCGCGCGTGGAACGCGGTCTGCCGATTCGCCGAGGCGCTGGATTACAACCCCGTCGAGGAGATGGCCGGCCGGCTCGAGCGGTTGGAACGGGAAATCGCGGCGCTGAAGGACACGCGGCGCGGCTAGCGTTTCCTGGCGCCCGCGGTTTCGAGCAACGCCACCAGCCCGGCGAGCAGCGCGCGCGGATTGGGCGGGCAGCCCGGAATGTGCAGGTCGACGGGGATCACGTCGTTGACGCCGCCGGCGACCGCATAGCTGCCGGCGAAGACACCGCCGTCGCGGGCGCAGCCGCCGACCGCCACCACCCATTTCGGATCGGGCATCGCGTCGTAGGTGCGCAGCAGCGCCTCGCGCATGTTCTTCGTCACCGGGCCGGTGACCGTCAGGACGTCGGCGTGACGCGGCGAGGCGACGAAACGCAGGCCGAGGCGCTCGAGATCGTAGAAGGCGTTCGCCAACGCGTGCAATTCGAGTTCGCAGCCGTTGCACGAGCCGGCGTCGACATGGCGGATCGACAGCGAGCGGCCGAGCCGCGCCCGCGCGGCGCGCTCCAGGCTCTGCGCCAGCTCGGCGAGCGCGGCCCGGTCGGGCGCGGGCGCCGGCTCGGTCAGCGCGCCGGTAGTGAGGCTTTCGAGGAGCGTTCTACGCATGGGTCACAGGTCGTGCCCCGAATAGGAGCAGTTGAACGACTTATTGCAGAGCGGGAAGTCGGCGATGATGTTGTTCTCGATCGCGGCTTCGACCAGCGGCCACTGAAACCAGGACGCGTCGCGCAGATGGCAGCGCGCGACCCGGCCGCCGGCGTCGAGCCGCAGCCAGACCAGCACGTCGCCGCGGAAGGCTTCCCGGTACGCCATGCCCTCGCAGGCGCCGCGCGCCGACAAGCCCACGCGCAAGTCGCCTTGCGGCAGGCGGTCGAGAATCTGCTCGAGGAGCGACAGGCTCTGCTCGACCTCACGGATGCGGATCCAGACGCGGGCATTGACGTCGCCGGCCTCGAGCACCGGCACCTCGAAGGTGAGCACGTCGTAGGGCGCGTAACTGACGTTGCGCCGCGCATCGAAATTCCGCCCGGCGGCGCGGCCGACAAAGCCGCCGGCGCCGAATTGCCGCGCGTAGTCCGGCTTGACGATGCCGGTGGTGACGGTGCGGTCCTGCAACGAGGCGGTCTTGTCGTAGAGCTCGATGAGGCGCGGGAACACCTTGCGCACGTCGGCGATGAACGCGCGGATCGTTTGAGCCCCATTCGCCGGCAGGTCGCGCGCGACGCCGCCTGGCACGACCGCGTCCATCATCAGCCGGTGGCCGAAGCAGGCTTCCGCCGCGCGCAGGACGCGCTCGCGCAGGATGGAGGTCTGCGCGTGCATCAGCGCGAACGACGCATCGTTGCAGACGGCGCCGATGTCGCCCAGGTGGTTGGCGAGGCGTTCGATTTCGGCCATCAGCGCGCGCAGATAGATTGCACGCGGCGGCGCTTGCAGCTGCATCGCCGCTTCGGCAGCCGCGGCAAAGGCCCAGGAATAGGCAACCGTGCTGTCGCCGGACGTGCGGGCGGCAAGCTGCGCGGCACGATCGAGCGTCGCGCCGGCCATCAGGCTCTCGATGCCTTTATGCACGTAGCCGAGCCGCTCCTCGACGCGCACGACGAACTCGCCATTGGCGGTGAAGCGGAAATGGCCGGGCTCGATGATGCCGGCATGCACCGGGCCGACCGGCACCTGGTGCAGCGCCTCGCCTTCGACCGGAAGGAATGTGTACGGCACACGCTCCTGCGCCGGCCCGGCCGACCCAAGCGGGTGCGTCACGCCCCACACACCATGATCGAGCCACGGCCGCGGGTCGGGCGCGCCCTCGGGCGTGTAGCCGAACAACGAGGCGATCGCCCGCTCGAGCCGCACCGCCGGCGGATGCTTCGCGCCGACGCTCGGGAACTTGCCATCATGGCAGGCGTAAGTGAGCACGGCGATGTCGCCGTCCGCGCCGATCACCGCCATGTGCACGCAGCCGGCGTCGCCCCACAGGCCCGACAAGGTCCATTGCCCGGCGGCGAGCGCGTCGATGGCGTGCACCCAGCCGGCTTCATCCACGACGGCGCGGGGCCAGGGACGATGGCCCTCGACCGGCTGCGCGCCCGCGATGTTCGCCAGCACGCTCATCCGAGCAGCCTCGCGACGTTCTCGAAGCCGGTGACCAGCGCCGGCGGCATGTAGATGCCGGCGGCAAAGACGATGGCGAAATGCGCAAACATCGGCACGTAGGACGCATGCGCCGGCGCGGACGGCCCGCGCGGCTCGCCGAAGGCCACGCTGTTGAGCCGCAGGAACAGGCCGCCGAGCGCGACGATGATGCCGAGCGCCAGCAGGATGGCGAGGAATGGCTGCCGCGCGAAGGTCGAAGACACGACCAGGAACTCGCTCATGAAGATGCCCATCGGGGGCAGGCCGGCGATGGCGACGACGCCGATGACCAGCGCCCAGCCGAGCAACGGCGTGGTGACGGTCAGCCCGCCGATGTCGGCGATCTTCTGCGTGCCCTTGACCTGCGCGATGTGGCCGACGGTGAAGAAGATCGCCGACTTGGTCAGCGAGTGCATGGTCATGTGCAGGAGGCCGGCAAAATTGGCGAGCGGCCCGCCCATGCCGAAGGCGAACACGATGATGCCCATGTGCTCGATCGAGGAATAGGCAAACAGCCGCTTGATGTCGCGCCGCCGGTACAGCATGAACGCCGCGAAGATGCAGGAGATCAGCCCCATCGTCACCATCAGCGGGCCGGGCGCGATCGCCGCCGGATTGAGCGCCAGCAGCATCTTGAAGCGCAAGAGCGCGTAGAGCGCCACGTTCAAAAGCAGGCCGGACAGCACCGCCGAGATCGGCGTCGGGCCTTCCGCGTGCGCATCGGGCAGCCAGGCATGCAGCGGCGCCAGGCCCACTTTGGTGCCGTAGCCGAGCAGCAGGAAGACGAAGGCGACGTTCAAAAGCGGCGCGTCGAAGCGCGCGGCGTGCTGAACCAAGGTCGTCCACACCATGGCGCCGGCGCCCTCGCCGATCACCGGCCGCGCCGCCATGTAGACGAGGATGGTGCCGAACAGCGCCAGCGCGATGCCGACGCTGCCCAGGATGAAGTATTTCCACGCGGCTTCCAGCGCCTCGTGCGTGCGGTAGATGCCGACCATTAGCACCGTCGTCAGCGTCGCCACCTCGATCGCCACCCACATCAGGCCGATATTGTTGGCGATGAGCGCGAGGTTCATGCCGAACATCAGTACCTGGTACATCGCGTGATAGAAGCGCACCGAGCGCGGCGTCAGCCGCCCGATCTCGATCTCGTGGCCGATATAGCTGGCGCTGAAGATGCTGGTGGTCAGCGCGACGAAGGTCGTCAGCACGATGAAGACGCGGTTCAAGTCGTCGACGAGCAGGTAGTCGCCACTATGCGGCTCCATCCAGAACAGCGACACCGAAATGAGGAAGGTCACCAGCGCGGCGGCGACGTTGAGGTTGGCGGTCAGCCGGTAGCCGGGCAGCACGGCGAGGATCGCGGCGGCGAGCAGCGGCACGACGAGGATGGATTCAAGGGCGTCGATGGTCATGGTCATCGCCGCTCTCCGCGGAAACGGTCGAGCGCCTGCACGTCGACGGTGTCGAAGCGCTCGCGGATGCGGAACAGGAAGATGCCGATGACGATGAAGGCGATCAGCACCGAGAAGGCAACCGAGATCTCAACCACCAGCGGCATGCCCTTGGCGCCGGTCGCGGCGAGCACAAGGCCGTTCTCCAGCGACATGAAACCGATCACCTGGCTGACCGCGTTGCGCCGCGTGACCATCATCAACAGGCCGAGCAGCACCACCGACAGCGCGAAGGCGAGGTCTTCCCGCGCCAGCGGATCGGCTTCGGCGGTAACGCGCAGCATCACCACCATCGACAGCGCGACCAGGCCGATGCCGGCGAGCATCGCAAGGCCGACGCCGACGACGTTGTCGATCTCGCGGTGAATGCCGAGACGCACGACGATCTGGCGCAGCCCGATCGGGATGGCGACCGCCTTGAAGGCGAGCGCGATCAGCGCCGTGATGTAGAGATGCGGCGCGTCCTGGATGAAGGCCTGCCAGGCGACCGACAACGTCAGCACGATGGCGTGCGCGGCGTAAATGTTGATCAGCGCCAGGATGCGGTCCTGGTAGAGCTCGAGGAAGCTCACCACCACCAGCGAGCCGGCCAGGAGATGCGCTACATCGAAAGTCAGCCCGTGCATCAGAAGCTCCTCGACACGAAGCGCAACAGCGTCGCGAGCAGCGCCAGCATCAGCGCGGCACCGAGGAACTCGGGCACGCGGAAGACGCGCATCTTGGCGATCGCCGTCTCGAACAGCGCGAGCAGGAAGCCGCCGGCAGCGAGCTTGGCCGTATAGCTCACGACGCCGAACGCCAGTTCGGCCGGGTCCGCCGTCGCCGCGCCAATGCCCCACGGCGCGAACAGGCAGGCGATCAGCGACACGTAGAGCAGCAGCTTGAGGAAGGTGGCGAGCTCGATCAGCGCCAGATGGCGGCCGGAATATTCCAGCACCATCGCCTCGTGCACCATCGTCAACTCGAGATGCGTCGCCGGATTGTCGACCGGGACGCGCGCGTTCTCGGCGATGGCGACGATGATGAGCGCGATCAGGCCGAGGCCGAGCGAAACGCGCAGGCCCACCTCCGGCGAGTTCATGAAGGCAGCCATGGTCGAGAGCTGCGTCGAGCCCGCAATCAACGCGATGGCGAAGACGATCATCATCATCGCCGGCTCGGCGAGCGATGCGATCATCACCTCGCGGCTGGCGCCGATACCGCCGAAGCCGGTGCCGACATCCATGCCGGCGAGCGCGAGAAAGAAACGTGCACTGCCGAGCAGCGCGATCAGCGCGATCAGGTCGGCGGTCCAGGAGAACATCAGGCCGCTGCGGAAGGTCGGCACCAGCGAGGCCGCGACCCAGGTGGCGGCGAACACGAGATAAGGGATGACGCGGAACAGCCACGAGGCATTGCCGGCGAGCACCACGTCCTTGCGCAGCAGCCGCGCGAGATCGCGGTAGGGCTGGACAAGCGGCGGGCCGCGCCGGCGCAAGAGCCGCGCCTTCACCTTGCGCACGAAGCCGGTGAGCAGCGGTGCCAGCAACAGCACCAGCAGCATCTGCGCGCCCTGGAAGACGAAATTGTGGATCAGGGCCATGCCGCCAGCACCAGGAGCAGGATCACCAGCGCCGCGAACACGAGCGAGAGATAGCGGCGGATGGTGAGGAATTGCAGGACGTTGAGCTTCTCGGTCGCAAAGGAGATGAAGCCGTTGAGCGGCTCATAGAGGGTGTCCCAGACCGGATCGTGCACGATGGCCGCGAAACGGGCCGGCAGCGTCGAATTCGGCGGCGGCATCTCGCCGACCTCACGCGCGCGGAACACGAGGGAGCCGAAGACGCGGCGGATCGGCTGCGCGAAACTGTCGCCGGAATATTGCGTCACCGGGCTGGCATCGGGAAAGCCGCAGTCCCAGATCGCGCCGCGGCGAATCTTGTCGGAGGCGAGGCGATGGATGCCGTAGGCGCCGATCATGCCGGACGCGGCCATGAACAGGAACACGAGGAGCCCGTTGTAGGAACTGCGGCTTTCGACGATCGGCACGATCGACAGCCACTCGACGCCGGACTGCACCGGCATGCGCGCGCCGGCGACGAGTTGCGTCACCGGCGCCAGCACGTCGATGGCGAAGCCGGGCAGGATGCCGAGCGCGAGGCAGGCGGCCGCCAGCAGGCCCATCGCGACGATCGAGACGCGCTCGGTCTCCTGCGCAAAGCCGGCCGCGTCGCTGCGCGGGCGCCCCAGGAAGGCGATGCCGTAGACGCGCACGAAACAGGCGCCGGCCAGCGCCGCCGACAGCGCCAGCAGCGCGCCGGCGGCGGGAATCATCAGCTTCAACCCCCAGGACGAGAGCTGCGGGCTGACCAAGATCGCTTGGAACGCCAGCCATTCCGAAACGAAACCGTTGAGCGGCGGGAGCGCCGAGATCGCGGCACAGCCGACGAGAAAGACGAAAGCCGTCTGCGGCATGCGGTGGATGAGGCCGCCGAGTTTTTCGAGATCGCGCTCGCCGGTCGAGGCGAGCACGGCACCGGCGCCGCAGAACAGGAGGCTCTTGAACAACGAGTGGTTGAGCACGTGCAGCAGCGCCGCGGTCATCGCCAGCGCCGCGGCGAAGGTCATGGCATTGGCCTTGAACGCCAGCGCCAGCCCGAGCGCGACGAAAACGATGCCGATGTTCTCGATGGTCGAATAGGCGAGCACGCGTTTCAAATCGCGCTGCATCAGGGCGTAAAGCACGCCCATCGCCGCGGTGACGGCACCGGCGACGATCACCGGCATGCTCCACCACCAGGCGGGAGCGCCGGCGAGATCGAAGACGATGCGGATGAAGCCGTAGACCGCGACCTTGGTCATCACGCCGCTCATCAGCGCGGAGACGTGGCTCGGCGCGGCCGGATGCGCGAGCGGCAGCCAGGCGTGCAGCGGCACCAGGCCAGCCTTCGAGCCGGCGCCGACCAGCGCGAGGATCAGCACCAAGGCGGCGAGTCCGGCCGTGGGCGGCGTCGCGCGCATGGCGTCAAAGACGTAGTCGCCGCCGGCGCCGGCCATCAAGCCGAAGGCGAACAGCAGCGCCAACGTGCCAAAGCCGGCCATCAGCAAATAGACGTAGCCGGCGCGCATGTTGTCGCGCTCGCGGTGATGCGCGACCACCAGCGCCCAGGACGATAGCGACATGAACTCCCAGGAAACGAGGAAGGAGAACGCGTCTGCTGACAGCAGCACCAGATTCATGGCGGCCAGATAGGCCGGATAGAACGGCAGCACGCGGCCGGGGAATTCCTCGTGCTTGCCGTAGCCGAAGGCGAACAGGCTCGCCGCGGCGGCGCCGAGATTGACGACGATGAGGAAGAAAGCGGACAGCGCGTCGATGCGGAAATGCGCGCCGAGCCAGGGCAGGCCGAGTGGGAGCACGGCGTTCGATTGCTGGCCGCCGACGAGGCTGACCGCCGCCGCGGCAACGAGCACGAGGGAGAGCGCGAGGCTTACGCCGTAGACCACGGGCCGCCCGGCCGGCGAGGCGGAGAGCGCGATCGCGGCGGGCGCCAGCACGAGCAGCGCCGCCACCGCGTAGAGGGAATCGATCACCATCGGCGCCTCCGCGCCGCCGCGACAGCGGGCGCCAGGCGCAACGTGCTCATTTGAGCCGCACGCCGCGGCCGCCACCGCCCGACGCGCCACCCTCCCCGATCAATTCGATGCCGTTCGAGGCGAGCGCTTCGATCAGCTTCATCAGCGAGTCGACGTTGCCACGCACGACGCCGCCGCTCGCCTCCATGCGCTGGATCGTCGGCAACGACAGGCGCGACCGCTTCGCCAGCTCGCGCTGATCTATTCCAAGCAAAGCGCGCGCGGCGCGCATCTGGCCGGCTGTGATCATGCTTTCGTCGGGTGCCGTTCAGAACAGGATATGTCAGGTATATTTCGCAGATTATGTTATTTCAAGTACCACAAATGATGTTTTATACATCACCTGGGAAACGCCCTCCGGCTGAGCGAGATCAGGCCGCGGGCACTCCAGATCGGCGATGGGGCGGCGCGCGTCTTTGCTCATTCACCGGACGCAGTCTACGCGCCGGCGACGAACGACCGTGCGGCGGAATTTATATCAGTTTACGTGAAGCACGCGGGCGGCACTCATATAGTCCCGCGGCAATCGTCCTCGGCAACCGGTCTCCGTCATGAACAATTTCGCTCTCGGTGCGGCCGCAATCATCCTGATCGCGTCGGCGACCGGGATGCTGGTCTATGAAGCCGCCCGCGCGCGATCGAAGCGCCCGATTTTCGGCGGGCGTGAAACCATCACGCTGTACTGGGTCGCCTATCTCACGCTCTACGTGCTTGGCGCGACGTCCGGGCTCGCCGCGATCGTTCGCTGACGCGCGGAGGACCGCATGACCGATCTCGCCTTCGGACTGCTTCTCGTTGCGCTGAGCATCGCGGCGATCTGGCTGCCGCTCTCCCGTCCTGCCTTGGCAAAATGGATGGCGCGCCGCGCAATGGTGAGCGAGTGGCTCGCGCTCGGCGCCGTCGTCGGCTTTGCCCTCGGCGTGACGTTCATGATCTCCGGGGCGTTCGCGCAACCGTAGCCTGCCGGCGCGCTCAGGCGAAGATCGACCGCGCCAGCCCCTTCAGCCCGACGAAGGCCGGATCGGCGTGCATGACGACGTTGACCGGGATCGGCTCGACATAGGCGCGCATGCGCCCCTTGCTCTCGAAGCGCGTGCGGAAGGCGGAACGGACGAGTTCTTCGGCCAGACGCGGCACGATGCCGCCGGCAATGGTGACGCCGCCGCGCGCGCCGAAGGCCAGCGCGAGATTGCCGGCGACGTCGCCGAGCAGCGCGCAGAACATGTCCAGCGCGGCACGGCAGACCGCGCATTCGCCCGACGCGGCGGCCTGGCTGATGGCGGCGGCATTGCGCGCGGGCACGGCCGCGCCGTCGAGCGCGGCGATGGCGTTGTAGAGGTTCTCGAGGCCGGGCCCCGACAGCGCGCGCTCTGCCGAGACGTGGCCGAAGCGCCGGCGCAGATGCGCAATGACGGCGTCCTCGCGCGGCGAGGCGCCGGCGAGCGTCGCATGGCCGCCCTCGCTGGTGAGCACCGCGCCGCCGCCGTGCGGCAGCCAGGCGGCGACGCCGAGACCAGTTCCCGGCCCAAGCACGGCAATTGGCGCATCCGCAGCCGGCTCGCCACCGCCGATCCGGCAGAGGTCGGCGCCGGAAAAATGCGGCAGCGCCCAGGCGATCGCCTCGAAATCGTTGATCAGCCGCACGCGCGAAAAATCAAACGCGATTTGCAGTTCGGCGGCATCGACCACCCACGGATTATTGGTGAGCGCGCAGCGCCCGCCATCGACGACGCCGGCGACCGCCAGCACCGCCGCGTCGGCGCGCTCGCGGCCGGAAAGGAACGCGCGCAACGCATCGGTGAACTGCAAGTGCGCAGCAGCCGGGATGTGCACGATCGGTTCGAGTTCCGCGCCGTGCAGCACCGCAAAGCGCGCATTGGTGCCGCCGATGTCGCCCAAAAGCACGCGTTGTCCGCCGCCGCGACCAGACATCCCTCGCCCTCGTAGATCGCCTGTTTCAGCTCAGCTCGCGGCGCACGATGGCCGCACCATCGACCATCGCCTTGAGCTTGCCGAAGGCGACCTCGCGCGTGAGGTACTTCATGCCGCAGTCCGGCGCCGGGATGAGCTTGTCCGCCGGGACATGCTCGAGGCCGCGGCGGATGCGGGCGGCGACGAGCGCGGGCGTCTCGACCGCCGGCGTCGACAAATCGAGCACGCCGAGCATGACGTTCTTCGGCTCCAGTTCCTTGAGCACGCCGAGATCGATGTTCGGCTGCGCGCTCTCCATCGAGATGGTAGAGGCGGTGGTGTCGGCAAGCTCGGCGAGGAAAGCGTAGGATTGCGGCTTGGTGTCGCCAGGCACCACCGCGGCATAGCCGAAGCAGAGATGCACGACCGTCGGCACCTTCACGCCTTCGAGCGCGCGGTTGATCGCCTTGACCGCGTAGCGGCGCGCGGCTACCGGATCGTTGCGCACCCACGGCTCGTCAAGCTGGATGACGTCGGCGCCGGCGCGCACCAGATCGTGCACCTCCTCGTTGACCGCGGCGGCCATGTCCATCGCCATCGCCTCGGGATCCTTGTAGTACTCGTCCTTCGCCTGCTGGCTCATCGTGAACGGGCCGGGCAGCGTAATCTTCGCCGCCAGCGCGGTGTTGCGGCGCAGGAACTCCATGTCACGCAGCTCAACCGGAGCCTTGCGCCTGAGCTTGCCGACGACGCGCGGCACCGGCGTCTGGCCGGAGCGCGCCTGCACCATGCCGGGATTATCGATGTCGATGCCTTCGAGCGCGGTGGCGAAACGGTTGGAATAGCTCTCGCGCCTGATCTCGCCGTCGGTGACAACGTCGAGGCCGGCGCGCTCCATGTCGCGGATGGCGACGATGGTGGCGTCGTCCTGCGCCTGTTCGAGGAACGGCTCGGGCACGCGCCACATCTGCTTCATGCGCACGCGCGGCACGACCTTCGACAGCATCTGGCGGTCGACCAGCCAGTCCGGCTGCGGATAGCTGCCGACGACGGTGGTCGGAAAAAGCTTCTGGGCCATTGTGTTCTCCGAACGAAAGCAAGTCCTTCAGGCGGCGGCCTGCGCCGGCAGCGCGGGCCGCGCCGCGCGCCGGGCCGCCTCACCACGGCCGGCGGTCTGCCATACCAACGTCCGCCGCTCGATATAGCGCACCGCGATGTCGTACACGACCGACAGCGCCAGGATGACGATGATCGCCGCGAAAACGCGCGGGCTATCGAGCGTGGTGCGGTTCTTGGTGACAAGGTAGCCGATGCCGTTCGCCGAGGTCAGCATCTCCGAGACGACGACGCCGATGATGGTCAGCGCGCCGCCGAGGCGCAGGCCGGCAAGCACGGTCGGGATCGAGGCCGGGATGACGACGCGGGCGATGAGCTGCGGCAGGCTCGCGCCCATGCTACGCGCAGCGAGCAGATACTGCTCGTCGATGGTGCGGATGCCGGCCGCGGTCGACAGCATCACCGGGAAGAAGCCGTAGACGCCGGCGAAAACGATCTTGGATTCCGAGCCGATGCCGAACCAGGCGGTAAACACCGGATAGAGAATGACGATCGGCACGGCGTAGAGGCTGGAGAACACCGGCAGCATCAGGCGGCGGACGCCCGCCACGCCACCGACGACGCTGCCGATGAGGATGCCGGCGCCGCAGGCGATCAGCATCGCGACCGCCACCTCGTAAACGGTGACGAGCAGCGCGGCGGCGTAGATTGCGCGGTCGAGCCAGAGCACGTGCAGAGTCTTGGTCAAAGGCGGGATGAATAGTTCCGGCAGGATGCCGAGCCGCGGGATCGCCTCCCACAGCACCAGGATGAGGATGCCGATCAGGCGGCGCACGGTGCGCGGAGACGGGCGGCTCATGGTGCAGTCCTGATCTGGCCCCAGATGCGCTCGCGCAAGGCGCCGAACGCCTCGGTTGCCATCATCTGGTAGGTGCGCGGCCGCGGCAGGTCGACCGTGATGCGGTCGAGAATGCGGCCGGGCCGGGCCGACATCACCAGCACCTCGTCGGCAAGGTAGACCGCTTCCGTCAGGCTGTGGGTGATGAACACCACGGTCTTGGAGGTCTCGCCCCAGATGCGCAGCAATTCGTGGCCCATGGTCATCCGCGTTTGCTCGTCGAGCGCGGCGAAAGGTTCATCCATCAAGAGCACCGGCGGGTCCTGCACCAGCCCGCGCGCAATCGAGACGCGCTGCTTCATGCCGCCGGACAATTCATGCGGATGGCGCGAGCCGAAGCCTTCGAGGCCGACCAGCTTGAGCATCGCCTCGGCGCGGTCGCGCCGCTCGCCGCGCGGCGCATGTTTCAGCGCCAGCGGGAATTCGACGTTTTCGACCGCCGTCAGCCAGGGATAGAGGCTCGCCTCCTGGAACACGACGCCGACACGTTCGGGGTCGGGTCTGGCGATCGGACGCCCGTCGATGAGGATCGTGCCGCTCGATTGCGCGCGCAGACCGGCCAGCATCATCAACAGCGAGGTCTTGCCGCAGCCGGACGGGCCGACGATGACGACGAAGCGGCCCGCCGGAACGGTGATATCGATACTCTCGAGCGCCGGCACGGCGCCGTCGCGCCCGGCATAGACGTGCGAGAGGCCGCGGACCTCGACCGCCGCCTTCGCACCGGCGCGCGCGCCGCTCAAGCCCGCCACGTGCTGCATCGCGCCTCCAGGGAGCGCACCGCCTCGTTGAAGGCCATCGCCGCCGCCGCGAGCAGGATCACGCCGGCGAGCAGCTTGGTCATCTCGAAGTTCTCGCCCCAGTCGGCGATCAGCCGGCCGATGCCGACGCGCGAGGCGTACATCTCGGCGATCATCACGCCGGTGAAGTTGAAGATCATGGATATGCGCAACGCCTCGAGCAGGATCGGCAGCATGCTCGGCAGATAGACGCGGCGCAAAATCTGCGCCTGCGTGGCGCCGTAGGAGCGCGCCACCAGAAGGTGCTCGGCCTTGACCGATTCGACTGCCGCCGCCGCGCTCATGATAACGATGAACACGGTCGAGAAGGTCGCGTAGGCGACCTTCTGCGGGAAGCCGATGCCGAACACCAGGATGAACATCGGCAGGAAGATCGATTTGGGGATGCTGAACACGTAGAACAGCATCGGCTTGAAGATATCGCCGAAATACTCGTTTTCCGCCGACAGAACGCCGAGCGCGGCGCCGAGCGGCACGGCGATGACGAAGGCGACGACGACCTCGGCCGCCGTGACGCCGAGCGCGGTGTGCACGTCGGCGCGGCCGAGGATGTGCGCCAGCGCGGCGAGCACGTCGGAGAGCGGCGGCAGCAGCATCGCGTTGACGAGGCCGAAGCGCGGCAGCGCCTCCCACAGCAGAAGCACCGCCGCGAGCAGCGCCAGCCGAAAGAGGACGAGCGTGCCGCCGCGCATGTCAGCCGCCCCGGCGAATCGTCACTTGGTCAGCACCGGCCTGAACTTGGTGGTGTAGATTTCGGAGGCCGGCGCGAGGTCCTTCATGCCGATCAGCTTGGCGAGGTCGAGCGCCCGGTCGATCCACTCCGGCTTCATCTCGCCGGTGCTGGACAGCTTGAGGATGTTGCCGTCGAGTTCCGCCTCTGCGATGTCCGGCGGAATCTCGTCGACCTCGGCGATCAGCTTGACGGCATCGGCGCGATTTGAGCGCAGCGAGGCCATAGCGCCGAACAGCGCGTTGTTGATCTTCTGGATCATCTCCGGCTTTTCGGCGATCAACTTGTCGGAGGCGAGCCAGACGCCGCTCAAGTGCTGCGGCACTTCCTTGCCGAAGTCGACCAGCACGCGCACGCTCTTGTCCTTGAGCACTTTGAATGACAGCGGCGAGTAGAGGACGATGGCCTCGACATTGCCCGACAGCAGGTTCGGCACGAGGCCGCCGCCGCCGAGCGGCACGCTGGTGAAGTTCACCTTCTTGTCGGACGCGGTCCACTTCGCCAGCAGGTCGGACGCGGAGCCGGCCGAGGTGATGCCGACCTTCTTGCCGGCGAGTTCGGACACGCTCTTGATCGGCGAGTCGGCCTTCACCATCAGGTACCAGCCGTTGTAGCCGAGACCCGAGCCGGCGATCGCTTTCGTCTTGACGCCCTTGTTGATGCCGGCGGCGACGATGGCGCAGGAGCCGAGCGTGATGTCGGCCGCGCCCGCCGCGACGGCCTCGAACGCTTCGGCGCCGCCGCGATAGACGGTGAGCTCGGCCTTGAGCCCCTCCTTCTCGAACAGCTTTTGCCGCACCGCGGTCTCGGCGATGATGGTCGGGAAATAGGTCTTGGTCGGCAAGGCGATCCGTACCGTCTGCTGCGCGGCGGCCGGCGGAACAATCGCCGCACCCAACGCCGCCGCAAGCGCGAGCACTGCGAGACCGCGTGCGCGGCCGAAAAGCATGGTGATTGTGGTCATCGTCGCCTCCCCTGTCGTCTTGGCCGCGTCCTGCCCTTGTGACCGGACAGTGCTTCTGAAACGGCCAGCGAGCATGGCAAGGGGGGATGGGCGTGACAAGTACGGCCTGCCATACGCGCGCCGCATCGTGTGCGATGGCGATCACAAGCGCGTGGAGGAGCCGCTGCCCAACCGTCCCACCGGCGGCGGCGCCGGAACCGGCAGCGTCAAACCTTGCCCTTGCCGAGGTTCTTGCGCGCGATCGCCGCCAGCAGCAGCCCGAAGCCGACGAGGCGCAGGACGTAGACGAGCGTCTTGTCGTCCTGGAGGAAGTCGAACGACACCGACAGACTCTGCCCCGCGGCGAACAGCAAGAACGAGATGCCGAAGATCGCGAACAGGGAATCGCCGGTGCGCTTCCAGAAGCGGAAGAAGAACAGCGCCGCCACCAGGAAGCCGGCGGTGATCATCCCTGACAGGAAGGTCGCCATTCAGTCGATCTCCCAGATGAAGCCGTACAGCAAGGTTGCGACGGCGGTGAGCGTCGTCGCCAGCCGGAAATATTGCAGGTCGATGTTCGGCAACAGTACCAGGTCGACGACGACGAGAAAGCTGTTGATCCCGAGCAGAACGAAGCAGGCCGCGGTCCACAGCAGCAGCGCCGCCCTGGTGCGGAAATAGCTGCGCACCAGGAGCCCGCCGCAGCCGGCGCTGGTGGCGAAGCACAGAAGATAGACGACCGTTGCGATCGGGTTACTCATCTTTGATCCTGAAAGCGTCCGACAGGATTTGCAGCTTGCTGCTCGGCGCGTTGACGATCTGACGCATGACCAGAGCGGGCTTGAGTGCGTAGAAGCGTTCGAGCTCGCCAATCGTCTGCTCGAGCCGTCCAGAGGCGATATAGCGGTAGCGCCCTCCGTCCTCCTCGAGGACCAGCCCGGCGGCGATCAGGTTGTTCAGGGCCTCGACGACGACGACCTGGCTCGAACGCAGCTCCTTGAGAATCTCGGACGCGCCCCAGCTGCGCTCGCGCGTACGCCGCAGCATCAGCAGGAGTTCGAGGGCCCAGACCGAACGGAACGATGCACCCGCGAATTCGAGGATTTCGTCTTCCGGGATCATTCCGCCGCAAACGAGGTCATTGCAAAAACTCCAGGTCGCAATCGCTTCGAGCGTCGGCGATTGCATCGGCTCAGATCAAGCCAATCGCAGGTTTTGCGAGGGCTCTTCGACGGCCTGGTCGACGCGCGCACGAACCGGCGCGCCGAGCATGCGCTCGAGCTCGAGTCCGACACTCTCAGGCGTGATCGGCTTTTGCAGCACCGGCACGCGCGCAAACCGCGCGTCGAGGCTCTCGCCGCCATAGCCGGTGACGAACACGAACGGCACCTTGCGCTCGTTGAGCTGCGTCGCCAGGGGATAGACATATTCGCCGGACAGATTGAGATCGAGAAACGCACAATCGAAATCTCCCCTGGCCTCCGAAAGCGCCTCCTGAAGCGAGCAGCACGGGCCGACGACGAACATCCCGTATCCGACCAGAAGATCGCGCATCATAATGCCGATCATAGCCTCGTCTTCGACGAGCAGAACGCGCTTCATCGAGCCACTAGGGAGATGAATGAGGTTCTGATGCTGCTGTTGCGGAGACCAGGCGGGCGCCTCGCCGCCCAACGGTATCTGCAACATGCAGTGTAGGCCCGACGGCCGCCAATCCCATGCGACATTTCCGCCGACCTGACCCTTGATGCTCGCGTTGATGATCTTGGTGCCGAAGCCGTGCGCGTTCGGCGCAATCACCGCGGGGCCGCCGCTCTCCTCCCAGTACAGGGTGAGAGCACCGGCCTCGATCGACCAGCGGATCGCAAGCCGGCCATCCGGCGCCGACAGCGCGCCGTATTTGGCGGAGTTGGTGGCGAGTTCGTGCAGCACCAGCGCGAGGTTCTGCGAGCGCTCCGGCGACAACGCGATGGGACTGCCGTGGATCTGCACGCGCGCCGGATCGGAACCCGAGTACGGCGCGACCTCTTCCATCACGAGCCGGCCGACTTCGGCCCCCTGCCAGCGGCTTTCCGACAGCAGCGTGTGCGCCTGCGCCAGCGCATGGATGCGGCCCTCGACCGACTTGATATAGCCCTCCTTGGTCGCCGAGCGCGTCAGCCGCACGATCGCCTGCACCACCGCAAGCGCATTGCGCGCGCGGTGGTCGACCTCGCGGGCCAGAAGAAGCTGCCGCTCCTCGGCGAGCTTGCGCTCGGTGATGTCGACCGCGGTGCCGATCACGCGCACGCAGCGGCCGTTGGCATCGAACAGGCCGCGGCCCTTGGCGGCGATCCAGCGAACGACGCCGTCCTCCTTGCCGATGGCGCGGTATTCGACGTCGTACAGCGCGCGCTGGCCGGGATCGCAGGCCGCGGCGAAGGCGGCCTCGGTCACCTTCCTGTCGTCGGGATGCAGGCCGGCGTAGAAATCGGCCATGCTGACCGGCACGTCGGGAGAAATGCCGAACATCGCCTTGACGCGCGGCGGCCAGTACAGCGCGTCGCCGACATTGTCGACGTCCCACAGGCCGATCTCGGCGGCGTCGGTGGCGAGCCGCAATTGCTGCTCGCTTTCTTGCAGACGCGCCGCGGAAGCCTCGAGCGCGGCGGTGCGCTCGGCGACGCGGTCCTCAAGCTCCCGGTTGAGCGCCTCGAGCTGCCGAGTCTTGCGATAGAGCTCGGCGAAGACGCGCACCTTGGCGCGCAGCAGTTCGGGCACGACCGGCACCGGGACATAGTCGACCGCGCCCATCTCGTAGCCGCGCAACAGGTCAGTGTCCGAGAGGAGCACCGCCGAGATGAAGATGATCGCCGTCTTCTGGAAGCGCGGATGGTCGCGGATCATCGCCGCGAGCTCGAAGCCGTCGAGATCGGGCATGCAGACGTCGATCAGGACGACCGCCACCTCGTTCTTCAAGAGGAGTTGCAACGCTTCTGTCGCCGACGTCGCCTGGATCAGGTTCTCGTCGAGGTCGCGCAGCACGACTTCGTAGCTCAAGAGCTTCGCCGGCTGATCGTCGACGAGGAGGATGTTGACCCGTTCGTTTTCCATCATGGCCGCGTTACCGGTGCAGCCACATGCGCAGCATCGTCAGAAGCTGCTCGGTGTTGACGGGTTTGGCGAGGTAGTCGGAAGCTCCGGCCTCGAGGCATTTCTCGCGGTCGCCCTTCATCGCCTTGGCGGTGAGCGCGACGATCGGCAGGCGCCGGTAGGCGCTGCGCGTGCGAATCTGCTCGATCGTCTCGTAGCCGTCCATCTCCGGCATCATGATATCCATGAGCACGATCGAGATATTCGGGTTGGCCTCGATCAGCCCGATCGCCTCGCGTCCCGTCGTCGACGTGAGCACCCGCATGCCATGGCGCTCGAGCACGCTCGACAACGCGAAGATGTTGCGTGCGTCGTCGTCGACGAGCAGCACGGTGCGTCCGACCAGGTCCTCGTCCGACGAGTTCAGCCGTTCCAGCATGCGCTGCTTCTCGGGCGGCAGCTCGGTCACAACGCGGTGCAGGAACAGCGCCGTCTCGTCGAGCAGCCGCTCCGGCGACTCCACTCCCTTGACGACGATGCTGCGCGCCATCGTGTGCAGTTGCGCGTCTTCCTCGGCGCTCAATTCACGGCCGGTGAAGACGATGACTGGCACGTCGGCCAGCGAGGCCTCCTTGTGCAGCTTTTCCAGCACCTCGAAGCCGCTCATGTCGGGCAGCCGCAGGTCGAGCACGACGCAGTCGAACGGCTCGTTGCGCAGCACGTTGAGCGCCTCCTCGCCTGACTGAGCCGCCTCGATCTCGATGTCGTCGTGGCCGAGCAGCTCGGCGATGCTCAACTGCTCCGCAGGATTGTCCTCGACCACGAGCAGGCGCTTGCGCTTGCGCGAGGAGTATTCCTTGATCCGGGCGAGCGCTTCCTCGACGCCTTCCATCGTCGTCGGCTTGGTGACGAAGGAGAAGGCGCCGCGCGCCAGCCCGTGCTGGCGGTCCTCGTCCTGCGTGACGATCTGCACGGGAATGTGCCGCGTCAGCGGGTTCTGCTTGAGCTGGCTCAGGACGCTCCAGCCGAGCATGTCGGGCAAGAACACATCGAGCGACACCGCCGTCGGCTGGTACTGCTTGGCGAGCTCGAGCGCCTGCGCGCCGGTCGAGGCGACCAGCACCTTGAAGCCCTTGCCGCGCGCGAGATCCGCGAGGACGCGGCCATAGTGCGGGTCGTCCTCGACAATGAGCAGGATGGAGTCGCCCGGCTCGAGCTCGCGGCGGTCGTCGGCGATCGGCTCGACGATGCGCTCCGGCGGCAGCAGGATCGGCGCCGACGCGGGCTGCGCGCCCTGTCCACCGGCGGCGGGCCGCGCCGCGATGGTCGAGCCGGCATATTGCAGCGGCAAATAGAGCGTGAACGAGGAGCCGACGCCGGGCGTCGAGCGCAGCTGGATTTCGCCACCGAGGAGGCTCGCCAGTTCGCGGCTGATGGCGAGGCCGAGGCCGGTGCCGCCGTATTTACGGCTGGTCGAGGCGTCGGCCTGCTGGAACGCCTCGAAGATGATCTTTTGCTTCTCCGGCGGGATGCCGATGCCGCTGTCCGAGACCTCGAAGGCGACCACCGCCGGCGCCTGCGCGAGCACCGGATGGTTCGCGTTCCAGCCGGCACTGGCGCGCGTGACGCGCAGTTGCACGCCGCCGCGCGCGGTGAACTTGAAGGCGTTCGACAACAGGTTCTTGAGCACCTGCTGCAGGCGCTTGGAGTCGGTAGTGATGCTGCGCTCGAGCGCCGGATCGAGGCTGAGCTCGAAGGAGAGGTCCTTCGATTCCGCCTCGTGGCGGAACGGACGGCCGACCGCGTCGAGCAGATCGCCGAAGAAGATCTCTTCGGCCTCGACGGTGACGGTGCCCGACTCGATCTTGGACAGGTCGAGGATGTCGCTGATGAGGTTCAGGAGGTCGGTGCCGGCGCCGTGAATGGTGCGGGCGAACTCGACCTGCTTCGGCGACAGGTTTCCTTCCGGGTTCTCGCCGAGCTGCTGGCCGAGGATGAGGATCGAGTTGAGCGGCGTGCGCAGCTCGTGCGACATATTGGCGAGGAACTCGGACTTGTATTTCGAGGTGAGCGCCAGCTCGGCGGCCTTCTCCTCGAGCTCGCGCCGCGCCTGCTCGATTTCCTGGTTTTTGCGCTCGACTTCGACGTTGCGCTCGGCGAGCTGCTGCGCCTTCTGCTCGAGCTGCTCGTTGGTCTGCTGCAGTTCCTTCTGCTGCGACTGCAGCTCGGCGGCGAGCTGCTGCGACTGCTTGAGGAAGCCTTCGGTCTGCATCGTCGCTTCGATCGAATTGAGCACGATGCCGATCGAGGCGGTGAGCTGCTCGAGGAAGGTGAGCTGCAGCGGCGTGAAGGCGTCGATCGAGGCGAGCTCGATGACGGCCTTGACCTGATTTTCGAACAGCACCGGCAGCACGACGATGTTGCGCGGCGGCGCCTTGAACAGCGCCGAGGAGATCGGCACGACCTCGTCCGGAATATCGGTGATCAGCAGCCGGCGCTTGTCGATCGCGCACTGGCCGATCAAACCGTCGCCGAGCCGGAGCGCGGACGGGTGACCGCCCTCCTCCATGCCGGCGTAGGACGACAGCAGCTGCAGGCGCGCCTCGTCGCCCTCCATCTGGTAGATCACGCTCTGCTGCGCGTTGACGAGCGGCGTGAGCTCGGTCAGCAGCAGCCGGCCGACGGTACCGAGGTCGCGCTGGCCCTGGAGCATGTTGGTGAACTTGGCGAGGTTGGTCTTCAGCCAGTCCTGCTCGGTGTTGCGCTCCGTCGTCAGACGGAGGTTGTCGATCATCGTGTTGATGTTGTCTTTCAGCTCCGCCACTTCGCCGCGGGCGTCGACCTGAATCGACCGCGTCAGGTCGCCCTTGGTCACGGCGGTCGCCACCTCGGCGATGGCGCGCACCTGCGTGGTGAGGTTGGCGGCGAGCAGATTGACGTTGCCGGTAAGGTCCTTCCAGGTGCCGGCCGCGCCCGGCACGTTGGCCTGGCCGCCGAGGCGGCCTTCGACGCCGACTTCGCGCGCCACGGTCGTGACCTGATCGGCGAAGGTCGCCAACGTCTCGGTCATGTTGTTGATGGTCTCGGCGAGCGCGGCCACCTCGCCCTTCGATTTCACCGTGAGGTTCTGCTTGAGGTCGCCGTTGGCAACCGCGGTCACCACCTTGACGATGCCGCGCACCTGCTCGGTGAGGTTCGCCGCCATCACGTTGACGGTGTCGGTCAGGTCCTTCCAGGTGCCGGCGACGCCGGGCACCTCGGCCTGGCCGCCGAGCTTGCCCTCGGTGCCAACCTCGCGCGCGACGCGTGTGACCTCCGAGGCGAAGGCGTTGAGCTGGTCCACCAGCGTGTTGATGGTGTTCTTCAGTTCGAGGATTTCGCCCTTCACGTCGACGGTGATCTTGCGCGACAGGTCGCCGCGCGCCACCGCGGTCGTGACTTCGGCGATGTTGCGCACCTGCGTGGTCAGGTTGGCGGCGAGCAGGTTGACGTTGTCGGTCAGGTCCTTCCAGGTGCCGCCGACGCCGGGCACCACCGCCTGGCCGCCGAGGCGGCCTTCGGCGCCGACTTCGCGCGCGACGCGCGTCACTTCGGCGGCGAAGGAGCGGAGCTGCTCCACCATCGTGTTCAGCGTTTCCTTGAGCAGCAGGATTTCGCCGCGCACGTCGACGGTGATCTTCTTCGACAGGTCGCCGTTGGCGATCGCGGTCGCCACCTCGGCGATGTTGCGGACCTGCGCGGTGAGGTTCGACGCCATGAAGTTGACGTTGTCGGTGAGGTCCTTCCAGGTGCCGGCAACGCCGGGCACTTCGGCCTGGCCGCCGAGCTTGCCTTCGGTGCCGACCTCGCGCGCCACGCGCGTCACCTCGCCGGCAAAGGCGTTCAACTGGTCCACCATCGTGTTGATGGTGTCCTTGAGCTGGAGGATTTCGCCGCGCACGTCGACCGTGATCTTGCGCGACAGGTCGCCGCGCGCCACGGCGGTGGTCACCTCGGCGATGTTGCGCACCTGGGCCGTCAGGTTGCCGGCCATCGAGTTCACCGAGTCGGTCAAATCCTTCCAGGTGCCGGCGACGCCCGGCACGTTGGCCTGGCCGCCAAGGCGCCCTTCGGTGCCGACCTCGCGCGCCACGCGCGTCACCTCGCCGGCGAAGCGGTTGAGCTGATCGACCATCGTGTTCAGCGTTTCCTTCAGCTGAAGGATTTCGCCGCGCACGTCGACCGTGATCTTGCGCGACAGGTCGCCGTTGGCGATGGCGGTCGCCACCTCGGCGATGTTGCGCACCTGACCGGTCAGGTTGCCGGCCATCGAGTTCACGTTATCGGTCAGGTCCTTCCACGTGCCGGCGACGCCGGGCACCTCGGCCTGGCCGCCGAGCTTGCCTTCGGTGCCGACCTCGCGCGCCACGCGCGTCACTTCCGACGCGAAAGCGTTGAGCTGATCGACCATCGTGTTCAGCGTCTCTTTGAGGCGCAGGATTTCGCCGGAGACGTTCACCGTGATCTTCTTCGACAGGTCGCCTTGCGCCACCGCGGTCGCCACTTCGGCGATGTTACGCACCTGGCCGGTGAGGTTCGACGCCATCGAGTTGACGGAGTCCGTCAGGTCCTTCCACGTGCCGGCGACGCCGCGCACCATCGCCTGGCCGCCGAGCTTGCCTTCGGTGCCGACTTCGCGCGCGACGCGCGTCACTTCGCCGGCGAACGCATTGAGCTGGTCCACCATCGTGTTGATGGTGTCCTTCAGCTCGAGGATTTCGCCCTTCACGTCGACGGTGATCTTCTTCGACAGGTCGCCGTTCGCCACCGCGGTCGTCACTTCGGCGATGTTGCGGACCTGCGCGGTGAGGTTCGACGCCATCGAGTTGACGGAGTCCGTCAGGTCCTTCCACGTGCCGGCAACACCGAGCACGTTGGCCTGGCCGCCGAGCCGGCCTTCGGTGCCGACTTCGCGCGCGACGCGCGTCACCTCGCCGGCAAAGGCGTTGAGCTGGTCCACCATCGTGTTGATGGTTTCCTTCAGCTGCAGGATTTCGCCCGACACGTTGACGGTGATCTTCTTTGACAGGTCGCCGCCGGCGATGGCGGTGGCCACCTCGGCGATGTTACGCACCTGTGCGGTCAGGTTGCCCGCCATGAAGTTGACGTTGTCGGTGAGGTCCTTCCACGTGCCGGCGACGCCCGGCACCTGCGCCTGGCCGCCGAGCTTGCCTTCGGTGCCGACCTCGCGCGCGACGCGCGTCACTTCCGAGGCGAAACCGTTCAACTGGTCCACCATCGTGTTGATGGTGTCTTTCAGTTCGAGAATTTCGCCGCGCACGTCGACGGTGATCTTGCGCGACAGGTCGCCGCGCGCGACGGCGGTCGTCACCTGCGCGATGTTGCGCACCTGGTCGGTCAGGTTGCCGCACATGGCGTTGACCGAGTCGGTCAAATCCTTCCACGTGCCGGCGACGCCCGGCACGATCGCCTGGCCGCCGAGCTTGCCGTCGGTGCCGACCTCGCGCGCCACGCGCGTCACTTCCGAGGCGAACGAACGAAGCTGGTCCACCATCGTGTTGATGGCTTCCTTGAGCTGGAGGATTTCGCCGCGCACGTCGACGGTGATCTTCTTCGACAGGTCGCCGTTGGCGACCGCGATCGTCACCTCGGCGATGTTGCGCACCTGCGCGGTGAGGTTGGACGCCATCGAGTTCACCGACTCGGTCAGGTCCTTCCAGACGCCCGAGACCTCCCGCACCTGCGCCTGGCCGCCGAGCTTGCCTTCGGTGCCGACCTCGCGCGCCACGCGCGTGACTTCCGAGGTGAACACGGAGAGCTGCTTGATCATCGTGTTGACGATGTTCGCCGACTCCAGGAACTCGCCCTTGAGCGGGCGACCGTCGACCTCGGTTCGCACCGTCTTGATCAGGTCGCCCTGCGCCACGGCGGCGACCGCGCGCGTCACCTCCTTGGTCGGCCACAAGAGGTCGTCGATCAGCGTATTGACCGAGACTTCCATCTCGCTCCACGCACCGCCGGGCAGGCTGAACTTGACGCGGTGACGGGTGCGGCCCTCGCGGCCGACGACCTCGCCGACGCGCTCGAGTTCGCGCGACATGCGCTCGTTGGCGGCAACGATGTCGTTGAAGGTGTCGGCGATCTTGCCGGCGATGCCCTCATGGTCGGCCGACATGCGCACGGAGAAATCGCCGGAACGCATGGCCTGCAAGGCCGAGAGCAGCTCGATCAATTCGGAGGCGCCGTTATGGCTTTCCGCCGAGCCGTTGCGGCTCTTCAGAATGGTGTCCGCGCCCTCACTGGCGAGCGCCGCGGCGATCGCGGCCGGCACCTGTTTGACGGATTTCCCCTGCTTCGACTCTCGCGGAGCCATTTGCCCCTCCTGGCTAATTGGGCGCGACCTTCTGGTCGGTCCGACAAGCGCACGGCGGCGTCCCTGCCCGGCAATTCCTCCCGGGCGATCGCCGAACCGTCGTGCTGCTTGGCTAGCTTCCCCCCAGCTGAGACCACGCCGAAGCCCTAACGCCGGGGCGGTATTTTGGTTCCGGGGAAGTGGCACTATTTGCGGGGTGGGAACCTGCGTACGGTCCCGCACAGAGCGGCCGCGCGGGGGCCGGTCCGGGCGCCA
>DATNBL010000016.1:0-7404 GCA_035571935.1 Pseudolabrys sp.
TACGCTGACCGGCCAACCGGAGTTGGCGCCGGCGCCGATCGTCGTGCCGGCCGATCCGTCCTCGGCGGCCTTTCCGCTGATTGCGGCGCTGCTGACGCCCGGCTCCGAGGTGATCCTGGAAGGCGTGATGCTCAATCCGCTGCGCACCGGGCTTCTGATCACGCTCGCCGAGATGGGCGCATCGATCGCGCACCTGGAACGGCGCACCGAGGGCGGCGAAGAGACCGCCGATATTCTGGTGCGCGCGTCCGGGCTGCGCGGCGTCGAGGTCCCGGCCGCGCGCGCGCCGTCCATGATCGACGAATATCCGGTCCTGGCGGTCGCCGCCGCGTTCGCCGAAGGCACCACCGTGATGCGCGGCCTCAAGGAGCTGCGGGTCAAGGAATCCGACCGCCTGGCCGCGACGGCCGCGCTCTTACGCGTGAACGGGGTCGAGGCGGAGATCGACGGCGACGATCTGATCGTGCAGGGCAGAGGCCGCGCACCGGGCGGCGGCCTCGTCACCACCCACATGGACCACCGCATCGCCATGGCGGCCCTGGTCATGGGCCTGGCGAGCGACCGGCCGGTGAAGATCGACGATGGTAGCTTTATTGCGACCAGTTTTCCGGGATTTGTCGAGCTGATGAGGTCGGTCGGGGCGGAGCTGGCACGATGAAGGTTACTCGGCGCACAAAAGCGATGCGCGGCTTAAACGTTGTCGTCCTACGAGTGCGTAACCCGGAGGGGCGCTCTATCGAGAAGTTCATTATTGACTCCAATAGTCCTACTCTCGATGCCGACTTAACATTTGTTTTCCAGAGAAATGTCGCCAGGGCACGTCGGGAAAACAAGGGTCTGTTTGGTTCGCCGGATGGCTTCCCAAAGCGCGACGGCAAAGTGCGCAAATGATCATCGCCATCGACGGCCCGGCCGCGTCCGGCAAAGGCACGCTGGCGCGCCGGGTCGCCTCGCATTACGGCCTGCATCACCTGGATACGGGACTGCTCTATCGGGCCGTCGCCAAGGCGGTGCTCGATGCCGGCCATGCGCCCGACGATGCGGCCCACGCCACGGCCGCGGCTGCCGCGCTCGATCCGGAAAAATTCGACGAAAATGCATTGAAGGCACAGGCCGTGACCGCGGCCTCGTCGGTCGTGGCGGCCATACCGCAGGTGCGCGCGGCACTCCTGAACTATCAGCGCACTTTCGCGGCACGGCAGCCGGGCGCGGTGCTGGACGGCCGCGACGTCGGGACCGTTATCGCGCCGGCGGCCGACGTAAAGCTCTACGTCACCGCCACCCCGCAGGTGCGTGCCGCGCGTCGTGTCGCCGAGCTGAAGGCCCGCGGCGTGGAGGCCGACGGGCAGGAGGTCCTGGTCGACCTTTTGCGGCGCGACGAGCGGGATTCGCAGCGCCAGACGGCCCCCCTCAAGCCCGCCGCCGATGCGCACTTGCTCGATACCACCCATTTGGATATAGACGCAGCGTTCCGGGCTGCCGTCGCCATCATCGAGGCCGTCCGAACGGGCCGAAAGCGGGATTAAGACGCTTTCGTCATTGGAGGTAAGCCCGTTCGCCGTTTCGTAGCGATGCACCGGACGCCGCAACGTCGTCCTGAACGTTTGGTATTGGCCCCACCGCCGGTCCGCCCGGCGGCTGCCGCGCGTTCGGGATCGCATCCATCAATGGGGGCTCGGAGTATTCATGGCTCAAACTGCCGCTGAAAGCGCTCTCGCCGCGCCGTCGCGCGAGGACTTCGCCAAGCTGATCGATGAATCGTTCGGTGACGGCCACCTGCAGGAAGGCGCCGTCGTCAAGGGCACCGTGGTTGGCATCGAAAAGGACGTCGCCGTCATCGATGTGGGATTGAAGACCGAAGGCCGCGTCGCGATACGCGAATTCACCGGTCCCGGCCGCAACAACGAAATCAAGATCGGCGATACCGTCGAAGTCTATCTGGAGCGCATCGAGAATGCGCTCGGCGAGGCGGTGCTGTCGCGCGACAAGGCGCGCCGCGAGGAAAGCTGGGGCAAGCTGGAGAAGGCGTTCCAGAACAACGAAAAAGTCCAGGGCATCATCTTCAACCAGGTCAAGGGCGGCTTCACCGTCGACCTCGACGGCGCGGTGGCGTTCCTGCCGCGCTCGCAGGTCGACATCCGGCCGATCCGCGACGTGTCGCCGCTGATGAACAATCCGCAGCCGTTCCAGATCCTCAAAATGGATCGCCGCCGCGGCAACATCGTGGTGTCGCGCCGCACCGTGCTGGAAGAGACCCGCGCCGAGCAGCGCCAGGAGCTGGTGCAGAATCTCGAAGAGGGCCAGGTCATCGACGGCGTGGTGAAGAACATCACCGATTACGGTGCGTTCGTCGACCTCGGCGGCATCGACGGCCTGCTGCATGTCACCGACATCGCCTGGCGGCGCGTCAATCATCCGTCCGAGGTGCTCAACATCGGCCAGCAGGTCAAGGTCAAGATCATCAAGATCAACCACGAGACCCACCGCATCTCGCTCGGCATGAAGCAGCTGCTCGACGATCCGTGGCAGGGCATCGAGGCCAAGTATCCGGTCGCCGCCCGCTTCAAGGGCCGCGTCACCAACATCACCGATTACGGCGCCTTCGTCGAGCTCGAGCCGGGCATCGAAGGCCTGATCCACGTCTCCGAAATGTCGTGGACCAAGAAGAACGTGCATCCCGGCAAGATCGTCTCGACGTCGCAGGAGGTCGAGGTGCAGGTGCTCGAAGTCGATCCGGTCAAGCGCCGCATCTCGCTCGGGCTGAAGCAGACCATGCGCAATCCGTGGGAGGTCTTCCTCGAGAAGTATCCGCCCGGCTCGGAGGTCGAAGGCGAGGTCAAGAACAAGACCGAATTCGGCCTGTTCCTCGGGCTCGACGGCGACGTCGACGGCATGGTGCACCTGTCCGATCTCGACTGGAAACGGCCGGGCGAGCAGGTCATCGAGGAATACAAGAAGGGCGACAGGGTCAACGCGCAGGTGCTCGACGTCGACGTCGACAAGGAGCGCATCTCGCTCGGCATCAAGCAGCTCGCCGACGGCGGCGCGGTTCCGGCCGAGACCGGCGGCGAATTGAAGAAGGGCTCGGTCGTGACCTGCGAGGTGACCGAGGTCAAGGAGGGCGGCATCGACGTGAAGATCGTCGGCACCGAACTCGTCTCCTTCATCAGGCGCTCGGATCTCGCGCGCGACCGCTCCGAACAGCGCCCCGACCGATTTGCCGTGGGCCAAAAGGTCGATGCGCGCGTCATTCAGTACGATCGCCGCACCCACAAGGTCAGCGTCTCCATCAAGGCGCTGGAAGTCGCCGAGGAGAAGGAAGCGATCGCGCAGTACGGCTCCTCGGATTCCGGCGCCACCCTGGGCGACATCCTCGGCACTGCGCTGCGGCGTAAGGGCGAGGAAGGCGGCGACGCGAAAGAGTGACGTTGCGCCTCTTCCGCCTGCGGAAGAGGCTGCGTGAGCCAACCGAGCCAAAGTAAAGGCCGTCCCGCAGTTCTGCGCCGGCAGCGACGGCCTTTACAGCCGTCCTCTCCGCGAGAGAGGATCAGGCGGGTGAGAAGGAGCAACACGAACCATGTCGCTCGATGCCGACCTGCTCGTCGACCGGCGCCGCATGCGGCGCAAGCTCACCTTTTGGCGCGTCGTCGCCATCGCGGTGCTGGTGATTGCGATCGGCGCGGTGGCCGCGACCTTCGGCAGCCGCAGCAGCGTGCTCGGCGGGCCTTACATCGCGCGGGTCAAGATTACCGGCCTCATTCGCGATGACGACGAACGGGTGCGGCAGCTCGATCGGCTGGCCGACTCGTCGCTGGCGCGCGCGGTGATCGTGCACGTCGATTCGCCTGGCGGCACCACCGCCGGCTCCGAACAATTGTTCGATGCGTTGAGCCGGGTGCGCGCCAAAAAGCCGGTCGTGACCGTGGTCGACAGCCTGGCGGCTTCGGGCGCCTACATCACCGCTCTTTCTGGCGACTACATCGTCGCCAAGCAGACGTCGCTGGTCGGTTCGATTGGCGTGCTGTTCGAGTATCCGAATTTCGCCGAACTGTTGGACAAGCTCGGCGTCAAGGTCGAATCGATCAAATCGTCGCCGCTCAAGGCGGCGCCGAACGGCTTCGAGCCGACCAGTTCGGAGGCGCGCGCCGCCATTCAGTCGATCATCATGGATTCCTATGCCTGGTTTAAGGGGCTGGTGCAGGACCGCCGCCGGCTCAGCGATCAAGAGCTCGCCGCCGTCGATGACGGCCGGGTCTTCACCGGGCACCAGGGCCTGCCGCTGAAGCTGATCGATCAGATCGGCGACGAGCGCGCGGCGCGCGATTGGCTCGCCAAGGAGAAGAAGATCAGCGCCAGCCTGCCGGTGCGCGACTACAACCTGCACAGCCGGCTCGACGACCTGCCGTTCCTGCATGCGGCGGCGGTGGCGCTGCTCAATGCGGCCGGGCTCGATGGCCTGGCGCGCCGCTTCGAAAGCCTGACCGGCGTCGGCGCGCTGGAGCGGCTCAACCTTGACGGTCTGCTGGCGCTTTGGCACCCTTCCGATGCGAACTGACAGTGACGACGCGGCAACAACGCTGGCAGGGGCACCATGATCAAATCAGAGCTGGTCCAGAAAATCGCCGAGCAGAATCCGCACCTTTATCAGCGCGACGTCGAGAATATCGTCAACGCCATCCTGGGCGAGATCATCGCCGCGATGGCGCGCGGCGATCGCGTCGAGCTGCGCGGCTTCGGCGCCTTCTCGGTGAAGCAGCGCCCGGCGCGCACCGGTCGCAATCCGCGCACCGGCGCCCATGTGTCGGTCGATCAGAAATACGTGCCGTTCTTCAAGACCGGCAAGGAAATGCGCGAGCGGCTCAATCGCGACGAGGCCTCGCCGTAACTCTCTTTCCTCGCCCGCGTAGCGCAGCGAAGCGGGGGAGGGGGACCACGCTGCGCAGCAGCGTGGTGGAGGGGCGCTCTGACTCGGAGATTTATCCATTGCTGCGCAAGATCGTTGCCGCGCTCATTCTGGTGCCGCTCGCTGTCGTCATCATTGCGTTCGCGGTGGCGAACCGTCAGGTCGTGACGGTCTCGTTCGATCCGTTCAGCGGCAACATGCCGGCCGCGTCGTTGACCCTGCCGCTGTTCGGGCTGGTCATCGTGTTGCTGATCATCGGCGTCGTGATCGGGGGGACCGCGGCCTGGTTGCGGCAGGGCCGCTGGCGGCGCACGGCGCGCCGGCTGGAGCGCGAGGTCAAAGAGCTCTCCGCGCGGCTCGATGCGCTGCAAGCCGCCGGCGCCGAGCCGAGCATTGTTCCGAGCGAGCACGCACCGCCGCCACGGCTGAAATTGCGGCCGCCAAGCCGAGCCTGAGGGCCGGGCAAGACAAACAGCGCGCCGGCATGTAAAAGAGCGCCGGCCGGCGGCCATACCGGCGGCAAGCTACTGCAAACAGGCGAGTGCGTGTCCGTCACCGTTAAAATCTGCGGCCTTGCCGCGCCCGAGGCGCTCGACGCCGCGCTCGACGCCGGCGCCGACATGGTCGGCTTCGTGTTCTTTCCGCCGTCGCCGCGGCATGTGACGTTGGCGGCGGCGCGGACCATGGGGATACGCGTTCGCGGGCGGGCCGGGAAGGTCGCCCTCACGGTCGATGCCGACGATGCATTGTTGACTGGTATCGTTGAGGCGCTGCAGCCGGATGTGCTGCAGCTGCACGGCCGTGAATCGCCGGCGCGCGTTGCGAGCCTGAAAAAGCGCTTCGGCCTGCACGTGATGAAGGCGATCGCGGTCGCCGCCGCAGCGGATTTGGCGAGCGTCGAGGCCTATGCGCAGGTCGCCGATCGCCTGTTGTTCGACGCGCGTGCACCGCGCGAGGCGACACGGCCGGGCGGCCTCGGCAACGCCTTCGACTGGCATCTCCTTCAAGACATCCGGACGGGCGTGCCGTTCATGCTGTCCGGCGGACTCGATGCCGCCAATGTGGCCGAAGCCTTGCGCATCACGCACGCGCCCGGCGTCGACGTATCGTCGGGCGTCGAGCGCGCGCCCGGCGACAAGGATCCGGAAAAAATCCGCGTCTTCGTGCGCGCCGCTCGCGCGGCGGCGGCGCGCCTCGATGCGCGCCCGATCGCGAGTCACGCATGACCGTGCCGCAGCAGCTCAATTCGTTTCGCACCGGGCCCGACGAGCACGGTCATTTCGGCATCTATGGCGGTCGTTTTGTCGCCGAGACGTTGATGCCGCTGATCCTGGAGCTGGAGAAGGCCTATGCGGCAGCCAAGACCGATCCGGCGTTCCAGAAAGAGATGGACGGCTATCTGGCGCACTACGTCGGCCGGCCGTCGCCGCTCTATTTCGCCGAGCGGCTGACCGCGCATCTGGGCGGCGCCAAGATCTATTTGAAGCGCGAGGAGCTCAATCACACCGGCGCCCACAAGGTCAACAACGTGCTCGGCCAGATTCTGCTGGCGCAGCGCATGGGTAAAAAACGCATCATTGCCGAGACCGGCGCCGGCATGCACGGCGTCGCCACCGCCACCTTGTGCGCGCGTTTCGGGCTCGACTGCATCGTCTACATGGGCGCGGTCGACGTCGAGCGGCAGAAGGCCAACGTGTTCCGCATGAAGATGCTCGGCGCCAAGGTGGTACCGGTCGAATCCGGCTCGAAGACGCTCAAGGATGCTATGAACGAGGCGCTGCGCGACTGGGTCACCAATGTGGGCTCGACGTTCTACTGCATCGGCACCATCGCCGGCCCGCATCCCTATCCGATGATGGTGCGCGACTTTCAGTCGATCATCGGCCGCGAGACGCGCGAGCAGCTCCTTGAAGCCGAAGGCCGTCTGCCGGATTCGCTCGTCGCCTGCATCGGCGGCGGCTCCAACGCCATGGGCCTGTTTCATCCGTTCCTCGACGAGCGTGGCATCGAAATCTACGGCGTCGAGGCCGCCGGCCACGGGCTCGACAGCAAGCACGCCGCCTCGATCGCCGGCGGCCGGCCCGGCGTGCTGCACGGCAACCGCACTTATCTCTTGATGAACGATGACGGCCAGATCGACGAGGCGCATTCGATCTCGGCCGGGCTCGACTACCCGGGCATCGGCCCCGAGCACGCCTGGCTGCACGACGTCGGCCGCGTCACGTTTCTGTCCGCCACCGACGACGAAGCGCTCAACGCCTTTCAGCTCCTGTCCAAGCTCGAAGGCATCATTCCGGCGCTCGAGCCGGCCCACGCCATCGCCAAGGTGCTGCAGCTCGCGCCGCAAAAGCCGAAGGATCACCTGATGGTGGTCAATCTGTCCGGCCGCGGCGACAAGGACCTCGAAACCGTCGCGCGGCATCTGGAACGCGGCGCGCCCAAATCGTGAGCAGCACCCGCATCGATCGCCGCTTCGCGGCGTTGCGCGAGGAGGGCCGCGC
>DATNBL010000017.1:0-3528 GCA_035571935.1 Pseudolabrys sp.
CGCCTCGTCACCACATATCCAAGACGGTGCGCGCCTCGTCGGACATGCGGCTCGGGTCCCACGGCGGATCCCAGACGATGTTGACCTTGGCTTCGCGCACACCACCGACGCCGGCAACGGCATTCTCGATCTGCCCCGGCAGCTCGGCCGCCGACGGACAGTTCGGCGTCGTCAGGGTCATCTCGATCTTCACGGCGCGGTCGTCGTCGATGTCGACCTTGTAGATCAGGCCGAGCTCGTAGATGTCGGCCGGAATCTCCGGGTCGTACACGGTCTTGAGCGCCGCGATGATGTCGTCGGTCAGCCGCGACATCTCCTGCGGCGGAATCGTCGTGGGGCTCTCCGCGGCATCGGCTGCTGCGGGCGGAACGCTCGGCGCCGCGGCGGCACCTGTCGTGCCGTCGGAGGCGCTTTCCATTGCGGTCTTGTTGGTGTTGTCCATCATGTGAAGAAATCCTGCGCTTTCACCAGCGCCTGCGCAAGTGCGTCGACCTCCTCGCGCGTGTTGTACATGGCGAACGAGGCGCGGCAGGTCGCGGTGACACCGAAGCGGGCCAACAGCGGCATGACGCAATGAGTGCCGGCGCGCACCGCAACGCCGGAGCGGTCGATCACCGTCGCCACGTCGTGCGGATGGGCGCCCTTCATCTCGAACGACACGATCGGGCCCTTGCCCTTGGCGGTGCCGAAAATGCGCAGCGAATTGATCTCGCGCAGCCGCTCATGGGCATAGCGCGAAAGCTCGGCTTCGTGGCTGCGGATGCGCGCCTTGCCGACCGAAGCGACGTAGTCGATCGCGGCGCCGAGCCCGATGGCCTGCACGATGGCCGGCGTGCCGGCCTCGAATTTGTACGGCGGCTCGCCGTAGATGACGCGGTCTTCGAACACCTCGCGGATCATCTCGCCGCCGCCGTTGAACGGCGGCATGGCCGCGAGGTGGGCGTGCTTGCCGTAAAGCACGCCGATGCCGGTCGGGCCGTAAACCTTGTGCCCGGTGAAGGCGTAGAAATCGCAGTCGATGTCCTGGACGTCGACGTCGAGATGCACCGCGCCCTGGGCGCCGTCGATCAGCACCGCAATGCCGCGGGCATGGGCAAGCCGCGTCACCTCTTTCACCGGCACCAGCGTGCCCAGCATGTTCGACATGTGGGTAATCGCCACCAGCTTGGTGCGCGGGGTCAGCAGCTTTTCGAATTCGTCGAGCAGAAAATTGCCGTCGTCGTCGACCGGCGCGTATTTGATCACCGCACCCTGGCGCTCGCGCAGAAAATGCCACGGCACGATGTTGGAATGGTGCTCCATGATGGAGAGCACGATCTCGTCGCCTTCACGGATGCGCTCGCGGCCGAACGTATAGGCGACGAGGTTGATCGCCTCGGTGGCGTTGCGGGTGAAGACGATCTCTTCCTTGCGCCTGGCGTTGACGAACGCCGCCACCTTCTCGCGCGCCTCTTCGTAGGCCTCGGTCGCCTCGTTGGCGAGGTAATGCAGGCCGCGGTGCACGTTGGCGTACTGCGCCGTGTAGGCCTCGTGCAGCCGGACGAGCACCGCCTTCGGCTTTTGCGCCGACGCGGCATTGTCGAGATAAACCAGCGGCTTGCCGTAGACCTGGGTCGCCAGGATCGGAAAGTCGGCGCGGATGCGCGCGATATCGTAAGCGGTATCGGCCGCCGGGCGTCGCCGTGTGAGCGCTTCGCTGCTCATCGCCCACCTCGCGCCTTGAGCCAGCCGACCACGCCATCGCTCAGCGCCTCGCGCAAGCCGGCGTGCTCGATGCCCTCGATGGCTTCGCCCAGAAACGCCTGGATCAACAGCGCCTCCGCTTCGGCCGCCGGAATGCCGCGCGCCATCAGATAGAACTTCAGCTCGTCGTCGAGCGCGCCGGAGGTGGCGCCGTGGCCGCACTGCACGTCGTCGGCGTAAATCTCCAGCTCCGGCTTGTTGTCGGCCTCGGCGCGGTCGGAGAGCAACAGCGCCTGCGTCATCATCTTGGCGTCGGTCTTCTGCGCGCCGCGGCGCACGATGATGCGGCCCTGGAACACGCCGTGCGCCTCGTCATCAAGCACGGTCTTGAACACTTCGCGGCACTGGCAGCCGCGCGCGATGTGATTGGCGACGAGCGTGGAGTCGGCATGCTGGCGGTTGCGCAATAGCGTCGCGCCGCGGATGCCGGCGACGGTGTCCTCGCCGTCCAAGTTGAGAAAGATCTGGTTGCGCACCACCGCGCCGCCCACGGTGAAGGTGAAGGCGTTGAAGCGCGCCTTGGCGCCGACCGCGGCCGCCAGGGTCGAGACGTGCAGCGCCTCGGCGCCCTCGGCGATGATCTTCACATGATCGACATGGGCACCGTCGCCGACGACCAGCTCGAGCGCGGCGTTGACCTGATAATCGCTGCCGGAGGGGCCTTCATGGCTTTCGATCAGCATGGCGCGCGCGCCGGGCGCGACGACCATCAGCGAGCGCACGAAGCTGGCCGCGGGTTTTTGCGAGCTGACGAAGCACAGGTGCAGCGGCCGCTCGATGGTGGCGCCGCGTGCGACGCGGATCACCGCGCCGTCGCCCATGAACGCAGTGTTGAGCGCGACCGCGAGATCGCCCTTCGGCGCGAGCTTGCCGAGATGCGCCAGCACGGCGGGATCGCCCTCGGCGAGCGCGTCGGCGAGCGAACCGACCGCAAGCCCCGGTTCGAGCGCGGCGAGGTCCGACAGTTCCGGCACGAACGCGCCGTCGACGAACACGAGGCGCCGCGTCTCGACATCGCCCAGAAAGGCCGCCGCGCTCTTGGCGCGGGCCTTGGCCGCCGCATCCGGCGGGCTCGCCAGCGGCTTCGCCTCACGCATCAGCGCGCGCAGGTCGGTGTATTTCCAGTCCTCGATGCGGCGATGCGGCAGACCCTCCTTGGCGAACAGCGCGAACGCCGCCTCGCGCTGCGACGCCACCGCGTCGTCGCCGGGCAGCCGGTCGCGTGCCGCGCTATAGGCCTGCGCCAGCGCGGTCTCAGCGTCGGTCTTGATGACCTTCAGATCAGCCATGGTGTTCATTCGTCGCGTCTTGCCGGCGCCGCCTCGTCAGGCCGCCGCCTCTTCCCGATACTCCGCATAGCCATGCGCCTCGAGCTCGAGCGCCAATTCCTTGCCGCCGGTCTTCACGATGCGCCCGCGAGAGAGCACGTGCACCACGTCGGGCACGATGTAGTTGAGGAGCCGCTGGTAGTGGGTGATGACGATGAAGGAGCGTTGCGGCCCGCGCAGCCGGTTGACGCCGTCGGACACGATCTTGAGCGCATCGATGTCGAGCCCGGAATCGGTCTCGTCGAGTACCGCGAGCGACGGCTCGAGCAACGCCATCTGCATGATCTCGTTGCGCTTCTTCTCACCGCCGGAAAAACCGACATTGACGGCGCGGCGCAGCATGTCCTGCTCGATGCCGAGCTTGCCCGCGAGATCGCGCACCTTCTTGATGAATTCCGGCGTCGACAGCTCGGCGTCGCCGCGTTTCTTGCGCTGCGCGTTGAGCGCGGTGCGCAGG
>DATNBL010000018.1:0-3062 GCA_035571935.1 Pseudolabrys sp.
CATGGGCCTTGCCGGTGGCTATTCGAACGGGCGCGATATCGGCGTCGTGTTCAATTACCCGAACGCCGACGGGCCGCACGCTTTCCCGATGGCGGGCGGTGTCGGCGCGCAATATACGCCGGCGGCAGGATACGCGCAGGCCATCGCCTACAAGCAGAAGGTGCTGAACGAAGGGCCCCCGGACGCGATCTCGGTGGTGCTCGGCGGCGACGCGAGCTGCGCCACCGGAGGTTTCTGGTCAGCGCTAACTATTGCAACAACGCAACAATTGCCGCTACTTATCTATATCGAGGACAATGGCTACGGAATCTCGGTTCCGTCGGAATATCAGACGCCGGGCAAGGACATTGCCGCCAACCTCGCCAGCTTCACCGGTCTGACGATCTTCAACGGCGACGGAACCGATCCCGCCGAAGCCGCACAGCTCGTCGAGCAAGCCGTGCGCCATGTGCGCGAGAAACGCGCACCTGCTCTTCTCCGACTGACCGTTCCGCGCCTCGAAGGCCACAGCGCCCAGGACACGCAAGCCTACAAGAGCGACGCGGAGATCAAGGCCGAGTGGGCGCGCGATCCGCTGCCGAAGTTGAAGGAGCATTGCGCGCGCGTGCAGGTCGGCGACGAAGCGTGGAGCGACCTCGAGCGCGAGATGGCGTGGCAGGTCCAGGCGGCGGTGGCCGAAGCCGAAGCGCGCGGCGTCTCGTCCCCCGAGGACGTTACCAGCAACGTCTTCTACGAAGGCAAGATGCAGCAGGTCGGCGGCCTGTGGAACAGCGACTACGCGCCGTCCGCTTCGACCGATGAGCCGGCGCCGTCAGGCCAGCGCATCAACATGGTGACCGCGATCCGCCGCGTGCTCGAACAGGAGCTCGAAGCCAATCCGCGCGTGCTGGTGTTCGGCGAGGATGTCGGTCCGAAAGGCGGGGTCCACGCAGTCACGCTCGGCCTTCAGGACCGGGTCGGCCGAGAGCGCGTCTTCGATACGAGCCTTAACGAGGAAGGGATCGTCGGCCGCGCCGCCGGAATGGCGCTCAGCGGCCTGATGCCGGTGCCCGAAATCCAATTCCGCAAATATGCCGAGCCGGCGACCGAGCAGATCCACGACATCGGGACGATGCGCTGGCGCACGTTCAACCGCTTTGCAGCGCCGATGGTGCTTCGAATCCCCGGCGGATTCTTCAAGTGCGGCGACCCGTGGCACTCGATGACCAACGAGGTCGAGTTCGTGCACAATCCCGGCTGGAAAGTCGCGGTGCCGTCCAATGCCGAGGATGCGGTCGGGCTGCTCCGCGGAAGCCTGCGCGGAAACGATCCGGTGATCTTCTTCGAACATCGCGCGATGCTCGACGATTCATGGGCGCGCCGGCCGTGGCCGGGCGACGATTATGTCCTGCCCTTCGGCCGTGCGAAGAAAACGCGCGAAGGCGACCGGATCACCATCGTCAGCTGGGGCGCGATGGTCCCGCGCTGCGAGGCTGCCGCGGATGGCGTGAGCGCCGACGTGATCGACCTCCGCACGCTCCAGCCGTGGGACAAGGACATGGTGCTCGAAAGCGTCCGCCGGACGCGCCGCTGCCTGATCGTCCATGAGGATTTGCGCACGGGCGGCTTTGGCGCGGAGATCGCTGCGGTCGTGGCCGACGAAGCCTTCCTCGATCTCGACGCCCCGGTCGCGCGCGTGACGATGCCCGACATTCCGAGCCCGCATCACCCCAAGCTCATGGAATGGGCGCTGCCCTCGCCTACGAGCATCCGCGCCGAGATCGATCGGCTGGTGGGGTTCTGATCTTGATCGAGGTCCGGGTTCCTGACGAGCAGGAGGGTACGAAAGCGCTCGTGCGCGCCTGGCTCAAGCAGGTTGGAGACGCGGTCGCGGAGAATGATCCGCTGGTCGAGCTGGAGACCGACAAGGTCACGCAGGAAGTGCCTTCACCGGCTGCGGGCGTGCTTGCCGAGATTTTGCTCGACACGGACGCGGAAGCGGTGCCCGGCGCGCTGCTGGCACGGATTGAAACCGACGGTGCCCTGGCGAAGGCCGGGGCCCAGGAGGCGAAGCCTTCACGAGCAGCGGACGCGGAAGAGCCTTCCGGCTCTCCTGGACCCCGGCCTTCGCCGGGGCACGATATTGAATCCCGCCTCTCCCCCTCCGTCCGCCGCGCATGCCTGCAGAACGGGATCGATCCATCGCGGATCCGGGGCACCGGGCGCGACGGGCGGATCACGCGCGAGGACGTCGACCGGGCCGTAGCCGAAGCCACCGTCGTCAGCGTCGGCGAGCCGACCACGGCCGAGCCGCGCCAGTTCGGCGGCGGCGACATCCCGCACGACCGGATGCGCCTGACCATCGCCGAGAACATGGCGCGCGCGGTTGCCGAGCAGCCCCACGTCACCGCGGTGTTCGAGGCCGACTTCAGCGCGATCGCTGCGCACAAGGCGGCGATGGCGGCGCGCGGCGTGAAGCTCAGCTACACGGCCTACATCGTCAAAGCCGCCGCAGAAGCGATGGCGGTCGCGCCGGCGATCAACGGGCGTTGGGAGAAGGACCGGATCGCGATCTCGCCGACCATCGACGTGGGAGTCGGCACCGCGCTCGGCGAGAAGGGCCTGGTCGTACCGGTGGTGAAGGACGCAGGCAAACTCAGCCTCGAACAGATCGGTGCCAGGCTCGACGACCTCACCCGCCGCGCGCGAGACGGCAAGCTCGAGCGCTCGGAAGTCTCCGGCGGAAGCTTTACCATCTCGAACCATGGCGTGTCCGGCTCGCTGCTCGCCGCGCCAATCATCCTTCACCAGGGGCAGGCGGCGATTCTCGGCATCGGGAAATTGCAGAAGCGCGTTGCCGTCCGCGAAGTCGACGGCGACGACGCGATCGTCATCCTGCCGATGGCTTATGTGACCCTGACTATCGACCACCGCGTCGTCGACGGCCACCAGACCAACGCCTGGCTCAGCCGCTTCGTCGAGATCATCGAAAGCTGGCCGGCCGCCTAGATGTTCGTCTGCTCCGGCGGCACGTCCGCCGGCACAGTCGCGGCGCCTTCTTCCACATGGCAGCCGAGCTCGGC
>DATNBL010000019.1:0-38058 GCA_035571935.1 Pseudolabrys sp.
ACTATCCACTGGCCCTAACGGCGGAGGGCCGGTTACCCGGCCCTCCGAAAGAAGCTTATTTCGATTGGTTATCCACACCTCTCCACCGGCTTTGTGACAGTCGGCCCAACGACCCTCGTCGAATCGCTGGTCGGGGAATAAAGGTAGGTCCCCATGGCGCGGTACGTTTTCATCACCGGCGGCGTGGTTTCCTCACTCGGCAAGGGTCTCGCGTCAGCAGCCCTCGGGGCTTTGCTACAGGCCCGCGGCTACACGGTCCGGCTGCGCAAGCTCGACCCCTATCTCAACGTCGATCCCGGCACGATGTCGCCGTACCAGCACGGCGAGGTGTTCGTCACCGACGACGGCGCCGAGACCGACCTCGACCTCGGCCACTACGAGCGCTTCACCGGCCGCCCGGCGAGCCGCGCCGACAACATCACCACCGGCCGCATCTACCAGGACATCCTCACCAAGGAGCGGCGCGGCGACTATCTCGGCGCCACGATTCAGGTGATCCCGCACGTCACCAACGCCATCAAGGACTTCATCCGCGACGGCAACGAGGGCTACGACTTCGTGCTGTGCGAGGTCGGCGGCACGGTCGGCGACATCGAGGGCCTGCCGTTCTTCGAGGCCATCCGCCAGATGGGCAACGACCTGCCGCGCCACCACGCGGTCTACATCCATCTCACGTTGTTGCCGTTCATCCCGAGCGCGGGCGAGCTCAAGACCAAGCCGACCCAGCACTCGGTCAAGGAACTGCGCTCGATCGGCATCCAGCCGGACATCCTGCTCTGCCGCACCGACCGGCCGATCCCGGAAGGCGAGCGGAGGAAGCTCGCGCTGTTCTGCAACGTGCGCGAAAGCGCCGTGATCGAGGCGCGCGACGTCGACAACATCTACGCCGTGCCCGAGGCCTATTCGGCGCAGGGGCTGGCGTCCGAAGTGCTCGCCGCCTTCGGCATCGAGCCGAAGCAGCCGGCCGATCTCGAGCGCTGGCGGCTCATCAACGAGCGCATCCGCAATCCGGAAGGCGACGTCACCATCGCCGTGGTCGGCAAGTACACCGGTATGAAGGACGCCTACAAATCGCTGATCGAGGCGCTCTCGCACGGCGGCATCGCCAACAAGGTCAAGGTCAACCTCGACTGGATCGAGTCGGAAGTCTTCGAGAACGAGGACCCCGCGCCGTTCCTCGAGCACGTCAACGGCATTTTGGTGCCCGGCGGCTTCGGCCAGCGAGGCGCCGAGGGCAAGATAAGGGCGGCGCAGTTCGCGCGCGAGCGGCAGGTGCCGTATTTCGGCATCTGCTTCGGCATGCAGATGGCCTGCATTGAGGCGGCGCGCAATCTCTGCGGCATCGCCGACGCCAATTCGACTGAGTTCGGCCCGACCAGGGAGCCCATCGTCGGCCTGATGACCGAATGGCTGAAAGGCAACGAATTGCAGAAGCGCGCCTCCGGCGGCGATCTCGGCGGCACGATGCGGCTCGGCGCCTACGACGCGACACTGACGCGCGGCAGCCGCGTGGCGCAGATCTATGGCGGCACGGAAATCTCCGAGCGGCACCGCCATCGCTACGAGGTCAACACCAACTACAAGGACCGCCTCGAGCAGCGCGGCATGCGCTTCTCCGGCATGTCGCCGGACGGCATCCTGCCTGAGATCGTCGAATACGAGGACCATCCCTGGTTCATCGGCGTGCAATTCCACCCCGAGCTCAAGTCGCGGCCGTTCGAGCCGCATCCGCTGTTCGCCTCCTTCATCGGCGCGGCGGTGGAGCGCTCGAGGCTGGTGTGATCCAATCGGCGGCTGCGGCAGCGCCGTTCAAAACAAAACGACGGGGGAGAGAGATGATCTACGAATTGCGGGTCTATCGCGCCGTGCCGGGCCGCCTGCCGGCCCTCGTGAAGCGCTTCGAGACGATCACCATGGCGCTGTGGAAGAAGCACGGAATCCGCCAGGCCGGCTTCTTCACGACCATCATCGGCCCGTCGAACCAGGAACTGACCTACATGCTCGCCTGGGAATCGATGGCCGAGCGCGAGCAGAAGTGGAACGGCTTCATGTCCGACCCGGAATGGATCGCCAAGCGGGCCGAGACCGAGAAGGACGGCGCCATCGTCGCCAACATCGCCAGTTCGCTGCTGCAGCCGACGGCGTTCTCGGCGGTGAAATAGCGGCCCGACTTCCAATTTTTCATCTGCGGCGGCGCGCCGGTGACGCGCCGCCGTTTTCATTTTGACGCCGGCGTCGCGAATTTACGCCGGCTTTACGCAGGTGGAATGACACCAGCCCCGTTGGATTGTCGTATCGCAATCCAACCTGGACTTCCCAATGCGCACCCTTCTGATTGTTGCCGCCGCGCTCGCGGCCGGCGGCCTGCTGTCGCTCGCCTCTGCACAAGCCGAATCGCCCGACTTCTCCGACATGGGCAATCAACACGCCTTTGCGCCGCGGTCGGCGCCGACCTTCGAGGACTGCTACCGCCTGGCCTGGGTCAGGGGCGTGCACGTCGAACGCTTCGAGTTCGCCGCCTTCGATGCCGAGTGCATGGCGGGGCGCATTCCCTTCGACAGCGGTTACGCGGTCAGCACGATCCGGCGCGGCGCGAAATAGCGCGCGGACCGCATTCGCCGGGGGACACCCGATCCGCGTCCGGTTGATTGGCGGGCCTTTTGCGCCATGATGGACCGGGTGCGGAAAAAACGGGATATCCCTCGCGATGGCGCGCGGCCTCGACCATATCGTCCATGCCGTGCGCGATCTCGACCGCGCCGCCGAGCTCTACCGCCGGCTCGGCTTCACGGTCGGAGCGCGCAACCGGCACCCTTGGGGCACGCATAACCACATCGTGCAGTTCCCTGGCTGCTTCATCGAGCTTCTTGCGTTCGTGGAGCCGGAGAAGCTCGGCGGCGACGCTTTCTCGAGCCTGTTCGCGGCCTATAACCGCGACTTCGCCGGTGCGCACGAGGGCCTGTCGATGCTGATCCTGGAGTCGCGGGATTCCGGGCACGACGTGTCCGATTTCCGTGTCGCCGGCATCGCCGCTTCCGAGTCGCTGCGGTTCGAGCGCGAGGCCAAACGCCCCGATGGCACTGCGGTCAAGGTCGGCTTCTCGCTCGCCTTCGCCGAGGACCGCAAGGCGCCGCAAATTCATTTCGCCACCTGCCAGCAGCACTTTCCGGAGAACTTCTGGAACCCGGCGTTCCAGACGCACGCCAACAGCGTCGCGGGCATCGCCGCCGTCGTTGTCGTCACCGACGATCCGGCCGCGCATCGCGCCATGCTGCACGCATTCAGCGGCGCCGAGGCGGTGCGGGAGGAGGGCGACGGTTATGCGATGACGCTGCCGCGCGGCGCCATCGAGGTCATGACCGGAGCCGAGTTCGTGCGCCGCTACGGCGTGCCGGCGCCGCAGACCGATGGCGGCGCGCGGCTCGCCGCCCTGCGCTTTGCCACCGCCAACCCGGCCGCGGCGCGGGCGCTCATCGGCGCGGCGGGCATCCCGGCGCGGCATGCGGGCGGAGCGCTCGTGGTGCAGCCGGCGGCGGGCCTCGGCGCAACGCTGCTGTTCGGCCCGGCCGGTTGACCGCACCCGCGGCGCGCCGCATGGTCGCGGCCCGCGAGGTCCATTTTGAGCCCGAAACCGAACCAGACCGTCACCGCAGGCCGCGTCCGCTTCGGCAATGCGTTGCCGCTCGCGCTGATCGCCGGGCCTTGCCAGATGGAGAGCCGGGCGCACGCGCTGGAGATGGCGTCGGCGCTCAAGGAGATCGCCGCCCGCGTGGGCGTCGGGCTCGTCTACAAGACGTCGTTCGACAAGGCGAACCGCACCTCCGCCGGTGCGGCGCGCGGCGTCGGGCTGAAGGCCGCGCTGCCGGTCTTGGCCGAAATCCGCGAGACGCTGAAACTGCCGGTTCTCACCGACGTGCACGAAGCGCACCAGTGCGCGGCCGTCGCCGAGGCCGTCGACGTGCTGCAAATCCCGGCCTTCCTGTGCCGGCAGACCGACCTGCTCGCCGCGGCGGCGGCGACCGGCAAGGTGGTCAACGTCAAGAAGGGCCAGTTCCTGGCGCCCTGGGACATGGCGAATGTCGTCGCCAAGCTAACCGGCGCCGGCAACGCCAACGTGCTGGTGACCGAGCGCGGCGCCTCGTTCGGCTACAACACGCTCGTTTCCGACATGCGCGCGCTGCCGATTTTGGCGCGCATGGGCGCGCCGGTGATCTTCGACGCGACACATTCGGTGCAGCAGCCAGGCGGGCAGGGCACGTCCTCCGGCGGCGAGCGCGATTTCGTGCCAGTGCTGGCGCGGGCGGCCGTGTCGGTCGGCGTCGCCGGCGTCTTCATCGAGACGCACCAGGACCCGGACAAGGCGCCGTCCGACGGCCCGAACATGATGCCGCTCAAGGACATGGAGCCGCTTCTGCGCAGGCTGGTTGAGTTCGACCGCCTGGCCAAGGCCTGACCGGGTCTCAGGCCGCGCGGAATGACCCGGACGCTCAATCTCATCGCCTTCGTCGTGTTTGCGAGCTCGCTGTTCATGCGCTCGACCGACCCGATCATCCCGCAGATCGCCTACGGTCTCGGTGTCGAGCCTGCGACCGCCGCGCTGCTGACGTCAGCCTTCACGCTGCCCTATGCGCTGATCCAGCCGTTCCTCGGCGCGCTCGCCGACATGGGGAGCAAGGCGCGGCTGATGCTGCTCTGCTTGCTAGGCGTCACCGCCGCGACGGTCGTCTGCGGCGTCGCGCCGAATTTCGAGACGTTGGTCGGTGCCCGCATGGTCGCCGGCGTCGCCGCCGGCGGCGTCGTGCCGATCGCCTTCGCGCTGGTCGGCGACATGGTGCCGGTCGCCGAGCGTCAGGTGGCAATGGGGCGGCTCCTGTTCGCAATCATGACCGGCAACCTGCTCGGTGCCACCTGCGCCGGCATCGTCAGCGATCTCATCGGCTGGCGCGGCGTGTTCTTCACGCTCGGCGGCTTCGGCGTGCTGGTGCTGCTCGCCACCATTTCCGGCATTCGCGGCGTCAAGGAGCATCCGGGGCACTTCAACCTGAAAGCCACCGTGACGAATTACGGCAGCATCCTGCGCAATCCGCTGGCCAAGTTCTGCTTCGGCGCAGTCTTCCTCGAAGCGCTGTTCATGTACGGCGTGTTCCCGCACATCGCGACCATGATGCACAACGCCGGCGAGACGCGCGCCTCGATCGCCGGCATCGTCATCGCCGGCTTCGGCGTTGGCGGCGCGCTCTACGGCGTGACGGTGTCGCGGCTTTTGCCGGTGCTCGGCGAGCGCTGGATGATGCGGCTCGGCGGCGTGGCCATGGGCTTTTGTCTTGTAGTGATCGCCGCGACGCTGCCTTGGCCGGTCGAGTTCGGCAATTTCATGCTGCTCGGCTTCGGCTTCTACATGTTGCACGCCGTGATCCAGATCTACGCCAGCGAATTGGCGCCGGCCGCGCGCGGCTCGGCCATGGCGCTGCACTCGTTCTTTTTCTTTCTGGGTCAGGCGGTCGGGCCGGCCGTCTACGGCGCGGGCCTGTCGAGCAGCCTCGGCATAAGGCCGCTGCTCATCGTGGGCGCCGCCGTGCTGGTCTGCGTCGGCCTGACCTGCGCGCAGTGGCTCAGGCGCGAGCCGGCGGCTGTCTAACCGCGGCCGCGATAGGGCGCGACGCTCTGATCCGGCACCCAGACGTCCTTCGGCAATTTGCCAGCCTGCCAGAACACGTCGATCGGGATGCCGCCGCGCGGATACCAGTAGCCGCCGATGCGCAGCCACTTCGGCTTAAGCAGCGAGAACAGCCTTTTGCCGACGGCGACCGTGCAGTCCTCGTGGAAGGCGCCGTGGTTGCGGAAGCTGGCGATGTAGAGCTTGAGCGACTTCGACTCGACGAGGTATTTCGCCGGCACGTAGTCGATCACCAGATGCGCGAAGTCCGGCTGGCCGGTGATCGGGCACAGCGTCGTGAACTCGGGCACCGTGAAGCGGGCGACGTAGTTCGTGCCCGGCTGGGGATTCGCCACGCGGTCGAGCACCGCCTTGTCGGGCGAGGCGGGGATCGGGGCCGGGCGGCCGAGCTGCAATCTGCGTTTTGCCATCGAGGGTTATCGCCGGGTTCTGAACCACTGCATGCCCGGCTTGGCAGGGCATGACAAGGGGGCCACCGATCCTGTAGAAGCCCGCTGAACGCATCCGGGACCCGCACATGACCGCCATCGTCGACATCATCGGCCGCGAAATACTCGATTCCCGCGGCAACCCGACCGTCGAGGTCGATGTGGTGCTGGAAGACGGCGCGCGCGGCCGCGCGGCGGTGCCGTCGGGCGCCTCGACCGGCGCGCACGAGGCGGTGGAACTGCGCGATAACGACAAGGGCCGCTATCTCGGCAAGGGCGTGCTGAAGGCGGTCGATGCCGTCAATGGCGAGATATTCGACACGATCGGCGGCATGGACGCCGAGAACCAGGCACAGATCGACCAGGCGCTGATCGATCTCGACGGCACGCCGAACAAGGCGCGCCTCGGCGCGAACGCCATCCTCGGCGTCTCGCTCGCCACCGCCAAGGCGGCTGCGGATGCCGCGGGCCTGCCGCTCTACCGCTATGTCGGCGGCACCTCGGCGCGGCTTCTGCCGGTGCCGATGATGAACATCGTCAATGGCGGCGTGCACGCCGACAATCCGATCGACTTCCAGGAATTCATGATCATGCCGACGGGCGCGGCAAGCTTCGCCGAAGGCCTGCGCATGGGCGTCGAGGTGTTCCAGACGCTGAAGTCGGCGCTGAAGGCTGCCGGCCACAACACCAATGTCGGCGACGAAGGCGGCTTTGCGCCGAACCTGAAGTCGGCGGAAGCCGCGCTTGATTTCGTCATGCAGGCGATTACGAAGGCCGGCTACAAGCCCGGCGAGGACGTGATGCTGGCGCTCGACTGCGCGGCGACCGAGTTCTTCAAGGACGGCCAATACGTCTACGCAGGCGAGGGCAAGACGCGTACTGGCCAGGAGCAGGCCGACTATCTCGCCGAGCTCGTCGGCGCCTATCCGATCGTGTCGATCGAGGACGGCATGGCCGAGGATGACTTCGCCGGCTGGAAAGCCGTGACGGACAAGGTCGGGGCCAAGTGCCAGCTCGTCGGCGACGACCTGTTTGTGACAAACGTGAAACGTCTGGCGCAAGGCATCGAGGGCGGCATGGCCAACTCGATCCTGGTCAAGGTCAACCAGATCGGCACGCTGACCGAGACGCTCGCCGCCGTCGAGATGGCGCACAAGGCGGGCTACACCGCGGTGATGTCGCACCGCTCCGGCGAGACCGAGGACGCGACCATCGCCGATCTCGCCGTCGCCACCAATTGCGGGCAGATCAAGACCGGCTCGCTCGCCCGTTCCGACCGCACCGCAAAGTACAACCAGCTCTTGCGGATCGAGGAGGAACTGGGCACCCAGGCCCAATATGGCGGCCGCGGCGTGCTGAAGGCGCTGCGGTAGTCACGTCCGCCGCTTCGCCTTGCGCCGGGGCGCAAATCCCCGCAAATTGCGACCGGCTTCGCGCCAGAGAACGGGGTCATTCCATGGACCAATCGACGAATTTGCCCCGGCACGACCGCCAGCGCCTGGTGGCGCGGCTCGCGGCATCGATCGCCGCTTCGATCGATGCCGCGCGCGCCGTCGAGAAGCCGTTCTTCCATCTCGAATTCGACCGCGTCTTCCCCGACGACATCTACGCGCAGATGCTGGCGCTGATGCCGCAGACCCGCGACTACCGGCCGATGCATGGCCGCAGCAAGGGGCTCGACCTCGAGGACGGCACGCATACGCGCGTCAAGATCGACCTCTTCCCCGAATACATCCGCAACCTGCCGGCCGAGAAGAAGGCGCTGTGGGACATCGTCGGCCGCGCGCTCTGCTCCGAGCCGGTGAAGCAGGCTTTCATCCGCAAGCTGACGCCGGGCCTGAAGAAGCGCTTCGGCGACGGCTACGCCAAGGTCGGCATGTACCCGATCCCGATTCTCACGCGCGACATCCCCGGCTACCTGATCCCGCCGCACACCGACACGAGCTGGAAGGGGATCACGGTGCAGCTCTATCTGCCGGCGGACGACGCCAACACCGACATCGGCACCATCTTCCACGACGTTAAGCCCGACGGCTCCAAGCCGAAGGCGACGCAGATGCGCTTCGCGCCGAACTCGGGCTATGCCTTCGCGGTCGGCAACGACACCTGGCACTCGGCTGATCCGGTGCACAACCGGGTCAAGACGCGCGATTCGATCCTGCTGACCTATTTCGTCGACCACGGCGCGCTGCGCGTCCTGCGCAACCGCTTCAAGCGCGTCGGCAATTTCGTGCTGAACGAGATCCGCTCGCGGGTTTGATGCCGCCCTTAAACCCGCCTTAACGGCCCTGCGGCATGGTCACGCGCCATGGTTTCGCATCGCCGCCGCCGCGCCATCCTGACCGCGATCGGTCTTTATCTCTTCGCCGCGCTGTTCATCGGCTACTTCGCCGTGAACGCCTTCACCGGCCGGCACGGCCTGCGCGCGCAGCAGGACCTCGACCAGCAGATGGCGTCGATGCAGACGGAACTGGCCGGGCTGAAGGCCGAGCGGGCGGGGCTCGAGCGCCGGGTGGCGCTGTTGCGCTCCGATCGGATCGACCCCGACATGCTGGATGAACGCGCGCGCGCCCTGATCGGCTATGTCGACCCGCGCGACCTCGTCCTTCTTCTCCACCCGCACTAGCAACCCGTTCCAGTACCACACGTTATCCACCGGACAGGCCGCCTGAAGCCGGCGCAGGCCTGCCCGGCCGCCGTACGCTTCCGCCTCCAGATGATTTAAGCTATGGGAACGGTCCGATCCTCATCCGACGCCGCTCAAGGAGCCTCAATGGCGGTCGCCCAGAAAAAACCGAGCGCGGACCAGTCCGACCCGGCGCAGCCCAAGGGGCCGATCGCCGATTTCAGCAAAGACGAGGAGCTCTCCGCCTACCGGACGATGCTCACCATCCGCCGCTTCGAGGAGAAGGCGGGCCAGCTCTACGGCATGGGTCTGATCGGCGGCTTCTGCCACCTCTACATCGGCCAGGAAGCGGTCGTCGTCGGTATGCAGATGGCGCTCAAAGGCGGCGACCAGATCATCACCGGCTATCGCGACCACGGCCACATGATCGCCACCGGCATGGACCCGAAGGGCGTCATGGCCGAGCTCACCGGCCGCACCCACGGCTATTCCAAGGGCAAGGGCGGCTCGATGCACATGTTCAGCGTCGAGAAGGGCTTCTTCGGCGGCCACGGCATCGTCGGCGCGCAGGTGCCGCTCGGCACCGGGCTCGCCTTCGCCAACCGCTATCGCGGCAACGACAACATCTCGGTGACCTATTTCGGCGACGGCGCCGCCAACCAGGGCCAGGTCTACGAGAGCTTCAACATGGCCGAGCTCTGGAAGCTGCCGGTCATCTACGTCATCGAGAACAATCGCTACGCCATGGGCACGTCGATCACGCGCTCCTCGGCCGAGGTCAACCTGTCGAAGCGCGGTCTGTCGTTCAATATTCCGGGCGAGCAGGTCGACGGCATGGACGTGCGCGCGGTCAAGGCGGCCGGCGAGAAGGCGGCCGCGTGGTGCCGCGCCGGCAAGGGCCCGTTCATCCTCGAGATGCTGACCTACCGCTATCGCGGCCACTCGATGTCGGACCCGGCCAAGTACCGCACGCGCGAGGAGGTCGAGAAGGTGCGCACGACGCACGATCCGATCGACATGGCGCGCCACCGCATCCTGGAAAACAAGATCGCCAAGGAAGACGAGTTGAAGAAGGTCGACGCCGCCGTGCGCGACCTGATCAACGAGGCCGCCGAATTCGCCACCCACGATCCGGAGCCGGACGTGTCCGAGCTCTGGACCGACGTATATCGCGCCTGAAGACGCCCGCCCGCGTAGGACATTAGTAGCGACATGCCGACCGAAGTACTGATGCCCGCGCTCTCTCCGACGATGGAGAAGGGCAATCTCGCGAAGTGGCTCAAGAAAGAGGGCGACACGATCAAATCCGGCGACGTCATCGCCGAGATCGAGACCGACAAGGCGACGATGGAGGTCGAGGCTGCGGACGAGGGCACGCTCGGCAAGATCCTCGTTCCCGAAGGCACCGCCGACGTCGCGGTGAATACGCCGATCGCGGTCATCCTCGGCGAGGGCGAGGACAAGGGCGCGATCAAGGATGTGAAGCCGTCGCAGCAGGCCAAGGCAGCCGAGCCGGCGCCTCCGCCGGCCAAAGCGCCTGAGACGCCGGCGCCGAAGAAAGAGCAGAAGGCCGCTCCTCCGGCCGAGGCGCGCGCCGCCGCCGACCCCGCCATCCCCGAAGGCACCGAAATGGTCACCATGACCATGCGCGAAGCCTTGCGCGACGCCATGGCCGAGGAGATGCGCCGCGACAAGGACGTCTTCGTCATGGGCGAGGAGGTCGCGGAATATCAGGGCGCCTACAAGGTGACGCAGGGACTGCTGCAGGAGTTCGGCGACAAGCGCGTCATCGACACGCCGATCACCGAGCACGGCTTTGCCGGCCTCGGCGTCGGCGCGGCGCTCGCGGGGCTCAAGCCCGTAGTCGAGTTCATGACCTTCAATTTTGCCATGCAGGCGATGGACCAGCTCATCAATTCGGCGGCGAAGACACTTTATATGTCCGGCGGCCAGATGGGTTGCTCGATCGTGTTTCGCGGGCCGAACGGAGCCGCGGCGCGCGTCGCCGCGCAGCACAGCCAGGATTACTCGGCCTGGTACTCGCACATTCCGGGCCTGAAGGTGATCTCGCCGTCGACCGCGGCCGACGCCAAGGGCCTGCTCAAGGCCGCAATCCGCGACAAGAACCCCGTCATCTTCCTCGAAAATGAAATTCTCTACGGCCACTCCTCGCCGGTGCCGAAGCTCGACGATTTCGTGCTGCCGATCGGCAAGGCGAAGATCGCGCGCGAAGGCAAGGACGTCACCATCGTGGCGTGGTCGATGGGCATGTCCTATGCGCTGAAGGCCGCGGACGAACTTGCCGGCGAGGGAATCGATGCGGAGGTCATCGACCTGCGCACGATCCGTCCGATGGACACCGAGACGATTGTTGAATCGGTCAAAAAGACGGGCCGCTGCGTCACCGTCGAGGAGGGCTGGCAGCAGTCCGGCGTCGGCGCCGAGATCGCCGCGCGGCTGATGCAGCATGCGTTCGACTATCTCGACGCGCCGGTCGCGCGCGTGTCTGGCAAGGACGTGCCGATGCCTTACGCCGCCAATCTCGAGAAGCTCGCGCTGCCGTCGGTGGCCGAGGTGGTCGAGGCGGCGAAAGCCGTTTGTTACAAGTAAGGCTTGAAGCGCTCATGCCCACCAACATCCTCATGCCCGCGCTGTCGCCGACGATGGAGAAGGGCAACCTCGCGCGCTGGCTGAAGAAGGAAGGCGACACGGTCAAGTCCGGCGACATCCTCGCCGAGATCGAGACCGACAAGGCGACGATGGAATACGAGGCGGTCGACGAGGGCACGCTGGCCAAGATCGTCGTGCCCGAAGGTACGCAGGATGTTGCGGTCAATGCGGTGATTGCGGTGCTCGCGAACGAAGGCGAAGATGTGAAGGCGGCGGGCGCCGGCGCGGTGAAGGCGCCTGAGAAGAAGGCCGAGCCGAAGCCCGAGGCGAAAAGTGAAGCCAGGCCTGCTCCGAAAGCGGAAGCGCCGAAATCGGCTGCGCCCGCACCGCAGGCTGCTCCGCCGAAGCCCGCTGGCGCGCCGACGGGCGGCCGCGTCTTCGCCTCGCCATTGGCCAAGCGCCTCGCCAAGGACGCCGGCGTCGATCTCGCGCGCGTGTCCGGCTCAGGCCCGCACGGCCGCGTCATCGCCCGCGACATTGACGCGGCGAAATCCGGCAAGGGCCTGCGCGCGCCGTCGATCGCGCCCGCCAGCGCCGCGACGGCAGGAGCGGCGGCTCCAGCAATGTCGGACCAGCAGATCCTCGCGCTGTACGAGCAGGGCTCCTACGACCTCGTGCCGCACGACGGCATGCGGCGCACGATTGCGCAGCGGCTCACCGCCGCGGCGCAGTCGATGCCGACTTTCTATCTCACCGTCGACTGCGACATCGGCAAGCTCACCGCCGCACGCGAAGAGATCAACGCCGCAGCTCCAAAGACGCAGGACGGCAAGCCGGCCTACAAGCTCTCGGTCAACGACTTCGTCATCAAGGCGTTGGCGTTGGCGCTGCAGCGCGTGCCGGAAGCGAACGTGTCGTGGACGGAAGCCGCGATGCTGCGCCACAGGCATTCCGACATCGGCGTCGCGGTCGCGCTGCCGTTTGGCCTGATCACGCCGATCGTGCGCCAGGCGGAGACGAAGTCGCTGTCCGCCATCTCCAACGAAATGAAGGACCTTGCCGCGCGCGCCAAGGGCAAGAAGCTCAAGCCGAACGAATACCAGGGCGGCACCTCGTCGGTGTCGAACCTCGGCATGTACGGCATCAAGGACTTCACCGCGGTGATCAACCCGCCGCAATCCTCGATCCTCGCGGTCGGCACCGGCGAGGAGCGCGCGGTCGTGCGCAATGGCAAGATCGAGATCGCGACGCTGATGAGCGTGACGCTGTCCTGCGATCACCGCGCCATCGACGGCGCGCTCGGCGCGCAGCTCATCACCGCGTTCAAGACGCTGATCGAAAACCCGGTGATGATGGTGGTTTAGCGGCGGTAGCGTCTGTGGTATTTTTGCCCCGCACGTTATAGGGTGGATAATCGATCAGAGGGGGAGGCTGCCATGACATCCCCGGACGAGCCTTTAAATCCCGATAAGCCGGCCGACGTGCGCGAGTCGCCGCCGGCGCCGACACCGTTGCCGCGAACCCCGCTCGACGATCTTAAAGACACCGTCATCGACGACGTTGGCACGTTCACTCGAATTAACATTCCGGGTATCGAGGCGCCCGGCGCGGGTCCGCCAGACGGCACCAGAATTGATTGAGCGATGGCCTCGCCGTTTGAATATATCCGTGACCGGACCACCGACGAGATCAAATACGCATCGTCCACGGTCAGTCAGAATGCGCGTACCATCGGCATCGGGCTGGTGCTTGTCGTCTATACGCTTGTCATCGCCGGCGATAAGGCCGCGTTCATACACCAATACCGATTTGAGCTCGGGCTGGCGGGCCTGTGCGGCGTCCTCTGCGTCGCACTTGATTACCTTCAATACTATTTTGTCATTTGGGAAAATCGCTCGATTGCGGGCACGCTTCGGACGGAAAAGCTTGACATCCTTGCACTGGAAAAAACTGATCCTCAGGCTGCGCTCGAGCGCACGCATGCTCTGCGGCAGAGCCTCGACTTCCTGCGCAGCAAGAATCCGTGGAGTAAACGCCGCGAGTTTTGCTTTCACGCAAAATTTGTCGTGGCCATGGTCGGCGTAGTAATCATCGCCGCCATGATTGTTCGTGTGGTGCTTGCCGGTCCCGAAGCAGTGATTGGCGGTCCGGGCTAGTGCTTCCTGTTACGCCGGCGTCAGGCCGCGCGCCTTGAACACCGCCTGCGCCGCCGGCGAATGCAGGAACTTGACCAGCGCCTGACAGGCCGGCGCCTGTGCGCTCGCCGGGTTCGGCCCCGCGCCGTAGCGCGTGACGTTGTTGAGCGCCGCCGGCAGCGGCCCGACCATGTCGACGCCGGTCACCGACATCACCTCCGGCTCCTGCTGGATCGCCAGATCGGCTTCGCCGCTGACGACGAGGTTCGCCGAATTGCCGCCGGCCGGCGGATGCTTCGTCTTCGCCTTGAGTTCGTCGGCGATGCCCATCTTGTCGAAGAGCTTGGCGATGTAGACGCCGCTGGCGCCCCCGGCCGCCGGATTGGAGTAGGCGATGGCCTTCGCCTTCAGCAGCGTCTGCTTGAAGGCATCGGGCGTCGAGATGTCTGGCTTGGCCGCGCCCTTCTTCACCACCATCGCGATGCCGGAGCTGGCGAACACCGCGTCGGCGCCGCCGGCCGCCTTGCCGGACTTCACCAGCGCGTCGAGGCTTTGCGAGGTCAGAACGTAGCAGTCGGCCGCTTCGCCGCCTTCGACGCGCTTGACCAGCAGCGCCGCGGTCGACCAGGTGACGGCAAGCTTGGTGCCGCTCTCCTTCTCGAACTGCGGTTCGAGCTGCTCGAGCGCCGCCTGCACGCCGATCGTGCTGAACACCTTGAGGTCGGCTCCTTGAGCGCAGCCCGCGGCAGCGGCCAGCAGCGCCGCGAGCGCGGCGCGCGCGAATGTCCCGGTCATGTCGTCCCCCTTGGAAGGCGTTGCCTCCTCGCATGAATTAAACGCCGGTCAGGGCCGGGCCACAACGGGGGGTCGCGGCTTGATTGCCGCCGCCCCATATGGGACAGGGGATGGCTTCAAGCGCCCAATGCAGCGGAGACTTCGCGTGGCCGATACCTCCTTTGACGTCATCATCATCGGCTCCGGCCCCGGCGGCTACGTCACCGCCATCCGCGCGGCGCAGCTCGGCTTCAGGACGGCGATCGTCGAGCGCGAATATCTCGGCGGCATCTGCCTCAACTGGGGCTGCATCCCGACCAAGGCGCTCTTACGCTCGGCGGAAATCTTCCATTACATGCAGCACGCCAAGGCCTACGGCCTGAAAGCCGACAATGTCGGCTACGACGCGGCGGAGGTCGTCAAGCGCTCGCGCGGCGTGTCGAAGCGGCTGAACGACGGCGTCGGCTTCCTGATGAAGAAGAACAAGGTCCAGGTCATCTGGGGCGAGGCCGCGATCGACGCGCCGGGCAAGGTCAGCGTCAAGGCCGGGCGCGGCGAGGCGCCGAAGGGCGCGCTCGGCGCCGGGCAATATCAGGCCAAGCACATCATCGTCGCGACCGGCGCGCGGCCGCGCGTGTTGCCGGGCCTCGAGCCGGACAAGAAGCTGGTCTGGACCTATTTCGAGTCGATGGTGCCCCCTAGCATCCCGAAGTCGCTGCTCGTCGTCGGCTCCGGCGCCATCGGCATCGAGTTCGCGTCGTTCTATCGCGCCTTCGGCACCGACGTGACGGTCGTCGAAGTGCTGCCGCAGATTCTCCCGGTCGAGGACCATGAGATCCAGGCGTTTGCCCGCAAGAGCTTCGAGAAGCAGGGCATCAAGATCATGACCGGCGCCAAGGTGACGAAGCTCGACAAGAAGGCCGACAGCGTCACCGCGACCATCGAAGCCGAAGGCAAGAGCCAGCAGATCACCGTCGAGCGCGTCATCTCGGCGGTGGGCGTCGTCGGCAATATCGAGAACCTCGGCCTCGAGAAGCTCGGTGTGAAGACCGAGTGCGGCATCATCGTCACCGATGGGCTGTGCAAGACCAGCGTGCCCGGCATCTACGCCATCGGCGACGTCGCAGGTCCCCCGATGCTGGCGCACAAGGCCGAGCACGAAGGCGTCATCTGCATCGAGGCGATCAAGGGCCTCAACCCGCATCCGATGAACAAGGCGATGATCCCCGGCTGCACGTATTGCTCGCCGCAGGTCGCCTCCGTCGGCCTCACCGAGCAGGCCGCAAAGGAGAAGAAGCTCGATATCCGCGTCGGCCGCTTCCCCTTCGCCGGCAACGGCAAGGCCATCGCGCTCGGAGAGGATCAGGGTCTCGTGAAGGTCATCTTCGACAAGAGGACCGGCCAGCTTCTCGGCGCGCACATGGTCGGCGCGGAAGTCACCGAATTGATCCAGGGCTACGTCGTCGCGATGAACCTCGAGACGACGGAAGAAGAGCTGATGCACACGATCTTCCCGCATCCGACCTTGTCGGAGATGATGAAGGAAGCGGTGCTCGATGCCTACGGACGTGTGCTGAACATGTAACAACCGCGGGGCGGCCAGCATGACGAAATTCAACGACATCCTCGGCACCATCGGCCGCACGCCGGTCGTGCGCATCAACAAACTGGCGCCGAAGGGCGTCAACCTCTACGTCAAGATCGAGGCCTTCAATCCGCTCGGCTCGGTCAAGGACCGGCTCGCGCTCGGCGTCATCGAGGCGGCGGAGAAATCCGGCGCGCTCAAGCCCGGGCAGACGGTCATAGAGGCGACCTCCGGCAACACCGGCATCGGCCTCGCCATGGTCTGCGCGGCGAAGGGCTACCCGCTCGTCGTAACCATGGCCGAGAGCTTTTCCGTCGAGCGGCGCAAGCTGATGCGCTTCCTCGGCGCCAAGGTGATCCTGACGCCGGCGGCGGAGCGCGCCTTCGGCATGGTCAACAAGGCGCAGGAGCTCGCCGCCAAGCACGGCTGGTTCATGACGCGCCAGTTCGAGAACGAGGCCAACCCGGACATGCACGAGCGCACGACCGGGCGCGAGATCGTCGACGACTTCAAGGGCGAGAAGCTCGACTACTGGGTGACCGGCTTCGGCACCGGCGGCACGCTGACCGGCGTCGCGCGCGTGCTGCGCCGCGAGCGGCCGGAAACGAAGATCGTCGTCTGCGAACCGGCCGATGCGCCGATGCTCACCTCCGGCGAGGCGCAGGCGCGCAATGCCGACGGCACGCCGGCCAAGCCCCATCCGGCCTTCAAGCCGCACCCGATGCAGGGCTGGTCGCCCGACTTCATCCCGCGCATCACCGGCGAGGCGGTCGACAAGAAAGCGATCGACCGCGTACTGACGGTGGCCGGCCCGGACGCGATGAAATGCGCGAAGGCGCTGGCGCAGAAAGAGGGCATCTTCGTCGGCATCTCCGCCGGCGCGACGTTTGCCGGCGCTCTGAAAGTGGCCGAGGAGGCGCCGGGCGCGACCATCCTGTGCATGCTGCCGGACACCGGCGAACGCTATCTGTCGACGCCTTTGTTCGGCGATGTCGGCGCCGACATGAGCGATGAAGAAGTGGCGATCGCCAATTCGACGCCGGGCAGCCGTTTGCCGGCGAAGGCCTGAGTCTGCGCCGTCAATGGCGGGCACCATATCTCGGTTGTCATTGCCGGGCTTGACCCGGCAATCCATGATGATGGTCCGGATAGAGTGGCGGCTGTAAGCTTGTTCGTCGCGGAAACGCATCGTGGATGCGCGGGTCAAGCCCGCGCATGACTGCGGAGTGGGGGAAACATCATGGGCATCATTGCGTGGATCGTCGTCGGACTGGTTGCCGGCTGGCTGGCGCACGTCATTCTCGGGGGGCGCGGCGGCCTCATCGCGAACGTCGCCGTCGGCCTGGTCGGCGGCATCGTCGGCGGCGCGATCCTGCCGCGCATCGACATCTTCATCCGGCCGGACTTCATCGGCAATCTCATCAGCGCGACCATCGGCGCGGTGATCTTCCTGTTCATCTGGCGGGCGATCCGGGGCCGCTAGTCACCTTGCGAGCGGGGCCGGGCGGCCGTAAATAGCGGCATGGCCGTCGTCCTCGACCTCGTCAATAATCCGCGCCCGCGCCACCCCGAAAAGGCGCACAAGCCCGATTCCGCCGAGCAGCCGAAGAAGCCGGACTGGATCCGCGTCAAGGCGCCGGTGTCGAAGGGGTATGCCGAGACGCAGGCGCTGATGCGCGCCAACAACCTGCATACCGTGTGCGAGGAAGCGGGCTGCCCGAATATCGGCGAGTGCTGGGAGAAGAAGCACGCCACCTTCATGATCCTGGGCGACACCTGCACGCGGGCCTGCGCCTTCTGCAACGTGAAGACCGGCCTGCCGAACGCGCTCGATATGACCGAGCCGGAGCATGTCGGTGAGGCGACCGCGAAGCTCGGCCTCGCCCACATCGTCGTCACCTCGGTCGACCGCGACGATCTCGCCGACGGCGGCGCCGAGCATTTTGCGGCGACCATTCGCGCCATCCGCAGGCACGCGCCCGGCACGACCATCGAGGTGCTGACGCCAGACTTCCTGCGCAAGGACGGCGCGCTTGAGGTGGTGGTGGCGGCGAAGCCCGACGTGTTCAACCACAATCTCGAGACCGTGCCCTCGCTTTATCTCTCGGTGCGGCCCGGCGCGCGCTATTTCCATTCGCTGCGGCTGTTGCAGCGGGTGAAGGAGCTCGATCCCCGGATGTTCACCAAGTCCGGCATCATGGTCGGCCTCGGCGAGGAACGGAACGAGGTGTTGCAGGTGATGGACGACCTGCGCTCGGCGAACGTCGATTTCCTCACCGTCGGGCAATATCTGCAGCCGACGAAGAAGCACGCCGCGGTCGAGCGCTTCGTGCCGCCGGACGAGTTCAAGGCGCTGGAGACGATCGCCTACACCAAGGGCTTCCTGATGGTGTCGGCTTCGCCCCTGACGCGTTCGTCGCACCATGCCGGCGAGGACTTCGCGCGCCTGAAGGCCGCCCGCGCGGCGCAGCGCTGAGTCGATGCCGCAGTTCAAGACCCGACGGCACGTCCGCCACGCCGCGACCGAGATGTTCGATCTCGTCGCCGACGTCGAGCGCTATCCGGAATTTGTGCCGCTGTGCGCCGGCATGCGCCTGAAGAGCCGCACGGACAAGGGCGAGGGCAGGAGCGTCATCGTCGCGATGATGACCGTCGCCTACAAGCTCATCCACCAGAGCTTCACCAGCCGCGCCACGCTCGACCGCAACGCGCTCAGCATCCTGGTCGAATATCTCGACGGCCCCTTCAGCCGCATGCAGAACCGCTGGGCGTTTCATCCGACCTCGGAGAATGCCTGCGAGGTCGAGTTCTTCATCGACTACGAGTTCAGGAGCCGCGCCTTCAGCATGCTCGCCGGGGCGGTGTTCGATTCCGTCTTCCGCCGCATGGCGGTCGCCTTCGAGAAGCGGGCGGACGCAGTCTACGGGCGCAAGCTGGCCTGAACGGCGCGGAGCGGCCGCCTGGCACACGTTAGCCGTTCAAGGCCCACACCGCGGCATTGAGGAGGGCGGCATAGGCGACCCAACCCGCGAGCGGGACCAGAGCCAGTCCGGCCCGGCGGTCGAGACGCAGCGTGACGATGGTGGTTGCCAACACGCACAGCAATTGCGGCACGATATCGATCAGGCCCAGGAGCGGGCTTTCCCCGCCAAAGAAGAGCCACGGCCAGGCGGCATTCAACGCCAGCTGTATGCAGAACAGGATGGCCGCCAGTTGCCGTGTCCGCGACGGCGGCCGTTGCATCAGGCGCCAGATGGCAAACGCCATCAGGAGGTAGAGGACCGCCCAGACCGGCGCGAAGACCCAGTTGGGCGGATCGAATGACGGTTTGGCGAGCGCGGCGTACCACGCGAGGTGCGGGGCGGTGGCGATGCGGCCGGAGATCAGCGTCGCGACGACCGCGATGACGCCGATCGCGCCGGGATCGAGCCGGGGCCGCAGTCCTGGATCGGCAGCAGGGACTTCGGATCGTGGCGGTGTCATTTGCCTTGGTCGAGGTGCATGCGGTCAATCCGCTGAAGGACTTTTATACCACTCCGCAATGACGCACCAAAGATGATGACGGCGAAGGGCGCATTCTTGTTCCGCGCCGGCGCACAAATAAATTTTCGCGGCCCGCCCGGAAAATCGCGCCCCGCGACCTTATAGCCGCCACCAAAACCGGGTGAGTTCGTTCAACCGAAAGGACAACCGCTTTCGGCTGTTCGCAGATAGTGGAGAAAACTCGATGTGCGATTATAGCCTGCATGGGGTCGCAAACCGTCCTGCGAAAATCGGCGACAAGCTCGTCTCGACCAATTTCATCAACTCGTTTACGCGCGGATTCACCGAAATGGGCGAGCCGAAGGTCGCGGTGTGCCTGATGCCGGGCACCGAACTCGCCTTCGAGCATGAGGTCGAGGTCGATCACGTTTTCCGCAGGCTGCTGCCGCGGTTCGGCTTCGGCAAGACCGGCGAGAGGGTCGCGCGCTTCCGCCAGGTCAACCTCGACCGCCCGGACACGCACCACGACGCGCTCGAATTCCCGAACGGCAAGATCGTTCTGGTGACGCGGCTGCGCCCGGGCCAACACGCGAGCGTGCTGCAACTGCCGGCCACGGCGAAGCCCCACGTGCACGAAGCGCCGCAAACGGCCGATGCGGTCCGTCCGGCGACGACGCCGATCGCCTGAGACGATCGCGCTATGAAATGACGACCCCCTGCGGGCTCCTCCCGGAGCCCGCCCGCTCTGCGGCTGCCTTTAGTTGATGCCCGCCGGCGGCCGTGGCTCTTCCTTCGCGGCAAGCTCCTGCAACATCACCAGCGCCTGAAGAACCGACGCGCCGCGCACCTTGCTGCGGCCGATGTCGCCGAAGCGTTTCTCGACATGGGTAAGCCTGCCGTTGCGCGATGCGGCGGCGAAATGCACAAGGCCGACCGGCTTTTCGAGGCTGCCGCCGCCCGGGCCGGCGATGCCGGTGATCGACACCGCGAGATGCGCGCCTGCATGGGCGAGCGCGCCGCGCGCCATGGCCTCGGCGGTTTCGCGGCTCACGGCGCCGAAGGTCTTGAGGGTATCGGACGAGACGCCCAGCATTTGTTGTTTGGCATTGTTGGAATAGGTGACGAAGCCGCGATCGACCACATCGGAGGAGCCGGCGATGTCGGTCAGCGCGCCGGCGACGAGACCGCCGGTGCAGGACTCCGCCGTGGCCACGGTCAGCTTCTTCGCCTTGCACAGGTCGAGAAGGGCGACGGCCACCTCGGTGATCTCCGCGTCGAACATGAGCCTCAGCTCCAGGGCAGGCGCACCGTCGCGGTCGCATAGGCGACGATGCCCTCGCGGCGGCCGGTGAAGCCGAGCTTCTCGCTCGTCGTCGCCTTCACGGCAACGCGCGAGGGGTCGATCCCGGCGATGCGCGCGATCGTCTCGCGCATGGCGTCGCGGTGCGGGCCGATCTTCGGCGCCTCGGCCACGACGTTCAGATCGAGATGCGCGATCATGCCGCCGCGCGCCTTCACGCGCGCGACCGCAAAGGCGAGGAACTTGTCGGAGGAGGCGCCCTTCCATTGCGGGTCGCTCGGCGGGAAATGCGTGCCGATGTCGCCGTCGGCGAGCGCGCCGAGGATGGCGTCGACCAGCGCGTGCAGCCCGACGTCGGCATCGGAATGGCCGGTGAGCGTGTGGGTGTGCGGGATGCGCACGCCGCCGATCCAGACATGATCGCCCGGTGCGAAGGCGTGCACGTCGATGCCGCTGCCTGTGCGCACGTCGCCGAGCTGGGCCGCCTCGATCGCTTCGGCGCGCATGAAGTCCTCCGCATGGGTGATCTTGATGTTGGCGGGTTCGCCCTCGAACACGGCGACCTGCATGCCGGCCCATTCGGCGAGCGCGGCATCGTCGGTGAAGTCGGCGCGGCCTTCGCGCGCGGCGCGGCGATGCGCCTCGAGCAAAGGCGCAAACGAGAAGGCCTGCGGCGTCTGGATCGCGCGCAACTGCGAGCGGTCGAGCGTCTCGCCGACAAGACCGTGTGTGTCGACGACCTTGATCGTATCGGTGACGGCCAGCCCGGGGATCGCCGCGCCGGTCTTGCCGGCGGCGGCGACCGCACGGGCGATCAGGGCCTGGCTGGCGAAGGGGCGGGCGGCGTCGTGTACAAGGACGATATCGGGCGCGCGGGCTTCGAGCGCTTCGAGGCCGGCGCGGACCGAGGCCTGCCGGGTGGCGCCGCCCGCGACCGGAGGCAACAGGCGGAGCCCGGCGGTTGCCGCCTCGAACAAAGCGCGGTCGTCCATGCGGATGACGGGCTGGATCGCGCCGACCGCCGGCGCGGCGGCCAGCCCGGCCAGGGTCCGCCGCAGCATGGTCTCGCCGCCGATGGCGCGGAATTGCTTCGGCCGGTCGCCGCCGGCGCGCAAACCCTGTCCCGCCGCCACGACCACGGCAGCCACTTCGGCCATGTTGCTCATGCTCCTCGTATTCCGGTTCTGCCTTTAGCGCGTTCCGCTGGAGACGGAAACGCGCCGGGCGTCGCCCCGCAGGCATGAACATCTTTTTGCAGTGCAGCACTTGCGCACCGCCCGGTTTTGGCTAAACTCTGTGCATGTGTCTTGAGCGCCTAAACGCTAGGCACTCATTGTGAAATAGCGCATCCGGCGCCGAGGGGCCTGCATTTGCTGCGAATTGGCGACGTCGAGGTGCCGAATTCGGTGTTCCTGGCCCCTATGTCGGGGATCACCGACGCGCCGTTCCGGCGGCTGGCAGAGCGCCTCGGCGCCGGCCTCGTCGTCTCGGAGATGACGGCGGCGGCCGGTCTGGTGCGCGGCGAGCAGGAGCAAGCCGTGCGCAGCGGCGGCGAAGGCGTCGGCATCCACGTTGTCCAGCTCGCCGGCTGCGAGGCCCACTGGATGGCCGAAGGCGCCCGCATCGCCGAGGCACAGGGCGCCCGCATCATCGACATCAACATGGGCTGCCCGGCCAGGCAGGTGACCAACGGCGCCTCCGGCTCGGCCCTGATGCGCGACCTAGACCATGCCCTACGTCTCGTCTCGGTGACCGTCGCCGCCGTCGCCGTGCCGGTGACGCTGAAGATGCGGCTGGGCTGGGATCACGGCTCGCTCAACGCGCCGGCGCTTGCCCGCCGCGCCGAGGCGGCTGGGGTTAAGATGATCACCGTCCATGGCAGAACCCGCTGTCAATTCTACACCGGCAGCGCCAACTGGGCCGCAGTCCGCGCGGTCAAGCAGGCCGTCGCAATTCCGGTCGTCGTCAACGGTGACATCACGACGTTCGAAGGCGCGATGGCCGCGCGCGCAGCCTCCGGCGCCGACGCCATCATGATCGGCCGTGGCGCCCAAGGACGGCCGTGGTTTCCAGGGCAGGTCGCGCGCTTCCTCGCCACCGGCGAGCGCGGCACTGCGCCGCCGCTCACCGAGCAGCACGCGCTGACCACCGCCATGTACGACGAGATGATTGAGCATTACGGCGCGCCGGTCGGCCGCCGTCACGCGCGCAAGCATCTCGGCTGGGCGCTGGAGTGTGCCGCCAACACCGCTGGCGTCCCGGCCGACCGCCTCAGGCATCACCGCGGCCGCGTGCTCACCGCCGATGAGCCGGCCGAGGCGCGGCGCCTGCTCGCCGAGGCATTCGACGATTTCGCCGAGAGGGCCGCCGCATGAGCCGAGCACCGGCCTTGAGCGATACCTTGCCGAGCGCCGCCGATGCGATGCTGCACGCGCTGCCGCACCCGGTGATCATGGTCGCGCCCGACGGCCGCATCGCCGACGCCAACGTCGCCGCCGAGCAATTCTTCGAAGCCTCGATCCCGATGCTGCGCCGGCACATGCTGCGCGACCTGGTGCCGTTCGGTTCGCCCCTGTTGACGCTGGTCGATCAGGTGCGCCAGCGCGGCGCGGCCGTGAACGAATACAAGGTCGATCTCGCCACGCCGCGCAATCCGGGCGAGCGGCTGGTCGACCTGCACGTCGCGCCGCTGCCGGAATATGACGGCCACGTCATCGTCATGCTCCAGGAGCGCACCATCGCGGACAAGATGGACCGGCAGCTCACGCACCGAGGCGCCGCGCGCTCGGTCATCGCGCTTGCGTCCATGCTGGCGCACGAGATCAAGAACCCGCTGTCCGGCATCCGAGGCGCCGCGCAGTTGCTCGAGCAGTCCGCGGCCGATGACGACCGCGCGCTCACCAAATTGATCTGCGACGAGACCGACCGCATCGTGAAGCTGGTCGACCGCATGGAAGTATTCGCCGACGAGCGGCCGGTCGAGCGCGAGCCGGTCAACATCCACGTCGTGCTCGATCACGTGAAGCGGCTGGCGCAGACCGGCTTCGGCCGTCACATCAAATTCGTCGAGGAGTACGACCCGTCGCTGCCGCCGGTGCTCGCCAATCGCGATCATCTCGTGCAGGTGCTGCTCAATCTCGTCAAGAACGCCGCCGAGGCGATCGGCGAGGGTTCGGCCGACGGTGAGATCCACCTCACCACGGGCTTTCGCCCCGGCGTGCGCCTCTCGGTGCCCGGCTCGAAGGCGCGCGTGTCGCTGCCGCTCGAAATCTGCGTCAAGGACAACGGCCCCGGCGTGCCGGACGACTTGATGCCGCATCTGTTCGATCCCTTCGTGACGACGAAGCGCTCGGGCAGCGGCCTCGGGCTTGCTTTGGTCGCCAAGATCGTCGGCGACCACGGAGGCATCATCGAATGCGAATCCCAGCCGCGACGCACCGTCTTCCGCGTGCTGATGCCCATTTACAGCGGCGAGGGCGACGTCGCCGTCGACTTAGCCCCGGTCCAGAGCCCGTGAGGTAGAAACCGATGCCGACGGGAAGCATCCTCGTTGCCGACGACGATACGGCGATCCGCACCGTCTTGAACCAGGCGCTGTCGCGCGCGGGCTACGAAGTCCGCTCGACCGGCAACGCCGCGACGCTCTGGCGCTGGGTGACCCAGGGCGACGGCGATCTCGTCATCACCGACGTCGTGATGCCGGACGAGAACGCGTTCGATCTCATCCCGCGCATACGCAAGGCGCGCCCCGACCTGCCGATCATCGTCATGAGCGCGCAGAACACGTTCATGACCGCGATCCGCGCGTCCGAGCGCGGCGCCTACGAGTACCTGCCGAAGCCCTTCGACCTGAAGGAATTGATCGGCATCGTCGGCCGAGCGCTCGCTGAGCCGAAGGAGCGCACTGCCGCGGCGGCGCCGAGCGAGGACTTCGATGCGTCGATCCCGCTGGTCGGCCGCTCGCCGGCGATGCAGGAAATCTACCGCGTGCTGGCGCGGCTGATGCAGACCGATCTCACAGTCATGATCTCGGGCGAGTCCGGCACCGGCAAGGAGCTGGTCGCGCGCGCGCTGCACGACTATGGCAAGCGCCGCTCCGGCACGTTCGTCGCCATCAACATGGCGGCGATCCCGCGCGACCTGATCGAATCTGAACTGTTCGGGCACGAGAAGGGCGCCTTCACCGGCGCCAACACGCGCTCGGCCGGACGCTTCGAACAGGCGGAAGGTGGCACTTTGTTCCTTGACGAGATCGGTGACATGCCGATGGAGGCGCAGACGCGGCTCCTGCGCGTCCTCCAGCAGGGCGAGTACACGACCGTCGGCGGCCGCACGCCGATCAAGAGCGACGTGCGCATCATCGCGGCCACCAACAAGGACCTGCGGCTCTTGATCCAGCAGGGGCTATTCCGCGAGGACTTGTACTTCCGCCTCAACGTCGTGCCGCTGCGGCTTCCGCCGTTACGCGAACGTACCGAGGATATCCCCGACCTGATCCGGCATTTCTTCGCGCAAGCCGAGCGCGAAGGCCTGCCGCCGAAGCAGATCGATCAGGCCGCGCTCGACCGGCTCAAGCATCACCGCTGGCCGGGCAACGTGCGCGAGCTGGAAAACCTCGCGCGGCGTCTGGCCGCGCTCTATCCGCAGGAGACGATTACCGCGGCGGTGATCGAGGCCGAGCTGGCGCAGCCGGCGATGGCGCTCAGCGTCGCCGACGAGGCGCGCGCCGAGGAATCCTTGAGCGCGGCAGTCGAGCGGCATCTTGCCGCCTACTTTGCCGGCTTCGAGGACGGCCTGCCGCCGGCGGGGCTCTATCACCGCATCCTGCGCGAAATCGAGCATCCGCTGCTGACGGCGGCGCTGGCGGCGACGCGCGGCAACCAGATCCGCGCTGCCGACCTGCTCGGCGTCAACCGCAACACACTGCGCAAGAAGATCAAGGACCTCGAGATTCAGGTCTTCCGCGGCGGCTGAGGCTGGCGCTGCGCGTGAGGCTTGCGCGGCCCGGACGCCAGATCGCGCCCGGGCCGCGGCACTCAGCCGGCCACGCGAATGGTCGGATCCCAGGCATAGTAGCCTTTGAGCACCGGCTGGCCGCTGGTCGCATCACGCGTGTAGAGCGCGAACTGCACCATGTAGCCTTCGGTCCCCTTGTTGATGACGCTCGCCTGATAGAACCAGAACGTCTCGTCGACGATCTTCGCCGGCAGGACGCTCGTCGTCGAGTTCGGGACGACGGTCGACTTGGTGAAGTTCTGATAGTTGAAGACGCTCAGTACCTGCGTGCCGCTGAACATCGGCAAGCCGTAGAGGAGAACGGCGTCCTCGAAGTTGTCGGAGCCCGACGTCGCGAAAGCGCGCACGGTGTCGCCGACCAGGGCGTTGAAGTCGAGATCGCCGGTTCCCTGGCCGGAATTGATGGTCGTTCCGGTCGCGACCATATAGCCCATGTTGTGCGCGATGCCGGTGGGGGCCGACGAGTTCTGGCTGGGATTGGGATAACCCCTCAAGACGGCGTCGGTGTCGATCGTGATCAGGATATTGATGGTCTTGCTCATGACGCTTGTTCCTCGGGTTCTTGTGGATTTGATAAGTCGGAAACGGTGAGCTGCAGATCCCACCGGTAGAATCCCGCGAAGCGAGGCGCTCCGGTCTCGTCGCGGCGGTAGAGCGAGAGCACCAGGCTGCAGTCCTGGATTCCGTGATCGGCGACGATGCCCTGCCAGAACCAGAAGTCCTGCGCCGACGTGCCGATCGATGTCGGGTCCGCGTCCGGTTCGGGTACCACGGCGTCGCGCTGGACGCAGACCGGCGCGAAGCCCGCGATGCTGTGGTACGTGCCGGTGCGGCGGATGTCATTGATGAGGACCGCGTCCTCGAAATTGTTCGAGCCCGTGATCGCGTAGAAGCGCAGCGTGTCGCCGATGCCGGCGGCGACAGCCGCCGTGCCGGCTGTGGCTGCCCGCACGCTCGAGGTCAGGATCAGTGCGGCGCTCTCGGGTGCGACCTTGATCGGCACAAGACGCGCCGCCGCGGCATCGTGGTCGCGCGAAATCGTTTTCGTATCGACGACGGCACGCAGGTAGATCGTTCGCGGGGCAGGCACTTCGTCGCTCACTGACACCGCTCCTGGCCTTGCCGCCCCGTGACGCCGGCCCTCCGATGCGCGCAGAGGGGCGCGCACCGGCGCGAGCCGGATCGCGCGGACGTCCGCAGGTCAGCGGTTGATCGGTCGTCGAAACACAACCTAGAGAGTATTAAAGGGGAATGTCAATCAGAAGTTGTATTCGACGCGACGGACTATCCGCCCCTTGCAGTGCACTTTTGGATGGCGAGGGATTTCAGCGGCGGCTTGGTATAAGGCCGCGATGAGCAGCATGATCGAACTTGGCCTCGACACGTTCGGCGACGTCACCGACGGGCAAGACGGCAAGCCACTTCCCGCCGCGCAGGTCATCCGCGATCTGGTGGAGGAGGGCGTGCTTGCCGACGAGACGGGCGTGCATTTCCTCGGCGTCGGCGAGCATCACCGCGCCGACTTCGCCGTCTCTTCGCCGGAAATGGTGCTCGGGGCAATCGCGGCGCGGACGAAGCGCCTCCGGCTTGGCTCGGCCGTGACCGTGCTGTCGTCGGACGATCCAATCCGCGTCTTCCAGCGTTTCTCGACGCTCGACGCGATCTCGAACGGACGCGCCGAAGTCATTCTCGGCCGCGGCTCCTTCATCGAATCCTTCCCGCTGTTCGGCTTCGACCTCAACCGCTATGACGAATTGTTCGACGACAAGCTCGATCTCTTCGCCGCGGTGCTGAAAGAGCAGCCGGTCAGCTGGGAAGGCCGCACGCGCCCGCCCCTGAAGAACCAGAATGTCTACCCGAAAACCGGAAGCGGCCGTCTCGTCACCTGGATCGGCGTCGGCGGCACGCCGCAGTCGGCGGTACGCGCGGCGCATTACGGCATGCCGATGATGCTGGCGATCATCGGCGGCGACCCGAAGCGCTTCGCGCCGTTCGCCGATCTCTACCGTCGCGCGTTGCAGGAGATGGGCAAGCCGGAGCTGCCGATCGGCGTGCATTCGCACGGCTTCGTCGGCGAGACCGACGCGCAGGCACGCGAGGACCTGTTCGCCGACTACAAGCGCATGCGCGACAGGATCGGCGCCGAGCGCGGCTGGCCGCCCTTAACGCCGGCCGACTTCGAGCGCGAGATCGCGCACGGCTCGCTCTATGTCGGTTCGCCCGAAACGGTCGCGCGCAAGATTGCGGCGACGGTCACGGCGCTCGGCGTGACGCGCTTCGACCTGAAGTACAGCGCGGGGCCGCTGTCGCACGCCAAGATGATGCGCTCGATCGAACTCTACGGCCGCAAGGTCATCCCGCTGGTCCGGGACTTGGTGGCCTGACACCGGCGGCCGGATCGGGCCTTCCTCGCCCAACCGGCTTGCATAAGGCCGCGGAATCGTCGCAATTCGGCAACATTGTTGTATAAAAGCATCACTGCCGGTGGCCCAAACATACCGGCCATCGCGCTGTTGCATTTCTGTGACCTGCCGCCGGGGGACAATGAGCGTCGAACAGGCTGCTGCGGAAGCTGCGCTGCCGTCTCCGGCGTCCCGCCGGGGCGAGAGCCGCGTGCTCGGGCCGATCGCCGTCGGTCTTGCCCTTCTCTCGGCCTTTGCCACCTTCGTCGTTCTTGCCGACCTGACACCGATCCCGCCGACCCATTACGTCGTCGTCAGCCTGCTGCTCGCCAACGCCGCGACGGTCATCCTGCTTCTCGCGATCATCGTGCGCGAGGTCTGGCAGGTGGTGCATGCGCGGCGCACGGGACGGGCCGCGGCGCGGCTGCACGTGCGCATCGTCGGCCTGTTCTCGATCATCGCCGCGGCGCCGGCGATCCTGGTCGCCATCGTCGCCAGTGTCACGCTCGACCGCGGCCTCGACCGCCTGTTCTCGACGCGCACGCGCGCTGCGATCGAGAACTCTCTGGTCGTGGCGGAAGCCTATCTGCACGACCACGCGCAGATCGTCCGCTCCGACATCATGGTGATGGGCTTCGATCTCACGCGCACCAAGCCGCTGTTCGATTCGGAGCCGGACAAGCTGCCGCAGTTCCTGACCTTCCAGGCCGCGGTGCGCGGGCTCGCCGCCGCGATCGTCCTCGACAAGAACCTCAAGATCGTCGCCCGCGCCGACACCAAGGTGAACGAGACCTTCGCCCTGCCGCCGCGCGAGGCGCTGGCGCACATCACCACGACCGAGCCGCAGATCGTGCTGCTGCCGGACACCAATTACGTCGCCGCGGTGGTCAAGCTCGACCAGTATCCGGACGACTACCTCTACATCACGCGTCTGCTCGATCCGCGCGTCGTGCCGCAATTGCAGGCCACCCGCGCCAGCGTCACCGAATATTCCGCGCTGGAGGCGCGCCGCCTCGGCGTGCAGGTCGCCTTCGCGCTGATGTACACGGTGATCGCGCTGATCGTGCTTCTTTCCGCGGTGTGGATCGGCCTAGACTTCGCCAACCGCCTGGTGGCGCCGATTAGGCGGCTCATCGGCGCGGCGACCGCGGTTTCAACCGGCAATCTGTTCGTGCGCGTGCCGGTGCGCCAGTCGGAAGGCGACCTCGCGCATCTCGGCGAGACCTTCAACCGCATGACGCAGGAACTGCGGACGCAGCGTGACGACATCATGCGCGCGCGCGACGTCATCGACAGCCGCCGCCGCTTCACGGAGGCGGTGCTGGCCGGCGCCTCGGCCGGCGTCATCGGCATCGACGACCACGGTTGCGTCTCGATCCTCAACCGCTCGGCCGAGAAGCTGATCGGCCGCTCGGAGGCGGAGGCGCTGGGCAAGCCGCTCGCCGAAGTGCTGCCGGAGCTCGCCGATATCATGGCGGCGGCGCAGGTGGGCGTGCGCACGCAGGATCAGGTGACGATCACGCGCAATGGCCGCGAGCGCAATCTCTCGGTCCGCGTTACCAGCGAGCAGTCGCCCGACGCCGAGCATGGCTACGTCGTCACCCTCGACGACATCACCGAGCTCGTCGCGGCGCAGCGCACCTCGGCCTGGGCCGATGTGGCGCGCCGCATCGCCCACGAGATCAAGAACCCGCTGACGCCGATTCAGCTCTCGGCCGAGCGGCTGCGGCGTAAATACGGCAAGATGATCGTCGAGGACCGCGGCGTGTTCGAGCAGTGCACCGACACGATCGTGCGCCAGGTCGACGACATCCGCCGCATGGTCGACGAGTTCTCGCGTTTCGCACGCATGCCGAAGCCGGTGATCGCCGCCGATGACGTCGCCGACATCGTGCGCGAGGCGGTGTTCCTCATGCGCGTCGGCAATTCCGACATCGACATCGAGGCGGAAGTCGCCGAAGAGCCGATGACGGCGCAGTTCGACCGGCGGCTGATCGCGCAGGCGCTGACCAACCTGATCAAGAACGCGGCGGAAGCGATCGCCGCCGTGCCGGCGGAGGAGCTCGGGCGCGGCGCGATCAGGGTCTCCGCCGCGCGCGAGGGCGAGAATATCGTCATCGATGTCGTCGACAACGGCATCGGCCTGCCGAAAGAGAATCGCTCGCGCCTGCTCGAGCCCTACGTCACCACACGCGAGAAGGGGACGGGGCTCGGCCTTGCCATCGTCGGCCGCATCTTCGAGGAGCACGGCGGTGGCATCGAACTGCGCGACGCCGCCGAGAAGATCCCGGGCCAGCGCGGTGCCTGGATGCGCGTCTATTTCCTCGCCGCCGGCAAGCCCGGCGCCAATGAAGCCGCTACCGACAAGCCGAAAATCGTGAACGAGTGATGCATGTCCGCTGAAATCCTGATCGTCGACGACGAAGCCGATATCCGCGACCTCGTCGCCGGAATCCTCGAGGACGAAGGCTACGCCACGCGCACCGCCCGCAACAGCGACGACGCGCTCGCGGCGATCGCCACGCGCCGCCCGAACCTCGTCTTCCTCGACATCTGGTTGCAGGGTTCCCGTCTCGACGGCCTGCAATTGCTCGACGGCATCAAGCACGAGCACCCCGAGCTGCCGGTGGTGATGATCTCCGGACACGGCAACGTCGAAACCGCGGTCGCGGCGATCAAGCAGGGCGCCTACGACTTCATCGAGAAGCCATTCAAGGCCGACCGGCTGGTGCTGGTGGCGGAGCGCGCGCTGGAGACGTCGCGGCTCAAGCGCGAGGTCAAGCAGTTGAAGCAGCTCGCGCCGCTGCCGCCGATGCTGGTCGGCCGCTCCGCCGCCATGTCGCAACTGCGCCAGGCGCTCGAGCGCGTGGCGCCGACCAACAGCCGCGTGCTCATCGTCGGGCCTTCCGGGGCGGGCAAGGAACTCGCCGCCCGCACGATCCATCAGATGTCGGCGCGCGCCAGCGGCCCGTTCGTCGTGATCAACGCCGCCGCCATCACGCCGGAGCGCATGGAGATCGAATTGTTCGGCGTCGACCAGTCGAACGGCTCCGAGCAGCGCAAGGCCGGCGCGCTCGAGGAGGCGCACGGCGGCACTTTGTTCATCGACGACGTCGCCGACCTACCGCGCGAGACGCAGAACAAGATTTTGCGCGTGCTGGTCGACCAGACCTTCCAGCGCGTCGGCGGCACCGCCAAGCTCTCCGTCGACGTGCGCATCGTGTCGTCGACCTCGCGCAATCTCGAGGCGCTGATCGCCGAAGGCCGTTTCCGCGAGGACCTCTATCACCGCCTATCGGTGGTGCCGATCCGCGTCCCGGCTTTGGCCGAGCGGCGCGAGGACATCGTCGAGCTCGTCGACTACTTCATGGACCAGATCTCGCAGGCGACCGGCCTGCCGAAACGGCGCATCGGCGAGGATGCGATGGCCGTGCTGCAATCGCACAACTGGCCCGGCAACGTGCGCCAGCTGCGCAACAACATCGAGCGGCTGATGATTCTGGCCGGCGGCGAGCCGGACGCGGTGCTCGACGCCTCGATGCTGCCCCCGGACGTCGGCTCGATGGTGCCGTCGATGCCGAACGGGAACGGCGGCGAGCAGCTGATGGGGCTGCCGCTGCGCGACGCGCGCGAGGTGTTCGAGCGCGAATATCTCGTCGCGCAGATTTCGCGCTTCGGCGGCAACATCTCGCGCACGGCCGAATTCGTCGGCATGGAGCGCTCGGCGTTGCACCGCAAGCTCAAGGCGTTGGGAATCGGGTAAGCAATTTCCATGTCACGCATTGCCTATGTGAACGGCCGCTATCTGCCGCATGCGCAGGCCGCGGTATCGATCGAGGATCGCGGCTACCAGTTCGCCGACGGCGTCTATGAGGTCTGCGAGGTGAGGGGAGGCCGGCTGGTCGACGAGACCCGCCACATGGCCCGCCTCGACCGCTCGCTGCGCGAGCTGCGCATGGCGCGGCCGATGTCGGCCAAGGCGTTGTCCCATGTGCTGCGCGAGACGGTGCGCCGAAACCGCGTGCACGACGGCATTGTCTATCTTCAGGTTACCCGCGGCACGGCGCCGCGCGACTTCCCATTTCCGGCGGCCGGCACGCGGCCGAGCCTCGTCGTCACCTCGCGCAGCTTCAACCGGGCAAAGCTCGAGCAGCAGGCCGAGAAGGGCATCGACGTCGTCACCGTGCCGGACATCCGCTGGCAGCGCGTCGATATCAAGTCAGTGGCGCTGCTCCCCAACGTGCTCGCCAAGCAAGCGGCGCGCGACAAGGGCGCGCGCGAGGCCTGGATGGTCGATGCGCAAGGCCGCGTCACCGAAGGCGCCTCCTCGAATGCCTGGATCGTCACCCGCGACGGCGTGCTGGTCACAAGGCCGCTCGATACCGGCATCCTGCCGGGTATCACCCGCTCGGTGGTGATGGACGAACTCAAGGCGCTGGGGCTCAAGGTCGAGGAACGGCCGTTCACGGTCGAGGAGGCCTACGCCGCGCGCGAAGCCTTCGTCACCTCGGCGAGCCAGATTGTCATGCCGGTGGTCAGCATCGACGGCCGTCCGGTCGGCAATGGGGCGCCCGGGCTGATTGCCGGCCGCCTGCGCGGCGACTACCACCGCCACGCGGAAATCGTCTGACGGCCCCCGCTGGCGCCGGCCGGACCGGGGAATTCGATAAATTTCAGGGACTTGGAGCCCTACTGGTGAACTACCGCTTGCGCGGCGGGCAGCGGTGCCATCTAATAGGTCCTTTCCGGGCGAGGGCCGCCGGGTTGTGGGACCCGTGCGGCGCAGGCGGGCTTGTCCGCAGGCGAAAAAAGAACCGGCAACGAAGGTCCCGTGCGCAAGACACGGGCATAAAACGGAACACGGCCATGGCAGCCGAACGTGCGCAAAATCTTCAAGACACCTTTCTCAATCACGTCCGCAAAGCGAAAATCCCGCTTACCATCTTCCTGGTGAACGGTGTGAAGCTGCAGGGCGTTGTCACATGGTTCGATAATTTCTGCGTGCTGCTCAGGCGCGATGGGCATTCCCAGCTCGTCTACAAGCACGCGATCTCGACCATCATGCCCGGCCACCCGATCCAGTTGTTCGAGGGCGGGGAAGAGGCCGGCGGAGACAAGGCCTGATTGGAACCCCGACGTCGTGACCGGCGCGCCGATCGTCTGACCCCCACGGGGGCCGAGACCGGCCGCGCGATCGTCATCGAGCCCTGGCTGAAGCAGTCCGCGCCGCGCGGCGGTGCGGCGCGCGACGGTGACGCGCGCACGCCGCAGGCCCGCCTCGAAGAGGCGGTGGGGCTCGCGCGCGCCATCGATCTCAACGTGGTGGAGCAGGGGCTCGTCACGCTGGGCGACATCCGCCCCGCCACCTACATCGGCAAGGGCAAGGTCGACGAGTTCGCGGGACTGGTGAAGAGCCTCGAAGTCTCGGTCGTGATCATGGACTGTCCAGTCTCGCCGGTGCAGCAGCGCAATCTCGAGAAGGCCTGGGGCGCCAAAGTCATCGACCGCACCGGGCTGATCCTGGAAATCTTCGGCCGCCGCGCGCGCACACGCGAGGGCGCGCTGCAGGTCGAGCTGGCGCACCTGAGCTATCAGAAGACGCGTCTCGTGCGCGCCTGGACGCATCTCGAGCGCCAGCGCGGCGGCTTCGGCTTTCTCGGCGGCCCCGGCGAGACGCAGATCGAGGCCGATCGCCGCGTCATCGAGGAGCGCATCGCCAAGATCGAAGGCGAACTGGAGAAGGTGAAACGGACGCGCACATTGCACCGGGAAAGCCGCAAGCGCGTGCCGTATCCGATCGTCGCGCTCGTCGGCTACACCAACGCCGGAAAGTCCACGCTGTTCAACCGCATGACGCGCGCCGCCGTGCTGTCGGCCGACATGCTGTTCGCCACCCTCGATCCGACCCTGCGCGCCGTCGACCTGCCGCGCGGCAGCCGCGTCATCCTCTCCGACACGGTCGGCTTCATTTCCGACCTACCGACCATGCTGGTCGCCGCCTTCCGCGCCACGCTGGAGGAGGTGATCGAGGCCGACGTCATCCTGCACGTGCGCGACATCGCCCACGAGGACGCCGCGGCGCAGTCGCGCGACGTCGAGACCGTGCTCGGCGAGCTCGGCATCGCACCGGCCGATCCGCGGCTGATCGAGGTCTGGAACAAGATCGACCGGCTCGACGCCGAGGCGCGTGGGCGGGTCATCAATCTTGCCGAGCGGCGCGCGCCGGAAAACCGGCCCGTCCTGGTGTCGGCCTTGGGCGGCGAGGGGATCGATACCCTCGACGCCGCCATCGAGAAACGGCTTGCCGAGAAGCGTCAGACCTTGTCGTTGTCGCTCGATCCGGCCGACGGGGCGGGGCTGTCCTGGCTCTACCGCCATTCCGAGGTTCTGGAGCGCAATCTGGGCGACGATGGCCGCCTCGCCGTCACCGTGCGCGCCGATCCGAAGAACGCCGAGATCGTGAAGCGCAAATACGCGGCAGCGCCGTAGGCTATTTTGTCGTCCCCGCGAAGGCGGGGACGACAGCCTAGTTTGCGCCGCCCTTTTACTCCGCTTCCTTCGCCGCATCCCACAGCGCGTCCATCTCGGCCAAGGTGGCGTCCTTCGGCGTCTTGCCTTGCGCCGCGAGCCTGCGCTCGATGAACGCAAAGCGGCGCTCGAATTTCAGGTTGGTCGCGCGCAGGATGCCTTCCGGGTCGGCCTGAAGGTGCCGGGCGAGATTGACCACGGCGAACAGCAGATCGCCCACCTCCGTCGCCGCGTGCGCCTCGTCCTGCGCATCGAGCGCGGCCTCGATCTCGTCGGTTTCCTCGCGGATCTTGGCGAGCACGGCGCGCGGATCGTTCCAGTCGAAGCCGACCTGGCCGGCCTTGTTCTGGAGCTTCAGCGCGCGGGTTAATGCGGGCAGGGCGACCGGCACCCCGGCCAGCGCGCCCGCCTCCGCCGGCTCGCCGCGCGCGGCTTTCTCGTCCGCCTTGATCCGCTCCCACAGGCCCTTGACCGCAGCGGCGGTCTTGCCGTCGGCGCCGGCGAAGACGTGCGGGTGCCGCCGGATGAGCTTCGTTGTGATCGCCTCGACGACGCCGCCGAAATCGAAGCGGCCTTGCTCCTCGGCCATGCGGGAGTGGAAAACGACCTGAAGCAGCAGGTCGCCGAGCTCGTCCTTTAGGTGCGCGAGATCGCCGCGGGCGATGGCGTCGGCCACCTCGTAGGCTTCCTCGAGCGTATAGGGCGCGATGGTGTCGAAGCTCTGCTCGAGGTCCCAGGGGCAGCCGGAGCCGGGCGTGCGCAGCGCCGCCATGATCTCGATGAGGCGGGCAATGTCCTGGGACGGCTTCACGGCGCTATCGGTCCTCGATTCGCATAAGACATATTATGGAATATCTGTGAATATCCAGATCGGCCAGCGCGTTAACGACTGAACCGAAGAAACTGAGTGAGCGTCATGCGGTCAGCCATCAAACGTCATCCCGTCGAACGCCGGTTCGATGTGTTTCGCCAGCTCGGCCGTGAGCGTCGCATAGTCCATGTCGGTGTGCAGGTTGGTCAGGATGGCGCGCTTGGGCTTCACGCGGTCGATCCAGGCGAGCGCTTCCTCGAGATTCAGATGGCTCGGATGCGGCGCCCGCCGCAACGCGTCGACGATCCAGACGTCGAGCCCCGCCATCAGCGGCAGGCTGGCCGCGGGCAGGTTCTTGATGTCGGCCGAATAGGCCACGTTGCCGATGCGGAAGCCGAGCGAGGGGATGTCGCCGTGCTCCTGGAGCACGGGCAGGACCTCGATGTCGCCACCCTGCCCCGAGATCGTCACGCCCTGGCCGGGCGTCAGCCGGCGCTCGTGCGCGATCGGCGGGTATTCCGAGCCCGGCGGCGTCATGAAGCAATAGCCGAAGCGGGCGTGCATCGCGCGCGAGGTCGGCTCGTCGAGCCAGACGTCGACGGGCCTGCGCTTCTTGACGAAGAGCGGCCGCAGGTCGTCGATACCGTGCGTGTGGTCGGCGTGCTCGTGCGTGATCAGGACGCCGTCGATCCAGTCGACCTCAGCCTCGAGCAATTGTTCGCGGCAGTCGGGCGTGCAGTCGACCAGCACGCGCGTCTTGTGGCCGGCGGCGTTCTGCCGCGTCACCAGCAGGCTGCAGCGGCGGCGGCGGTTCTTCGGGTTGTTCGGATCGCAGTCGCCCCAGCCGAGCGCGACGCGCGGCACGCCCATCGACGAGCCGCAGCCGAGGATGGTGAAGGTCAGGCTCATGCGGCGCTGGCCAATGTCTGCGGCACCTTGTCGAACAGCCGGAAGAAGTTTTCCGTCGTCTGCCGCGCGATCTCGTCCGGCGTGACGCCGCGCGTCTCGGCCAGCACTTTTGCCGTCTCGACAACGTAGGCCGGCTCGCAGCGTTTCCCCCGATACGGCACCGGCGCCAGATAAGGCGAATCCGTCTCGACCAGGATGCGGTCGGCCGGCAGCGATCGGGCGATGTCGCGGAGCGACTGCGAGCCCTTGAAGGTCAGAATGCCGGTGAAGCCGATATGGAGGCCGAGGTCGATGGCGGTGCGGGCGAGCGCCGCGCCGGCCGTGAAGCAGTGCAGGACGGCCTTGAACGGGCCGCGGGCCACCTCCTCCGTCAGCACGGCGGCCATGTCGGTGTCGCAGTCGCGCGAATGGATGACCAGCGGCAAGCCTGTTTCACGTGCTGCAACAATATGTTCGCGGAAGCTTTTCAACTGATCGTCGCGCGGTCCGGTGTCGTAATGATAGTCGAGTCCGGCCTCGCCGATGGCCACGACCTTCGGGTGCCTGGTCAGACCGATGAGCGTCCTGGCGTCGACGTCCATCTCTTCGGACGCGTGATGCGGATGAGTCCCGACGGTGCAGAAGACGTCCGGGCATTTCTCTGCGATCGCAAGCAGCTGCGGCTGCTTCTTCACCCGGGTCGAGATGGTGACGATGCGCCCGATGCCGGCCGTCCGCGCCCGCGCCACGACCGCGTCGAGTTCGGCCGCGAAGTCGGGAAAATCGAGGTGGCAATGGCTATCGACGAGCATGGCTTAGCTCCCCTCTCCCCACGAACTCTTGCGAGTGGTGGGGAGGGGTCGGGGGTGGAGGGCAAGGGCTATCGCGTACGCGCTCACCCTTTCGCCTCCGTCTTGCCCTTCGGCTTCTTGGCCGGCTTCACGGTGGACTTGGCGCCGCCTTCCGCCTCGGGCTCGATCCAGCGCGGGAAGACAGGGGCTGGCGCCGGGAGCGTGCGGCCGGGGGCCAGACGTGCCGGCAGCGCCGCGAAATCGCGCTCCGCGGCAGGCACCGCCAGCAGGTCGAGCATCTTGCCCGCCGACGACGGCACAAAGGGCTGCGCCAGGATGCAGACCTGCCGCAGCACCTCGGCCGTGACGTAGAGGATCGTCCCCTGCCGCTTCGGGTCGGTCTTGGCCAGGCCCCACGGCGCCTCGGAGGCGAAGTAACGGTTGGCGTCGGCGACCACGGTCCAGATCGTATTGATGACGTGGTGCAGTCCGCACGTCTTCATCTGCTCGCGCGCCGTCCCGATCATGGCGTCGGCGGCCGCGAGTATCGTCTTGTCCGTCTCCGTGAACGGTCCCGGCTCCGGCAGCACGCCGCCGAAGGCCTTGCCGATCATCGACAGCGAGCGCTGCGCCAGATTGCCGAGATCGTTGGCGAGATCGGCATTGATGCGCGCCACGATCGCCTCGTGATTGTAGTTGCCGTCCTGACCGAACGGCACCTCGCGCAGGAAGAAGTAGCGCAGCGGATCGACGCCATAGGTGTCGGCCAGCGCGAACGGGTCGATCACGTTGCCGACCGACTTCGACATCTTCTCACCGCGGTTATAGAGGAAGCCGTGGCCGAAGACGCACTTCGGCAGGGCGATCCCCGCGGACATGAGGAATGCCGGCCAGTAGACCGCGTGGAAGCGGACGATGTCCTTGCCGATGACGTGCGCGTCGGCCGGCCAGTAGCGCCAGCGGGGGCTCGCCTCGTCCGGGAAGCCGGCGCCGGTGACGTAGTT
>DATNBL010000020.1:0-39372 GCA_035571935.1 Pseudolabrys sp.
CCTGCCGGGCGGCGGCGTCGCGCTGTTGCGCGCCACCGAGGCGCTCAAGCGCGTCAAGACCGGCAACGAGGATCAGAAGCACGGCGTCGACATCGTCCGCAAGGCGATCCAGGCTCCGGCGCGTCAGATCGCGTTCAACGCCGGTGAGGACGGCTCGGTCATCGTCGGCAAGATCCTCGAGAAGGATCAGTACAGCTACGGCTTCGACGCGCAGAACGGCGAGTACGTGAACATGATGTCCAAGGGCATCATCGACCCGACCAAGGTCGTGCGCGCGGCGATCCAGAACGCGGCCTCGGTCGCGGGCCTGCTGATCACCACCGAGGCGATGGTTGCCGAACTGCCGCAGAAGAAGAACGCGGCGCCGGCCATGCCGGGCGGCATGGGCGGCGGCATGGACTTCTGATCGCTCCGGCACTGCAAGACACGGGAGAGGCCGCGTCCGCGCGGCCTCTTTTTTATTGGCGCGGATGACGCTACGAAAGACGACGCATGAACCAGTCGTTCGACGTCATCGTCATCGGGCTCGGCGCGTTTGGAGCGGCGACCACCTGCCAGCTCGCCAGGCAAGGCGCCCGCGTCCTCGGCCTCGACCGGTACTCACCGCCGCACATCTACGGCTCGACCCACGGCGAAACCCGCATCACCCGCCTCGCCTGCGGCGAGGGCTCGGAATACACCGCCTTCGCGCGCCGCTCGCACGAGATCTGGCGCGACTTCGAGCGCGACACCGGCGAGACGCTGCTGGTGCAGAACGGGCTCCTCGTCATCTCGGGCCCGGGGACGCGTGCCGCCGCGCACGGCAAGGAGGATTTCCTCGCCAGTACGGTGAACGCCGCGCGCGCCAACGCCGTCGCGCATGAGCGCCTCGACGACGCCGCGATCCGCGCCCGCTTTCCGGCCTTCGCCGTCGCCGACGGCGACGAGGCCTATTTCGAGCCGGAGGCCGGCTACTGCTTTCCCGAGCGCTGCGTCACCGTCCTGCTCGACGCCGCGCGCAAGCTCGGCGCCACGCTCAACGTCAACGAGACCGTCGCCTCCTTCGCGCGCGACGGCGCCGGCGTCCGCGTCGTCACCGACAAAGGCGACTACCGCGCCGGCCATCTGGTGATCGCCGCCGGCCCCTGGCTGCCGCAGCTCGTGCCGTCGCTCGCACCGCTGTTCAAGGTTCGCCGCCAGGTCCTTGTCTGGTTTCGGGTGGCGGAGGGCGCACCGATCGCGCATTTCATGCCGGAGCGCTTCCCGGTGTTCTACTGGCAGGTGCCGCGGGACCAGGCGATCTACGGCTTCCCGTCCATCGACGGGCGGACACTGAAGATCGCGACCGAGCAATACAAGACCACGACCACGCCGGAGACGGTGCAGCGCGATGCCACGGCCCAGGAGATCGCAGAGGTCCACCGCGACTACGTCGCGCCGTTCTTTCCCGGCGTCACGGCCGAGTGCGCGAAGTCGGCGGTGTGCCTCTATACCTGCACCGAGGACACGCGCTTCATCGTCGATACCCTGCCCGGCCACGACAACGTCATCGTCGCCTCGCCGTGCTCCGGCCATGGCTTCAAGCACTCCGCGGCCATCGGCGAGGCGATCGCCGGGCGCGTGCTCGGGCTTGGCGGTATGCCCGGTTTGGAGGCGTTTCGCCTGCCGCGCTAGGCTCAGGCCGCAAAAGAAAACGACCACTCGAATGGCGCGCGTTCATCCGGCGTCGCCTGAGTGGCCGTCAGGCGGTGGCGATACGCAACGAACCACCGCACGCAACGACACTAGACGGCTGAAGTGACGAGATCATGACAAAGCAAGGTAAAATCTACACCGGCATCGGCGGCTGGACCTACGAGCCGTGGCGCGGCGTGTTCTATCCGAAGGGCCTGCCGCATGCGCGCGAGCTCGCCTACGCCGCGGAGCACTTAACCTCCATCGAGGTCAACGGCACCTTCTACCGCACGCAGGCACCAAAGACCTATCGCGCCTGGGCGAGCGAGGTGCCGGACGGCTTCGTCTTCGCGCTGAAGGGCCCGCGCTATGCGGTCAACCGCCGGGTGCTCAGCGAAGCCGGCGATTCGATCAAGCGCTTCCTCGACTCCGGCATCACCGAACTGGGCAGGAAGCTCGGTCCCCTGCTCTGGCAGTTCGCGCCGACCAAGAAATTCGACGCCGCCGACTTCGGCGGCTTCCTCGATCTGCTGCCGAAGACCTTCGACGGCCACACGCTGCGCCACGTCGTCGAGGTCCGCAACGACACCTTCAAGACGCCAGAGTTCATTGCGCTGGTGCGCGAGGCCGGCGCCGCGATCTGCTACGCCGAGCACGACACCTATACCGAGATCGCCGACATCACCGCCGATTTCGTCTATGCGCGGCTGCAGAAGGGCAACGAGAAGCTCAAGGCCGGCTATCCACCGAAGGCGCTCGACCAGTGGGCCGAGCGCGCGAAGACCTGGGCCACGGGTGGCGCGCCGAAGGATCTGCCCTATATCGGCAAGAAGGCGACACGGAAGGAGCCGCGCGATGCCTTCATCTACTTCATCCACGAGGCCAAGGTGCGGGCACCAGCCGCCGCCATGGCGCTGATCGAACGGGTGGCGTGATGGCAAAGACTGCGAAAAAGAAACCGGTCAAACGCGCGAAGAAGGCGGCGCCGAAGGCGCGCAAGCCGGCCGGCAAGACGCTTCCACTCTTCACGATCGGCTACGAGCAGGCCAAGCCCGCCGCCGTGCTCGACGAGTTGCAGCACGCCAGGATCGATACGCTGGTCGACGTCCGCGCCGTCGCCGCCTCGCGCCGCCCCGGTTTCTCCAAGCGCCAGCTTGCGGCCTCGCTGGACGACGCCGGCATCGCCTATTTGCACTTCCAGAAGCTCGGCACGCCCGCCGAGGGCCGCCAGGCCGCGCGCGCCGGCGACCGCGACAAGCTCATGACGATCTACGAGAAGCACATCCGCAAGCCTGAGCCGCAGGCGGAACTTGCCGATCTTGCGGCGCTCGTGAAATCCGGTAAACGCATCGCGCTACTCTGCTACTGCCGCGATCCCCGCATCTGCCACCGCTGGACCATCTGCACGCAGCTCGAGGCGCGGCTGCCGCTGAAGGTCGAGGACCTGATCCCGCCGCTGTTCTGATACGGCGGCGGCTATTCGGCCGCCTGCGCCGCGACCGCGACGGCCTGCCGCTCGACGGTGCTGGCGAGCGCCGCCATGCCGACCGTAAGCGCGAACATGGCGAAGGCGATTGCCGCGTTGACCGCCAGCACCATCGTGAAGCCGCCACGGTCGTGCAGCAGCGAGATCATGGCGATGGCAATGCCCGCGCTGATGAACAGCAGGAAATAGCGCACCGCGTAGATGCGGCCGCGCCAGGCGTCCGCCGTGTAGCGCGCCAGCACGATATCGTTGACCGTCACCTGCCCGTAGATGGCGGCGACCGCGACGGCCAGCGCGACCAGCAGCATCGCGCCGTCGGCGTATGCCGCCCACAGATTGCCGAGGAAGCCGATCGCGGTGATGACCGCGAACAGCATATGCGCCGAGAACCGCTCGACCAACCGGCCGACGCAAAGCTGGGCAATTGCGCCGCAGATCAGAACGAGCGTCGCGATGCTGCCCACGAGCACCAGCGGCACGTGGCTCGCCAGCCGCTCGTCGATGATCTTCGGCAGCGCGATGGTCAGCAGGTTGAACACGGTGCCGCCGGTCAAGGCGATGCCGATGAACAGCCCGAACAGGACCACCATGGCCCGCGGCGTCATCGACACCGCCGCCGTCTTCTTGCGCGTCTTGGCGTGATGGCGGTCGTCCGGCGTGGTCCACAGGTAGTAGACGCCGGTCGCCACCGCGAGCACCGACGGCGCGAGGAACGCGAAGCGCCAGCCGAACCACGCGGCGAGCGCCGCGCTGATGCCGGCCGCGAGCGAGACGCCGAGATTGCCGCAGACGCCGTTGAAGGCGAGCGTGCGCCCGCGCGCCTGCGAGGCTTCGATCAGCATCGCCATGCCGACCGGATGGTAGATCGAGGCGAACACGCCGATCCCGAACAGGCCGATGGCGAGCACGATCAGGTTCGGGGACAGCGCGGTGAGCGCCAGCGAGGCGCCCACGCCGATATAGAAGACGCCCATCATGTTGCGCCGGCTCCAACGGTCGGCGAGCAGGCCCGCCGGCAGCGAGAACACGCCGAAGGCGATGAAGGCGGCGGTCGAGAAGGCGATCAATTCGGAATAGGGCCGGCCGTAAACGGCGCCGAGGCCGAGCACCACCGTCGGGTAGATCAGCAGCACGAAGTGGTCGAGGCCGTGCGCCCAGTTGAGGAAGGCGATGGTGCGGCGCTTGGCGTGGTCGTCGGCGGCGGTCATGTCACTGATGATTCCGGATTGGACCATTCCTATACCTCGCCCCGCAGGCCTCGGCTAATGGCCGGGGCGCCCGGCTGATATTCCGAATCCACCTCCGCTCGGGTAGACATGCCCGTTATTTCCCGTCTAGATTGTATTGGTATCATAGTAAGTTGTACCGTTGCATTGGTGAAGCGTCATGCGTCGGGGCTGGGGCTGGAGCGCGGTGCTCGCCGCCGCGGCCGTATGGCTGTTGTGCTCCGCATGCTTCGCCGGCGACGATGACGACGCCACGGTCATCCTCTTTTCCGGCCGCGACATCTGGCGCAACGGCGCCTTCGCCTATGGCGGCTTCCTCACCGCGCCGGGCGGCTTCGACGACGACGGGCTCATGCTCAAGGTGCTCTTCTCCGCCGGCGCCTACCGCTACAAGGCCGGCGATCTCGGCGGTGGGCAGATCATCGGGATCGAGGGCGCGGCGCAGGTTCTGCCCGGCTTCCGCATCAAGCGTCACGGCGTCGAGGCAAAGATCTTCTTCGGGCTCGACGCCGAGCGGCACAAGCTCTCGTCCGACGACCCCGGCAACCGACTCCAGGGCACCGATCTCGGCGTCCGCTTCGCCGCCGAGTTCTGGACCGAACCGACCCCGAAGACGATGCTAGCCGCCGACGTGTCGCTGTCCTCGATCGCCACCAGCAACTCGGCCCGCCTCGCCTATGGCTGGCGCGTCTTCAAGGACAGGTTCGAGGACGGCTTCTATGTCGGGCCGGAGGTGCAGTATTTCGGCGCCGACGGCTACCGTCATCTACGTCTCGGTCTCCATCTCACCGAGCTCAAGGCTGAGAACTACGAGTGGTCGGCCGCGGTCGGCTACGCCCGCGACTCCGACGGCTTCGCGAGTCCTTACGTGCGCATCGGCTTCAACGTGCGGCGGTAGAGGCGGCTGCGTCCGCCGGCACGCAGGGCGAAACCGCGCCTGCCGGCTTGGCACAGAGCGGAATCGCCCAGACGAAGTCGGCCTGGCGGAATTGCGGCACCTCGCGCGAGCCCGTGCCGATGAACCATTTCGGCCGCGGCGCGCCGACATTCGGGGCGGCCTTCGCCGTCCTGCCGCGGCGATCGAACGCCGCCTCGGCGTGGCAGGTGATGCAGGACGAGCGGCCGTGCGGCACGCCGGCATTGATCGTCTCGGCGACCGAGTTTCCGAGCAGCGTCGGCTCGCCGGTCGGCGTGATGAAATCGGTCTGCGTGCCCTTCAGGCAGTAATTGAGCCAGATGTCGGCGACGCCGGCCTTGCGCAGCAGCGCCCGCAACGCCTCGCTCGGCCGGCACTGCGCGTAGCCGCGCTCCGGCTTGGCGTTCGCGGCGACTGCCGGCTGCGCCGCGCCGAAGGAGTCGCGGCAGCCCTCGTCGTCGCAGCGACCCGGGTTCTTCCAGTGCTCGAAGGTCGCCCAGGTCCAGTTCGGCACCAGCTTGGTGGTGATGTGCACCGCCACCAGCGCCATCGGCACGCTCTCGCCGCCGATCTGCGCCGTATTGATATAGTATATCGCGGCCGCCTCCTCAGGTGTCACGCCGTTCCACGCCTTCAATTCCGACACCGGCAGCCATTCCGCCTTCACCTCGATCGTGTCGACCGGGAAGTCCATCGGCTTGCCGAAGAAGGCAGCAAGCCCGCGCTGCGTCGTCAGATTGTTGGTGGCGATGAAGTCGAAGGCCGGGCGATTGCGCAGCGACTCCTTGCCGATGCACAGCGCGACATGGCCCACGGCGCAATGCCGCGCCGGCGCGATCGCTCCCTGCTCCTTGCCGCCCACGGGCTGGATGCGATTGATCAGCACCTTGCGCACGCCGTCCGGCCAGCGCGGCTTGTCGATGAAGGTGTCGGCGTCCGAGGCCCAGGCCTCGAACGCGACGCCGCCGGCGACCGGACGCGCAATCTCCGCAAACAAATCCCACGCAAGCTGGTCGGGCCGGGTCATCGCTGGATTGGAATCGGCGGCCAGCGCCGCCGCAACGCCGAACGCGCCCGCGGCGAGCGCGAGGCCGGCCAGCACCGAACCACGCCACCTGTTCATCGAGCCTCCGCCGGCACCCGGATTTCCATGCGTTGCGAACCCCGGCGGCGCCGAGAAAGTCCCGCTCAGTCGAGCGTGCGGCGGAACCGCGTCACCGCGATCGTCATCGCCACCAGCATCAGGATGAGGAGCGCGATGCCGTCATAGCGCATGTCGCCGATCGACGACCCCTTCAGCATAATCGATCGCACGATGCGCAGGTAGTGCGTCAGCGGCAGCGCCTCGCCGACCCATTGCGCCCAGCGCGGCATGCCGGCGAAGGGGAACAGGAAGCCGGACAACAGGATGTTCGGCAGGAAGAACATGATCGTCATCTGCATCGCCTGCAGCTGGTTCTGCGCGATGGTCGAGAAGGTGTAGCCGATCGACAGGTTGGCGGCGATGAACAACGTGCTCAAGGCCGCGAGCAGCCCGAGACTGCCGATGATTGGCACGCCGAACAGGAAGACGCCGATGCCGACGATCATTGCGGCCTGGACGAAGCCGACGAGGACATAGGGAATGATCTTGCCGAGCATGATCTCGGTCGGCGAAATCGGCATGGATAGGAGGTTTTCCATCGTGCCGCGCTCGATCTCGCGCGTCACCGATAAGGCCGTAAAGATCAGCATCGTCATGGTCAGGATCGTGCCGACGAGCCCGGGCACGATGTTGAGCTGGGTCAGCCCGGCCGGGTTGTAGCGCGGATGGACCCGGATCTGGAACGGCGTCGCGCCCATCTGCGGGATGTCGCGGTCATGCGCCAGCGCCTGCTGCACCACCTGCCCGAGCGCGCTCAGCGCCGAGCCGGAGGCGACCGGATCGGTGGCGTCGGCGGCGACCAGCATCGAGGGCGAGTCGCCGCGCCGGACCGCGCGCTCGAAATTGGCCGGAATCTCGATCCCGAACAGCACCTGACCCGAGGCCAGCAGATGGTCCAGCTCGGCCTCGTTACGCGGCAGTTGCGTGATCTTGAAGTAGCGCGTGTTTTTCAGCGCGGCGAGGATCGAGCGCGACAGGTCGCTCGATTCCTGAAGCAGCACCGCCGTCGGCAGGTCCCGCGGCGTCGTATTGATGGCGTAGCCGAACAGGAGGAGCTGGATCAGCGGGATCATGATGATCATCGCGAACGACACGCGGTCGCGCTTGAGCTGGATGAACTCCTTGACCAGCACGGCCCAGGTCTTGCGCCAGAAGCCGGAACCCGGGATGCGCCTGGGCGGATCGGGAGGGATAAGGCGCGCGGACTGGGTCATTGGAAATTGTCCCGCGCGCGGCCCATGAGGTCGATGAACACGTCCTCGAGCGAGGGGTGCGACGGCGTCCAGTCGAGGCCGGCGCGATGGAACGGAGCGACCGCGGCATCGAGCTTGGCCTTGTCGCGGCCGGAGACATGCAGGCTGTTGCCGAACGGCGCCACCATGTCGATGCCCGGCGTGCGCGTGAGCTCCTCGGCGAGCGCCGAGAGGCCGCTGCCGTCCGGCGCCGCGACGACATAGGTCGTCAGATGCGAGGCTTCGATGACCTGGTCGACGGTGCCGTGCACCATCAGCTCGCCGTAGGCGATGTAGGCGATCTCGTGGCAGCGCTCGGCCTCGTCCATGTAGTGCGTCGAGACCAGCACGGTGAGCCCTTCGGCGGCGAGCGCGTGAATCTCGTTCCAGAACTCGCGCCGCGCCTTGGGATCGACGCCGGCGGTCGGCTCGTCGAGCAGGAGGAGTTGCGGCCCCGGCAGCGTGCAGGCGCCCAGCGCTAGCCGCTGCTTCCAGCCGCCGGAGAGTTCGTGCGCAAGCTGGTCCTCGCGGCCCTTGAGGCCGAGCCGGTCGATCGCGCCGCGCGCCGCCTCGACCGGGCGCGCGAGGCCGTAGATGCGACCGATGAACTCGAGGTTCTCGCGCACCGAGAGGTCTTCGTAGAGGCTGAAGCGCTGCGTCATGTAGCCGACGCGCGGCTTGATCTTGGCGGTCTCGGTGCGGATGTCGTAGCCGAGGCAGGTGCCGCTGCCCTCGTCCGGCGTCAAGAGCCCGCACAGCATGCGGATCGTCGTGGTCTTTCCCGAGCCGTTGGGGCCGAGGAAGCCGTAGATCGTGCCGCGCTTGACCTGCATCGACAGGTCGCGCACGACGGCGCGGCCGTCGAACCGCTTCGTCAGCCCGCGGACGTCAATGACGACGTCCGGCGTCATGATCCGGCTCCGGCCGGCAGCGTGACCGTGACCGGCTGGCCGACGCGGAATTTCTCCGGATCGGTCGGGTGCGCCTCGATCAGATAAACGAGCTTGGCGCGCTCCTCGAGGCTGTAGATCACGGGCGGCGTGTATTCCGCGCTGCCGGATATGAAGGTCACCTTCGCGGTCAGGCCGGCGGCGCAGGCGTCGCACGTGACCGAGACGGTCTGCCCGTACTTGATGCGGGAGACCAGCGTCTCCGGCGCGAAGAAGCGAATCTTCAGGTTCTCCGGCGGCAGCACGGACAGCACTGCCCGGCCCGGCGCCACCGTCTCGCCGGGACGGAAATAGACCTGCTGGATGGTGCCATCGACCGGGCTCTTCATCGTGCGACGGTCGAGCCGCGTCTTCGACCAATCGAGATTGGCCTTCGCCTGGCGAAGGGCGGCTTCCGCGTCGTCATAGGTCTTCTGCGTGCCGGCGGCGGTCTTGAGCAGTTCCTGCGCGCGGGCATAGCCCTGATTGGCATTGACCAAAGCCGTCTCGCGCACCGCCACGTCCGACTTCTGCAGATCGTCGTCGAGCGTGAACAGCATGTCGCCTTTGTGCACGCGGTCGCCCTCGCGCACCTTCAACACCTCGACGCGGCCCTGCTCGTCCGGGCTGACGAAGACGAGATCGGCCTCGACCCAGCCCTGCAGCACGTTCGGATCGGACGAATTGCAGCCGGACAGCAGCGCGGCGCCGAGAACGGCGGCAAGCAACGGCAGGACTTTCATGGCACCCTCCGCGAGCCGAACAACAATTCGACGTGCGTCTTCATCATCGCCCGCACGTCGAGCGGCTCGAAACGATCGAACAGGCCGCTCCAGATCACGGCTATCAATCCGGGAGCGGCGATGAGTTGCGGGAAATCAACGAGGCCCGGCGGCACCTCGCCGCGGGCGGCGGCGCGGCGCAACAGCGCGCGCACGGCGGCGATGATGCGCGACAGCACCTCGCGGTAATAGAACTCGGCGATGTGGGGGAAGCGGCGGCCCTCGCTGATGATCAGCCGGATGACATCCTTGCGGCGCGTCTCGTAGACCTCGCGCACGAACATGTCGGCGATGTGCTGCGACATCAGCGCCATCGGCACGTCGGCGGCGCCCATGCTCTCGATATTGGCGACGAGCGGCGCAAGCATGGCGCTGATCAGCTCCTGGAACAGCGCCTCCTTGTCGCGGAAATAGAGATAGATCGTGCCCTTGGCGACGCCGGCGCGCTTGGCAACGTCGTCGAGCCGCGCCGCCTCGAAGCCGCGGGCGGAGAATTCGTCGAGCGCGGCGGCGAGGATCGCCTGGCGGCGTTCGGCGCTGCGCGTCTCGCGCGTACCGGCGGCCTTTGCGGGACGGCGCGCGGACACGCCCTGCCCCGCGCGCGGGCTGCGGGGCGTGGCGGTCGATCGTGTTGCAGGGCGTTTGGCCATGGCGAAGATGACTGACTGGTCAGTCATATTTAGAGCAAGCCGGGCGCGGACGCAAGGTGGCGCTGCTGCTCCGCCGCGGCGGTCCTGAAAGGCTCGTCGTTTGAGGTAGTTAGGCCGTAGCCAGCGCCGTCAGGCGCGCAGTCTTTGTTGCCGCGCACGGGCTTGCGGCGCCGGCGGCAGGCCGAACCGCTCGGCGGCGGCGCGCCAGGTATCGGAGCCGGCGATGATGTCGCGATAGGCCTGATAGTGCCGCGCGGCCTTCGCCTCCCCCGCCCCCATCTCCTCGATGCATTGCGCCAGGAAATAGTGCGCGAAGGGCTGGCCGGGATGGCGCGACACCACTTCGAGGAAGGAACGGTACGCCGTGTTCAGGTTGCCGCGCCGCAAATTGCTGTTGTTGACGAAATTCAGATCGAGGTTCATGTCGAACGTCGTCTGCTTGATCTCGTCCTTGTCCATGCCGGGCGCGGTGATGACGTAATCGGTCATGTCGATGGCGCCGATCGGCAGGTACTTCTCCTCGATCCAGCCGTTCTCCTTGCACATGCGGAACAATTCGCTGCCGCGCAGCGGCGTCGCGTAATTAAAGAACGCCCAGTCGACGCCCCAGTCGTAGACCGCGGCGCGCGTCTCCTCGCGCTCGGCGCGCGTCTCGCCCGGCAGGCCGATGACCAGGAAGGTGCAGGCGAAGATGCCGGCGTTCTGGAGCATCTGCACCGTCGGCTTGATGCGGCTGAAGGCGATCGGCTTCTTGATGATCTCTTTGAGCACGCGCTTCGAGCCGTGCTCGATGGCGAGGAAGATGGTGTCGACGCCCGCGGCCTTCATCAGGCCGGCCATCTCCTCGTCGATATAGGAGAGCGTGACGCCGTTCGGCATCTCGATGCGGATCTTCAGCGGCGCGAGCTTGCGGAACAACTCCTTCGCCCGCGCGCGGTTCATCAGGATCTGGTCGTCGTAGATCGTCAGCACGCCGAGACCGTATTGGTGCTTCAGGCGCGCTACGTGCTCGACCACGCGGTCGACGCTCGCATAACGCATGTTGGCGCCGTGGAACGACGGCTCGGCGCAAAACACGCATTTGAACGGGCAGCCACGCGAGGTGACGATGAAGAACTGCTTCGACGACTCGACGAAGCGCGTGAAGGGCGAGAACGCCTCCTTCATGCTGTAGGCGCCGATCTCGACCAGCGAGTAATCGACGTCGATGATCTTGTCCAAATCGTCGTAGACGGGATGCGCGGTCGTCTTGCGCGCCAGCTTCTCGCGCGTCACCCACGGATCCTGCGCCAGCACCGCGGCGAAATCGTCGGCCTCAATCAGGTTCTTCAAGCCCACTTCGCCCTCCGAATAGCAGGCGGCGTCGAGATGCGGGCAGCCGTCGAGGATTTCGGCGTAGGCGGTGGTGATCGCCGGGCCGCCGGCGACAACGCAGGTGGTCTCGTCGTGGCGCTTCACGATCTCGCTGAGCGAGCGCAGCCACTGGTAGGAGACGTCGTAGGACATCGAGAAGCCGACAATGTCCGGCTGCGTTTCGGCGAGCTTGCGCGAGAGGATCGCGTCGGGGCTTTCGCCGGTCGGCAGATTGAGGTCGAGCACCTCGACGCCGCGCAGCCGTTGCGCGTACCGCTGCGCGTAGGAGGCGAGCGTGAGCACGCCGTAAGGAAACGCGAGGAAGCTCCTGATCTTCTTCTTGGTCGTATCGGTCGTTGCGTCGCCGAGGCGATACGGCAGGACGACCAGGAGGATCGAGCGCTGCGTTGTGTCGGTCTGGTCCACGTCCGGTCCCCCGCTGGCCCGCGCGCCCGGCGCGTGAGCCTAGCCAACCGAATACGTGCGCATTCTTAAGGTTGCCTTAACCATGCGCCGGAGACCGCCCGCCTAGCCTTTGGCGTCGCAGAAAAAGGTGCGGATGACGCACTCCTTGGCGCCGTCGGCGTAGCAATGCTTGAGCGCGTCGTTCTGGGCGGCGCCGAGCCGCGGCCCCTTGCCGACGCCATGCCCGCCGCAGGCATTGGCGTAGTCGACGGCGAGCGCCGCGCAGCCGCGCTTGACCGTGGCGACGACGCGGCAGGTGCCGTCCTTGCATTTGGCGAGCGCGCTCTTCTCCGCGTCACCGGGATTGCGGAAGTCGTAGGCCTCGCCAAAGGCGCCGCAGGAGCCGATCGCCAGCGCCCCCGCCGCCCGCGCGGTCTGCACGGTGACGAGCATGAGCGTCGTGATCGCAGCCAGCAAGGCGGCGACCACCATCACGCGGGCGACCGGTGCGTAGACCTCGCTCATGAGAGCCTTACCCCAACTTGCCCGGAACCTGGGGCGAGTCGGGGACGGCGATCAATGATTCGAATCTCTAGATGCGCTCGATTTCGGCCTTGACCGCGGACAGCGACTCGGGGGTATCGACGTCGGTCAGAGCGGCCGCGCCCTTGACCGGCACCTCGGCGACCGCCTCGGCGTAGCTGCCGATCAGGTGGCGGGCGCCGATGTCGCCCTGCACCGCCATCAGGTCGGGGAAGAAGCGCCGCGACCACACGACCGGATTGCCGCGGCGCCCGTCGATCGACGGCACCACGACCAGCGCCCCCTTCTCCGGATCGAAGGCGGCGATGAGCTTGTCGATCAGAGTGGCGTCGACCTGCGGCATGTCGCCGAGGCAGACGATGGCGCCGTCGGCCTCCTTCGGCACGGCGGCGATGCCAACCTTGAGCGAGGAACCCAGTCCCTCGGCATAGTCCGGATTGTGCGCGAAGCGCACCGGCAGGCCGGCGAGCGCGGCCTCGACCTTCTCCTTCTCGTGGCCGGTGACGACGATCACCGGCGCGGCCTTCGACGCCAGCGCCTGCTCGGCGGCGATGCGCACCAGCGGCTTGCCGCCAATCTCGGCGATCAGCTTGTTGACCGCGCCCATGCGCGTCGAGCGGCCGGCGGCGAGGACGATGGCGACGACGCCCTTGCCCTTCTCGGGCTGCGCCTCACTGCGCGGCTGCGGCCGCGTCACGATCTCCATCAGCAACCCGCCGACGCCCATGCCGGTGATGTCGGCGCGCGTCACCGGCAGGCCGGCGAGCAAACGCATCAGGATCCAGTCGAAGCCGTTTTCCTTGGGCGAGCGCGCGCAGCTGGGCGCGCCGATGACCGGCTGCCCTGCGATGCGGCCGACCAGCATCAGGTTGCCGGGATCGACCGGCATGCCGAAATGCTCGATCTCGCCGCCCGCCATCTCTACCGCCATCGGAATGACGTCGCGGCGGTCGGCGATGGCCGAGGCGCCGAACACGATGACCAGCTCGGCGCCGGCGGCGCGCACGTCCTCGATGGCACGCGCGAGCGCCGCATCATCGTGCGGCACGCGCGTCTCGGCAATAATTTTCGCGCCGGCGGGCGCGATGCGCGCCTCGGTGATCCGCAGCGTCTTGTCGATGACTTTCGGCGCCAGCCCGGGCAGCAGCGTCGAGACGATGCCGACCTTCTTGATCGTGTAGGGCGCGACGCGGATCACCGGCTTGGCGCGCGCGGCCTCCGTGACAGCCTTGTCGCGCGCGGCGGCGGAGACCGCGAAGGGGATGATCTTCACCGTCGCGATCATCTCGCCTTCGACCACCGGCTTGAACGCCGACAAGGTCGCGGCCGTCACGGCTTCATCGACGCGATTGAGGCGGTCGATGGCGTCACGGTCGACGGCCAGCACACCGGCGCGCTCGGCGAACAGATTGCAGCGGCCGGTGAAGGCGCGGTCGAGCCGCACGCCCTCGCCTTTAAGCGCCGCGGCAATATCGGCGGCGGCCTCGTCCTCCGAGACATCGCCCGGCTCGAGCCGCGAGACCACGATGTCCTTGACGCCGGCGGCGACCAGCGCCGCGATCTCATTGTCGCCGATCAGCGTGCCCTTGCGGAGCACGAGATCGCCCTGGCGGATCGAATGCACCGCCGTGGCGCCGCGCGCCTCCGCGACCGGGACCGCGCCGAATTTCATGCCGCCACCGCGTCGGTCTCGCGCTTCACGCGCAGCGACTGCGTGATCTCGGCCAGGATCGACACGGCGATCTCGGCCGGCGACACCGCGCCGATGGAAAGTCCGATCGGCGCGTGGATGCGGCCGATCGCGGCATCGGAAATGCCGGCCTGCTTCAGCCGCTCGACGCGGCGCGCATGCGTCTTCTTCGAGCCGAGCGCGCCGATATAGAAGCAATCGCGCGCCAGCGCGTGCGTCAGCGCCGGGTCGTCGATCTTGGGGTCGTGCGTCAGCGCGACGAAGGCCGTGTAGCGGTCGATGTTGAGCGGCGGCAGCGCCTCGTCCGGCCACGCGGCGATCACCTTCACGTCGGGAAAGCGTTCCGGCGAGGCGAAGGCGGTGCGCGGATCGACGATGGTCACGTCGTAGCCGACCAAAGCCGCCATCGGCGCCAAAGCCTGGCTGATGTGCACGGCGCCGGTGATGACGAGGCGGGCCGACGGCACATGCACGGTCAGGAACACACGGCCCTCGGCCGTCTCCTCCATGCCGCTCTTGCCCATGCGCAGCCGCTTCCCGATCACGTCCGCAAGCGGATCGCGCGCCACTTCGCTAGCCTTGACGGCGCGCTGCTCGCCGCTGTCGACGCGCGTGACGACGACGACCGCGCGCCGCGCCGCGCGCTCGGCGTTGACTGTGTGCAGGATGTCGAGGTTCAACTGACTTTCTCCACGTAGACGCGAATGGTGCCGCCGCAAGAGAGCCCGACCTTCCAAGCCGTTTCGTCGGCGACGCCGAACTCGAGCATCTTCGGCTTGCCGCTATCGATCACGTCGATGGCTTCGGTGACCACCGCGCCCTCGACGCAGCCGCCGGACACCGAGCCGAGGAAGTTGCCTTCCTCGTCGATCACCAGGTTGGAGCCGACCGGCCGCGGCGCCGAGCCCCAGGTCTCGACCACGGTGGCCAGCGCCACGCCACGCCCGGCTTTGCGCCAGTCCTCGGCGGCTTTGAGGATGTCTTCATCGCGTGCGAGCATCGTTGACCTCCTTCTCAGGCGACGCGCCTGAGCATGTCCTTCGGATCGTGACCCTTGACCGGCGCGCCCGACAGCGCGCGCACGAGATCACGCATGGCATCGAGGTTGTGGATCGGCCGCAGTTCGTCAACATGCGGCAGGATCGTCCGCACCCCTTTGGCGCGGGGCTCGAAACCCTCGAAGCGCAGGAGGGGGTTGAGCCAGATCAGCCGGCGGCACGAGCGGTGCAGCCGGTCCATCTCGAATGATAATGTATCGTCGGCATCGCGCTCAAGCCCGTCGGTGATCAGCAGCACGACGGCGCCCTGCCCTAGCACCCGCCGTGCCCAGCGCTTGTTGAACTCGGAAAGCGACGTGGCGATGCGTGTTCCGCCGGCCCAGTCGGCGACATGCGCCGAGCAGGCGGCGAGCGCCTCGTCCGGATCGCGCTGGCGGATCGAGCGCGTGACGTTGGTGAGCCGCGTGCCGAACAGGAAGGTCGAGACGCGTTTCTCGCGCTCGGTCAGCGCGTGCAGGAAATGCAGGAAGAGCCGCGTGTACTGGCTCATCGAGCCGGAGATATCGAGCAGCGCAACGATCGGCGGCTCCTTCTGCCGCGGCCCGACATATTTCAGGTCGATGACGGCACCCCCCGCCTTCATGCTGGCGCGCAAGGTGCGGCGCACGTCGATGATGTGACCGTGGCGGCTCGGCGCGAGCCGCCGCGTGCGCACCAGTTCGAACGGCAGCGCCAGCCGCGCGATGGCGTCCTTGGCCTGCGCGATCTCGGCCGCGGTCATCTGCGCGAAGTCCTTCTTCTGGAGCACCTCGCGGTCGGACACGGTCAGCCGCGCGTCGATCTCGAGCTCCTCCTCGCGCTCGCGCTGGTTCATGCCGGCGAACAGCGCGTCCTGGATACGCTGCGCGCCGGCCTCCGGCGGCTTCGGCGCGCTCGGCAGCGTCTCGGGCAGCATCGCCGCGAGCATCTTCTCCATCAGGCCGCGGCGGCGGAAGAAGATGCGGAACGCCTGGTCGAACAGCACCGAATGCTCGTGCCGTTTCACGAAGACGGCGTGCAGCGTCCAGTAGACGTCGTCGCGGTTGCCCACCTGTGCGACCTGCAGCGCCTGCAACGCGTCGAGCACGCTGCCCGGCCCGACCGGCATGCCGGCGGCGCGCAAGGCGCGGGCGAAGTAGAGGATGTTGTCGGCGAGCTTGCCGGTCTTCTCCCTCTCCCCGCTTGCCACGGCTTCACCTCCCCCGCTTGCGGGGGAGGTCGGCCCGGCTTTGCCGGGCCGGGAGGGGGAATGTGACTGACTCATCGAATTCTCAGGAGGCCGAAGGGCCCCCTCCCTGACCCTCCCCCGCAAGCGGGGGAGGGAAAAGTAAGAACTACTCCGCCGCCCGCAGCTCCGCCTTCACCTCATCCAGCAGCGCCTTCACCTTGCTGGTGTCGAGGCGGGCGATGTCGTCCTGATATTTCAAAAGCACGCCGAGCGTGTCCGACACCGTCGCAGGATCGAGCGCGACGGCGTCGAGCTCGGTCAGCGCGCCGGCCCAGTCCAGCGTCTCGGCGACGCCGGGCACCTTGAACAGGTCTTCCTTGCGCAGCGCCTGCACGAAGGCGACGACCTGCTCCGACAATTTCTTCGACACGCCCGGCACCTTGGTGCGCAGGATCTTCAATTCGCGCGCCGCGTCCGGATAGCCGACCCAGTGATAGAGGCAGCGGCGCTTCAAGGCGTCGTGCACCTCGCGCGTGCGGTTCGAGGTGACGACGACGATCGGCGGCTGCGGCGCCTTGACCGTGCCGAGCTCCGGCACCGTCACCTGGAAGTCGGCGAGCACTTCGAGCAGGAAGGCTTCGAACGCCTCGTCGGTGCGGTCGATCTCGTCTATCAGCAGCACCGGCGGCCCGTCCGGGTCCGGCTCGAGCGCCTGAAGCAATGGCCGCTTGATCAGGAATTTCTCGGAAAAGACGTCGTGCTCGATGCGCTCGTGGTCGCCGCCGCCCTCAGCCTCGGCAAGCCGGATGGCGATCATCTGCGCGCCGTAATTCCACTCGTAGACCGCAGCTGAGACGTCGAGGCCCTCGTAGCACTGGAGGCGGATCAGCTTGCGGCCGAGGCTTGCGGCCAGCACCTTGGCGATCTCGGTCTTGCCGACCCCGGCCTCGCCCTCGAGGAAGATCGGCCGCCCCATTTTCAGGGCGAGATAAAGCACCGTCGCCAAGGAGCGGTCGGCGATGTAGCCGGCTTTGGCAAGGAGATCGACGGTCTGGCCGATGCCGGCGGGAAGCGGTTTAACAGACATTCCTGGGTCACCTCGATGACACTTTATCCGAAGGCGCGGCCCCCTTACATGTGGGTAGCAAAGCCGCCCCCGGCCAGCCAGAGATAGCCGCCATGTCCACTGAAACCGCTGAAAAAACCCTGCAATTCCCTACCATCGACGCCGGCGTCCGCATCGGCCACGTGCACCTGAAGGTCGCCGACCTGCAACGGGCTCTCGACTTCTATTGCGGGGTGCTGGGCTTCCAGATCACCTACCAGCGGCCCGGCGCCGCCTTCATCTCGGCCGGCGGCTATCACCACCATCTCGGGCTGAACACCTGGGAGAGCCGCGGCGGCCAGCCGCCCGCCCCCGGCACCACAGGCCTCTACCACACCGCCATCCTCTACCCGACCCGGCCGCTGCTCGCCGACGCGCTCAAGCGGCTGATCGTCGCCAAGATCCCGCTGGAAGGCGCCAGCGACCACGGCGTCTCCGAGGCGCTTTATCTGCGCGACCCGGACGACAACGGCGTCGAACTCTATTGGGACCGGCCGAAGGACAAGTGGCCGTCGAAGCCGGACGGCTCGTTGCAGATGTTCACGCATCCGCTCGACCTGCACGACCTGCTGGCGGAATTGGACAAGGCTGCCTAGGCGCCGCGCGCGATCGTCTCCTCCAGCGCCGCGCGAACGCGCGCGACGACCGGGCCCCACGCCCGCGCTCCATCCTGACGGAACAGGCGCGCGGCCGGATACCAGGGGCTGTCCGCCCGATCGGTGAGCCAGCGCCAGTCCGGCGCCTGCGGCAGCAGCAGCCACGTCGGCTTGCCGAGCGCGCCGGAAAGGTGCGCGACGCTGGTATCGACCGAGATGACGAGATCGAGCGCCGACACGATCGCAGCCGTTTCTGAAAATTTGGTCAGCGCGTCGGCGACGTCGATCACGGGCGTCTGCTTCAGCACCGCCGCGTCGGCCGCACGCACGTCCTTCTGCAGGCTGACGAAGGTCGCGTCGAGATCGAGCAGCGGCAAAAGCGCGTAGAGTGGGATCGAGCGGTCGCGGTCTCGCTTGTGGCCGGGATTGCCGGACCAGACGAGGCCGATGCGCGGACGCTTGGCCCCAAGCCGCGCCTCCCAATCGGTCGCGCTCGCCGGCGCGCGCAGATACGGTGTCCCGGCCGGGATGCTCGCGAGGTCCGTGCCGAAGGCAAGCGGCAGGCTCAAGAGCGGACAATGGAAATCGAAATCCGGCAGCGCATCGCCGCGCGCGACAACCTCCATCGACCGGCCGAGCGTGCGCACCAGATCGATCAGCGGCCTCTGCACTTCCAAAACGACGCGCGCACCGCGCGCCGCCACCATCGGCGCGTAACGGCAGAACTGGAGCGTGTCGCCGAGCCCCTGCTCCGCGTGGAGCAGCACCGTCTTTCCCGCGACCGGCGCGTCGCCGCGCCAGAGCGGCCTGTCGAAACGGCGTTGCAGCCTGGGGTTCGAGGCTGTGCGCCACTCGTGCTCCGCCCACCCCCGGACGAAGTCGCCCGTCAGCAGAAGCACCTGCGCCCGGTTCCAGTGGGCATGCGCGTGGCTTGGACGAACGGCGAGCGCGCGGTCGAAGCAGGCGAGCGCCTCGGCGAGCCGGTTCTGCTCGAACAGCGCGATGCCGCGGTTGTTGATCGCGTCGAGATGCTGCGGATCGAGCTGCAGCGCCGTGTCGTAGCTGCCGAGCGCCGCCTCGGCGCGGCGGAGCGCCTGCAGCACCAGGCCGCGATTGTTGTAGGCGTCGGCATAGCCGGGCTTCAGGCGCAGCGCGCGCTCGCAGCCGGCCAGCGCCTCCTGCACCCGGCCAAGTTCGCGCAGCGCCAGCGCGCGGTTGTTGTGCGCCTCGGCATGGTCGGGCCTGGCGGCCAGTGCCCGGTCGCAATGGGCGATCGCCTCGTCGAAGCGGGAAAGCGCGTTGAGCGCGGCGCTGCGATTGGTCAGCGCCACCGCGTCGTCGGGCCGCTCGCGCAAGGCGGCGCCGATCAACTCGGCCGCCTCCGCGCTCCGCCCCCGCTGGTGATGCAGCACACCGAGCAGGTGCAGCGCGTCGAATTGCTGCGGCGCGGCGTCGAGCACGGCGCGGTACAGCGGTTCCGCCTCGGCGAGACGGCCGGCCTGGTGCGACGCGATGGCGCTGCGCAAAACGCCGTGGAGATCGACGGCGGCGGTGGGACGACTCATCGCGCGAGGATAGCATCGCCTCGCCCCCGGCGGCGGAACTCACTTGCCCTGCCGCTACTATCGAATTGTTAACACAGCCCGCCCTAGCCTGCCCTCTCCTGGAATTGGACAACGGACGCAATGCCGAAGGCGCACGGTTTCCAAACCAAGGCCGCGCCCGGCAGCATCGCCGGCGTCGATCCCTGCTCGCACGAGCAAACCGCCGAAGCCGTCGCGCGTCTCGCCGCGGTAGTCGAGGCCCAGGCCCGCCTCATCGGCCAACAGGAAGCCGCGATGACGCGAAGCCGCGACCTGTTCGAGCGCGCCTCCGCCGCCGCCCGCCTCGGCCTGTGGGAATGCGACCTGACCACCGAGGCGCTGCAATGGTCGGGCGGCACCTACGACATGTTCGCTATTTGCCGCGACCGGCCGCTGGTGCGGCGGCAGACGCTGATCCGCTATCCGGAGCGGTCGCTGCGCACGCTCGACCGTATCCGCAATCGCGCCATCGCCGAGCGCACCGGCTTCAATCTGGACACCGACATTCTGACCCCTGACGGCGCGCAGCGCTGGATCCGCATCACCGCCATCGTTGAATGCACCGGCGAGCGGCCGACCCGCCTGTTCGGCCTCAAGCAGGACATCACCGAGGAACGCGAGCGCTCCGAGCGCACGCGCCGCCGCGCCGAATATGACGACCTGACAGGGCTGGCCAACCGCCGCCGCTTCCAGGCGCGGCTCATGGAGGCGTGCGGCGACATCACCGGCCGTAACAGCGGCGGCACCCTACTCCTGGTCGATCTCGACGGCTTCAAGGACGTCAACGACACGCTCGGCCATGCCGCCGGCGACGACTGCCTGAAGGAAGCGGCCCGACGGCTCGCCTCCGCCTGCGGCACGGCGAAGATCGTCGCGCGCGTCGGCGGCGACGAGTTCGGGGTGTTGCTCGGCGCCACGGAACGGGCGCCGGTCCTCGTCGCGCGCCAGATCATCGCCGCGATGAGCCGGCCGCTCCGGTTCGGCTGGCGGCGCTTCCAGATCGGCGCGTCGATCGGCCTGACCGCGATCGCCGACTGCCGCTCGGACGAGGCGATGAAACGCGCCGACGCCGCCCTCTATGCCGCCAAGGCCGCCGGGCGCAACACCTTCCGCCGCTTCGATCCGGCGACGATGCGGCTCTAGCGCAAAAGCAAACGGCGCGCGGCCGTCAAACCGCGCGCCGCCTGGATTGCAGCAGAAGTCTTAGGCGGTCGCCTTGGCCAGCGCCCGCTTCGCCAGCACACCGACGAGATGCGCGCGATATTCGGCCGATGCATGGATGTCGCTGTTCATGCCGTTTGCCGGCACCGACAGACCCTCGATCGACTTCGGCGAGAAGCGCTTCTTCAGCGCCTCCTCGAACGACTTGACGCGGAACACGCCGTTCGAGCCGGCGCCGGTGACGGCGACACGGATGTCGGGACCGCGCTTCGAGACGAACACGCCGACCAGCGCGAAGCCCGAGGCCGGGTGCTTGAACTTCTCGTAAGCCGCCTTCTTCGCGATCGGAAACGAGACCTTGGTGATGATCTCACCCTCTTCGAGCGCGGTCGAGAACATGCCGGTGAAGAAGTCGTCGGCGGCGATGCGTCTCTTGTTGGTGATGATCGTCGCCCCCAGGCCGAGCAGCGCCGCGGGATAATCGGCATTCGGATCGTTGTTGGCGATCGAGCCGCCGATGGTGCCGCGGTTGCGCACCTGCGGGTCGCCGACCGAGCCGGGCACTTCGGCGAGCGCCGGCATCGTCTCGCGCAGCACCTGCGAGGTCGCGACGTCGGCGTGGCGCGACATCGCGCCGATCACCACCGAGCGGCCCTTGAGCTCGACGCCGGAAAGCCCCTCGACCAGCGACAGGTCGATCAGCGCCGACGGCTGCGCCAGCCGCTGCTTCATGACCGGCAAGAGCGAATGCCCGCCGGCCAGGAGCTTGGCCTCCGGATTGCGCGTCAAGAGTCCGGCCGCCTGGCGGACCGTGGTCGGACGATGGAACGTGAAATTGTACATTGTGATCTCCCGTAAATCCTTCAGGCCGCTTGTCGCGGCGTAGCTTTTTGCAGCGCCGACCACACCGCGTTGGCGGTGGCCGGCATCGGCACCTGTTCGGAGCCGATCGCATCGGTGATGGCGTTGATGACCGCGGCCGGCGCGGCGATCGCGCCCGCCTCGCCGCAACCCTTGATGCCGAGCGGATTGGACGGTGACTTCGTCATCGTCGTCTCGACCTTGAACGACGGCAAATCGTGCGCGTGCGGCATCGCGTAATCCATGAACGAGCCGGACACGAGCTGGCCGTCCTTGTCGTACACCGCACCTTCGAGCAGCGCCTGGCCGACGCCCTGCGCGATGCCGCCGTGCACCTGGCCCTCGACGATCATCGGATTGATCACGGTGCCGAAGTCGTCGACCGCGGTCCAGTTGACGATCTCGGCCTTGCCGGTGTCGCGGTCGACCTCGACCTCGCAGATGTGGCAGCCGGCCGGGAACGTGAAGTTGGTGGGATCGTAGAACGAGGTTTCCTTCAGGCCCGGCTCCAGCTCCTGGCCGGAGAACTTGTGCGCGATATAGGCGTTGAGCGCGACATCACCGAAGGCGGCCGACTTGTCGGTGCCGGCGACGGTGAACTTGCCGTCCTTGAACTCGATATCGCCTTCCGCCGCCTCGAGCATGTGCGCGGCAACCTTCTTCGCCTTGGCTTCGATCTTGTCGAGCGCCTTGACGATCGCCGACATGCCGACCGCGCCGGAACGCGAGCCGTAGGTGCCCATGCCGAACTGCACCTTGTCCGTGTCGCCATGCACGATCGAGACATTGTCGAACGGGATGCCGAGCCGCTCCGACACGAGCTGGGCGAACGTCGTCTCGTGCCCCTGCCCGTGCGCGTGGCTGCCGGTCAGCACCTCGACCGTGCCGGTCGGGTTGACGCGCACCTCCGCCGATTCCCAGAGGCCCACGCCGGCGCCGAGCGAGCCGACCGCCTGCGACGGCGCGATGCCGCAGGCCTCGATATAGGTCGAGTAGCCCATGCCGCGCAGCTTGCCGTGCCGCGCGCTCTCGCGCTTGCGCTTGTTGAAGCTCTTTACGTCGGCGATTTCCATCGCCTTCTTCAGCGAGGCGTTATAGTCGCCCGCGTCATAGGCCATGATCACCGGCGTCTGGTGCGGGAACGCCTTGATGAAATTGCGCTTGCGCAGGTCCGCCGGATCAAGACCCATCTCGCGCGCCGCGATCTCGACCAGCCGCTCGACGACGAAGGTCGCCTCGGGGCGCCCCGCGCCGCGATAGGCGTCGACCGGGACCGTGTTGGTGTAGACGGCGTCGACCTCGCAGTAGATCTGCGGAATGTCGTACTGGCCCGACAGCAGGGTCGCGTAGAGATAGGTCGGCACCGACGACGAGAAGGTCGACATGTAGGCGCCGAGATTGGCGATCGTGTGCGCGCGCAGCGCCAGGATCTTGCCGTTGAGGTCGAGCGCGAGCTCGGCCTGGGTCACGTGATCGCGGCCGTGCGCGTCGGTGACGAAGGACTCGGTGCGCTCCGCCACCCACTTCACCGGGCGCTGAACCTTGCGCGCAGCCCACAGGCAGACGACCTCTTCCGGATAGATGAAGATCTTCGAGCCGAAACCGCCGCCGACGTCCGGCGCGATGACGCGCAGCTTGTGCTCCGGCGCAATGCCGACGAAGGCGGAGATGACGAGGCGCGCGACGTGCGGGTTCTGCGACGTGTTCCAGAGGGTGAGATGATCGTTGCCGGCGTCATATTCCGCGAGCGCGGCGCGCGGCTCGATCGCGTTCGGCACCAGCCGGTTGTTGACGATGTCCAATTTGGTGACGTGCTTGGCCGCCGCGAAAGCCGCCTCTGTCGCCTTGGCGTCGCCGAGCGACCATTCATAGATCGTATTCTTCGGCGCGACCTCGTGGATCTGCGGGCCGCTCTTGGCCTTGGCAGGATCGCTGACCGCCGCCAGCACTTCGTAGTCGACCTTCACCTTCTCGGCCGCGTCGCGCCCCTGCGCCTGCGTATCGGCGATCACCACCGCGACCGCGTCGCCGACATGGTTGACCGTGGTGGCCGCGAGCGCCGGATGCGGCGCCATCTTCATCGGTGAGCCGTCGCGCGAATGGATCATCCAGCCGCAGATGAGATTGCCGATCTTGTCGGTGGCGAGCTCGGCGCCGGTCAATACGGCGACCACACCGGGCATCTTCTTTGCGTCCGACGCATCGATGCTCTTGATGCGGGCGCGCGCATGCGGCGAGCGCACGAACACGGCTCGGGTCTCGCCCGGCCGCACGACGTCGTCGGTATACTGACCCTTGCCCGTGACGAAGCGGATGTCTTCCTTCCGGCGCACCGCCGCGCCGATACCGGTCGCGCTCATGGCGGTCTCCTCCCAGTTGACTGTTCTTGTCCGACGTCCGCCGGCGGCAGCGCCGCCGCGCCTCTAAGCCATCGCCTTCGCGCCCGCCGCGATCGCCTTCACGATGTTGTGGTAGCCGGTGCAGCGGCACAAATTGCCGTCGAGCTGCTCGCGGATGGTGTGCTCGTCGAGGTCGTGGCCGTTGCGGCGCACGATGTCGAGCGCAGCCATGATCATGCCCGGGGTGCAGTAGCCGCACTGCAGGCCATGATGCTCGCGGAAGGCTTCCTGCATCGGATGCAGCTTGCCGCCAGGCTCCGCCAGACCTTCGATGGTGGTGACCTTGGCGCCCTCGCACTGGAGCGCGAGCGTGGTGCAGGACTTCGCGGCGATGCCGTCGATATGCACGACGCAGGCGCCGCACTGTGAGGTGTCGCAGCCGACATGCGTGCCGGTCAGCCTGAGGTTCTCGCGCAGAAATTGCACCAGCAAGGTGCGCGCTTCGACATCGCCGGAGACGGCTTTTCCATTCACCGTCATGGAAACGGCTGGCATCGCATTCCTCCCACTTTAGGTCCGAATCGCCCCTTATTGACCGTTCGCCGCGTCCATGCGGCGGCAGGGGCGTGAAATCGCGTCGATTTCGATCCAGTTTAGCCTCGGAACAGGCCGCAAGTGTGGACCTCTGCCGCCGTCCCGGTCAAGCCGTCCAAGCGGCCCGCGGGGCGAACCGGCGGTACAACCGTCAGGATTTCTCGACGTTTGCCGCAAAATTGCGGAAGAAGTCGTCGGCGAGCTTCTTGGCGGCGCCGTTGACCAGCCGCTGGCCGAGCTGCGCCAGCTTGCCGCCGATCTGCGCCTCCACGTTGTAGGTCAAGAGCGTGCCGCCGTCCTTGTCGCTGAGCGCCACCGTCGCCCCGCCCTTGGCGAAGCCGGCGACGCCGCCGTCGCCCTCGCCCGAGATCTTGTAACCGTTCGGCGGATCCAGATCGGTCAGCTGCACCCTGCCTTTGAACTTGGCCTTCACCGGCCCGATCTTGGCGACCGCGACCGCCTGGAATTCCGTGTCCGATGTCTTGTTGAGCTCCTCGCAGCCGGGGATGCAGGCCTTGAGCACCTCGGCGTCGTTGAGCTTCTGCCAGACCACCTCGCGCGTGGCGGGAAGCTGAACCTCACCCGTCATCGTCATTGCCATCGGAGCCGTCTCCTGAAAAAGGCCGCAAAACCCGAACCGCTTGCACTTAAGGCCTCGCAGGCGTCCTGAAAAGGGCTTTGCAGGATGCCGCGCCTTCGCCTAATGGGTGGCTTAGCCCGCCCGTATCGGGCGCCAGAAGAATTCAAAGGGGGAAACGCAATGCCGACCATCACCGTCGACGACGGCTGCCCGATCCACGTCGAGGTCACCGGCCCCGAGAACGCGCCGGCGCTGATGCTGTCGAACTCGCTCGGCACCAATCTGCACATGTGGGACGACCAGGCGGACGCCTTCGCGAAGCGCTTCCGCCTCATCCGCTACGACCGCCGCGGCCACGGCCAGTCCGGCGCGCCGAAAGGCCCCTACAGCTTCGACCGCTTCGGCCGCGACATCCTCGGCGTGCTCGATGTGCTCGGCATCAAGAAGACCAACTGGTGCGGCCTGTCGATGGGCGGCATGGACGGCCAGTGGCTCGGGGCCAACGCGCCGAACCGCGTCGAGAAGCTCGTCCTCGCCAACACGAATTTCTATTACGCCGACAAGGCGCCGTGGGCCGACCGCATCAGGTTCGTGCGCGAGAAGGGGCTCGAAGCACTGGTCGCCCCGAACATGGAGCGGTGGTTCACCAAGGGCTTCCGCGACCGCGCGCCGGAGGCGATCGCGCGCATGACCAAGATGTTCGTCGCCAGCGACCGCGAGGGCTACATCGGCTGCGTCGAGGCGATCCGAGACATGGACTTCCGCGCCAGCAATCCGACCATCAAGGCGCCGACGCTCGTCATCGTCGGGGCGCAGGACCCGGCGACGCCGCCGGTCGCCGGCGAGACCATCGCCAAGGCAACCCCCGGCGCGAAGCTGGTGTCGCTCGACGCCGCGCACATCTCCAACGTCGAGCAGCCGCAGGCCTTCACCAAGGCCGTGCTCGATTTCCTCACCTGAGGCGGAGGCGGACGATGGACGAACGCGAACGCTACGAGCGCGGCATGGCGCAGCGGCGCAAGATACTGGGCAATGCCTGGGTCGACCGCTCGCTCAAGAACAAGACGCCGTTCAACGAGGAGTTCCAGGACTTCATCACCCGCGCCGCCTGGGGCGAGGTGTGGACGCGGCCGCACTATGACGAGCGCACACGCCGCGTGCTCGTCATCGGCACGATGCTCGCGCTCGACAAGTGGGACGAATTCCGCATGCACGTGCGCGCCGCATTGACCGAAGGCGGCTTCACGGCGGACGACATCAAGGAGATCATCTTGCAGCAGGCAATCTACTGCGGCGTGCCGGCGGCCAACCATGCCTTCAAGGAAGCCGGCGCGGTGATCGAAGAAGTCGGCAAGAGTCAATAAAAAGGCGAGCCTTACGGGCTCGCCTACATCCCGCTCAGGGCGCGGGAGACTTCGGTCAGTTTTTCCGTCAGGACGGTCGTGGATTCCTGCATCACGAACCAGGCGAGGCAGCCCTCGAGCCCCCAGAGCAGCAGTGAGGCGACGAGGCGATCGAGCATGAGACGGCCTCGCCGCGGCTGACGTTCACGTGATTACGGGTGCAGCATCGAGCTGGAAATCGGCTGCGCCTCTTCGCCGGTAGCCTCTTCCACGATCGGCATTGCCAGGACGTTGCGCTCGGCGATGCAGAGCGCGAGCGCCAGGCACGCAAGCAGGATGTGGATCGCATATTCGCGGACGATCTGGGCATTGCCCGACCACACCGCCGGGGCGACCGACAGAAAGCTGAACACGACGACGATGCTCAGCGCGCCTTCGAGGATCTGCGGATCGGCGTTGCCGCCGGCGAAAGAGCGGAAGCGGTCGAGGATGTGCACGCCGCAGATGCCGGCGACGGCGAGCTTCATCGCTGCGACGAAGGCCGCAAGCTTGATGATGCCGACCGGCGTCAGATGGAACAGGCGCCCGAGGTCGAACACGAGTTGCGAGCGCCACACGTCGTCGAGGCCGTAATTCGCCGAGGTCAGCGCCCGCAGGCCTTCGAGGCCCCAGGTCAGCGTGAAATAAAGGGCGATGGCGACGATCAACGCTACGGTCGCGGTCGAAGCTTTACGCATTGTGTCCTCCTCATTGCGCGGACAATCATTGCGTATTCTCTTCAACTGCGACGGGCAAAAGAAACCAACGCTTTACCTTACCCGTTAGCCGCTTAACCACGCGCGATGTAGCCGAACACCGGACGCACCGCAGGAAGCGGGTGGGTTCGCACACAAGACACGCTTAAGTGTCGGACGATGATCGAGAGGCTGCATGCAACGCGGCCCGCTGCGCGATCATTGTTAATGATGTTTTCGACCACAAACATTCGTTTCCCTCGGCTCGGAGGGAAGCGCAAAACGCCGCGCCGCGACACGGGAGGGGAACCGGACGAGAGGCCGACAACGGAAAAGGACTCGTTATGACCCTTGCTACGACTTCGAACGGAACGGCCGCACAAACCAGACCTCGCCTCGTCCTCGTTGCGGCCTCCCTCGCCGTTTTGGTCGCGCAGATCGACACCTCGGTCGTCAATCTCGCATTGAAGAGCATCGGCGCCGACCTCCATGCCGGCATCAGCGCGATGCAATGGGTCGTCGATGCCTACAATCTCGTCTATGCGAGCCTGCTGCTCACCGGCGGCACTCTTGGCGATCTCTACGGGCGACGCCGGGTGTTCGTCGCCGGCATCGCGCTGTTTATTGCCGGCACCCTGCTCTGTGCGTTGGCGCCCAGCGCCGACGCGCTGATCGCCGGCCGCGTCGTCAGCGGCCTCGGCGCCGCCTTCATGGTGCCGATGTCGCTCGTGTTGCTGGCAGTCGCCTTCCCGGACCGGCGCGGGCGCGCGCAAGCGATGGGCGTATGGGCAAGCTGCAATGGCCTCGCCTTCATCATCGGCCCGATGCTCGGCGGGTGGCTGGTCGACACGATCGGCTGGCGCAGCATCTTTTATCTGATCCTGCCGATCTGCGCGGCGGCGCTCGTGCTCACTTACGCCGCCGTGCGCGAGAGCGCCGAGCCTGCCGGCCGCAGGCTCGACCCGCCCGGCCAGGCGCTGGCAATCACGGGACTGGTCGCCTTCGCTTTCGTCGCGATCGAAGGCGCACAGTGGGGCTGGCTTTCGCCGGTCATCGTCGGCACCGCGATCGTCGCGATCTCCGCCTTCGCTCTGCTCGTCTTCGTCGAAGGCCGCACGCCGGGACCCTTGCTGCCGCTCGAATACCTCGGGCGGCCGACCTTCTCGGCCTCGCTCGCCATCGCCGGGCTGATGACCTTCGGCATGTACGCGCTGCTGTTCATCATCCCGCTTTATTTCCAGACCGTGCGCGGCGCCACGCCCTTCGTCGCCGGCCTCGATTTGCTGCCGATGCCGGTGTCTTTCTTCATCGTCTCGCAGTTCGCCGGGCACCTGAACAACCGGCTCGGCCCGCGCGTCGTCATGACCGCCGGCATGCTGTGCATGGGCCTCGGCGCGCTCGGCGTCGCCACAATCGGCGAGGCCACCGGCATCGTGCCGATCGAGTTAGCGCTACTCGTGGTTGGCGTCGGCCTCGGCCTGAACACGGCGCCCGTCAACGGCGTCGCGGTCGCCGCGCTGCCGCCGGCGCGGTCTGGCACCGCTTCAGGGCTGCTCAACACCACGCGCATGGTCGGCGCTACACTGGGCGTGGCCATCCTCGGCGCCATCTTCGCCGCCCATGCCGGGCCGCAGGGGGCGAGCGGCGACGATTTCCTGAACGGCATGCGGGCGGCGCTCAGCGGCAGCGGTGCGGCGGAACTCCTCGGCGCGATCGTCGCCGTCGCGTTCATCCGCAAGGACTCGCTGAGACAGACGGCCTAGCCGCCGCGGCGCTCGCGGAAGGCCTGCGGCGTCATACCGGTCTGCTTGCGAAAGAAGCGCGTGAAATGCGACGGGTCGGCGAAAGCGAGATCGTAGGCGATCTCGTGGATCGCCTGCCCGGTGAAAACGAGCTGGCGCTTGGCCTCGGTCAGCACGCGCTGGCGGATCAGGTGGCCGGCGGTGACGCCGGTCGAGCGCTTCACGTGATCGTTGAGCCGGTCGGACGTCATCTTGAGCCGCTCTGCATAGAAGCGGAGCAACCGCTCTTTGCGGAAATTGGCGTCGATCAGCCGCCGCAGCTCCTCGATGCGCACATCGGCCGGGGTCAGCGTGACCGCGCCGGTGCGTGCGCGGCTGGCGGCGAGGCGCACGACCTCGACGGCGATGAGCAGGAGCAGCGCCCGCATCGCCAGCCGGTGGCCCTCGCGGGCGAGAAAACCCTCCTCCTGCAGTTCGCGGCAGAGGCCCGAGACCCGCGCGATCTCCTGCACATCGCCAAGCGGAAGCACCGGCGCCGCGGCAAGCGTCGTCAGACGCTCCAGCGCCTCGCCGGAGCGGTCGCCGACCGCGCCGGCGACGTCCTCGGAGAAGCTCACCACCCAGCCGGACGTCGCCTCCGGTGCAAAGCGGAAGCCGTGTGCGATGCGCGGCGGCACCAGCAGCACGGCCGGGGCGGTGAACGGGAACGTCGCGGTCTCGTAGCTCATCTCGCCGCCGCCGGAGGCGATCAGCAGCACCTGGAACAGGTCGCGGTGGCGATGCGCGCGGATGGTCCAGTCGTGCACCGTCGAGCGCGCGGCGATCGTCTCGACATGGATGAAATCGAACGCCTGATCGCCCGGCGGATCGCCGTAGAGATGAAACAATGGCAGCGCCGCGGTGGCCATGGCGGGCCAGCATAAGCGAGCCCCGGTCGCGCGGCCATACGCACCGGGGGGCCGTGGATTCGCTGTGCAAAACCACGCGGCGGCCGGTACTAGCGCGCGGCACGGAAGGGCTGCGTCAAAAGGCGCAGCAAGGTCCGCTCCGGCGCGTCGCGGAACACCGGCAGGCCGATGACCACCTTGTCGCCGGCTGCCGGCTTGGCCCGGTAGGTGCCGAACAGGCGATCCCACCACGGCAAATTGAATCCGAAATTGCTGTCGGTCTCGCCGCGCTCAACGGAATGGTGCACCTCGTGCATCTGCGGCGTGACGATGATCCAGCGCGCCGCCGGCTCCGCCCATGCCGGCAATGCGACATTGCTGTGGTTGAACATCGAGGTCGCGTTGAGCAGCACCTCGAACACGACCACGGCCCCCGCCGGCGCGCCGAGCGCGATCACGGCGGCTATCTTGATCACGAGCGACAACAGGATTTCCAGCGGGTGGAAGCGCAGGCCGGTGGTCACGTCGATGTCGATGTCGGCGTGGTGCACGCGGTGCAGCCGCCACAGCAACGGCACGCGGTGGAATACATAATGCTGCGCCCAGACGACGAGATCGAGCGCGACCACGCTCACCGCCGCGGCCGGCCAAAGCGGCACGCCAAGCAACGGTAACAGGCCCCATCCGTTGCGCGCCGCAAGAAGGGCGGCGCCGACCGCGGCCGTCGGCGTCAGAAACCGCACCGCAACAAGATCGACCGCAAGAAGACCGAGATTGCCGAACCAGCGCCCGCTCCGGCCGGCCGCAAGCCGGCGCCGCGGCGCGCGCCATTCCCACAGCGCAAGCGCCGCGAACAGCGATACCGCAGCGCCCAAACGGACGGCGATTTCGACCTGAGGCGACACGCCGCGTTCCCTCCTTGCCCGTTAATAACATACTGCCCGCGATCCGGCGTTGCCGCTCGCCATTGGCCCTGTTACCGTTCGTTCACGCGGGCGTTACGCGTGAGGGGCGCGGTTTCGCGAGGCGGCAGGGGAACGGATGGACGTCTTCATCCAGCAACTGATCAATGGCATCACGTTAGGCTCTATCTACGGCCTCATCGCCATCGGCTACACGATGGTGTTCGGCATCATCGGCATGGTCAACTTCGCCCACGGCGATGTGTTCATGGTGTCGGTGTTCATATCGCTGATCGCGCTGTTGATACTGACCTCGTTCCTGGGCGTCACCTCGATCGCCGTCGCGCTGTTCATCGTCCTGCTGGTGGCGATGGTCTTCACCTCGCTGGTCAACTGGACCATCGAACGCGTCGCCTACCGACCATTGCGCGGCTCGTTCCGCCTCGCGCCGCTGATCTCGGCGATCGGCATGTCGATCTTCCTGTCGAACTTCGTGCAGGTCACGCAAGGCCCGCGCAACAAGTCGATCCCGCCGATCGTCCAGGGCGAGTTCGTGCTGATGAACCACGGCAACTACGCCGTGACACTGTCGTTCAAGCAATTGATCATCTGGGGCGTCACCGCGGTATTGCTCGTCTGCTTCTGGTACCTGGTGGCGAAGACCCGGCTTGGCCGGGCGCAGCGCGCCTGCGAGCAGGACCAGAAGATGGCGGCGCTCGTCGGGGTCGACGTCGACCGCACCATCTCGATGACCTTCGTCATCGCCGCCGCGCTCGCCGCCGTCGCCGGCACGATGTACCTGATGTATTACGGCGTCGTCTCCTTCGCCGACGGTTTCGTGCCGGGCGTGAAGGCCTTCACCGCCGCGGTGCTCGGCGGCATCGGCTCGTTGCCCGGTGCGGTGATCGGCGGCATCCTGATCGGCCTGATCGAGACGATGTGGTCGGCCTATTTCTCGCTCGACTACAAGGACGTCGCCGCGTTCTCGGTGCTGGCCATCACCCTAATCTTCCTGCCGCAGGGCCTGTTCGGCCGCCCGGACGTCGAGAAGGTCTGACATGACCGACGTGACGAAGGCGCCGAACCCCGTCGCGGCAGCGTTCCGCGACGCCGGGCTGACCGCGCTGATTGCCTTCGCCCTGTTCCTGCCGCTGATCGGCTTCCAGGCGATCTCCAACATCCGTAACGAGATCGTGGTCACGTGGCGCGGCACGTTCCTGTTCACACTTGTCGCCATCATCGGCTGCGGCCGCCTCTGCTTTGCGCTGGCAATCGACCCCTGGCTCAAGCGGCGAGCGTTGCGGCCCGCGAAAGCGACGCCGGCCTGGCGCGCGGTCTTCGGCAAGTGGTTCATCCCCTTCGCCATCGGCTTCACGATCGTCTACCCGTTTGTCGTGCTCGCCACCGCCGGCACCGGCGGCGCGCTCAAATGGGTCGACAATTTCGGCATCCAGATCCTAATTTACATCATGCTCGGCTTCGGCCTGAACATCGTGGTCGGGCTCGCAGGCTTGCTCGACCTCGGTTACGTCGCCTTCTACGCCGTCGGCGCATACTCGTACGCGCTGCTTGCCAAGGAGTTCGGTTTCTCGTTCTGGATCCTGCTGCCGCTCGCCGGCTGCCTCGCCTCGTTCTGGGGAATCTTGCTCGGGTTTCCGGTGCTACGGCTGCGCGGCGACTATCTCGCCATCGTAACGCTGGCCTTCGGCGAGATTATCCGCATCGTCTTGGTGAACTTCGTGGCGCTGACCAACGGCTATGCCGGTATTGGCGGCATCCCGCGACCCTCCTTCTTCGGCATTCCCTTCAACGCCGACGACAACGGGTTTGCCGCAGTGTTCGGACTGCCGTTCACCCCGATCTACCGCACCATCTTCCTCTATTACCTGATCCTCGGGCTGGCGTTGCTCACCTGCTATGTGACGATCCGGCTCCGGCGCCTGCCGGTCGGCCGCGCCTGGGAAGCGCTGCGTGAGGACGAGATCGCCTGCCGCTCGCTCGGCATCAACACCACCAATACCAAGCTCACCGCCTTCGCCATGGGCGCGATGTTCGCGGGCTTCGCCGGCTCGTTCTTCGCCGCGCGGCAGGGCTTCATCTCGCCGGAATCCTTCACCTTCCTGGAGTCCGCCACGATCCTGTCGATCGTCGTGCTCGGCGGCATGGGCAGTCAGATCGGCGTCGCCATCGCCGCCATCGCCATGATCGGCGGCACCGAGATCACGCGCGACCTCGACTTCCTCAAGCAGATATTCGGCTCGACATTCGACCCGACCCAGTACCGCATGCTGATCTTCGGCTTCGCCATGGTGCTGATCATGATCTGGCGGCCGCGCGGCCTGATCTCGACGCGCTCGCCTTCGGTGTTTCTTAAGGAGCGCAAGACGATCAGCGCCGACCTCGTCGGTGAGGGCCACGGCTGATGCGCGATCCAGCCGACATTCTGCTCCGCGTCGAGCAACTGACCATGCGCTTCGGCGGCCTGGTCGCGGTCGACCATCTCTCCTTTGAGGCGCGCAAGGGCGAGATCACCGCGCTGATCGGACCGAACGGCGCCGGCAAGACCACCGTCTTCAATTGCATCACCGGCTTCTACAAACCGACCGAGGGCCGTATCGGCCTGCGCCACGGCGGCATGGCGGCGTGGGATGGGCTCGAGGCGCTGACCGATAGCGGCAAGCGCCAGGCCAAGCACGGCGACGGCGCGCTGTTCCTGCTCGAGCGCATGCCGGACTACCTCGTCTCGCAGCAGGCGCGCGTCGCCCGCACCTTCCAGAACATCCGCCTGTTCCCCGGCATGACGGTGCTTGAGAACCTGATGGTGGCGCAACACAACAGGCTGATGCTCGCCTCCGGCTATACGCTGCTCGGCGTGCTCGGCTTCCCATCTTACGCCGCGGCCGAGCGCGCGGCGATCGAGCAGGCGCGCGCCTGGCTCGACCGCGTCGGGCTGATCGGCCGCGCCGACGATCCGGCCGGCGACCTGCCCTACGGCGCGCAACGCCGCCTCGAGATCGCGCGCGCGATGTGCACGGAGCCCGTGCTGCTGTGCCTCGACGAGCCGGCCGCCGGCCTCAATCCTCGCGAAAGCGCCGAGCTCAACGAGCTCCTGCTGTCGATCCGCACCGACAACCACATGTCGATCCTGCTGATCGAGCACGACATGTCGGTGGTGATGGAAATTTCCGACCACATCGTCGTGCTCGACTACGGCGTCAAGATCGCCGACGGCTCGCCGGAGGCGGTGCGCAACGACGAGAAGGTGATCGCCGCTTATCTCGGGGTGCCCGACGCTGAGGTCGCCAAGGTCGAAGCGGAGGTCGGCGCATGACCGCCCCGCTCCTCACCGTGCGCGGCGTCAAGACCTTCTACGGCCGCGTGATGGCGCTCAAGGGCGTCGACATGGACGTCAAGGCCGGCGAGATCGTCACGCTGATCGGCGCCAACGGCGCCGGCAAGTCGACGCTGATGATGACGATCTGCGGCAATCCGCGCGCCCGCGAAGGCACGATCGAATTCGACGGCCGCGACATCACGCGGCTGCCGACGCACGAGATCGCGCGGCTCAAGCTCGCGCAGTCGCCGGAAGGCCGCCGCATCTTCTCGCGGATGACCGTGCTCGAGAACTTGCAGATGGGCGCGACGGTCGCCGACCCGTCCGAATACGAGGCCAATCTCGAGCGCGTGCTCGGCCTGTTCCCGCGCCTGAAGCAGCGCATCGCCCAGCGCGGCGGCACGCTCTCGGGCGGCGAGCAGCAGATGCTGGCGATCGCCCGCGCGTTGATGTCGCGCCCGCGTCTCCTGCTGCTCGACGAGCCGTCGCTCGGCCTGGCGCCGCTGATCGTGCGGGGGATCTTCGATGCCATCAAGGCGCTCAACACCGAGACGGGCCTCACCGTGTTCCTGGTCGAGCAGAACGCCTATCACGCGCTCAAGCTCGCTGACCGCGGCTATGTGATGGTGAACGGGCTGATAACCCTGTCCGGAACCGGCCAGGAACTCCTGGAGCGGCCCGAGATAAGACAGGCTTATCTTGAGGGAGGCCGGCACTGATGGACGCGCTGGCGCACGCCTTTTCCATCCCGCATTTGCTCGCCGAAGAGGACAATTTCGGCGTCTTCTTCCTCGTCACGGTCTTCCTGGGGGGCGGCGCGGCCTGGCTGACCGGCCGTGCCGCGGCGCAAACCTGGCGGCCGGTCTGGCAGGTCGTAGTCTACACGATGATTTTAGGGCTTGCCGTCCGTTTCATCCATTTCAGCCTGTTCGACGGCACGCTGTTGTCGTTACACTTCTATCTCGTCGACGCCGTCGTCTGCCTGGTCGTCGGGCTGGCCGGATTCCGCGCCGCACGCGTCGCCCAGATGATACGTCAGTATCGCTGGATCAACGAGGCGGACGGGCCATTGCGCTGGCGTCGCAAAGCAAGCTAGCCTTGTTAAGTTGTCATCGCCGGCACCATTGTTGGAGGGGAACACAGATGATGAAAACAACGACGCTCGGCCTCGCGCTGGGCTTTGCTATCGCCGCCGCGGGCGCGGCCAACGCGCAAGTCAAATTCGGCGTTCAAGGACCGATCACCGGCCCGAACGCGGCCTTCGGCGCGCAACTTAAGAACGGTGCCGAGCAGGCGGTCGCCGACATCAACGCCGCCGGCGGCATCAACGGACAGAAGCTGACGGTCGAGTTCGGCGACGACGTGTCGGACCCGAAGCAGGGCGTGTCCGTCGCTAACAAATTCTCGGCCGACGGCGTCAAGTTCGTGGTCGGCGCCTTCAACTCCGGCGTCACCATGCCCTCCTCCGAGGTCTATCAGGAGAACGGCATCCTCGAGATCACGCCCGCCTCGACCAACCCGCAGGTCACCGAGCGCAAGATGTGGAACATCTTCCGCACCTGCGGCCGCGACGACCAGCAGGGCGCGGTGGCCGGCGCCTACATCCTCAAGCACTTCAAGGGCAAGAAGATCGCCGTCGTCCACGACAAGACGACGTACGGCAAGGGCCTGGCCGACGAGACCATCAAGGCGATGGGCAAAGGCGGCATGAAGCCGGTGCTCTATGAAGGCGTGAACGTCGGCGAGAAGGACTATTCGGCGCTCGTCTCCAAGATCAAGCAGTCCGGCGCCGACCTCGTCTATTGGGGCGGCCTCCACACCGAAGGCGGCCTGATCGTGCGCCAGATGCGCGACCAGGGCGTCAAGTCGCCGCTGATGGGCGGCGACGGCATCACCACCGACGAGTTCGCGCAGGTCGGCGGCCCCGGCGTCGAAGGCACGCTGATGACCTACGGCCCGGATGCCCGCAACAACCCGGCCGCCAAGGACATCGTCGCCAAGTTCCGCGCCGCCAAGTTCGAGCCGGAAGCCTACACGCTGTACAGCTACGCGGCTGTCCAGATCATGGCGCAGGCGGCGGCCGCGGCGAAGTCGACCGATCCCAAGAAGGTCGCGGAGAAGATGCACTCGGGCATGAAGTTCAAGACCGCGCTCGGCGACATCTCCTACGACAAGAAGGGCGATCGCACGAACCTCGACTACGTGATGTACATCTGGAAGAAGAACGCCGAAGGCAAGATCACCTACGTCGAGTGCCCCGGCAACGACTGCTCGAAGGCCAAGTAAGCGCCTCGCGCAACTTGAAAATGCGAAAAGCCCGCCCTCACCGGCGGGCTTTTTGTTTGTCCTCCGTCAGCCGATCCTGCCGAGCGCCGGAAAGGCTTCCAGGAGCCAGATGCTGAGCTGGCTGATGCTGCCGGTCAGAAAGGCGATGCCGGTCAACACCAGAAGCGCGCCCATCGCCTGCTCGACACGGTGCAGGTATTTCTTGAAGCGCGCGAGGAAGGCGGCAAACGGCTCGATCGCAAAGGCGGCGGCGATGAAGGGAATGCCCAAGCCCAGCGAATAGACGGCAAGCAGACCCGCGCCGCGCGCCACCGTCTGCTCCGACGCCGCCACCGCCAGGATCGCGGCAAGGATCGGGCCGATGCACGGCGTCCAGCCGAAGGCGAAGGCGAGCCCGATGACGTAAGCGCCCCACAGGCCGACCGGCTTGGTCACCTCCAACCGCTTCTGGCGATGCAGCCAGGCGATCGGCGTCAGGCCGAGGAAGTGGAGGCCCATAACGATGATGACGACGCCGGCGACGAGCGCCAGCGGCTCGGAATAGGCGCGGATCAGCGAGCCGATGACACTGGCGCTGGCGCCGAGCGCGACGAACACGGTCGAGAAGCCGGCAACGAACAGGAGCGCGGCGAGCACGGTCTCGCGCTTGACCCGCGGCTCCGGCTCGCGGTCGGCGAAGCGCTCGAGCGAGGTGCCGGCCAGGTAGATGAGATATGGCGGCACTAGCGGCAGCACGCAGGGAGAGAGGAAACTGACCAGCCCGGCGATCAGGGCGGCGGCATAGGATACGTCATGCATGGCCGCTTACATGCCCGGCTCACTGTGGCGCTGGCAAGGTGGGCGGTGCCGTGCTGGCGCGGATGTGATAAGCGGGTGATCATGCGCAACCTGATCACCGATGTCGCCGGCGTCCGCGTCGGCAATGCCCAGGACATGACGCTCGGCTCCGGTATCACGGCCGTTATGTTCGACCACGCCGTCACCGGCAGCGTCGACATCCGCGGCGGCGGGCCCGGCACGCGCGAGACTGCGCTGCTCGATCCGGCGCAGACGGTCGAGGGCGTCGACGCCATCGTGCTGTCGGGCGGCTCGGCGTTCGGCCTCGACGCCGCTTCCGGCGTGCAGGCCTGGCTGCGCGAGCAGGGCCGCGGCTTCCGGGTCCGCGAGGCGGTGGTGCCGATCGTGCCCGCCGCGATCCTCTTCGACCTCTTGGCCGGCGGTAACAAGGATTGGGGCCGCTTCCCGCCCTATCGCGAGCTCGGCTACGCGGCGGCGCAGGCGGCCGGGGCGGACTTTTTCCTCGGCACCGCCGGCGCGGGCACCGGTGCGACCACCGTCAGCCTCAAAGGCGGCCTGGGCTCGGCCTCGGCGCGGACCAAAAGCGGCATCACCGTCGGCGCCATCGCCGCCGCCAATGCCGCCGGCTCGATGACCATCGGCAACGGGCCGCATTTCTGGGCGGCGGCGTTCGAGGAGAATGGCGAGTTCGGAGGCCGCGGCCTGCCCTCACCCTTGCCGGCGGACGCCCTCGTCTTCCGCAGCAAGGGCGCGCCCGGTACCAACACCACGCTCGCCGTCGTCGCCACCGACGCAAAGCTCACCAAGGCGCAGGCCAACCGCCTCGCGGTGATGGCGCAGGACGGCATGGCGCGCGCAATCTATCCGGTGCACACGCCGCTCGACGGCGACGTCGTCTTCACCGCCGCCACCGGTCGCATCGATCTGCCGGACCCGATCTACGCGCTCAGCGAGCTCGGCATGCTCGCCGCCAACGTGCTGGCGCGCGCCATCGCCCGCAGCGTCTACGAGGCGACCGCGCTGCCGTTCGCCGGCAGCATGCCGAGCTGGAAGGACCGCTTCGGCCGCTAGCGAACCAAGCGCAATGCGCGGCGTTATTCCTCTCAAGGACCGCGCCATGCCGTCGAACGTCATATCGAGTTTCACCTACGAGCCGGAAAGACGGCGGCTTGTCGTCACCTTCGTGACCGGCCGCATTTACGAGTATGCGGACGTGCCGGCCGACATTGCCGCCAATTTCCGCGCCTCGTTCTGCAAGGGCGTGTTCTTCAACGAGCACATTCGCGACCGCTACAAGTGCAGCGAAATCACGGCGGAGGGCGTGAAGCCCGTCAGGGTTGACCGCTGACCCGTCGCAGCAGGCCCTCGGCATCCGCCGGCGCAGCGTCGCCGGCAAAGGCGACGAACTGGTCCGGCCGCACGAGAATGAGCTTGGCACTGTAGGCCTCGCGCCCGCCCGCGGTGGAATCGCGGATCACCGTCAGCGGCACGCCGCATTGTTCTGCCGCCCGCGCCAGCCGCTCCACGTCGGTCGAAGCTGCCTCGAGCGCAATCAGCGTGAAGCCGTGCCCCAGATCCTCGAACACGTTGCGCCCCGACGACAGAGGCTGCGGCGCCAGATGATGCCCGGCGCGCGCCGTGAACGAATGATCGCCGTGCGCGCTTGTGCGGCCGCCGGCCGGGCCGATGACGACGGGCGAGCCTTCGTAGTTCGGCTCGTAGCGGTGCACGCGCTGCCCGAGATCGCCTTCGCGCGCTTCCCAGGCTCGCTCGAATTCGGTGCGGTCGCGTTCGGGGCTGTAGCGCGAAAGGAATTCGTCCTCCTCGCGGATGCGCGCCGCGATGAAATCCTCGGCGACGTCGCGGAACACCAGCTGCCGCTCCGCCGAATACGAATCGAGCAACCCCTCCCCGCCCCAGCCTTCCAGCCGCGCCGCCAGCTTCCAGCCGAGGTTCGCCGCGTCCTCCAGGCCGTTGTTGAGGCCGAATCCGCCGTAGGGCGGATGTGTGTGCGCGGCGTCCCCCGCGATGAACACCCGCCCCTTGCGATAGGTCTCCGCCACCGCGTTCCGCAACTGCCAGAAGCCGGCGTAGTCGATGTCGCAGGCAAAATCGAAACAGGCCGCTCTGCGCAGCGGTGCACGGAAATCGAAACCCTCGCGTTCGGTATCGCGCGCGATGGGCGCGTGAAAAAAGAAACTCTCGCTGAAATCGATGCGGCCGAAGAACTGCCAGTAGCCCTTCAGGTCCGGATGCATCACCCTGTAAGTCGAGCGCGGCGGGAAGCGCTTGAGCTTTTCGTGCAGTTCGCGC
>DATNBL010000021.1:0-47568 GCA_035571935.1 Pseudolabrys sp.
CTACAAGGACACGCTGATCGAGCAGTGCGAGCAGGGCGTCGACTACTTCACCATCCACGCCGGCGTGCGGCTTGCCTACGTGCCGCTGACCGCGAACCGCGTCACCGGCATCGTGTCGCGCGGCGGCTCGATCATGGCGAAGTGGTGCCTGTCGCGGCACAAGGAGAGCTTCCTCTACGAGCGCTTCGACGAGATTTGCGACATCATGCGCAAATACGACGTGTCGTTCTCGCTCGGCGACGGATTGCGGCCCGGCTCGATCGCCGACGCCAATGACCGCGCGCAGTTCGCCGAGCTCGAGACGCTCGGCGAGCTGACGCAGACCGCCTGGAAGAAGGGCTGCCAGGTCATGATCGAGGGCCCCGGCCACGTGCCGATGCACAAGATCAAGATCAACATGGACAAGCAGCTTAAAGAGTGCGGCGAGGCGCCGTTCTACACGCTCGGGCCGCTGACGACCGACATCGCGCCGGGCTACGACCACATCACGAGCGGCATCGGCGCCGCCATGATCGGCTGGTTCGGCTGCGCCATGCTCTGCTACGTGACGCCGAAGGAGCATCTCGGCCTGCCCGACCGCGACGACGTCAAGGAAGGCGTCATCACCTACAAGATCGCCGCGCACGCGGCCGACCTCGCCAAGGGCCATCCGGCGGCGCAGCTCCGCGACGACGCGCTGTCGCGCGCGCGCTTCGACTTCCGCTGGGAGGACCAGTTCAACCTCGGCCTCGACCCCGACACCGCGCGCGCCTACCACGACGAGACGCTGCCGAAGGAAGCGCACAAGGTGGCGCACTTCTGCTCCATGTGCGGGCCGAAGTTCTGCTCGATGAAGATCACGCAGGATGTAAGGGATTACGCGGCGAGCCTGGGCGATAACGAGAAGGCGGCGCTCGGCTTGAACTCCCCTCCCTCCGCGGGCGCAGCGAGCGGCGGGGAGGGGTCGGGGGTGGGGGGAGCCTCACGCACCGAGGTTGAGGCGGGCATGGCCGAGATGAGCGCCAAGTTCAACGCCATGGGCCAGCAGGTTTATGTGGATGCGGAGAAGGCCGGCGCGCCGAAGACCACGGCGGTGGAGTCGGAGGCCGAGCATGCGGCAAGGAATGCGGGATTGGTGAAGGAGAGTAATAGGGCGTTGTAGGCACGGCGCGAAATTTCCATCCCGCCGGCGCGTCTGTCGGCGGGATTTTGCAACGCAGCATTTCATCGTGAGATTTGCGAGGCCGTGACTCGCGATACGTCAATTTAGACCGGTTCACAATTGCGGTTGGCTCGCGGTCGGCGCAAGTTAAACTCTAGCCCGAACCTGCCTCACCGGCCAAATCTTTTTGAATCGATTATGCCAACTGTACTTGAAGTCAAAAAACCGAAGTCTTTTGCAGAACTGCTAGACGTGATTGAGACGTTTCAGGGCAACTCGCAGGCGTCCTGGTATCGCGGTAGTAGCGACAAAATACATAAATTGAGGCCGAGTCTTTACAGGCACAGTGCGAAAAATAGTATCCAAGATATTTCGCTCATGGAAACACAATTGACGACTCGATTCGTGCAGCGGTCGCTGCCGTTTCTAGACCGGACGTTGACTAATGACTGGGATAAACTCTTCCTGATGCAGCATTATGGAGTACCAACGCGTCTTCTTGATTGGACGGAAAATCCATTTGTTGCAATATATTTTGCCCTCAATGGGGGCGAGTCCAAAAAGGCGGATGCCTGTGTCTGGATGTGTGAGCCGATTGTTTGGAATCAAGCGGCACTCGCGCATATTTCATTCAAGGGCGGCGTTCTCGACGAAAGCAGTCAGGTTGTGCGGACCTATGCTCCGGGGACTGTTTTCAACGAAATACCAATGCTGCCTGTGATGATCTACGGGACCTACAATAGTCCGAGAATCGTCGCGCAGCGCGGAGGCTTCGCGCTGTTTGGGCAAGGTACGGACCCCATGGAGAAGGTGTTTTCCGAACAGAATTTTCCTTCCAAGGCCCTCGTGAAAATCGAAATCAGCAAAGATCATGTAGACGCGATCCGCGCTTCTTTATTTCGGAAGGGATTTACAGAGTCGGTCGTATTTCCGGATTTGGATGGATTAGCCAAAGAGATACGGCGCGAGTTTGGGTTTTAGCATGGTTCCGATGATGCGAATTACACTTCACCCCAGTAAACCGCTAATCTGGTGGTACACGCACCGTGATCTTATCGACATGGACCCGTCGTATCAGCGCAAAGGCCGTTTGTGGTCTCAGTCTGACAAGGCTTATCTAATTGACTCAATAATCAATGGATTTGACGTACCTAAGCTTTACGTTGCTGACTTTCAGATGGGCGAAAGCCCCCTGAATAGATCAAGGCTCCCATATGCAATTATAGATGGTAAGCAGAGATTGGAGGCGATTTTTGATTTCTTTGACGGAAAGCTGGTACTGAACGAAGATTTTGTTTGGCGCGCGGATCGCAGTCTGAAGCTGGGCGGACTTTCGCTGCGAGACTTGCGGAGCAATTATCCTAAAGTCGCCGAAGCTTTTGAGACCGAAACTGTCGATATCATGAGCGTCGTCACGAACGATGAGGCTGACATTAACGAGCTTTTCGTCCGGTTGAACCGAAGCAAGCCTCTCACTGGAGCGGAGATTCGGAATGCGATGCTTGGCCCTGTTCCGGATGTAATCCGAAATGTGGCTCGCCACGATTTCTTTTCGGAGAACATTAAATTTAGCGTGAAGCGCGCGGGCGATTTCAATGCCTCGGCGAAGCTGGTACTGTTTGAATACGAAAACAGGATGACGAGCACAAAAAAGAAAGATTTGGATGCATTTTCAAATTCGGCGAAGCTCGATCATGAGAAACTCGAGCTGGCTGGCAGGCGCTCGCTTGATGCTTTGGACAATATGCAGGAAATTTTCTTACCTCATGACGATCTCCTTGCATCTGCGGGCGTTTTGCCGGTTTACTATTGGCTGGTCAGGCAGTCTTCCATCGAGACGCAGGCTATAATTAGGGAGTTCTTAGTTTCGTTTGAGCAAGAGCGAAAAGCCCATCGGCAGCAGCAAATCGGCGGCAACTCTCCGCTCTCCAACTCTGCGTTTGCGCGATTCGACGCGTTAAACAGAAGTACAAATGACGTCGGTAGCCATACCGGGCGGTTCGATATATTGAAGTCAGAACTTTTTCGTTGGGCGCGTCAACACGCTCCTCAAATTAAAGCCTCGGTTCGATAGCTGGGTAGTGGCCCCCGCCACACCCCCGCCACCAACCACCCCCATCCTCCGCCCATGCCGCTTGCATCGATCACGCGCCTGCGGGTGCGGTCCGTCCGCTTCCTGCCCGAGTTCCTCTGGCGCGCCTTCGCCAGCGTGCGCCAGGCGCGCCGCGCGCCCGGCTGTCTCGCCGCCGGCGTGCGCCGCGAGGTCAAGCCGTTCGCCAACCACAATTGAAACCGGCGGGTTACGCCTTCGGCTAACCCGCCCTACATATCGTTGCTTTCACTCGACAAATCATTGCTTCCGCCCTACTTTTCCCCCATGAACCTCATCCGCCGCAACATCGCCCTCGACCCCGCCACCGACGCGCGGCTGCGCGAGCTCGCGGCCGAGCGTGGGCAAGACGAAGCCGCCGTCTTGGCCGAAGCCGTGGCGCTGCTCGACTCTGTGGTCGACATTGGTAACCCCGATATCGCCGAGGACCGCCGTCGCCTGGAGAACTTCAGGCGCACGCGCGAGGCCATCCCGCTGCGCGACGTGAAGGCGTGGGTTGAAAGCTGGGGCACCGATAAGGAGTTGCCTCGTCCGAAGCCACAGCGGCTCGGATGATCCATTTCTCGCTGGAGGCTGCCGGCGATCTGGAGCGGGTCCGCGAGTTCCTCGACATCAACAATCCGGAAGCGGCCAAACGTGCCCTGCGCACGATCTTTGCGGCGTTGGAGCGTGTCGAGGAGTTTCCCGATCTCGGCCGTCCGACCGAGGACGCCGCCATTCGTCAGATCGTGATCCCGTTCGGCGCGGCAGGATATATCGTTCGCTACACGATTTTGCCGGACGATGGCGATGTGCTCGTTCTTCGGCTGTGGCACGGTCGCGAGGCGCGAAGTTAGGTCAGCTCTCGGCCTCGACATAACCCCCGCTCAATCTCCTCGATCAACCCGCGCTCCCGCGGCTTCCACCCCAACTCCGCCCTCGCGCGCTTCGCCCGCACGCGGCTGTTCGAGCCCATCGTGTCGTTGGCCGGGCCTTCGCCCCATTCGGCCGCGGCTTCCTCCACCGTCATGCTCTGCGTGCGGTCGCCAAAGCCGAGCATGCGGCTAATCGCCTCGCACACCTCGCGCATCGCGTTCTCGCCGTTCTCGGCGAAATAGAAGCTTCCGGCCGGCGCCTTGTCGGCGGCCAGAAGATAGAGCCGCACGAGATCGTCGATGTGCACGTTCGCCCAGCGGTTCTCGCCGGAGCCGATGTGCTTGGCCACGCCCGCCTTCTTGGCCAGCGCGATCAGCCACGGCACCTGGATGCTGTGCGGGTTTAAGCCCGTGCCGTGGCCATAGATCAGGCTCGGCGCGATCACGATGGCGCGCACGCCGTCGCGTGCGGCATCGCGCACCATCTTGTCGATCGCGACGCGCGCGGCACGCTGCGGCGTCGGCGTGAAGGGCGTGTCCTCGTCGAAGATGGCGGCGACGAATTCGCCGCGCGCGCGGGTGCCGACGATGCTCGAGCCCGACGTGTGGATGAAGCCCTTGCCGGTGCCGGCGAGCGCCCGAACAATCGCCTCCGCCGCTTCGCGGTGGCCGGCATTGGCGGCGTTGATGGTGACGTCGGCCGCGCGTGCGGCTGATGCCAGCACGGCGGCATCATCGAGCGTGCCGATGACCGGCGCGATGCCGCGCTCGCGCAGCGCCGCGGCGCTGGTCGCGGAGCGGGCGAGGCCTGAGACCTTGTCGCCGCGCGCGATCAGCGCCGCCGCGACCGATCCGCCGATATAGCCGCTCGCGCCGGTGATGAAGACTTTCATCTTTGCCCTCGTCATGCCCGGGCTTGTCCCGGGCATCCACGCCTTAAAGGCCCCTCAGCATGAAAGACGTGGATGGCCGGGACAAGCCCGGCCATGACGGAGAAATTACTTCGGCTTGCCGCGCCCCGCCATCGCCGTGCGCGCCGGCGATCTCTTGCAATTTCAATTTCCGGCTGGACTCGCTGAAAGTCGCCCGATAACGTATTCAACCTTAGATAGAAAGTTCCATGTGCATCTACGTGTACTTGTTCCATCCGGGGGGATCGCGATGTCCAAGGTCTTGCTTGCCGGCGTGTCGGCCGGAATCCTGCTTCTCACGTCGGCGGTTGCGGCCAATGCCGCGTATTGCCGGCACCGGCCGGCGTGCAACTACTCCTACGTCGCCTGGGCCTATTCGGTGCCGGGCATATCGGCCGGGTTCATGCGCGACCGCTGCTCGCGCATCGACCATGGCAGGCCGGTCGAGCGGCCCGGGCAGATCTGGGGCTCCTCGACCATCTATTGCTACAAGGACGGCGTCGTCGGGTTCGGCGGCCAGATGCCGTTCGGCGCGCAGTAGCGTCTACCGCGGCGCGCCGCGGCCGGCCATCACCTGCGCCGCGCCGGCAAGCGCGTGGCGGAAGGCGGCGTCGAAGTTCACGCCGCGCGTCCGCCACGTGTAGGACCTGGCCTGCCAGGTCATGTGCCAGCGCACGATCCAGCCGAGCGCCTTTTCGCTGAACACAATGCGCCCGGCGACGGCGGCTTGCGCGCCGTCGGCGCGCGCCAGTGCCGCCGTCTCGGCGGGTTTGACCGCGTCGAGCGTCTTCACCGTCCATTGGCGCGCCGCGAGGTCGGCCTCGCTCGGCAGCACGGCCGGCGGCAGCGCCGCCTTCGCCGCCGCGGCGGCGACGGCCTCGCGCATGTCGGCGGAGCGGTCGATCGCGCCGTCGCGCGTCAGCACGAAGGCGTTGTGGATGTTCTCGACCGCGACCAGCATGAGCACGCGCGGCCGCGGCAGCGGCCAGGGCTTGCGGCCGAGCTCGACCGCGAGCGCGTCGACCTTCGCCGGGTCGAAGTCGACGGTGAGGAAATGCGGCCGGTCGTGCGTGCCCTGCTCGTCGTGCACCGGCTTGCCCTTGAGCCGGTCGCGATAGGAGAAGCGCAGCACGAGGGCCTGCGCGGATTTGGCCGCGCGGGCGAGGCGGCGGTCGGCGCGGATCGTCTGGTCGCCGGTCACGTTCACGAGCACGTCCCCGAGCGTCTCGGCAAAGCCGGGCAGGCGCGTCTCGACGCGCGTGCCGGTGACGATGGTGACGGCGCGGTAGAGCGCGGCCGTCTCGCCGACCGCCGGCATCTCACCGTCGGGGATCTCCTCGGCCGCGAACGCGGGCAGGGCGAGGAGCGCCACGACACAGAATGCAATTGCGCGAAGCATGGCTGCCTCCCGTTGGCGGAAAGCAGCCTACGCTAATTTCGCGCGCGGCGGATGCGGTCTACTTCAGCGTCAGCGCCAGGCCCGAGAGGTCGAGGCTGACGATGACGCCGGATTGCGCGCCGGTCAGCGTCAGCACGGCGCCGCGCTGGTTGGTCAGCACCACAGCCTGCGCGCCGCGGCCGACCGCCGCGCCGGCGCCGCCCTGCGCATAGACGCCCTCGACGTCGCGCGGGCTGCGGATGTTGGTGACGGTGCCGTGGAAGCGCGTCTCCGAGGCGCCGAAGGTGAAGCCGTAGCTCAGGCCGCCGATCGACAGCGGATACGAATGGCCGTGGTAGTTCAGCACGCCGCTGCCGGCCGAGCCGCCAATGACGAAGCCGGCCTTGTAGATGCGCAGGCTGATCGAGCCGGAGTCGGCGTGCGCGGCGGACAGGCCGGCGCCGAGGAGGGCGGTGAGGGCGATGGCGGCGGCGCGCAGGACGGATCGGAGGGTCATAGGCGTGCTCCCTTGGGGCGATTCGGTGTGGCGGCCGCAGTCTAGGGCCGCGGCGCGGCGCCTGCCACTCAGAAGGTATCGGCGGATTCGCGCAGATGCTGCGCCCGCGCGCGCATCTCCTCCTCCTGCACCTCGAGATCCTCGGCGATCTCGGATGACAGCTGGAACAGGCCGGCGAGCTTGGTGCCGAGGAAGGCGCGGTCGGCTTCCACCGCCTCGCGGGGGATGGCGCCGTCCTTCTCCTGCGCGGCGATGTCGCCGGCCACCTGTTGCGCGATCGACAGCACGAAGCTGGTCGAGGCGAGCTTCTCCTGGTCGGTGCTGTTGATGGTCGGCCGCTCGGCGAAGGCGCGCAATTCGCGCGGCGACACGACGAGGAAGGCGGCGATGCTCTCTTTCAGGTGCTGGCTCGACGGCGGGGCGTTGCCGACATAGGCGTGGATGTCGCCGGCCAGCGCCACCGCGGCGCGCCGCATCTCGAACAGCAGTTTCCGCGCCTCGATGCAGGCCTCGGTGTCGGCCTCGGTGCGGCGCAAGAGGTCGAGCGCCGCGCTCACCGACTGGGCGCGAACCTGGAGGTAGACCGGCCGCGCCGCGTACATCGCCGCGAGCAGCGCCACCGCGGCGGCGGCGAAGGTCTCGTTCTCCTGCCAGACCTGATAGGCGCCGCGCACGTGCGCCTCGCCGGCCATGGCCGCGAGCAGCGCGCCGATGGCGGCGATGGCCAGCGCGATGACGGGCAGGAGAACGATGGGCAGGCGGGCGACCTTCATGGGGGCCGAAACTAGCGCATGATTTGCGCAGCCGGTAGCAGGGGGTTGAGCGCCTGTGGAGGCGGTGCGCTATCCTGCCGCGCAGAGACCGAAGGGGAGAGGACCATGCCAGGGCTGCTCGCAAACCACATCGCCGCCGTCACCGGCGCCGGCTCCGGCATCGGCCAGGCGATCGCCGCCGGCTATGCGCGAGAGGGGGCGACCGTCGCGGTGCTCGACATCGATGCCGCGGCGGCGCGCGGCACGGCAAAGACGATCGCGGACGCCGGCGGCAAGGCGGCCGCCTTCACCCTCGACGTCACCGACCGCGCCGCCTGCCGGGCGATGGCCGCGGAGGTCGAGGCGAAAGTCGGGCGCGTGTCGGTGCTGGTCAACAATGCCGGCATCGCGCGCCGCAACGGCTTCACCGGCGACCCTGACGCCCTGCTCAAGGACTGGCAGGACATCATGGCGATCAATTTGAACGGCGTGTTCAACGTCACGCACGCGTTCCTCGCGCAGTTGCGCGCGAGCAAGGGCCGCGTCGTCAATCTCGGCTCGGTGCAGTCCTTCGTGCACCTGCGCACGCCGACCTCGCCGGCCTACACGACGTCGAAGCACGGCGTGCTTGGCTTCACCAAGGCGCTCGCCGCCGAGCTCGGCAAGGACGGCGTGCGCGTCAACGCCATCGGCCCGGGCTTCATCGAGACGCCGCTGAATGCCGCGACGCGCGCCAATAACCCGGCGCTGGTGCAGACCTTCCTCGACCACACGCCGCTTGGCCGCGCCGGGAAACCCGAAGACATCGTCGGCCCGGCCGTGTTCCTCGCCTCGGACCTCTCGCAGTTCGTCACCGGTACCATCCTGATGGCCGACGGCGGCTATCGCACCGTCTAGAGGAACCCCGCGCGCGCCCCCCGGATTGACGTCCGGAGGACCGCGCGATGCCCGACACGAAACAGCGGGAAACCGAACGCGAGGCGCAATTGCGCGCGCTGGCGGAGCGGCTCGAATTCAGGATGGACGGTGCGGACGGGCGCTATTCGCTGACGCGAACGGTGGACCTGTCGCGGCCCGAGCGTGAGGTCAACCTGACGCTCGACGAGGTCGAAGACCTGCTCGACACCCGGAAACTGCGCGGCCTCGGGGGCGGGTAGGCCGCATCCGGGGCCGATCGAAGCGCGCTTCTCTCTTCCGCATAAAGTCACTAGCATCCGTGGCTCTGTCCTCATCCACGGAATTTCCCATGTCCCAACGCATTGCGGTGATCGGCGCCGGCACCATCGGCGCGAGCTGGGCGGCCATCTTCCTCGCGCGCGGCCACGACGTCGCCGTCAGCGATCCCGCGCCGGAAGGCGAGGCCTTCGCCCGCCGCTTCATCGCCAATGCCTGGCCGACGCTGGAGAAGCTCGGCTGGGTCGAGAAGGGCGCGAGCCAGGACCGCTTTACCTTCCACAAGGATCCGGCCGCGGCCGCCGCGGGCGCCGATTTCGTGCAGGAAAGCGGACCGGAGCGCGAGGACCTCAAGATCAAGCTGTTCAACACCATCGACGCGGCCGCGCCGCCGCAGACCGTGATCGCCTCGAGCTCGTCCGGCCTACTCATCAGCCGCGTCACCGTCGAGTGCAAGCACCCCGAGCGCTGCGTCATCGGCCATCCGTTCAATCCGCCGCATCTCATTCCGTTGGTCGAGGTGGTGGGCGGCGCCAAGACAAGCCGCGCCGCGATCGACAAGGCGATGGCGTTCTACCGCTCCGTCGGCAAGCACCCGATCGAAATCAAGAAGGAGGTGCGCGGCCATGTCGCCAACCGGCTGCAAGCGGCGCTGTGGCGCGAGGTCGTGCATCTCGTCGCCGAGGGCGTCGTCTCGGTCGCCGACGCCGATGCGGCGGTCGCCTACGGGCCCGGCCTGCGCTGGGCGCTGGCGGGGCCGAGCCTCATCTTCCACCTCGCCGGCGGCGAGGGCGGCATGAAGCACTTCCTCGACCACCTCGCCCCGGCGATGCAGTCGTGGATGGACGATCTCGGCACCACCCGGCTGACACCCGAGGTACAGCAGGCCATCGTCAAGGGCGTCGCCGAGGAGGCGGGGTCGCGCAGCATCGCCGACCTGCAGCGATGGCGTGACCGCAAGCTCATCGATGTCCTGAAGGTGTCCGACAGCCCGTGAGCGAACGGGCTCCGGGCATCGCCGGGCGGCCCATTTGCCAGCGGGAACTTTTTCGGCGACGCTGCAACTACACTGCCGATGGGGCGTTTGCTCTTGCGGCGCTCTCCGGAAGGCCAACCGATGAGTCATGTCACATACGAGATCGTCGAGCACGACGGGGGCTGGGCCTACAAGGTCAACGGCGTCTACTCGGAAGCCTTCGCCACGCATGACGCGGCGCGGAAGGCGGCGCGCACCGCCGCCGCCGAGCAGATGGTGCCCGGCCACACCGAAGTCATCGAATACGAGGACGAGCAGGGCCGCTGGCACGTCGAGACGGCGCGCGGCGGCGATCGGCCGGACACGGACATCAAGGACACGCGCTGAGAGGGACGGAGCGGGCCGCCGCTACTGCCACAGCCCGTAGCTCGCCCACTTCTCCTCGGGGATTTCCTTGCCGATCGTGAGCTGGAACGAGAGCACCTTCATGTGGTCGGGCGTCGTCGTGCAGCTGTAGGACATTTCGTACCAGTGGTGCCGGCTGCGGAAGGCGCCGCCCTTCGCCTCGATGCTGTCGGAGGCGATCTTCGGCGGCGCGATGGCGCTGGCGATGGCGCGGTCGGGATGGAACCGACGCTGATCCTTGCGGATATGGATCATCGCCGTGTAGTCGCAGAGTTGTTCGAGGCGATCGACCGGTTCGAGCTTCTTGAGTACTTTCTCGAAATGCGCGTCGGGATTGGCTGCGTGCGCCGCTGTGACGATGATTGTTCCGATCGCCAGCGCAAGCACCCGCATTCTCAAGCTCTCCCAAATCCGCACGCATTAATGCGAAGCACCGTCGCCGATGGCAACCGGCGGCGGCGGCGTTGTCCAACGCAAACATGGCGGGAGCGCGGACAAATTGCCGCGATGCCGGCGGTGAGACCCGAGTACCGCGTCAGGTATATTTCGAATCTCGTTCGAGCAGCTCGATCGAGATGCCCTGCGGCCCGCGCAGGAAGCAGATCTTGATGCCAGGCCGCGGTACGTGCGGTTCCTGCGTGAACTCGACGCCCTTGGCCTTCAGCGCCGCGACCATCTTGTCAAGGTCCTTCACGAACAGGCCGAAATGGTCGAGCCCCTGATACGGCGTCACCGGCGGCGCGTTGACGCTATCGCCCGCCTTGACCGGCGCGATGAAGATATTGCCGCCGCCGAGCTTCATGTCGATGCGCGGCTTGCCCTGCTGCATGGTCCGGATCACCTCGGCGCCGAGCATGCGCTCGAACCATTGGGCGGTGCCTTCCGGATCGGGCGTACGCAGGTGAATGTGGTCGAAGGTGATGTCGGCCATGACGCGCTCCTGACGTGGACCGTGCCTTGATAGACCATCGCGCCCGGCGCGGCCAGCGGGGGTGCTGCACGCGCGGAATTTCACGCTATTGAATCACCATAAAATCCGCGCCGCCCTACTTTCCCGCGGCGTTTCCCATGTCATCATGTGCGCGTTGCCAAGCGCGCCCGGAAGAGGCGCGCCGTACAAGGGGATGAAGCGCAATGAAATTAAGCCGCCGCCGCCTTCTGTCGCTCGCCACCGCCGCGCTGGCCGCACCGGCCCTCTCGCGCTCCGCATTTGCTGCCGATTGGCCGAAGGAGAAGGTGATCCGCGCCATCGTGCCGTTCGGCGCCGGGTCGACCGTCGACATCATCGGCCGCATCGTCGCTGAGCCGATGGCGCAGCAACTTGGCCAGACGATTGTCATCGAGAACCGTGGCGGCGCCGGCGGTACGCTGGGTTCGGCGATCGTGGCGAAGGCCGATCCCGATGGCTACACGGTGCTGATCAATGCCGCGGCGCATACCGGCGCGCCGGCGGTCTATCCGCATCTGTCCTATGACCCGTCGGCCGACTTTTCGGGCGTCGCCATGTTCGGCACCGTGCCGAACGTGCTGTGCGTCGCGCCGTCCAAGGGCATCAAGACGATCGAGGACTTCGTCGCGAAGGCCAAAGCGAGCGGCCAGATGACCTATGCCTCTGCGGGCGTCGGCAGTGCCACGCATTGGGGCGCGGAGCGCTTCCGCGTCAGCGCCAGCTTCAAGGGCGTGCACGTGCCGTTCCGCGGCGGCCCCGAAGCGCTGACCGAGGTGATGACCGGCCGTGTCGACTGGTGCTGCATCGGCATCGCTTCGTCGATGCCCTTTATCAAGGACAACCGCCTGTTGCCGCTCGCCGTCACCTCGGCGAAGCGATCACCGTCGCTGCCGGACGTCCCGACCTCGATCGAGAAGGGCTTCAAGGATAGCGACTACAATTTCTGGAACGGTCTCCTCGTGCCGGCGAAGACGCCGCGCGCCATCGTCGACCGGCTGCATGCGGAGGCGACCAAGGCGCTTGCGCTGCCGGACGTGCGGAAGAAGCTCGCGGTGCAGGGCGTCGAACCGTTGCCGATGACGGCGGCCGAGATGGATGCGATGATCAAGAAGGAGATCGCGCTCAACATCCACATCGCCAAGGAGGCGGGACTGAAATTCAATTGAGGAACGTCTGCGTATCCGTGCAACCGAAGGGGGCTCTCATGAAGACCGTTATGCTCGCGCTGCTCGCCGCTCTGCCGTTCACCGTGAACGCTGCCGTCGCGGCGACCACCGATGACGTCAAGTGGATCAACCAGTGCGTCGCCGACAACAAGGGCGATGCGCCGGCGAATGTCGTGCTGAAATACTGCACCTGCATGAACAACAAGATGAGCGACAACGAGACGCAGTCGATCACGCAGTGGGAGAAAGCCCACGTCGCCGAACGCAAGGCTTGCGACAAGGAAGCGGGCTGGCGGTAGGGCAATCTGTAAATCGTAGGGTGGGCTGAGCGCAGCGAAGCCCACCGGCCGCATTCATGGTGGGCACGGCGCGCGAGCGCGCCTTTGCCCACCCTACGGGCCGCGTAATCTCTACGGCAAACGCGTCACGGACGCCCGCGCCGTGCCGTCGGCCTCGGCGATGACGCGCAGCGTGGTCGCGTCGAAGGCGATGCCGGTCAGCCGCACGTCGTTGACGGCGGCGTCGACGCGCACGCCGTTATCGTTCTTCTGGAACTCGGTCAGCGCGGCGGCGATCTTCGCCTTGGCGTCGGCGGCGAACGGCTTCAGGTCGATCTTCGCATTGTCGGCCAGCGCCTGCTCGAGATAGGGCGTCGCCGCGCGCGCCGCCGCGCCCAGCAACGCGGTCTGCGATTCGATCGCCAGCGAAATGTCGGTCAGCCGCAGGATCTGGTTTTTCGGATCGAGCACCGGCTTGCCCCAGACCAGCACGTCGGCGTCGCCGCCGAAGCCGAACCAGCTCTTCTTCTCGCGCGCCTTCACGTGCAGCGCGATCAGCAGCCGGTCGCCGGCGGCGGCGAGGCTAGCCTTCTTCACCTCGACGTCGACCGCGGCGTTCTTGTCCTCGGGGAAATGCCGGCCCTTGAGTTGCGCTTCGAGCAGCTTGTTGATCTCGGTGAAGGGCACATCGATCGGCACGCCGACGGCGAGCTTGCCGTTGTCCATCGGCGGCACGAGTTCGAGTTGCGCCGGGAACGGGCAGGTCGGCTTCGTCGCCGCCGGCGAGATGCGTGTTTCCGCCTGCACCCCGATGGTGAGCGTGACGTTGCGCGCGTCGACCTGCGGCTGCGCCGCCGCGGCGCGCACCGGGCGCATCTCGAGATAAAGCTGCGGCATGCCGGTCTTGCCGCCGCCGAGCGGGATCGAGCGGCACATCTTTGCCCATTCCTCGCGCGCGGCGCGCTCGATGCTCGGGTCGTTGCGCAGGCGCTGCTCGAGCGCGGCGACCTGCTCGCTCACCGCCTTGTCGATCAGCGGCCGCGCCTCGTTCGTCATGTTGACCTTGATGCCGGCGATATTGAGCGCGCTGTCGCCGAGCCCGAGCGTCGCGGTGAGGTTCGGCTCCAGCCGCCAGTTGGCCTTGAGCGCCGGTTTCGATTTGACGACGACGTTGCCTCTGATCTCGGCGTTCTGGTTCAGCACCTGGCCGGTGATGTTGCCGAGCTGCTTGCCGAGCGACTGGTCGATCAGCCCGGCGAGCGAATTGGTCAGGTTGCCGGCCTGAGTGGCGAGTTGGGCCGTGACCTTGAGCGTGCCGGTCAGCGGCGCGTTGACGGTCATCTCGTTCGGCGTGCCGGTCACCGTCATGGTGCCGCGTGAGAGCGTGATGCCGATGTCGGCCTTGGACAGCAGCTTGCTCACCGGATTGTCGTTCTTGCCGGAGAACTCGCGCGGCGCGGCGTTGTCGAGGCTCGCGCGGATGGCGACCAGCGACACCGCGACCGGCGCGATGACGTAGGATGTGCGCGTGACCGGCGGCAGCGGCGGCGGCTTCGGCAGTTTGGCGAGGACCGCGCGCGCGCCGTTGTCGGGCGGGAAGAAATGGTCGAGCGCCCACAGCGTCACGGCGAAGAAGATGCCGATGACGACGGCCGCGGCGGCGCCAATGCGGACCGCGCGTGAGCGGCCGAACAGGCGGATCGGTGCCGTCGCGTAATATACGAGGTCATCGAGCGCGCGCATGACGAGACCCCCGTGGCCGATTCGGATCGTCCGAATCCTAAAGGTGCGGCGGGCCGGAGGGAACCCGCGCTATTTCACCGAGAGGCCGAGCGTGGTCACCATGTGGCCCCATTTCGCGGTCTCGGCGGAGAACATCGCCTGCGCCTGGGCCTGCGTCTGAACCAGCGGATCGAAGCCGATGCCGGTCAGGCGCTTCTGGACCGCGTCGCTTTTGATGGTTGCGGCGATGGCGGCATTGAGCGCGGCGACGATCTTGGGATCGGTCTTGGCCGGCGCGAACACGCCGACCCAGGAGGCGGCGGTGAAGCCGGGAAAACCCTGCTCGGCGTAGGTCGGCATGTCGGGCGCCACGGCGGCGCGCTTGTCGGCGGCGACGCCGAGGCCTTTCAATTTACCGGCCTTGATCTGCGCCGCCGCGCCGCCGCCGAGCGTGGTGGCGAGCAGGTCGATCTGGTTGCCGAGCGTCGCGGTGATCGCCGGCGCGCCGCCCTGGAACGGCACGTGCGTGGCTTTCACCTTGGCGAGCTCCTTGAAGAAATACTCCGCCTCGACATGCGAGCCGGAGCCGACACCGGCCGAGCCGAAGGTGATCGGCCGGTCCTTCGCGATCTTGATGAGGTCGGCGAGGTTGTTGGCGGGGTTGGCGGCGCTCGTCACCAAAGCCTCGGGGCTCGAGGCGGCGATGGCGACGGTGACGAAGTCGCCGGTCTTGTACGGGTTGTTCTGGCGCAAGGTGGCGTTGATGGCGAGCGCGGTGGTCGTCACAAGCAGCGTGGTGCCGTCGGACGCGGCGCGCGCGACAAGACCGGCAGCGATATTGCCTCCGGCGCCCCCGCGGTTCTCGACCACGACGGTCTGGTGCAAGCGGTCGGACAGGCCCTGCGCGATCAGGCGGCCGACGGTGTCGGCGACGCCGCCGGGCGAGAAGCCGACGATCAGCGTGATCTTCAACGCCGGATAGGGTTCGGCGCGCGCGCCCGCAGCGAGGGCCGCGAGTGCGGCGGCAAGCGCGAGGGCGCGGCCGGCGCGCATCAGCGCGTGCCCATGCGGTGCAGCTTCAGCGCGGCGTAGATCGTGTCGTTGACCGGCGTTGCCACGCCGACCTCGCGGCCGATTCGCGACACCGCGCCGGCCAGCCAGTCGAGTTCGAGCCGGTTGCCGCGGTCGAGATCGTTGGCCATCGACGCCTTCATCGAGGCCGGCACGTGGCTGTCGGCGAAGGCGAGCCGCTCGTCGGCGTAGGTGTCGGCGAGCCTGACGCCTTTCTTCTGCCCGACCTTCAGCGTCTCGCGCATCAGGGCGAGGAACATCGCGCGCGTGTCGGGATCCTTCAGCACCGGCCCCATCGGGAAGCGCGTCACCGCGGTTGCGCCGGAGGTCGCCGTGAGGAAGATGAACTTGTGCCAGCGATCGCGCTGGATGTCGTCGGACAGCGCGATGTCGATCTTGGCCGCCTTGGCCGCCTCGACGAAGGCCTTCAGCGGTGCGTCGTCGCGATTGTCGTGCGCGCCGCAGATGATCGACTGGAAACTCGAGTCCTGCTTGATGACGCCCGGACGGTCGATCACCGTGACGACATAGGTGACGGCGGGGACCGCGCGTTCCGTGCCGATGATCGGCGCAATGCGCTCGTAGCTGTCGACGCCGTTTTGCATGGTGATGACGCGCGTATTCGGGCCGAGCAGGGGGCGGCACATCTCGGCCGCCTTCTCGGTGTCCCACAGCTTGACCGCGAAGAGGACGACGTCGACCGGCCCGACCTTGGCCGGATCGTCGGTGACGTTGGCCTTGGCGATGTGGACGTTGCCGTTGACGCTCTCGACCGTCAGGCCGTTCTTCTCGATCGCGTCCTTGTGCGCGCCGCGCGCGATGAAGAACACGTCGTGGCCGGCCGCCGCCAAACGCGCGCCGTAGTACCCGCCGACCCCGCCCGCCGCCATCGCCGCAATCCGCATCGTGCTGTCCTCGTCCTGTTGAAGCGGGCGCACCATAGCGCAAAAAAATTGCCCGGCGCGAGGCCGGGCAAGTCGGTTCGGAGGATCAAAGGGTCGTCAGTAAAGTCCGCTGGGGCGGACGCCGTTCCAGGCGCGCGCGGCGCGGCCTTCCGCAGCCGGCGCGTAGGAGGCGACCTGCGCGGCGGCGGGCCGGGCGGCCTCGCGCGTCGGAGTCTTCGGCAGCACGATCACCTTGGCGCCGACCTTCACGCGGCTGAACAGGTCCTCGACGTCCGCATTGGTCAGGCGGATGCAGCCGCTCGACATGAACTTGCCGATCGAGGTCGGATCGTTGGTGCCGTGGATGCGGTAGTCGGTGCCGCCGATATACATGGCGCGGGCACCGAGCGGGTTGCCGGGGCCGCCGGCGACCATGCGCGGCAGGTAAGGCTGGCGCTTGATCATCTCGGCCGGCGGGTACCAATCCGGCCATTCGGTCTTGCGCACGATCGGGTGCACGCCCGACCAGGTGAAGCCTTCGCGGCCGACGCCGATGCCGTAGCGCATCGCCTTGCCGCCGCCGAGCACGAGATAGAGATAGGTGTGCGGCGTATCGACGATGATGGTGCCGGGCGCTTCCTGGCTCGGATAGTCGACGACCTGGCGCTGCAGGCGCGGGTCCACGGCCTCGTCCATCGCGGCGTCGTCTTCGGCGGCCGGCGCGGGAGCGGCCTGCGGCGCTGGCGCGGCCTGTTGCTGCTGCGGGGCGAGGAAGCTGAACAAAGATTGCGCCGAAGCCGGCGTGACGAAAGCGGCTGCCGCGATCAGCGCCGCGAGCGAAGCGGTGGTGAAAAGCTTGTTGGACATGGCACCCCTCGACGAACCGTGACGATTGTTCGTCGAGGCAATGGCCAAAAGGGTTCAATGTTCCGGGTCACGAATTGCTCAAATGCGCGAAACCGCCTGGAACCGTTGGGGTTTTGGAGCGTTTGGGGGCGGCCTCAATCCTTGTTCTTGTGCCACCCGACCTCCGCCTCCGGCACGCTGTCGGTCGAGGCGAAGTAGGGCTTGATGTCGAGGAGCGGGGTGCCGTCGAGACAGTCGAGCCCGACAACCGAGAGCCTGTTGCCGTCGATGCCCAGGAGCCGCACCACGCTCATGGCGATCGGATTGGGCCGCGCCGGCGAGCGCAAGGCAAAGGTGCCGCGCTGCGTGCCGTAATGGCTCGGCGTCTGCAGCACCAGGTTCCGCGGCGCCTTGTCCATCCAGTAGAGCAGCACGAGGTGCGAGCATGTCGCGACGTCCTTGAGCCCCGGCGCGAAGCGCGGATCGAGGTCCACGGTGCAGACCGCGTCGCTGGCGCGCGCGTTGCGCGGGCAGTCCTTGCGCTCGGTCCAGGGCGTCCGGATGCGGCCGATGAAATAGACCCCGGCGTCGGGGGCGGGCGGCAGGTCGACCGCTACCTCACCGGGGCGGACGCCGAAGTCCGGGGTCGTGTCGGGGCCCGTGTTCATGCGGGGTTCCTTATCGCTTCTCATTGGCACTGTCGGTCGAGAACACTAGCAATACGCCTGACGAACCGGGGAACGGCCGCCGTGACAAGGGTCAAGACTTTCCCCGCGGCCGCCGCGTCGCAGCCCTTGCGCCGCCCCATTTCAACGTATAAAGATATCCTTATATAGTGGGAACTGGCCCATAGAGGCCCGCCCCCGCGTCCAGGACCGGACATGTCGAACGACAACACGAGCAGGCTCGGTTTCGAGGCTCTCAACGTGGCGCTCAAGGCCGCGGGCGAGGAGACGCGCCTGCGCGTCCTGGCGCTGCTGGCCGAGGCCGAACTGACCGTCTCCGACCTCACCGACATCCTGCGCCAGTCGCAGCCGCGCATCTCGCGCCATCTCAAGCTGCTGGTCGAGGCGGGGCTGATCGAGCGCTTCCGCGAGGGCACTTGGGCCTTTTTCCGCCTCGCCGAGCACGGCGGCGGCGCCGAGGTAGCGCACGCGCTGCTGGCCAAACTCAATCCCGCCGACCCGGTGATCGCCCGCGACCGCGATCGCCTCGCTGACGTGCGCGCCGCCCGCGCCGCCGCGGCGCAGGCCTATTTCCGCGAGCACGCGGCCGAGTGGGACCGCATCCGCAAGCTCCACGTCGCCGACGACAAGGTGGAAGGGGCGATCCGCGCCGCGCTCGCCGACAAGCCGTTCCGCTCGCTCCTGGACCTCGGCACCGGCACCGGGCGCATGCTCGAACTGTTCGGCCCGGAGATCGAGCGCGGCCTTGGGCTCGACCTGTCGCTCGACATGCTGCTGCTCGCGCGCGACCGGCTCGAACGCGCCAGCCTCAAGCATTGCAGCGTGCGCCAGGGCGACCTTTACGATTTGCCGATCGCCGCCGACTCCTTCGACGTCGTCATCCTGCATCAGGTCCTGCACTTTCTCGACGACGGCGCGCGCGCCATCAAGGAAGCCGCGCGCGTGCTGCGCCCGGGCGGGCGGCTGCTGGTCGTCGACTTCGCGCCGCATGAACAGGAATTCCTGCGCGAGCAGTTCGCGCATCGCCGTCTCGGCTTCGCGCCGGAGACCGTCACGCAGTGGATCACCGCCTCGGGGCTCGAGCCGGTGATGCACCGCTCGCTGGCGCCGGAGCCGGGCGGCGAAGTCAAGATCGCGGTGTCGCTGTGGCTCGCGCGCGATGTGCGCGCGCTGATGGCCGCGCCGAAGCGGAAGGAGGTCGCATGATGAACGCCGTTCCGCGCCTGTCGCGTTTCATGCCCGCCGGTCATAACCGCATCGCCACGTCGTTCGAGTTCTTCCCGCCCAAGGACGAGGCGATGGAGAAAGTGATGTGGGAGTCGATCGAGCGCCTGGCGCCGCTGGCGCCGGCCTTCGTGTCGGTGACCTACGGCGCCGGCGGCTCGACGCGCGAGCGCACGCACGCGACGGTGCGCCGCATCCTCACCGAGACGCGGCTGACGCCGGCGGCGCACCTGACCTGCGTCGCGGCAACGCGCGCCGAGATCGACAGCATCGTGCGCGACTATCATGCCGCCGGCGTTCGCCACATCGTGGCGCTGCGCGGCGATCCGGTGACGGGCGCGGGCGAGAAATACGCGCCCCATCCGGACGGCTACGAGAACGCCGCCGCGCTGGTCGCCGGCATCAAGAAGGTCGCGCCGGATTTCGACGTCTCGGTCTCCGCCTATCCGGAGCGCCATCCCGACTCGCCGACCGTCGAAGCCGACATCGACATGCTCAAGGCCAAGGTCGATGCCGGCGCGAGCCGCGCCATCACGCAGTTCTTCTTCGAGAACGACCTTTATTTTCGCTATCTCGACCGCGTGCGCGCCCGCGGCATCGATATCCCGATCGTGCCGGGCATCCTGCCGGTGCAGAACTTCAAGGCGGCGAAGAATTTCGCCACGCGCGCCGGCGCCACGGTGCCGGCCTGGATCGCCGAGCGCTTCGCCGGCCTCGACGGCGATCCGGCGACGCGCAAGCTGATCGCCGCGGCCGTCGCCGCCGAGCAGGTCATCGACCTTCTCGACCGCGGTATCACCAGCTTCCATTTCTACACGATGAACCGCGCCGACCTCGTCTACGCGATCTGCCATCTGCTGGGCCTGCGCCCGGCTGTGCGGGAGGCTGCGTAATGATTGTGTTTGGCACTGCGACGCTGTCGTTTTCCCTCTCCCGTAGGGAGAGGGTGCCCGAGCGAAGCGAGGGCGGGTGAGGGGTTATGGTGTCGCGTGTCGGGACGGCGAGGCGACTGCGGCGCGATCAGACGGATGCCGAACGCGCGCTTTGGTTTCGATTGCGCGACCGGCGGCTTAACGGAATGAAATTCCGGCGGCAGATGCCGATCAAAGCTTACGTGGTCGATTTTTGCTGCGAAGCCACTCGGTTGATCGTGGAGCTGGACGGCGGTCAGCACTCCGAGCACGTCGCCGAGGATGCGAAGCGCACCGCGCAACTCGAGGCCTACGGATATCTGGTGCTGCGCTTTTGGAACAACGATGTGCTGAGCAATATTGACGGCGTCCTGGAGACGATCGTCGCGACTGCGAGTCAGGAACCCCCTCACCCTAACCCTCTCCCCAACGGGGAGAGGGAACACCTCTGAGTATGCGGCACCGGCAATGACCAAATCTGTATTCCGAGACACTCGCTCCGCCTTCGCCGACGCGTTGAAGAGCCGCATCCTGGTGCTCGACGGCGCCATGGGTACGATGATCCAGGCGCTCAAGCTCGACGAGGAAGGCTATCGTGGCGCGCGCTTCGACGCGTGGAACCGCGAGGTGCGCGGCAATAACGACCTGCTCAACCTCAGCCGTCCGCACGCCATCCGCGACATCCATCTCGCCTACTTCCGCGCCGGCGCCGACATCGTCTCGACCAATACGTTCTCGTCGACCGCCATCGCCCAGGCCGACTACGGCATGGAAGGCATCGCCTACGAGCTCAACCACGCCGGCGCGCAGCTTGCGCGCGAGGCGGCGGTCGAGGCCGAGAAGGAAGACGGCAAGCGCCGCTTCGTCGCCGGCGCATTGGGCCCGACCAACCGCACCGCCTCGATCTCGCCGGACGTCTCCAATCCCGGCTTCCGCGCCATCACCTTTGACCAGCTGCGCGCCGCCTATGCCGAGCAGGTGCGCGGGCTGCTCGACGGCGGCGCCGACCTCTTGCTGATCGAAACGATCTTCGACACCCTCAACGCCAAGGCGGCGATCTACGCCATCGTCGAGATCTGCGACGAGCGCGGCATCGACGTGCCGGTGATGATCTCCGGGACCATCACCGACATGTCCGGCCGCCTGCTCTCGGGCCAGACGCCGGCGGCGTTCTGGAACGCGGTGAAACATGCCAACCCCGTCACCATCGGGCTCAACTGCGCCCTCGGCGCCAAGGAAATGCGCGCCCACGTCGCCGAGATCGGCCGCGTCGCCGACACCTTCGTCTGCGCCTATCCGAACGCCGGTCTGCCGAACGAGTTCGGCTATTACGACGAGAGCCCGGAGTACATGGCCGAGCTGCTCGGCGAGTTCGCCGACGCCGGTCTGGTCAATGTCGTCGGCGGCTGCTGCGGCACGACGCCCGAGCACATCGCCGCGATCGCGAGGGCTGTGGCCGATAAGAAGCCGCGCACGATCCCCGACGTGCCGAAGCAGCTTCGCCTCTCGGGGCTGGAAAGCTTCGCGCTGACGCCGGAAATTCCGTTCGTCAACGTCGGCGAGCGCACCAACGTCACCGGCTCGGCCAAATTCCGCAAGCTCGTCACCGCCGGGGATTACACGGCGGCGCTGGCGATCGCCCGCGACCAGGTCGAGAACGGCGCGCAGGTCATCGACGTCAACATGGACGAAGGGCTTCTCGACTCCGAGAAGGCGATGGTGACGTTCTTGAACCTCATCGCCGCCGAGCCGGACATCGCCCGCGTGCCGGTGATGGTCGACTCATCGAAGTTCTCGGTGATCGAAGCCGGCCTCAAGTGCATCCAGGGCAAGCCGGTCGTCAATTCGATCTCGCTCAAGGAAGGCGAGGACGCGTTCATCGAACACGCGAAGATCGTGCGCCGCCACGGCGCCGCCGTCGTCGTCATGGCCTTCGACGAGAAGGGCCAGGCCGACACGCTCGCGCGCAAGTGCGCGATCTCGAAGCGCGCTTACGACATCCTGACGCAGAAGGTCGGCTTCCCGCCCGAGGACATCATCTTCGACCCGAACATCTTCGCCATCGCCACCGGCATGGACGAGCACAACAACTACGGCGTCGATTTCATCGAGGCGGCAAGGTGGCTGCGGCAGAACCTGCCTTACGTGCACGTCTCGGGCGGCGTGTCGAACCTCTCGTTCTCGTTCCGCGGCAACGAGCCCGTGCGCCAGGCGATGCACTCGGTGTTCCTGTATCACGCCATCAAGGCCGGCATGGACATGGGCATCGTCAATGCCGGGCAGATGGCCGTCTACGACGACCTCGATCCGGGATTGCGCGAGGCCTGCGAGGACGTGGTGCTCAACCGCCGTACCGATGCGGCGGAGCGGCTGCTTACGATCGCCAAGAATTTCCAGGGCAAGGGCACCGAGGAAAAGCACGCCGATCTCGCCTGGCGCGAGAAGCCGGTCGGCGAGCGCCTGACGCATGCGCTGGTGCACGGCATCACCGATTTCATCGAGCCCGACACCGAGGAGGCGCGCCTGCGGGCGAAGCGCCCGCTCGACGTCATCGAAGGCCCGCTGATGGACGGCATGAACGTCGTCGGCGACCTGTTCGGCTCCGGCAAGATGTTCCTGCCGCAGGTCGTGAAGTCGGCGCGGGTGATGAAGCAGGCGGTTGCCTACCTGATGCCCTACATGGAGCTGGAGAAGGACAACCGCGGGCACTCGTCGTCGAACGGCAAGATCGTTATGGCGACGGTCAAGGGCGACGTGCACGACATCGGCAAGAACATCGTCGGCGTCGTGCTCCAGTGCAACAATTACGAGGTCATCGATCTCGGCGTCATGGTGCCGGCGGCGAAGATCCTCGAGACGGCAAAGGCCGAGAAGGCCGACATCATCGGCCTGTCCGGGCTCATCACGCCGTCACTGGACGAGATGTGCCATGTCGCCTCGGAGATGGAGCGGCAGGGCTTCGAGGTGCCGCTGATGATCGGCGGCGCGACGACGAGCCGCGTGCACACGGCAGTGAAGATCCATCCGAACTACCATCGCGGGCAGACCATCCACGTCAACGACGCGAGCCGCGCCGTCGGCGTCGCGCAGTCGCTGATGTCGCAAGGCAAGGGCACCTACGTCGCCGAACTGCGCAATGAATATGCGCGCATCGCCACCGCGCACGCGCGCGCGCAGGAGGAAAAGGCGCGGCTGCCGCTCGCCGCGGCGCGCGCCAACGCCGTGAAGCTCGACTGGTCCGGCGCCTACGTGCCGCCGAAGCCGGCCTTCCTCGGCACGCGCGTGCTCGAAGACTATCCGATCGCCGAGCTCGTCGATTACATCGACTGGACGCCGTTCTTCTCGACCTGGGAATTGAATGGGCGGTTCCCGGCGCTGCTCAACGATCCGAAGGTAGGCGAGGCGGCGCGCTCGCTCTACGAGGACGCGCGCGCGATGCTCGACAAGATCGTCGACGAGGGTTGGTTCAAGGCCAGCGCCGTCGCCGGCTTCTTCCCGGCCAACGCGGTGGGCGACGACATCGTCGTCTATGCCGACGAGGCGCGGGAGACGCCGGTCGCGACGCTCTATACCTTGCGCCAGCAGCTCGCCAAGCGCGAGGGCCGCTTCAATTCGGCGCTCGCCGACTTCGTCGCGCCGCGCGCGAGCGGGCTTGCCGATTACATCGGCGGCTTCACCGTCACCGCCGGCATCGGCGAGGACGAGGTCGCCGACCGCTTCAAGCGCGCCAACGACGACTATTCCGCGATCATGGTCAAGGCGCTGGCCGACCGGCTCGCCGAGGCCTTCGCCGAGCGGCTGCACCAGCGCGTCCGCAAGGAGTTCTGGGGTTACGCCGCGGACGAAACGTTCGGTAATGACGAATTGATACTGGAAAAATATCGCGGCATTCGCCCGGCGCCGGGCTATCCGTCGCAGCCCGACCACACAGAGAAGGGCACCTTGTTCAACCTGCTGCGCAGCGAGCGCATCGGCGTGCAATTGACCGAGAGCTTCGCGATGTGGCCGGGCGCTGCCGTGTGCGGCCTCTATTTCAGCCACCCGCAGGCGGCCTATTTCGGCGTCGGTAAGATCGAGCGCGACCAGATCGAGGATTACGCGCGGCGCAAGGGCTGGAGCGTCGAGGACGCCGAGCGCTGGCTGGCGCCGATCCTCAATTACGATCCGCGCCAGGCGCCCAGCATCGCCGCCGCCTGAAAATCAAAACACCGGAGAACGTGGCGTTCTCCGGTGTCGCGTCGCGTGAATTGAAAGGCTCAGAATGCGCCGAGCAGCACCGCGCCGACGAACACAAACACCGCGCAGACCGCGATGACGTCCCACTTCAAGGCAAGGATCATGGCAGACCTCGCTTGGTTTGGCGTGACCGGAGGCTAGCACGAAAGTCTAATGCACCGAAGCGGCGCGCGCCGTCCGGTAACCGAAATTTCGATCCGAAGTCATGCGGCGGCGGCATACGCCGCCTAACTGCTTGATCGTCCGCCCGGAACGAACATGCCGCGGCAGATGTTGCAGCGCACGCGCCGACGCCATCCATCAAACATCACCGTCATGACGGGGCAATGACGGCCCAACCGGCAGCCGGTGGTATCGGTGGGCGGTGCCACCTGCCAAATCCGCATGGCTAGACCGGCGCCGTCCAAAGGAATTGCCCCGGTCCTTTCTGCCCGCTATGTCTCCGCCTTCGTCTGGATCGCACCAACGACAACCAAAAAAGGACGGGGAGACATTCGCATGCGTCGCATCCTTTTGAGTTTTGCCCTCATCGCCGCCGTGCTTTTCGGCCTCGCGCCCGCGCAGGCGCAGCCGGCATGGCCGTCGCGGCCGGTGCATTTCATCGTGCCGCTCGGCGCCGGCTCCGGCGTCGACATCACCGCGCGCCTGCTCGCCGACAAATTGTCGCAGAAGTGGGGCCAGCCGGTCATCGTCGAGAACAAGCCCGGCGGCGACGCCATCCTGGCGATCATGGCGGTGGTGAACGCGCACGACGACCACGTGCTGCTGTTCGCGCCGGCCTCGACCTTCACCGCGCATCCGCTGCTGCACGAGAAACTGCCCTACAAGACCGACGACCTCGTGCCGATCGCGCGCGTGACCAACACGCTCATCGCCTTCGGCGTGCCGACCGGCGCCGGCGTCTCTTCGCTGAAGGAATTCGTCGCCAAGGCGAAGGCCGAGCCGGGCAAACTCAACTACGCCTCGGTGACCGGCGCCAATGACCTGCTGTTCGCCGCCTTCCTGAAGACGCAGAAGCTCGACGTCGCCAAGGTGCCGTACCGCAACACGGTCGACGCGATCAACGATCTCGCCGACGGCCGCATCCAGGCCTATGTCGGCGCCTACGCGATCATGCGACCGCGCGTGCAGCAGGGCAAAGTGAAGGTCATCGCGCTCACCAACCGCCAGCACGCCAAGTCGCTCGACGACATTCCGACCGCGCGCGAAGCGGGCTTCCCGTCGCTCGAGTTCGACGGGCTGGTCGGCGTGCTCGGGCCGAAGGGCATGCCCAAGGCGGCGATCGACCGCATTGCGGCCGACATCAAGGAATTTGTCGCCGATCCGACGATCCACGCCAGGCTGGTTGCCACCGGCCAGGTGGTCAATCCGGGGACGGGCGCGGACTTCGCCAAGGACCTCAAGGACCAGCGCGACACCGTTGCCGACATCGGCAAGACGCTCGGCATCAAGCCCGCCCAGTGATCGCGGCCTGAGCAATGATCGCCCCCGCCGGTGTCCGGCGGGGGGCGATCAACGCATTGTTAACCTCACCGGATCGCTGACAGGCGTCGTTGACAGGTCGTTAAAGGCCACGCTCGCAATTTGTGCGAATGCAGCGTGGCGTGCGTCTGTCCCTCGGCGGCCTGACCTTGCTCATCGCGCTCGCCGGGTGCGGGCGCGGCATGTGGCAATATGGCGAGCGCGCCTCCTGGCGGCACGAGGCCGAGGTGTCGTGCCTGAAATCGGGCGCGGTGAAGATCGGCAGCGGCGTGGTGCAGATCCAGCCGATCGAAGGACCCGGCGTCTGCGGCGCCGATTTCCCGCTGAAGGTCTCGGCGCTGGGCGAGGGCGGCGTGCCCATGGCCTATGGCGACGATCTGCGGCCGCCCGCCGGCATCCCGAACGCGTCGCCGACCAACATGCCGCGCTGGCCCGCGAGCCAGCCGAGCTACGCACCGCCGCCGCCGCAGCCGATGTCCGCGCCGGCGGCCGGTGAGCACATGCAATGGCAAGTCGGGCCGCAGGGGATCGACCAGAGCGCGGGCGCGCCGCCGCAGCCCGCCTATCAGCAGCAACCGGCCTATCAGCCGCCGCAGCAGCAGCCGCAGCCCGCCTATCGGCCGCCACAGCAGACCTACCAGCAGCAGCCCGCGTATCAGCCGGCGCCCGCCGGCGCGCCGATGTCGATCCAGCCGCCCGACGCCGAAGAGGCCGACGACATTCCCGACGACGCCATCCTGCCGGGCGACCCGAAGGCGCCGGCGATCTCGCGGCCGCAATCGCAGCAGGCCGCGCGTCCGCCCTATCAGCCGCCCCAGCAGCAGACGCCCCCGGCGCTCGGGCCGCAGCGCGCGCCGGCCGCCGCCGCGACCCAGGCTTCGCTGACGCCGGCGGCGACGCTCGCCTGTCCGCTGGTTTCGGCGCTCGACCGCTGGGTCAGCGAGGGCGTGCAGCCCGCGGCGCTGCACTGGTTCCGCCAGCCGGTCGTGTCGATCAAGCAGATCTCGGCCTATTCCTGCCGCGATATGGTCGGCAACAGCTCGGCGCACATCTCCGAGCACGCCTTCGGCAACGCGCTCGACGTCGCCGCCTTCACGCTCGCCGACGGCCGCACAATCTCGGTGCAGCACGGCTGGCACGGCTCGCCGGAGGAGCAGGGCTTTCTGCACGATGTGCAGCTTTATGCCTGCCAGACCTTCACCACGGTATTGGCGCCGGGCTACAACGCGGCGCACTACAATCACATCCATGTCGATCTGATGCGCCGGGCCAGCGGCCGCACGCCGTGCCGGCCGAACGCGGTGCCGGGCGAGGTCGTCGCCGCCAAGGCGCGCGCGCATTACGCGGCGAAGGGCGCGCCGGCCTATACCGGCTCGATCCCGAAGAAATACGACTCGATCGACGACGTGCTTGCCGGCGCCGACGGTCTTTATGACGACGACGAGGACGCGTCCGACGCGCCGGCGAAGCCCGAGCCGGTCAAGAAGAGCAAGAGCCTGTTCAATTTCAGCGGCTGGAGCCTGTTCGGCAAATCGAGCGTGAGCGGCGGCGCGCCGCCAGACCCGTCAGCGGCGGCAAGCCACTAGAGCGCGGCGTCCAGCAGCATCGCGCCGAACAGGATCAGCCCCGCGTCGCGGTTCGACTTGAACAGCATCAGGCAGTGCGCCGGATCGTCGACGTCCAACCGCATCACTTGCCAGCCGACATGGGCGGCGAAGGCAGAAAGGCCGGCCAGGAAAATCAAGCGGCCGCCCGCCATCCATCCGGCGACACCGATCAGCACGACAGCGCCGGCGTAGAATACTGCAAGCATCGGCCGCGTGCGCTCGCGGAACAGGAGCGCCGTCGACTTGATGCCGATCATCAGATCGTCTTCGCGGTCCTGGTGCGCGTAGATCGTGTCGTAGGCGATGACCCAGCAGATCGAGCCCGCGTACAGCACCAGCGCCGGCCAATCGAGCCGTCCGAACGCCGCCGGCCAGCCCATCAGCGCGCCCCACGAGAAGGCGAGGCCGAGCACGATCTGCGGCCAGTAGGTGACGCGCTTCATGAACGGATAGATCGCGACGACGCCGAGCGACGCGAAGCCGCACAGGATCGTGACGCGATTGAATTGCAGGAGCACGAGAAGGCCGGCGAGCGCCTGGGCGATCATGAAAAGTGCGGCATGCCGCGGCGTTACCTGGCCGGAGGGAATCGGACGCGAGCGGGTGCGCTCGACTTTTGCGTCGAGATCGCGGTCGACCAGATCGTTCCAGGTGCAGCCGGCGCCGCGCATCGCGAAGGCGCCGATGAAGAACAGCACGATGTGCCAGAGGTTCGGAAAGTGGTGCAGCCGCATGCCGGTCAGGCCCACCGACCACCAGCACGGGATCAGCAGCAGCCAGGAGCCGATCGGACGGTCGAGGCGGGCGAGGCGCAGATAAGGCCGCGTGAACGCGGGGGCGAGACCGTCGACCCAGTTTCCGGTCGCATCGGCGACGCGTCCGGCGCTGCCGCTCATTTGCCGATCGGCGCGCCGGTCAGCGTGTCGAAGGTGCCGTGGCCGGTGCGGATGTTGTCGGCGTTCGGGACCGGCGCGGTGAGCGCGTCACTCAGCGAGGGGCCGGTCGGGCGCGGCGGCGCCTCGGCCATCTTGCACAGCTTGGTGCGGATTTCGGCCGAGTGCGTGGTGCCGGACTTGATCTGCTCGATGACCTGCGGGGGAATTCCGCACCAGGTCGCATTGTCGGTGGCGTATTTGAGCATCTTGGTCTGCGCCGCGTGGAACGAGGTGAAGAGCCGGCAGGCTTCCTTCGGCGTGGCGTGGCGCTTGCTCGCCTCCTGGATCAGCTTGGCCTTGTTCTCGGTGTCGAGGCGCAGTTTGGTGAACTCGCCGATGCAGGGCGGCTGCTGCTGCGGCTGCTGCCCCGGGAACTGCGCAAAGGCGGCGCCCGCCGCCAGCGGCAGCGCGGCCACGGCCACCAGCAGGGCCCGGCGCAACATCATGGCGATATCCCTCTCGATGCTCTCGGGCGGCATTATACAGCCGCCGGGGCGGCGCGCAGCCCGTCATGCGGCGGTATAACAACCTGCCGAATGCGTCGGGAAGGCGGCAATTCCGCCCGGCCGCATCTCGCGCCGGCGCGCCTTAGCCGCTAAACCGCCGTCCCGCAGTCGTTTCACCGGCCCGGATCCGATGTCGCAGTACGATTTCCGCACGCCCCGCTTGCTCGTCGAGGCGCCGCTCCAGGCGGGCGCCGAGGTCGCGCTCGACCGTGACCGGGCCAACTACCTCTTCAACGTGCTGCGGCTGAAAGCCGGCGATGCGGTACTCCTGTTCAACGGCCGCGACGGCGAATGGCAATCGACCGTAGCGGGGGCAGGCAAGCGCGGCGGAACGCTCACCATCGGCTCGCAGGCGCGGGCCCAGCCCCCCTCCGGCGATGTGCATCTCGTGTTCGCGCCGCTCAAGCACGCCCGGCTCGACTATCTGGTGCAGAAGGCGGTGGAGATGGGCGCCGGGCGCATCCAGCCGGTCATCACGAGGCACACGCAGGTCGCCCGCGTCAACCTCGAGCGCATGCGCGCCAATGTCGTGGAGGCGGCGCAGCAGTGCGGCGTGCTGTCGCTTGCCGAGGTCGGCGAGCCGCTCGCTTTCGCGCGCATGCTCGAACAGCTCTCGCCGCGGCGGCTCGTCGTGTTCTGCGACGAGGATGCGGACGTTGCCGATCCGGGCGCGGCGCTGCGCGCGGCGCCGCCGCATGACGGCGTGACGCTGGTCATCGGTCCCGAAGGCGGCTTCTCGGACGAGGAGCGCGCGGCGTTGGCCGAGCGTGACAATGTCGTGCGGCTGTCGCTGGGGCCGCGCATCCTGCGTGCCGACACGGCCGCGGTGGCGGCGCTGGCGCTGGTGCAGACGGTACTGGGCGATTGGAAATGAGAGGCTGCCGGCCCATCATGGCCGGCAGCCTCGCTGTCATGCGCGGGACCGTCGAAGCGGCCGCGCGAACGCCGACAGAAGCGGACGCCAACAGGACTCTCGCGGCCGGCACGCGCGGCGGATCGTTCGATCCCCGGGCCGGCCGGACACCTCCTGCGTCGGGACTTTGTCCGGCGGTACGGATCAACGCGACTCGACTGCCGCTGGACGCCCGATTCGCGCGGCGGAGAATGCAGCCGGCGGCAAGGAGTCACGAGTCTTGCAATGCACGAATCTGTGAATCGAATCGCTTGCTGTGCTGAAAGCTGTGGTAAAGTCGGCCCAATGCGAGGGAGTACCGCCATGTCGCGTGCATCGCGTTGTCTGCCATCGGCTGCCGCCGTCCTGTTCGCCCTGGCCGCCGTGATCGCGAATCTGGCGCCGGCGCAGGCCGCGAGCCCGCTGGAGAAGAACTTCTACCTGTCGGGGCCGAATTTCGACGGTGATCTGCCGGCCTGCGAGGCTGCGCTTGACCGCATCAGCGGCCAGTTTGCCGACACGCAGGCGCACTTCTGGGACAACCACGTTGCCATCGTCGGCTACGAGCGCGTGCGCGAGGTCGCCTATAATCCGTGGGCGCTCGGCAGCAATCCGCGGCGTTTCTGCACGGCGGTGGCGCTGGTCAACGACGCGCGCTGGCCGCAGGTGCCGTACCGCAAGCACGTGGTGCGCTATTCGATCGGCGAAGACACTGGATTTGCCGGTTTCGACTGGGGCGTCGAGTGGTGCGTGACCGGCTACGACCTCAACTGGGCCTATAACCCGCGCTGCAAGATGGCGGGGCCGTAGGGCCCGCTAGATCGCCGCCGGGACCCAGCGTCCGGCCAGCCAGTCGGCGCTGGCCGCGACCTCAAGCAGTCCCTCGCGCATGCGCAACATCCGGTCGCGCTCGTCGGCGGCCACGCCGAACTGACTCGCGCGCGCCGCGCATTGCATCGCCAATCGGCGCATCTCGGCTGCATTCAGGGTGTTGGGCATGTGGTGCCCTCCTTGGTGTCCCACCCGCGACACCAATGTCCGCGCTTTCCGCCGCCAATGCGAGTCACGCGTAGTCTAAGAGCAAATCACTCATTCAGCCGAGAAAGCGGCAAAGGCATCGGCGCGCCCGGTTCGCCGCCATTCTGTTCCAGGACGCTGAACTCGGACGATTTCTTGCCCGAGACGTCCTGTGTGAGCCCGGCGCTGGCCAAACCGAGGCGGAAAAGCTCGCGGACCGCGGCGGCGCGGCTCGGCATGCGTTGCTGGAATCGGTAATTGTCGACTGCCATGAGTTCGTCGGGCGAGAGCATGATCTGGAGCCGCTCGCCGCGGGTGAGGCTTGCATTCGGTGGTCGGTGACGGGCCATGGCTTGGTACCCCCAGTTAGTTCTTTGCCAATAACGCGTCATTTACTCATTCGTTTCACCGCCACAGTTCAAAAGTTGCGATCTCCATTCGTTTCAATTTGTTCTTGTATTGTTCTAAATTGAGCGGTATCATGCACTTGGAACCGTTGATCGCGGTCAATTCGTGTTTTGTTCCTGATCCTTGTGGGAGGCGTGCATGCGTCGCGGCCGTTTCGGGCGGATCGTTCAGGCCGGCCTTCTGGCCATCGGCGTGTTTGCGGCGCTCGCGCAGACCGCATCGGCCCAGGACCGCCGCCAGAACGAGCCGGGCAAGTTCGATTACTACGTCCTCGCCCTGTCGTGGTCGCCGTCCTACTGCGAGGCCTCGGCCGAGCGCGCGCCCAACCGCGCCCCGGATCAGCAATGCGCCGGCCGGCCCTTCGCCTTCGTCGTGCACGGGCTCTGGCCGCAATACGAGAAGGGCTTCCCCTCGTACTGTCAGGTGCCGGCGCCGCGGCTCGACCGCGCGATCGTGGGCAGCGTGCTCGATCTGATGCCGAGCCCGCGGCTCGTCTTCCACGAATGGGACCGGCACGGCACCTGCACGGGGCTGACGCCGCACGCGTTTTTCGAGGCCGTGCGCAAGGCGCGGGCCGCGGTGAAGATCCCCGACGACTATTTCTCGCTCGACAAGCCGCGCACGGTGACACCGGCGGAGGTCACCGACGCCTTCGTCAAGGCGAACCCTGACCTCGCGCGCGACGACTTTGCCGTCGTGTGCGACAGCAAGAGGCTGACCGAGGTGCGCGTCTGCCTGACCAGGACGTTCACCTTCCGCGCCTGTCCGGAAGTGACGCAGCGCGCCTGCAAGCTCGAGAGGATGGCGATGCCGGCGTTACGCGGCGGCTAACGCCCGCGAAGAATCCGCGCCCAGCCCGGACCTTGTTTCGGCGATCGCGGTAAGCAGGCAATCAGCATTGCGATCGGCTGACGGGGACAACCCCGATTTGTCGACAATTCAAGCAAGATTTTCGCAACGTCGTTCCGCAATCTTGGCCGCGCGATCCGGCGCGACGGGAGCGCGGACCATGACTCGTCTCAAGGACTATCTTTGCTTCGCCGTGCACTTCGCCGGCCTCGGCTACATCGTGCTTTGGCCGGTGAGCACGCCGGGCAACGGCGATCTGTTCGGCGCGCCGTTCCTATGCGGCGGCGCCGCCGCGCTCGATCTGATCTGCCGCATGCCGCATCCGCTGCGGCTCGGCATCGGCCTGCACGTCTTCGGCGCGCTGTGCGCGGTGCTGGCCGTCCTGCACCTGCTCGCGCGGGCGGCGGCCCGCATGCGCCGCCGCGGCGCCCAACCTGCCGCCGCCGAAATCGCGCCGCCGCCGGCGCCGACTTTCGTGGCGGCGGCGTCACGCCCGCGCGCGCGCCTGCGGCGCATGCCGCCGCCGCGCAAGCTCGAGCGGCCGCGCTCGCATTTCGGCCTGCGCGGGGTGCCGCAATAGCGCCGCGCGTGGCATAAGCACGGCCGCATCACCTTTGCCCGACGGCCGACGCCCGTGAACTATCGCCACGCCTTCCACGCCGGCAGTTTCGCCGATGTCTTCAAGCACGCGGTGCTGTGCCGCCTGCTCGATTATCTGCGGCAGAAGCCCGGAGCGTTCCGCGTCATCGATACGCACGCCGGCGCCGGCCTTTACGACCTGACCTCGCCGGAGGCGACGCGCGGCGGCGAGTGGCGCGACGGCATCGGACGGCTCATGGCGGCGCGCCTGCCGGACGAGGCGGCGATGCTGCTCAAGCCCTATCTCGACGTGATCGACGCGCTCAACGAGCCCGGCCAGCTGAAGGTCTATCCCGGCTCGCCGGCGCTCGCGCGCGCCTGGCTCAGGCCGCAGGACCGGTTGATCGCCTGCGAGCTCGAGCCCGACGCGCATGCGGCGCTCGCCCGCTCGCTTCAGCGCGACCCCCGCATCAAGACCCTGGCCATCGACGGCTGGACCGCCCTTGCGGCTTACGTGCCGCCCAGGGAGCGCCGCGGCCTGGTGGTGACGGACCCGGCATTCGAGGAGGACGGTGATTTTGTCCGGCTGGCCCAGGGCCTCGCCGCGGCGCACCGCAAATGGGCCGGCGGGCAGTACCTTCTGTGGTATCCGATCAAGGGCCGCACGGAGCCCGACGCGCTTGCCAAGCGCCTGCGCCGGCTCGGGATTCCGAAGATCTTGCGGGCCGAGCTGATCGTTTCGCCGTTGTCGGACCCGACCCGGCTGAACGGCTCGGGGCTGATCCTCGTCAACCCGCCCTGGACGCTGGAAGCCGAGCTGAAGGTCCTTTTGCCCGCTTTGGCGGGGATTCTGGGGCGCGAGGGCAAGGGCAGGTTCACCCTGGACTGGCTCGCCGGCGAAGCCGAGGCCACACGATAACACCGCCTTTTTCCTTTCAAGCCGCCCGTACTTGGTGTGTAGTTCCTCCCGTGGCTACGGCGTTCCGCCTCCTGTGGGGGGCAAGGGCGGAGTCTGAGGCCAAACGGGGCCGATGCCTTCCCTGAATTCCGGGCCGCGCCGCCGCGCGTGGGGCCGGCGGCAGTTCGGGTTGGAGTCTCCCGATGGCGCAGCAAGGCGTGGTCAAGTTCTTCAACGGTGAGCGAGGATACGGCTTCATCAAGCCGGACGACGGCGGGCGCGACGTGTTCGTCCACATCACGGCCGTCGAGTCGGCCGGACTGAAGAGCCTCAACGAAGGGCAGCGCATCAGCTTCGATGTCGAGCCCGACAAGAAGGGCAAGGGACCGAAAGCGGTCAATCTCGTGGTGACCGGCTGACGCGCCGTCGAAGCCGGCGCCGGGCCGGCTTCGACGTTCCTGCCGCAACCGGCGCCGCAATCGCGCGCGGTGCGCTATCATTTCAGAGCCACATGCACGGCCGGCCGTCGCCGGACGGGAGTTCGTTGCCGATGATGATCCTGCATTCCTCGCCCGCCTCGCCGTTCGTGCGCAAGGTGCGCATCGCGATCGCGCTCTTGGGCCTCGGCGACCGCATCGAGATGCGCGAGGCCGATCTCAACGCCGCGGCCGACCCGGTGCGCCGCGACAATCCGCTCGGCAAGATCCCGGCGCTGGTGCGCGAGGACGGCCGCGTCCTCTATGACTCGCGCGTCATCCTCGATTATCTCGACCATCTTGCCGGCGGCGGCCGCATCGTGCCGCGCGAGGCCGAGGCGCGCTTTGCCGCGCTGACCTTGCAGGCTTTGTGCGACGGCGCGCTCGATGCCAGCGTGCTCATCGTCTACGAGGGCCGCTATCGACCGAAGGAAATGCACGTCGCGGCCTGGATCGAGCGGCAGGCCGCCAAGGTCGAGCGCGCGCTCGCCGCGCTCGAGCAAACCGCGCCGCCGCTCTCCGGCACGCCGCATGTCGGGCAAATCGCGCTTGTCTGCCTGCTCGGCTATCGCGATTTCCGCTTCGACGGCGGCTGGCGCAGCACCTATCCGCGTCTCCATGCTTGGCACGACGCCTTCGCTGCGGCCGTGCCGGCCTTTGCGTCGACCGCGCCGCCGGGCTGACCCCGAAAACAAGACGACCCCGGAGCGAACTCCGGGGCCGTCCTGCTGACGCGATACGCAACGGCGTCAGAATTTGTAGTTGATGCCACCGCGGATGATGTCGCTGGTGAACTTCGCCGACGTGCCGGCGAGCGCGGTGTCGGCCTCGCCGAGATCGACGTGGAGATATTCGACCTTGGCCGTCCAGGGTCCGGCAAGCGAGGCTTCGATGCCGCCGCCGACGGTCCAGCCGCCCTTGGTGTTGTTGGTGTCGCCGAAGGCGGCGAGGCTGGTCTTGACGTTGCCGATGGCCGCGCCGCCGGTGATGTACGGCATCCAGCGGTCCATGGCGTAGCCGAGACGGCCGCGGATCGTCGCGAGGTAGTCGTTGCGCACGCTGCACGACAGGCCGCCGCACGTGCCGCTGCCCCTCATGCCGCTCCAGTCGATGTCACCTTCGAGGCCGAATACCAGCGGACCGGTCTGCCAGTTGTAGCCGACCGTGGCGCCGAACAGGCCGCCGCCCGCGTCGAAGCCGCCGCTCGGCAGCCCGCCGGTGAATTCGCCGCGGCCGAAACCGTAACCGCCGTTGAGACCGAGATAGAAGCCGGTCCAGCTATAGGCCATCGGCGCGACATAGGCGGGCGCCTTCGCCGGCATGCGCGCCGGCAGATCGGCGGCCGACGCCGACACGGCACCCATGGCGAGCAGGCTCGCGCCCGCAAGCAAAAGCTTTTTCATCACGCACCTCATTTCCAGTGGACTGGACGGACGCGGATGCGCGCCGTCCCCCGATGGCGATGAAACTCCGTCGAAGCGATCGCGTTCCGGCGCGAAACGCGCATGCGACGGTGCTGTGGCGGTATCGACACAGTTCTGCCATCTGCATGACGCTGGAACTTCAATGCGAAAAGCCCCGGAACTTTCGTTCCGGGGCTTCACGCAGTCTGCCGTGGCGCGGCTTAGAAGCGGTAGTTCACGCCCGCGCGCACGATGTTGGTGTGGAAGTCGACGTCGGTGCCGCCGGCCACGCAGGCCGAGCAGGTCGTCTTGCCGAGATCGGCGTAGAGATATTCGACCTTGGCGCTCCACGGGCCGATGATGTTGGCCTCGATACCGCCGCCGAGCGTCCAGCCGGCGCGCGTCTCGTCATTGCTGCCGAGCGAGGTCGATGCCTTGACGTTGCCGACCGCGAGGCCGCCGGTGACGTATGGCATCACGCGGTTGAACGCGTAGCCGATGCGGCCGCGGAACGTGCCGAGCCAGTCGTTCTTGGTTTCGCAAGACAGGCCGGCGCAGGTGCCGCTGCCCTTGATGCCGCTCCAGTCGACGTCGCCCTCGACGCCGAACACGGCCGGGCCGGTCTGCCAGTTGTAGCCGAGCGTGCCGCCGACCACGCCACCCGAGGTGTCGAAGTCGGTCGACGTCGCCGACCAGCTCGAACGGCCCCAGGCGCCGCCGCCGTTGATACCGGCGTAGAGCCCGGTCCAGTTGTAAGGCGCAACGTACTCCGGCGCCTTCACCGGCATCTGAGCATGACGGCGCGGCAGGTCCGCCGCGTTCGCTGCGCTCATCATCGTCATGACGGCGAGAGCACTCACGCCCGCCAGAATTACGCGCTTCATTCCAACTACCTCCTGAACAGGGTCCCCCGACCCCGACTTCGATGCGCGAAAGTTATGCGAAATTGAAATTGCGTCTAGTGCAGGAAAGCCACACGCGGCGGCAAGTTATCGCATGTATAGTCATTATTGCGTCCAGCGTTCGCCGTGATCCTGCCGCAATCTGATCTTGGTTCGGCGTGCGCTGATACTTTGGTAAGGAAGGCCGGAATGAACTTTCAATTTTCAAGTACAACAGAAAAGAAAAACCCCGGGCTTGTACCCGGGGTCTTTACTTGAGTACCGCGTCCGCGGATCAGAAGTGATAGTTCACGCCGAGGCGCAGCACGCTGGCGCTGAAGCCGTTGTCGGTGCCCGTGATCGAGAAGGAGCGGCTGCCGAGATCCATGTAGAGATATTCGACCTTCGCCGACCAGTTCGGGGTGAGGCCGACTTCCATGCCGGCGCCGAGCGTCCAGCCGAACTCGGTCTTGGTCTCGGTCAGGCTGTTGAGTTCGCCCTTGAGATCGCCGTAGGCCAGGCCGCCGGTGCCGTAGAACAGGATGTTGTTCATGGCGTAGCCGACGCGGCCGCGCAGCGTGCCGAACCACGGGTTCGAGAACTTCCACGGCGCGAACGTGTCGTCGGCGGCCGAGAGCTGCAGGTCGGTCTCGGCGCCGAAAACGAACTGGCCGCTCTGCCAGTTATAGCCGGCCTGACCGCCGCCCGAGATGCCGGCCGGGGTGCCGGCGCTGTTGCTCACCTTGCCCCACTCGTAGCCGAGATTGAGACCGGCATAGAAGCCGGCCCAGTTGTAGCCGGCCGCGGCCGCGGGGCTGTAATACGGCACCGGGCCGCGCGGCAGGTCGGCGGCGCTTGCCGTACCAGCCAGTAGCACCACGGCGGCGGCCGCGAGAACGCTGCGTTTCATGACATCCTCCACATCGTCGGCCGTTCCTCTTCGGAGCGGCGGATTCCCCGCGATGTCCGGCCTTCCTGTGCGTGCCACGTGCGGCAAAGCGAGGCTGAAAACCGGCCGGACAGCCGGCGAAAGTTCGACTTTTCGTGGAAGATTTATCGAATAGTTCAGGTTAAACGGTTCTGAATCCCGAAGTAGAGAGCAGTCGTTATTATTAAAGCTTTCTTACCAGCCAAGACTTGTTAGGCATCGTTTTACCACGTCCACTGACGTTCGATTCACCTTGGCCTGCGTGCCGGTGGTCCGCTAACGACGAGAGGCCATGAACGGCAAGAAGGACATCGACCCGGCGAGCGAAGACCTGCGCGAGGACGAGGACGACGCCCCGCTGCCGGAGCTTGAGCTCGAGGAGGCGCCGGCCGGCACGCTGGCCGCCGGGCGGGCGGCAATCGCGCGCCACGCGAAGCTCGCGCCCTCGGCGCCCGGCGTCTACCGCATGTTCGACGCCAAGGGCGACGTGCTCTACGTCGGCAAGGCCAAGAACATCCGGAAGCGCGTGACAAACTACGCGCGGCCGACGGCTTACGACGCGCGCATCGCTCGCATGGTCGCGGCGACCGTGTCGATGGAGTTCGTCACCACCCGGACCGAGACCGAGGCGCTGCTCCTCGAGGCCAACCTGATCAAGCGCCTGCGGCCGCGCTTTAACGTGCTGCTGCGCGACGACAAGTCCTTCCCCTATATCCTGATCACCTCCGACCACTGGGCGCCGAAGATCCTCAAGCATCGGGGCGCGCGCACGCGGCCGGGGCGTTACTACGGCCCGTTCGCCAACGCCGGCGCCGTCAACCGCACGATCAACGCGCTGCAGCGCGCGTTCCTGCTCCGCTCATGCTCGGACTCGTTCTTCGAGAGCCGCACGCGGCCGTGCCTGCTCCATCAGATCAAGCGCTGCTCGGCGCCGTGCACGCGCGAGATCGATTTTTCCGGCTATACGGAGCTGGTACGCGAGGCCAACGAATTCCTCTCCGGCCACAGCCAGTCGGTGCAGAAGGAACTGGCCGGGGCGATGGACAATGCGTCCGAGGCGCTCGACTTCGAGCACGCGGCGATCTTCCGCGATCGCCTCGCCGCGCTGTCGGCGATCCAGTCGCACCAGGGTATCAATCCGCGCACGCTCGAGGAGGCGGACGTCTTCGCCGTGCACCAGGACGGCGGCTACACCTGCATCGAGGTGTTCTTCTTCCGCACCGGGCAGAACTGGGGCAATCGCGCCTATTTCCCGAAGGCCGACCGGGCATTCGGCCCGGGCGAGGTCTTGAGCGCCTTCATCGCGCAATTCTACGACGACAAGCCGCCGCCACGGCTCGTGCTGGTGTCGGACGAGTTCGAGGAGCGCGAATTGCTGGCCGAGGCGCTGACGACCAAGGCGGGGCGGAAGGTCGAGGTTTCCCTGCCGCAGCGCGGCGAGCGCAAGGAACTGGTCATGCACGCGCTCGCCAATGCGCGCGAGGCCTTGGCGCGCAAGCTTGCGGATACCTCGTCGCAGCAGCGCCTGTTGAAGGAGATGACCGAGACCTTCGCGCTGCCGCGGCCGCCGCGGCGCATCGAGGTCTATGACAACAGCCACATTGCCGGCACCAATGCGGTCGGCGCCATGATCGTCGCGGGGCCGGAAGGCTTCCGCAAGAACCAGTACCGCAAATTCAATATCCGATCGACCGATCTCACGCCTGGCGACGACTACGGCATGATGCGCGAGGTCTTGCAGCGCCGCTTCAAGCGGCTGCTGACGGAAAGCCCGCGTGATGGAGGCATGGCGGTGCCGTTACCCTCTCCCCAGGGGGGAGAGGTGACAGCCGAGAGCGACGAAGACGACATGGAGTCGCCTTGGCCCGATCTCGTCCTGATCGACGGCGGGCAGGGGCAGCTGAAGGCCGCGACCGAGACGCTCGTCGAGATGGGCATCACCGACGTGCCGCTGGTGTCGATCGCCAAGGGCATGGACCGCGAGGCCGGGCGCGAGACTTTCTTCATGGCGGGCAAGAGCCCATTCAAGTTGCCGCCGCGCGATCCCTTGCTCTACTTCGTCGAGCGGTTGCGCGACGAGGCGCACCGCTTCGCCATCGGCTCGCATCGCGCCCGGCGCAAGAAGGACATCCGCGAGGCCGGATTGCAGGAGATTCCGGGGATCGGGCCCACGCGCAAGCGCGCGCTGCTGCGCCATTTCGGCACTGTGAAAGCCATCGAACGCGCATCGCTGCCAGACCTGGCCAACGTGCCCGGAATTAATGCGGAGACGGCGCGAAAGATATATGAGTTCTTCCACGAAAGCGGCGCGCGCTAGCGGCTGCTCCGAGAGGAAACACCGGAATGATCATCGCCAGACAGGAAGACGTCACCCCGAAGGTGCTCGACTCCTACAAGACGATCGAGGACCCGCGGGTGCGCGAGATCGTCGCCTCGCTGGTCAAGCACCTGCACGCCTTCGCGCGCGAAGTGCATCTGACCGAAGATGAATTCCGCAAGGGCACCGAGCTCATCGCCAGAATGGGCCAGCTGACCAACGACACGCACAACGAAGTGGTGCTGATGTCCGGCTCGCTCGGCTTTTCGGCGCTGGTGTGCCTGCTCAACAACGGTAACAACGGACAGACCGAGACCACCGCGAATTTGCTCGGGCCGTTCTGGCGCATGAATTCGCCGAAGACCGAGAACGGCGGCTCGATCATCCGCTCGGCCACGCCGGGCCCGGCGATCTTCGTCAACTGCGTCGTCAAGGACACGAAGGGCAATCCGATCGCCGGCGCCGAATGCGACGTCTGGCACTCCTCGCCGGAGGGCTATTACGAGCAGCAGGATCCGAACCAGGCGGACATGAACCTGCGCGGAAAGTTCACGACCGACAAGGACGGCCGCTTCTGGTTCCGCAGCGTCAAGCCGGCCGGCTACCCGATCCCGATCGACGGCCCGACCGGCGATCTGCTGCGCGCCGGCAAGCGCCACAATTTCCGCCCGGCGCACCTGCACTTCCTGATCTTAAAGCAGGGCTTCAAGACGCTGATCTCGCAGATCTACTCGCCGGACGACGAACGGCTCGAGACCGACTGCCAGTTCGGCGTCACGCGGGCGCTGATCGGCAATTACATCCGCCACACGGACAAGCCCCCGGCGGCGGACGTGACCGGCGAATGGTATTCGCTCGACCAGACATTCGTCATGGAGCCGGGCGAGGCCAAATTGCCGCGGCCGCCGATCAAGTAACAGGATGATGATGGCGCGGCGGTTGACCTCGCCGCGCGCGGAGTGTTCCTTGTCGCCGATGAATGCTCTCAGCTCCCGACGTCTACCGGCGCGCCCGCTCGCCTTGCCGAACATCCTGACCTACGCCCGCATCGTCGCGGTTCCGGTCGTGGTCGGCCTTTTGTTCTGGCACAGCATCCTCGACGGGCCGCTGTGGCTGCGCTGGGCGGCGCTCGCGGTTTTCATCGGCGCCGGCGTCACCGACTTCCTCGACGGCTATTTCGCGCGCATCTGGCGGCAACAGTCCTCGCTCGGCCGCATGCTCGATCCGATCGCCGACAAGCTGCTGGTGGCCTCGTGCCTGCTGATGCTGGCGGCGGAGGGAACGATCCGCGGCTGGGCGCTGTTCGCCGCGGTCATCATCCTGTGCCGCGAGATCCTGGTGTCGGGCCTGCGCGAATACCTCGCCGGCTTGCAGGTCAGCGTGCCGGTGACGCGCCTTGCCAAATGGAAAACCGGCGCCCAGATGGTCGCCGTCGGCTTTCTCGTCGCCGGCGAGGCGGGCGACCGCATCGTGCCGGTGGTGAGCCAGGTCGGCATCCTGCTGCTATGGCTCTCGGCGATGCTGACGCTCTACACCGGCTACGACTACATGCGCGCCGGCCTGCGCTATATGATTGAAGAATAGAGCATCATCCCGAAAAATGGGAACCGGTTTTCGGACAAGATGATGCGCCAGAGAAAGATATGAAAATCCGCTATTTCGCCTGGGTGCGCGAGCGCGTCGGCAAGCCCGAGGAAGAGCTTGCCGTTCCACCGTCAGTGACGACGGTCGGCGAGCTGGTCGCCTGGCTCACCGCGCGCGGCGAGGAATATGCCTACGCCTTCGAGAACCCGAGGGTGGTCCGCGCGGCGATCGACCGCGTGCACGTCAAGCCGGGGGCGAAGATCGCCGGCGCGGGCGAGATCGCCTTCTTCCCGCCGATGACCGGCGGCTGACCCCGGCCCCGCGGTGGTGGGGCGGGCCGGATTGCACTACATTACCTCCATGACCGACACCGTCCGCATCCAGCGCGACCCGTTCGACCTCGCCGCCGAGACGGCGAGGCTGACGCATGGCCGCAGCGACGTCGGCGCGGTCGTCTCCTTCACCGGCATCTGCCGCGGCGACGAGAACGGCGAGCCGATCGCCGCGCTCACGCTCGAGCATTATCCGGACATGGCCGAGGCCGAGATCGCGCGTCATGTCGCGCAGGCGCGCGCGCGCTGGCCGCTCCTCGGCGTGACGGTCATCCACCGCCACGGCCGCATCGTGCCGGGCGAGGACGTCGTCATGGTCGTCACCGCGTCGTCGCATCGTGAGGCGGCGTTCGCCGCGGCGGAATTTTTGATGGACTACCTGAAGACCCGCGCGCCGTTCTGGAAGCAGGTCGAGAAGGCCGGCGGCAAAGTGTGGGTCGAAGCGAAGGCGGCCGACGATGCCGCGGCCGGGCGCTGGTCCGCGTCCGGGCGGCACGCGGCCGAGTAGGGGGCAGGACCGATGCGGTCCGTTGCGATGGCCGCCGCGCTTGCGGCGACGCTGACTGTGAGTGCGGCGCGTGCCGCGCAGGTCACCTATTATCCCGTGCCGCGCGGCGCGCATCCGCACGATGTCGCGCCCGCCCCCGACGGCGGTGTCTGGTACACGGCGCAGTCGCAGGGCGCGCTCGGCCTGCTCGATCCCACGACGAAGAGGACGGTGCAAATTCCGCTCGGCGCCGACTCCGCGCCGCACGGCGTCATCGTCGGTCCCGACCGCGCCGCCTGGGTCACCGATGGCGGGCAGAACGCGATCGCGCGCGTCGATCCGGTGACGCGCGCCGTGAAGCTCTTTCCGCTGCCGAAGACGGCCGCCGGCGCCAACCTCAACACCGCGACCTTCGACCGCAAGGGCATCCTCTGGTTCACCGGCCAGAACGGCTTCTACGGCCGCGTCGATCCGGCCACCGGCAAGGTCGACGCCTGGAAGGCGCCGAAGGGCGTCGGCCCCTACGGCATCACCACGACGCCGAACGGCGACGTCTGGTACGCCTCGCTCGCCGGCGATCACATCGCCAAGATCGATACGGTGAGCGGCGACGCGCTGGTCGTCGCGCCGCCGAAGCCGGGCGTCGGCCCGCGCCGCATCTGGTCGGATTCCAAGGGCCTGCTGTGGGTGAGCTTCTGGAATTCCGGCGAGATCGGCCGCTACGATCCGGCCAACAAGGGCTGGAAGGTGTGGCCGCTGCCGAAGAGCAAGGACGGCTGCTACGCGGTGTTCGTCGACGACAAGGACAAGGTCTGGGTCAGCGACTGGACGGCCAACGCGCTGCAACGCTTCGATCCGGTGACCGAAAAGTTCGAGACCTTCGTCAGCGACAGAGCGCGCGCCGATGTGCGGCAGATCCTCGGGCGCCCGGGTGAAATGTGGGCGGCGGAATCCGGCACCGACCGGCTCGTCGTGATCCGCGACTGATGCGCGCGAAAATGCCCAGCCGGCGGCAGGTGCTGCAACTTGCGGCGGGCGGCGCGCTGTTCGCGGCCGGGCTTGCGCCGGCGCGCACGCAGGAGCCGCGCATTACCGCGCTGATCGACAAGGCGCGTGGCGGCACGTTCATCGGCGAACGCATCGGCGTCATCTCGCAAGCGCTGATCGGCTCGCGCTACGTCGCGTACCCGCTGGTCGGCGGCCCTCATAAACCCGAGCAGTTCGTGCTGCGCGACGACGCCTTCGACTGCGTGACCTTCTGCGAGACCGTGCTGGCGGCGGCGCGGTCCTTCGCCGCCGCCGATTTCGCGCCGCAATTGCGCAAGATCCGCTACCGCGACGGCGAGATCGCGTGGGGCGCGCGCAACCACTACTTCGCCGACTGGGCGCTCAACAACATCGCAAATGGAATATGCCGAGCCGTCGTGCTGCCGGACGCCGCGATCGTCGAGAAGACGGTGTCCTACATGCACGGCCTGCCGGTCGAGCGCGTCGGCCTGACGTCGATCCCCGCGGAAAGCGTGCTGGCGAACGCCGGCCGGCTGATGACCGGCGACATTGCCGGCTTCCTGTCGCGTCGGCCGGGCATCGATTATTTCCACACCGGCTTCATCGTCGCGGGCAAGGACGATGCGCTCACGCTGCGCCATGCCGCCAAGAGCAAGGGCCGCGTGCTCGATCAGCCCCTCGCGCAGTTCTTCGCCGAGAACGGCGTGCAGCACCTGTCGCTGCTGCGGCCGCAGGAAATGTGGACCGGCGAGGCGATCGTGTGAGCCGCAAAACGAAATGGCCGGGCTTTCGCCCGGCCATTGCATTCCGGATTGCGGCTCGGCTCAGGCCGCCGCCGCTTTCGGCTTCACCTCGGCCGAATAGTCGTCCATCAGCGTCTTGGTGATGCCGCCGGGATTGAAATTCCAGTCGGCGATCTCGGCCACCGCGGTGACTTCCGCCGCTGAGCCGGTGATGAAGCACTCCGAGAAGCCCGAGAGCTCCTCCGGCATGATGCGGCGCTCGACCACCTCGATGCCGCGCTTCTTGGCCAGCGCAATCGCGGTCTGGCGCGTGATGCCGTCAAGGAAGCAGTCGGCGATCGGCGTGTGGATCTTGCCGTCTTTGACGAAGAAGATGTTGGCGCCGGTGCACTCGGCGACGCGGCCCTGCCAGTCGAGCATCATCGCGTCGGCATAGCCGCGGCGTTCGGCGCGGTGCTTGGAGATGGTGCAGATCATGTAGAGGCCGGCGGCCTTGGCCAGCGACGGCGCCGTCTTCGGGTCGGGCCGGCGATATTCCGCGAGGTCGAGACGGATGCCCTTGAGCCGCTGCTCCGGATCGAAATAGCTCGGCCACTCCCACGAGGCGATGGCGACGTGGATGGTGTTCGACTGCGCCGACACGCCCATCATCTCCGAGCCGCGCCAGGCGACCGGACGGACATAGGCTTCCTTCCGGCCGTTCTTCTCGACCACCATCTGCTTGGCGGCCATGATCTCGGCGACGGAATAGGGGATCTCGAAGTCGAGCACGTTGGCGGAGCGTTTCAGGCGCTCGGCGTGCTCTTTGCTCTTGAAGATCTGGCCGCCATAGGCGCGCTCGCCTTCGAAGACGCAGCTGCCGTAGTGCAGCCCGTGGGTGAGCACGTGCACGCTGGCATCGCTCCACGGCACCAGCTTGCCGTCGTACCAGATGACCCCTTCGAGACGGTCGTAGGACTGCGCAGCCATGGCCTTTCTCCTTCACTCGTACCTTCGTGTCCGCTCCGACCGGTCCTTCTCCGGGGCCGGGCCGCGGCGGGCGTCTCCAGCGTTGTGATGGCGCATTTCCTGCGCCAACTCCAACACTTTGCGTCCCCCGGCAACTCCCGGTATGACAGGGCCGGAGGGCCGGAGCGCCGTCTGAGAACCCGTTCGCGCCCGCCTGAAGGACCGTCGTGTACGATCCTTTCGTCGGTAGCGGCCTTTTTGTAACATAAAACCAAAATATGTCAACATGGCTGACATAAATTGGCGGCCCAAGCTGGTGGACCCGTCCGGCGATGCTTCTGATCGCTCAGGAGCCGCGGGCGAGCCCATCTGGGACATCATCGAGCTCCTGTTCTTCGCCTACCGGGATTTCGTCGGCGATCCCGACGAGGTGCTGTCGAAACTCGGCTTCGGCCGCGCCCATCACCGGGTGCTGCACTTCGTCAACCGCAATCCCGGGATGAAGGTCGCCGACCTGCTCGACATCCTCAACATCACCAAGCAGTCGCTCGGCCGGGTGCTCAAGCAGCTCGTCGACGAGGGTTACGTGTTGCAGAAGGAGGGCGCGCAGGATCGCCGCCAGCGCCTGCTCTACGTGACCGCCAAGGGCGAGGCGCTGTCGCTCAAGCTGGCGCAGCTTCAGACCGTGCGCATTACGCGCGCCTTCAACGAGATCGGCCCCGGCGCGCACGAGGCGGCGCGCCGCTTCCTCACCGCCATGATCGACGCCGACAACCGCGAGGGCGTGCTGCGCCTGATCGCGCGCGCCGAGCGCGCCAAGACCAACCGATGATCGCCGTCGCTTCGCTCGCCGACGACGCCCCGCATCTGCTGGTGGTCGACGACGACCGCCGCATCCGCGATCTCTTGTCCCGCTTCCTCTCCAGCGAAGGCTATCGCGTCTCGACCGCCGACACCGCCGCCGACGCGCGCGCCAAGCTGCAAAGTCTGAGCTTCGATCTCCTCGTGCTCGACGTCATGATGCCGGGCGAGAACGGCTTCGACTTCGCGCAATCGCTGCGCACGGTCTCGACCGTGCCGATCCTGATGCTGACGGCGCGCGACGCCGCCGAGAGCCGGATCAGGGGCCTCGAGATGGGCGCCGACGACTATCTGTCGAAGCCGTTCGAGCCGCGCGAACTGTCGCTGCGCATCGCCAATATCCTCAAGCGCGCGCAACCGGCGGTTCCGGCGCCGATGGAGTCGGTGCGCTTCGGGCCCTTCGTCTTCCACATCGGCCGTGGCGAACTGCGCAGGGGCGAGGACACCGTCCGCCTCACCGACCGCGAGCGCGAGATGCTGCGCATCCTCTCGGCCACGCCGGGCGAGACCGTGTCGCGCGTGGCGCTTGCCGGCAATGGCGGCTCGGTCAGCGAACGCGCCGTCGACGTGCAGGTCAACCGCCTGCGCCGCAAGATCGAGCGCAACCCCGCCGATCCGCTGTTCGTGCAGACGGTGCGCGGCCTCGGCTACCGGCTGGTGATCACCACATGACCAGCCTCGACCTTTCCCACGGCGTGCGCACCGCGCTGACGCGCATACGAGAGGCGTGGGAATGGTACGACGCGCTGCCGCCGGTGCGCCGCATCCACCGCGGCCTCGGCCAGGTCGCCGACGGCTGGCGGCGCATGAGCCGCTGGGTCAACGGCTTCATGCCGAAGGGCCTCTATGCGCGCGCGCTGCTCATCATCATCGCGCCGATGGTGATTTTGCAGTCGGTGCTCGCGTTCATCTTCGTCGAACGGCAGTGGAGCGAATTGACGCAGCGCCTGTCCGCGGGCGTGGTGCACGACATCGGCGCGCTGATCGACGTCTATGGCGTCTATCCGCAGGACGCCGACCGCGCCAAGATCCGCAAGATCGCGCAGGATCGGCTCGGCCTCGTCGTCGACTTCCTGCCGATGGGCGAGTTGCCGCCGCCGATGCCGAAGCCGTTCTTCTCGCTGCTCGACCAGGCGCTGTCGGACGAACTGCGCAAGCAGATCGGCCGGCCGTTCTGGATCGACAGCGTCGGCAAGTCGGCGCTGGTCGAGATCCGCATCCAGCTCGACAACACGGTGATGCGCATCTTCGCGCGGCGCAGCGCCGCCTACGCCTCGAACTCCGAGATATTCCTCTTGTGGATGGTCGGCACCTCGACCGTGCTGCTGGTGGTCGCCATCGCCTTCCTGCGCAACCAGATCAGGCCGATCCTGCGGCTTGCCGACGCGGCCGAGAGCTTCGGCAAGGGCCGCGAGGTGCCGAACTTCCGGCCGCGCGGCGCGCGCGAGGTCAGGCGCGCGGCGGCGGCGTTCATCGAGATGAAGACGCGCATCGAGCGCGCCATCGAGCAGCGCACCGCGATGCTCGCCGGCGTCAGCCACGACCTGCGCACGGTGCTGACGCGTTTCAAGCTCGAGCTGGCGTTGATCGACTCGAATCCGGAAGTCGAGGCGATGAAGAAGGACGTCGACGAGATGGCGCGCATGCTGGAGGCGTATCTTGCCTTCGCGCGCGGCGATCTCGGGGAAAGCTCGGCGCCGACCGACATGGCGGAGTTTCTCGAAGAGCTCCGCAGCGACGCCGAGCGCCACGGCCACAAGGCGACAGTGGTTTTCTACGGCGCGCCGAGCGTCACGGTGCGCCCGGCCGCGTTCAAGCGTTGCCTCGCCAATCTGGTGTCGAACGCGGCGCGCTATGCGCCCTCGATCGCCATTACCGGGCATCGCGACCACCGCTATCTGACGGTGACGGTGGACGACGACGGCCCCGGAATTCCGGCAGAAATGCGCGAGGACGTGTTCAAGCCGTTCCTGCGGCTCGACGACGCGCGCAATCAGGACGAAGGCGGCACGGGCCTGGGGCTCGCCATCGCGCGCGACATCGCCCGCTCGCACGGCGGCGATATCACGCTCGGCGATTCACCGCTTGGCGGCTTGCGCGCGACGGTGCGCATTCCAGTTTAGGCCGCGCTCGCTTCCGCCGGACCCTCATCGAGCGGACGGCGGCGGCGACGGCGGGACCCGCGCAACGCGCACGGTATCGCGCAGAGGTCGCCGAGGAAGCCGTCCCAGCGCTCG
>DATNBL010000022.1:0-14929 GCA_035571935.1 Pseudolabrys sp.
CGTCGCGCGGCACCGGCTGCATCGTCGCGGGATCGATGACGTCGAGCCCTTCGAGCGCGCCGTAGCGCACGCCCTGCCGCGCCTTCTTCACCGCCTGTTCGGCGGCAGGAAGCGCGTTCCACGACTGGTGCCAGTCGTTGACGACGGCGGGGCCGTAGCATTCGGTGAGACCGTAGAGATGCGTGACGTTGAAGCCCGCCTCCTTCATCGCCGCGAGCACGGCCTCCGGCGGCGGCGCGGCGGCGGTGAAGAACTCGACGACGTGCGGCAGCGGCTTCTTCTCGACCTCCGGCGCGTTCAGAAGCGTCGCCATCACGATCGGCGCGCCGCACAGATGCGTCACCTTATGCGTCGCCATCGCGTCGTACATCGCCGCCGCGCGCACATAACGCAGGCAGACATGCGTGCCGGCGGCGACCGAGATCGACCACGGGAAGCACCAGCCGTTGCAGTGGAACATCGGCAGCGTCCACAGATAGACCGGGTGCTTGCTCATCGCGCAGGTGACGACGTTGCCGACGCTGAGCAGATGCGCGCCGCGATGGTGGTAGACGACGCCCTTCGGGTCGCCGGTCGTGCCGGAGGTGTAGTTGAGCGTGATCGCGTCCCACTCGTCGTCGGGCATTTGCCACACGTAATCGGGGTCGCCCTCGGCGATAAGCTGCTCGTAGTCGAGCGTGCCGAGCCGCTCGCCGGCGCCTGAATATTCCGGGTCGTCGTAGTCGACGATCAACGGCTTGACCTTGGCGAGCGCCAGCGCCTCCTTCATCACCTTCGCATATTCGCGGTCGATGATGACGACCTTGGCCTCGGCGTGGTCGAGCGAGAAGGCGATGATGGCGGCGTCGAGCCGCGTGTTGAGCGTGTTGAGCACGGCCTTGCACATCGGCACGCCGTAATGGCATTCAAGCATCGCCGGGGTATTGGCGAGCATCACCGACACCGTGTCGCCGCGCGTGAGGCCGCGCTTTTCCAGCGCCGAGCCGAGCCGCCGCGCGCGGGCATAAAACTCGGCGTAATTGCGCTTAAGCTTGCCATGGATAATGGCGGTGTGCTGCGGGAACACGCTCGCCGCACGCTCGAGGAAGCCGAGCGGCGTCAGCGGCTGGAAATTGGCCGGGTTGCGGTCGAGATCGACGTCGTAGGGCGTTTTCGCCATTGGGTGGTTCCCCCTCGGGCGAAAAATTAGCGGGCAATTACGCTTCTGTCATCAACGCCACATCTGCAGCACGCCCTCGCGCGTCAGCTCGATGGAGATGACGAGCATCAACAGCAGCGTGATGCGGTAGAACGCCTCCTGCGACACGCGGCGCACCAGCCAGAAGCCGAGCTGGTTTGCGGCCAGCGCCAGCGGCAACAGCGCGAAGGAGGTGCCGAGGCCCTTGGTCGAGAAGGTGCCGAGCGCAAAGTAGGGCACCACCTTCATCGCGTTCAGCGCGGCGAAGAACATCGCCGTGGTGCCGACGAACAGCATCTTCGGCATTTTCTGCGACAGCACGTACATCTGGTAGGGCGGGCCGCCGGCCTGGCAGATGGTCGAGGTGAAGCCCGACAGCGCGCCCCAAACGACGCCTGCGGCGACGCTGGCCGGCGCGGCCGGCCGCGGCACGCGCAGCATCACCGCGAAGGCGTAGCCGACGAAGACGATGGTGGTGACGCCGATGAAGACGCGCACCGCGGCGTCCGAGATATAGGCGGCGAGGAAGCCGCCGGCGGCGATGCCGATGATCGCGCCGGGGATCATGATGGCGAGAATGCGCCGGTCGAAGTCGCGCCGGTAGACCCAGACGGCGTTCAGGTCCTGCACGATCATGATCGGCAGGAAGATGGCCGCGGCCTCGAGCGGCGGCATTACAAGCGCCAGCAGCGGCGTCGCCATCTGCCCGACGCCGGAGAAGCCGCCCTTGGACAGGCCGAGCGCGATCACGGCGGGGATCGCCAGCGCGTAGAACAGGGGGTCGGTGATGATCGTCACGGGGCCGGACAAGGGAGGAAAATTTGCGCCGAATCAAAGCCTAAGGGCCGCGACAGCGCCAGCCTTGTTTGCGCATGCCGCCCGTTCCACTATTGCGGCCGAGAAGCCCGAGGAGCCTGTAGATATGGACGTCCGCGCCAGCCGCTATCACGACATCTATGCCCACTGGCAGCGCACGCCCGAGGTGTTCTGGGCCGAGGCCGCCGCCGACCTGCACTGGTTCGAGAAGCCGAAGAAGGTGTTCGACAAGGACGCCGGGATTTACGGCCGCTGGTTCGCCGGCGGCGTCACCAACACCTGCTACAACTGCCTCGACCGCCAGGTCGCCAACGGCCGCAACGACCAGGTGGCGTTGATCTACGATTCGCCCGTCACCAGGACGGTGCAGAGCTTCACCTACGGCCGCATGCTGTCCGAGGTGCAGTTGCTCGGCGCCATATTGCGCGACTTCGGCGTCGAGAAGGGCGACCGCGTCATCCTCTATATGCCGATGGTGCCGGAGGCGGTGTTCGCGATGCTCGCCTGCGCGCGCATCGGGGCGGTGCATTCGGTCGTGTTCGGCGGCTTCGCGCCGAAAGAACTCGCGACCCGCATCGACGACGCGCAGCCAAAGGTCATCCTTTCCGCAAGCTGCGGCATCGAGGGCGCGCGCGTCGTGCCGTACAAGCCGCTGCTCGACGAGGCGATCAAGCTCGCCAAGCACAAGCCGCAGGCCTGCATGATTTTGCAGCGCCCGCAATGCGAGGCGCAGCTCACGCCGGGCCGCGACCACGACTGGCGGAAAGTCTGGGAGCACGCGGTCGAATACGCCAAGACCTCCGAATGCGTCCCCGTCGCCGCCACCGATCCGCTCTACATCCTTTACACCTCGGGCACGACGGGCATTCCGAAGGGCGTCGTGCGCGACAATGGCGGCCACATGGTCGCGCTGAAATGGTCGATGCAGAATCTCTACGGCATCGACCCCGGCGAGGTGTGGTGGTGCGCCTCCGACATCGGCTGGGTCGTCGGCCATTCCTACATCGTCTACGCGCCGCTTCTGCACGGCTGCACCTCGATCATGTACGAGGGCAAGCCGGTCGGCACGCCCGACGCCGGTGCCTTCTGGCGCGTCATCGCGCAGCACAAGGCGGTGGCTTTGTTCACCGCGCCGACCGCGTTCCGCGCCATCAAGAAGGAGGACCCGGACGGCAAGCTGATCGGGCAATACGACCTCGCGCGATTCCGCACGCTGTTCCTCGCCGGCGAGCGCGCCGACCCGCCGACCATCCAGTGGGCCGAGGAGATGCTGCACGTGCCGGTGATCGATCACTGGTGGCAGACGGAGACCGGCTGGTGCATCGCCGGCAATCCGGTCGGCCTCGGCGCGCTGCCGGTGCGCTACGGCTCGGCGACGGTGCCGATGCCGGGCTATCAGGTCGACATTGTGGATGAAGCCTGCAAGCCGCTGCCCGCGGACAAGATCGGCTCGATCGTCGTCAAGCTGCCGCTGCCGCCGGGCTGCTTCCCGACGCTGTGGCACCAGGACGAGCGCTTTCGCGAGGCCTACCTCAACGAATTCCCCGGCTACTACAAGACCGCCGACGCCGGCTTCAAGGACGCCGACGGCTACGTCTACGTGATGAGCCGCACCGACGACATCATCAACGTCGCCGGCCATCGCCTGTCGACCGGCGGCATGGAGGAGGTGCTGGCCGCGCACGCCGACGTCGCCGAATGCGCCGTGCTCGGCATCAAGGACGACTTGAAGGGCGAGGTGCCGTGCGGCTTCATCGTGCTGAAAGCGGGCGTCAACCGGCCGCCGGCGGAGATCGAGCGCGAGATCGTCGCGCTGGTGCGCGAGAAGATCGGCCCGGTCGCCGCGTTCAAGCTCGCCATCACCGTTGCGCGGCTGCCGAAGACGCGCTCGGGAAAGATTCTCCGCGGCACCATCAAGAAGATCGCCGACGGCGACCCCTGGACCATGCCGGCGACCATCGACGATCCGGCGGTGCTGGACGAGATCGGGGAAGCGTTGAAGGGGAAGGGCGTGGGGGCCTGAGCGTCGCCGCGGGCGCGCTTTCCCTCTCCCCGTTTACGGGGAGAGGGTGGCCCTTGCGATAGCGAGGGCGTGTATCTCTCAGTTACAAAACACTGAACTTCCGATTCTCTGGCACGTGGTGCCATTGCTAAAAAAGGTCGTGCCCCCGATTTGATTTGCTGTTGTCCCGTCGCTGTAGAAGGTGGTCCCTCCGATTTGATTGGCGGTCGTGCCGTCGCTGAAATATGTCGTCCCACCGATTCTATTCGCAGTCGTTCCGTCGCTCCAGAATGTTGTGCCTCCAATCCGATTTGCGGAAAGACCATTGTCACAGAAAGTTTGGGAGCCAATCGTATTACAGGTCTGAGCGGCCAATGGGCCGATCATTGCACCTGTAATTGCCGCTATCATCAATGCTCGCATGGTAATCACTCCTATCCGAGCAGAACGCCACGTCAGTTTTGCAGAAAACAAGCAGCATCGGTTCTTCTGGTCAACTCTGCTGCGGCGGCGCGGCGTGCTGAAATGTGATCCCGCACTTCTTCTTGATCGACGCCTGCTCGATGGCTTCCATCTGCCCCTTCAGGCGCGCGAGCTCGGCGGTGTTCTCGTCGTTGCCTTTGGTGAAAAGCAGTGCGGGCCAGAAGACGATAAGCCCGACGCCCATCGCGACCTTGTCGTTGGTTGCTTTTTGATCTTGGACGCCAGTGGCCTGTGCGGCGCGCGACGATACGCGCTGCGCTTCTTCGGCCAACTGTGCGCAGGTGTAATTGTCGTAGAGGACCGGAGAAATGTAGGTGGCCGAGACTTGGTCGGCATCCTTGGCGCAGCCTGCGACGAGCACGGCGCCGGCGAGCGCGATATACGCGATACGCATTGGATTTCCCCCTCATTTCCCCGAGGGTTATCCAACAACAACCAAGGCGTGAGGGCAACAAAAATGACGCGTGGCAGCGTGCTCGGCTACCTGTCTTTGCCAATCAATTCGGCGCCTCCACCACCCTCATATCCCGCTCCACATTCCCCGTGCCCAGCAGCCTGAGCGCCTCCTTGTAGCCGGGCGTGTCGTGGCACGCGACCGCCGCCGCCAAAGAGTCGAACTCGACCAGCACGACGCGCTGCTTCAGGCCGGCTTCCCAGATCTTCTTCGGCATGCCGAGCGCGAGGAAGCGGCCGCCGGCGCCTTCGATCGCCGGCACGGCGACTTTCGCGTAGGCCTGCCAGGCGTCCGGGTTCTTGATCCAGCGGTAGGTGACGACCCAATAGGCTTTCGGCATGTGAATTCTCTCCGGCGTCTCAATGCTATTGCCGTAGGATAGTATCGCAATCGGCCGGCGGGCCAACAACAAGACCCGCCCTTGTGCCATGCGCGCCTGACTTGCTAGCCCTTAATGCAGGCCAACACGGACCCGCTTATGCTCCTCTCCATCTGCACCGCCTGCGGCACGCAATATGCCGAGAGCGCAGAGCCGCCCGCGCAATGCGCAATCTGCGAGGAGGAGCGGCAATACGTGCCGCCGCGCGGACAAACGTGGACGACGCTGCAAGCGCTGCGCGGCGCGCACATGAACGCCTTTCGCGAGCACGAGCCGAATGTCATCGGCATCGGCGCGACGCCGAACTTCGCCATCGGCCAGCGCGCCATTTTGCTGCGCACGCCGGGCGGCAATGTGCTGTGGGATTGCATCGCGCCGCTCGACGAGGCGACGGTCGCGCTCATCAACGGCCTCGGCGGCATCCAGGCGATCGCCATTTCGCATCCGCATTTCTACACGACGATGGTCGAGTGGGCGCGCGCCTTCGATTGTCCCGTCCATCTGCACGCCGCCGACCGCGACTGGGTCATGCGCAAGGATGCGGCGATCAAATATTGGGACGGCGCGACGCTGAATTTGTGGGGCGGTGTCACGCTTATTTGCTGCGGCGGGCATTTTCCCGGTGGCACGGTGCTGCACTGGCAAGGCGGCGCGGACGGGAAGGGCATCGTCTGCTCCGGTGACGTCCTCACCGTCGCCACCGACCGCAAATGGCTGACCTTCATGCGCAGCTATCCGAACTTCATCCCGCTGTCGCGGCGCGAAGTCGAGGGCATCGGCAAGTCAATGGCGCCGTTCGCGTTCGAGCGGCTCTACGGGCATTATTTCGACCGCGTGATTTCGGCCGGCGCGAAAGCGGTGCTGGAGAAGTCCATCGCCCGCTACATCGCGGCGATCGACGGAACGCGGGGGTATTGAGAATTTGTCGTCCCGGGCCTCGCTCGCTGTGCTCGCTCACCCGGGACGACAAAACAAAAAAACGGCCGGGACATGCCCGGCCGCTTCGAATCGCGAATTGCAAACCCGAAGAGAGGAGGGCGCCTACTCCTCTTCCTCCTCCTTCTTGCCGCCGCCGAGCTGCTTGAGCTTGGCGAACACGGCGCTGACGTCCATCTCGGCGGCCGGCTTCTCGGCCTCGCGTTCGGCGGCGGCGGCTTCCTCGGCCTCCTTGCGCGCGGTCGTCTCCGACGCCGGCAACAGCGTCGCACCGGTCTCGACCGGCACCGGCTTTTCCTTGTTGGCGCGCTGCACCTCGAGATCGAGGTCGATCTGCGAGCACAGGCCGAGCGTCACCGGATCCATCGGCGTCAGGCTCGCGGAATTCCAGTGCGTGCGGTCGCGGATCGAGGCGATGGTCGACTTGGTCGTGCCGACCAGCCGCATGATCGCCGAATCCTTCAGCTCGGGATGATTGCGCACCAGCCACAGGATCGCGTTCGGCCGGTCCTGGCGGCGCGACACCGGCGTGTAGCGCGGGCCCTTCTTGCCGCGGTCGTGGCCGGCGAGCGGCACCTTCGGCGCGCTCAGCGACAGACGGACGTCGGGATTGGCCTCTGCGTTCTCGATCTGCTCGCGCGAGAGCTGGCCGGTCAGGATCGGGTCGAGACCCTTGATGCCCTGCGCGGCGTCGCCGTCGGCAATGGCCTTCACCTCGAGGGGGTGCAGCTTGCAGAAGTCCGCGATCTGGTCGAACGACAGCGCGGTATTGTCCAGCAGCCAGACGGCCGTGGCCTTCGGCATGAGGGGTGCTGCGGCGGCCATGATAAATCTCCTCTAAGCTTCGCCCGCCCAACGGGCGAAGCAGTCGGATCATCGATGATGATCGGGAATGGCCGGAATATAGGCGGCGCAACCCTCTGACGCAACCGCCCAGACTTGACAGAAGAGGGCGGCGCGCCCCATGTCGGGGCTTGGGAGTGGCGCGTCGCGAGCCGCGCATTCGAGGACGCCTGCCGTGGCCGACAGCCGGGAAAAACCCCTTCTCCAGGTGCTGCTTTGCTCCCCGCGCGGCTTCTGCGCGGGCGTGGTGCGGGCCATCGAAAGCGTCGAGCGGGCGCTCGCCATCCACGGCGCGCCGGTCTATGTCCGCCACGAAATCGTCCATAATCGCTACGTGGTCGACAGCCTGCGTAAAAAGGGCGCCATTTTCGTCGAGGAACTGGACGAGGTTCCGGACGACGGTCAGCCGGTCATCTTCTCGGCGCATGGCGTGCCGCGCACGGTTCCGGCCGAGGCCGGCCGGCGTAACCTGTTCGCGCTCGACGCCACCTGTCCGCTGGTCACCAAGGTGCACCGCGAGGCCGAAATCCACCACCGCAAGGGCCGCGAGATCGTCCTGATCGGCCATGCCGGCCATCCGGAAGTGGTAGGCACGATGGGCCAGCTGCCGGCGGGCTCGATCACGCTGGTCGAGAACCCCGAGGATGTCGACCGCTTCGTGCCGAAGGACGCCGGCAATCTCGCTTACGTCACCCAGACGACGCTGTCGGTGCAGGACACCCTCGCCATGGTCGAGCGGCTCAAGGGCCGCTTCCCGCGGATCATCGGGCCGCACAAGGAAGACATCTGCTACGCCACCACCAACCGGCAGGAGGCGGTGCGCCGCGTCGCGCCGATCGTCGACGCCATGGTCGTGGTCGGCGCGCCGAACTCGTCGAATTCGCAGCGGCTGAAGGAAGTGGCGGAGAAGTCCGGCTGCGCCTTCGCCGTGCTGGTGCAGCGCGCCGCCGACATCGACTGGAAGAAGTTCGAGAACGTCACGCGCCTCGGCGTCACCGCCGGCGCCTCCGCCCCCGAAGTGCTGGTCGAGGAGGTGCTCGACGCCTTCGCCCAGCGTTACGCGCTCAGCGTGGAAACCGTGTCCGCGGCGACGGAGGACATGTTCTTCCCGCTCCCTCGCCCCCTCCGCGAGCAGGCGGCCGAATGAGCCGTTAGATGGCCGTCTACACCGACGTCACCACCGACGATCTCGCGCGCTTCCTGTCCGGCTACGATATCGGCGAACTGCTCTCCTATAAGGGCATCGCCGAGGGCGTCGAGAATTCCAATTTTCTCGTCCATACCTCGGCTGGAAATTTCATCCTCACGCTGTACGAGAAGCGCGTCGCGGAAAGCGACCTGCCGTTCTTCCTGGCGCTGATGGAGCATCTGGCGGCGCGCGGCCTCAACTGCCCGCAGCCGGTGAAGAACAAGCAAGGCGGCATGCTCGGCCGCGTCGCCGGGCGGCCGGCGGCCATCGTCACCTTCCTCGATGGCCTGTGGATGCGGCGTCCGGACGCGGGGCACTGCGCCGCGCTCGGCGAGGCGCTGGCGAAACTGCATCTTGCGGGCGCCGACTTCGGCATGACGCGCAAGAACGCGCTCTCTGTCGAAAGCTGGCGCGTCCTGTTCGAGCACGCGGGCGCGCGCGGCGACAGCGTGCGTCCCGGCCTGTGCAACGAGCTCGTCGCCGAGCTCGACGTGCTTGAGATGGCATGGCCGCGCGGCCTGCCGGCCGGCGTCATCCACGCCGACCTGTTTCCGGACAACGTCTTCTTCCTCGGCGACACGTTGTCGGGGCTGATCGACTTCTATTTCGCCTGCACCGACACGCTGGCCTACGACGTCGCCATCTGCCTCAACGCGTGGTGCTTCGAGCCGGACCATGCCTACAACATGACCAAGGGCCGCGCCCTCCTGAAGGCGTACCAGAAGGTGCGGCCGCTCTCGGCCGCCGAAAGCGACGCGCTGCCGGTGCTGGCGCGCGGCGCGGCGATGCGCTTCCTCCTGACGCGGCTGGTCGATTGGCTGGCAGTGCCCGACGGCGCGCTGGTCAAGCCGAAGGACCCGCTCGAATACTATCGCAAGCTGCGCTTCCACCAATCGGTCAAACGCGCGGCCGACTATGGCGTTGCACCATGAGCGAGGAACGCGTCACAATTCACACAGACGGCGCCTGTTCCGGCAATCCGGGGCCTGGCGGCTGGGGCGCGATCCTCTCCTTCGGCGGCCACGAGAAGGAGTTAATGGGCGGCGAGGCGCACACCACCAACAACCGCATGGAATTGATGGCGGCGATTTCGGCGCTCGAGGCGCTCAAGCGCCCGTGCATCGTCGATATCCACACCGACAGTCAGTACCTGCGCAACGGGATCATGAGCTGGATCCATGCCTGGAAGCGCAACGGCTGGCGCACCGCCGACAAGAGCCCGGTCAAGAATGTCGATTTGTGGAAGCGGCTCGACGAGGCGCTCAAGGCGCACACCGTGCACTGGCACTGGGTCAAGGGCCACGCCGGTCACGACATGAACGAGCGCGCCGACCAACTCGCCCGCGACGGTCTCGTCGCGGCCCGCGCCGGAGCGAAGGGGGCGATGTCGAAATAGCTTGCCGTCACCGGGCTTGTCCCGGTGACCTCGATCAGGAAGGCACATGCCTCCCTAAGCGACATGGCCGGGACATAAGGGCGTTCACGCCCGTCTTACGACGGGCTATGCCCGGCCATGACAGTGTCTGGTGCTGCAGATCAGCTCAGATCTGCCCGAGCAGCGCCTGGCCGCCGGAGACGTCGCACTTGCCCGGCGCTTCCTCGATGTTGAGCTTCTTCACCACGCCGTCCTCGACCAGCATCGAGTAGCGCTTGGAGCGGAGGCCGAGCCCGTTGGCCGACGCATCGAGCACCATATCAACGCCCTTGGCGAAGTCGGCGCTGCCGTCGGCGAGGAAGTCGATCTTGCCGTCGCCGCCGCTGGCTTCCGCCCACTTCTTCATGACGAAGGCGTCGTTGACGGAGACGACCGCGACGGTGTCGACGCCCTTCTTCTTGAAGCCGTCGAGATTGTTGAGGAAGCTCGGCATGTGCAGGTTCGAGCAGGTCGGCGTGAAGGCGCCGGGCACCGCGAACAGGGCGACCTTCTTGCCTTTGAACACGTCGTCGGTCGTCTTCGGCTTCGGGCCTTCCGAGGTCATGACGCGGAAGGTGACGTTGGGCAATTTGTCGCCGACTTTAATGGGCATGGGGGCTCCTCATAACGATGTTTACGCGCGTTTCTCCGGAGCGGGTACTTACGCCCTCGGCCGCGTTTAGTCGAGGTGGGCCGTAACCTCGTAGGCGCGCTGGCCTTCCTCGACCGTGAAGGTGAGGACGAAGGGCCCCTTGCTGGGATCGGCACCGGGCGGCAGGCCGTCGAGCACGAACGAGAAATGGCGGCGGCCGGCCGGCGCGCCCTGCGCCGGCTTCGGGATCGGCAGCGCCCAGTCGGGCGTCGGTCCCTCGACGAAGAGCGTCACCGGCGTGTTCGCCGGCGCGGGCAGGTCGACCATGACCAGCGGCTTCTCCCCGGCCTTGGCGCCGCCGCTTGCACGCGTGACGGTGAGGCCGGCCTTCGCGGCATCGACACGCTGCGGCACACGGGCGAACGCGGCCTTGACCGCGGCATCCTCGCCGCTCGTGCCCGGCGCGAGAGCAAGGCGGGCGCTGCCTTCGGCCGGCACGCACAACTTCTCGCACACCGCGTAATCGATCTTCAGCTTGAGATCGACCGGCTTGCCGGCGTCCTTCGGCGTCACCTCGACGGGGAAGACGACGCTATTCTCGTAGCCGATGGTCTGGCCGGTCTCATCGCTGTGCAATTGCGGTGCCGGGTAGAGCACCTTCGCGCTCTTGAGATTGCCGGAGCCGGAAAAATCGAAGCGCGGCGGCACGCCGGAATCGCCCGGATAGCGCCAATAGGTGTGCCAGCCGGCGGTGAGTTTCATCTCGATCCCGGCGCGCAGCGGCGCATCCCCGCTCACATTGGATCCGGCGATCAGCCGAATCGAGGAGCGGGCGTCGTTGCTCCAGGGCGAGGCGTCCTCGGCGTGCGCGGTTGCCGCGGTGACAATTGTGACTGCGGCAAGGGCGGCGAGGCGTAGCGGGCGGGGCGGCATCATCATGTCCGGCTCGTAACCGGTAACGTCCTGCGACGCCACTGAAATCATCGTGAGCCACGGGTGAAGGATTGGGGCGGTTTTGCCGCAATTGCGACGTTTGATGTTCGTCATCGCCTGAAAAGGCGTGCGCCGATTGAACCTTTGCGGCGAAGCGTCGTTTGCAAAGGCAGGTCTATCGGATAACCTTTCACCCATGAAAACGGCGCGCAAATCCGGCGATACCAAGCCCAGCCGCAGCTTCCTCGACGGGCAGATCCTGATCGCGATGCCGGCAATGTCCGACGAGCGGTTCGCGCGCGCCGTCATCTATGTCTGTGCGCATTCGCCCGAAGGCGCCATGGGCATCGTCGTCAACCAGCCGGCGCAGAATATCAAATTCCCCGATCTCCTCGTGCAGCTCGAGGTCATTCCGGCGGCTGAGCGCATTCAGCTGCCGGTGTCGGCCGAGACCGTCAAGGTGCTCAAGGGCGGCCCGGTCGAGACCGGCCGCGGCTTCGTGCTGCATTCGGCCGATTTCTTCATCGAGAACTCGACGCTGCCGATCGACGAGGGCATCTGCCTCACCGCGACGCTCGACATCCTCAAGGCGATCGCGCGCGGCACCGGGCCGCACGACGCCATTCTGGCGCTCGGTTATGCCGGCTGGGCGCCGGGCCAGCTCGAGCAGGAGATTCAGCAGAACGGGTGGCTGCACTGCGCCGCCGACCAGGAGCTGATCTTCGGCAAGGACGTCGAGCGCAAATACGAGCGCGCGCTGCGCAAGCTTGGCATCGACCTCGGCATGCTGTCGAACGAGGCCGGCCACGCGTGACCTTGCGGTCGCGCGCTCCGCGCCATCCGCTCAATTCGTCGAGGTCGCCGGGCACATCGCGGCCGGTCCGTTGTGCGGATAGCCGTTCCGCTTCATGTAGGCCGCGAAGGTCGCGTTGGCTGCCATGTCCGCCTTCGGCGCCGCCGCCGACCACATGCTGTCGCAGCCGCCGTGATCCGAGCCGCACTGGCCGCCGAGCGTATACATGGCGCCGGTGTAGACCGGGCACTTGCAGGTCGTCTTGCTCGGATCGGCGCGGTCGACCACGCAAGGCGCGCCGTAGCACCAGGCCCACTGTTGGCCCGAGTAGCTGCAGCTCATGGTCTGGTTGGTGGCGTTGTAGAGGTTGGAATAGGTCGAGATCATGTAGGTGCGCCCGTTGCGCACGACCGGCTCGCGCGCGCCGCATTGATACGGGCTCATCGACCAGCCCTCGCGCACGTCGCAGGAACAGTTGGCGTATTTAACCGCGCCGTTCTTCTCGGCGATCGGCTCGCACAGCGCCTTGATGCACAGGGCATAGGTGCCGTCGCAGAAGATCGGCTTGCCCAGCGGCGGCGTCTGCGCCTCGACGCTCAGGGCGACCGCGGCCAGCGCGGCGGCAATCAGCAGGGATTTCAACGCGGTCATGAGCCCCTCCCTCGCGTGAGGGGCGCAGGATGGGCTAAATCGCCCTACAACGCAAGGTTGTTATTTATTCCGACGCAATTTTCAGCACCCTGGGCCGCGCCGCCGGCTTGTCGGCCAGCAGGTCGTGGGCGGCGTCGGCCGTCATCGGCTCGCCGAAGGCGTAGCCCTGCGCGAATTCGCAGCCGAGGTGATAGAGCTCGACCGCGTCGGAATCCGTCTCCGCGCCTTCCGCCACGACGTCCATGCCGAGATCGTGCGCCAGCGCGATGATCGACCGCAAGATCACCGGACGCGTGCCGCGCGCGGTGGTGCGCACGAACGACTGGTCGATCTTGATGGTGTCGAACGGGAAGCGCTGCAGATAGGCGAGCGAAGAATGGCCGGTGCCGAAGTCGTCGAGCGACAGACCGGCGCCGAGCTCCTTGATGCGCGCGAGCATCTGCGCCGCGTGCTCAGGATTCTCCATCACCAGCGATTCGGTGATCTCCAGCTTGAGCGAGCCGCGCGCCAGTGCGGTGCGGCCGAGCACGCCGCGCAGATCCTGGATGAGGTCGTGGCGCAGCAACTGGCGAGACGAGACGTTGACGCTGGCGAACAGCGGCTCATGCGAGCGATTGGCCGCCTGCCAGCTCGCGAGCTGGCGCGCGGTACGGTCGAGCACGAACAGGCCGAGGTCGACGATCAACCCGATCTCCTCCGCGATCGAGATGAACTCGACCGGCGAGAGGCGGCCGAGCTTGGGATGCTCCCAGCGCGCCAGCGCCTCGAAGCCGGCAATGGCACGATCCTCCAGCCGCACAATCGGCTGGTACATGACCTTGATTTCCTCGCGCTCGATCGCGCGGCGCAGTTCGGACTCGATCGTCAGGCGGTCGGTCTTGCGCGAGCGCATGGCCGGCTTGAAGATCTCGATGCGGTCACCGCCGATGCGCTTGGCGTGGTACATCGCGAGTTCGGCGTCCTTGAGCACTTCCTCCGGTCGCAGGGATTCGTGATCGGCCAGCACCAGGCCGATCGAGGCCGTCAGGAATATCTCGCGATCGTTGAAGGCGATCGGCGCACGCAGCGCGCGACGCATGGTCTCGGCGAAGCCGACGACGCGCGTCGATTCCCGCTCCGACATCAGGATCAGCGCAAACTGGTCGCCCGATAGTCGCGCCATTGTGTCCTGCGGCTTCAAGAGCCGCGACAGGCGGCGCGCAATGGTCAGCAGGATCGAATCTCCGACTGCCATGCCGACCGAGTCGTTGACCTGCTTGAAGCGGTCGACGTCGATGACGATGACCGACGGCTTCAGGTTGGGGTCGGACTTGGCGAAGGCAAAGGTCGACTCCATACGGTCGATGAACAATTCGCGATTCGGCAGGCCGGTGAGATTGTCGTGCACCGCGTCGAACAGCAGCCGCTCTTCCGAATTCTTGAAGTCCGTGACGTCGGTCAACGTGCCGACGAGGCGCACGACCTCGCCGTCGGAGCCGACCACCGGTCGCGCCTTCAGCGACAGCCACACGTAGTGGCCGTCGGCGGCGCGCAGGCGGAAATCCTGGTGCAGGCGGCCGCGGCGCTGCTCCAACGCATTGTCGAGCGCGGCGCGGAAGCGGTCGCGGTCGAGCGGATGCAGCACGTCGAGCCAGGCGGCGGCGGCGCCCTCGAGCGTGCCGCGCTTCAGGCCGAGGAGGTGCTCGGTTTCGGGGCTGGTGTAGACCTTGTCGGCGGAGACGTCCCAGTCCCAGATCAGGTCGCCGGCCCCGGTCAGGGCGAGCGCGCGGCGCTCCACGTCGGAGACGATGCCGTGCGTGATACCGCCGGCAAAGGCGTGCTGCATCACCGTGAAGCCGATCAGCATCACGATCAGCACGAGGCCGCCGAGCAGCGCCGGGCCAATGATGTCGTTGGTGACGACGCCGGTGACGCAGAGTCCGGCGGCGAAGGTCCACACGACGAGCAGGAGCCAGGTCGGGATCAGGAGCACGGCGCGGTCGAAGCCGTGCGTCGACAGGTAGACGACCAGCGCGAGCCCCGCGACGGCGATGAGCAGGAGCGACAGCCGCGCAATGCCGGAGGCCACCGCCGGATCGAAGACCGCGACGGCGATGAGCGCAGCGAGCGCAGCGAGCCAGGCGATCGTTATGTGCGCATAGCGCACGTGCCAGCGCGACAGGTTGAGATAGGCGAACAGGAAGACGAGCAGCGTCGCCGACAGGATCGCCTCGCCGCAGGCCCGCCAGATGCGTTCGGCGCCGGCGGTCATGTCGAACACCTTACTC